>CAZVZJ010000024.1:0-51688 GCA_964631055.1 uncultured Marinicella sp.
TGGTATCAGTATCGATGAAATCTCACAAGCGATCAGCAATAATTCCATAGACCTTTCAGCTGGAAACATCAAAGCCTCTGGTGGCGATATCCTGATAAAGACCGAGTCTCAAGCATACAGGCAAACAGAGTTTGAACAAATAATAATCAGAACCAGAGATGATGGCTCTATCATCAGGCTGAAAGACATTGCCACCATTAATGACGGCTTTGAGGAACAACCTATTTTAAATAGGTTTAATGGCGACAGAGCCATGGAAGTCGAAATTTATAGTGTTGGTAACCAAAACGCTATTGATGTTGCAGAGAAAGTTAAGGATTACATCGGACAACAAATCAATTTATTACCCCAAGGAATAAAGCTCAGTTATTGGCGTGACCGCTCCCAAATTGTAAAAAACAGATTAAGTACACTGATAAGTAGTGCGATTCAAGGCGGTTTATTGGTCATGATATTACTGACCTTATTTTTACGACCTAAAGTGGCTTTTTGGGTGGTTATTGGTATCCCAGTTTCATTCATGGGCGCACTCTCTTTGATGCCATTATTTGGTATCACCATAAACATAGTGAGTCTATTTGCATTTATTCTTGTTCTGGGCATTGTTGTTGACGACGCCATTGTGACCGGCGAAAATATTTATACCCATATGGAAAGACATGGAGATGGACTCAGGGCGGCCGTAGAAGGAACTGTTGAAGTTGCCACCCCTGTTACATTTGGTATCATGACTACCGTGGTGGCTTTTTTACCTTTAACATTAATTGAAGGAGGAAGGAGCGCATTTTTCCAACAACTCCCCTTCGTCGTCATTCCTGTATTGATCTTTTCACTGATAGAATCTAAGTTTGTATTACCTGCTCACTTGAAGTATTTAAAACCCAAAGAAACGGGTAAGAACAAATTGATGCAGTTACAAAACAAGATTTCAAAGGGGCTTGAAAATTTAATACAGAAATATTACCAACCCTTCCTCAACCTAACACTCAAGAACAGCAAATTTACCTTATTGGTCTTCCTGGCTGTCATCACATTGGTTTATTCAATGGTTTTTAGTGGCTGGACTAAATTCATTTTCTTTCCCAGGGTTCCCAGTGAAATAGCCAGAGCCACGTTGGTAATGCCAATTGGCACACCTTTTGAAATTACCGATAAATATGTTGAAAGGATTTCAGCCAAAGCCCAAGAACTCAAAGATAAATATACCAATGAAAACACTGGCGACAGCCCAATTATTTCAATCATGTCAAACTCAGGAGCCTCAGGAGGCTCAGGAAGTGGTCAATCCCATGTTGGACGTATCATGTTTCAGATGACGCCCGCTGAGAGCAGAGAAAGCACTATTACCAGTGCCCAAATGGTTAATGAATGGAGGGAACTGATAGGCCCTATTCCTGGTGCTGAGGAAATTAATTATCGAGCTGAAATCGGACGTTCCAGTGATCCGATTGATATTCGACTGAATGGGTCGGACTTTGATCAATTAGAACAATTAGCCGCACAAGTAAAAACACAATTGTCATATTATCCTAATGTTTTTGATATCAGCGACAGCTTATCTAATGGTAAAAACCAACTTGAGCTCAAGCTCAAGCCTCAAGGTGAAATACTGGGCATTTCACTTTCCAGCTTAACACGCCAAGTAAGACAAGCTTTTTTTGGCTCCCAAGTTCAACGCATCCAAAGAGGCAAAGACGACATCAGAGTGATGCTGAGGTATTCACTTTCAGAAAGAAGTACATTAGATACCTTAGAGAACTTAATCATACAATCACCTACTGGCATTCAAGTTCCTTTTACAGAAGTTGGAGAAATGATCTCAGGTAAGAGCCCTTCAGAAATTAACAGAATAGATCGCAAAAGAATTGTCAATGTTACAGCTGATGTGAACAAAGACTCGATTAATATGACCGCATTAAATACTGAAATGTCAGAGTTTTTAGATAATTTAATTGGCCCCATTCCCGGAGTCAGTTATGAATTTGGCGGAGAAGCTGAAGAACAAAGAGAATCTTTTGGAGTGCTGTTTTACGGTTTATTAGGTGTCCTTTTCATCATTTATGCTTTATTGGCCATACCATTTAAATCTTATAGCCAGCCTTTGATAGTCATGTCCATCATACCATTTGGCCCTGTTGGAGCCATCATTGGTCACTGGATCATGGGTATGAATCTAACGGTTCTCAGTTTAATGGGCATGTTGGCCTTAACCGGTGTGGTTGTTAATGACTCTCTAGTGCTGGTTGACTATGTCAATAAAAAGAGAAAAGAAGGCATGGAATTGTTTGCGGCCATCAGTACAGCTGGTAAAGCCAGATTCAGACCAGTATTGCTCACTTCATTAACAACCTTTGTTGGCTTATTACCTTTGATATTTGAGAAAAGTACTCAGGCTCAATTTTTGATTCCAATGGCAGTTTCATTAGGCTTTGGTATTTTGTTTGCAACATTCATGACATTAATATTGATCCCCATTAACTATATGATTTTAGAAAGCATCAAAGGTGTAAAAACAGCCAATCAATAAACTAAGGGAGATACTGATCTCCTTTAGTTAACCTCAAATCAAGTATTTGTACTGCTTTAAATTTGCTGCGTAACTGTTGGCATATCAGGTTCGATTCGCCCTGCTCTTTTCTTCTTTTGAAAGGCTGCTGTTGCAGCATCTAGTTTGGCTTGTTCTTCAAGTAAAGCAATCTGCATTTTGCGGTACATTTTCAAAGAATAAAAACTGAACGGACTAAAAAACAACTTGATAATCACCGGCATCAGCTCAATAGCAATAAAAAATATTTTTAACATATAACTGAACAGCAAAGCTGCCTCACCTAATTCTGGATCGGCATGAATTTTATTCAAAGCCAAATACCTGACCAGCATGCCTGATTTTTGTTCATAAAATAAACCGTCATTAACCAATTTGGTTTTATAGGCTGCCAACTTATTTTGCTTGTCATCAATTTGTTCAGTTAGCAACAGTTGTTGTTTTTGTAAATCAGCATTCAGTTGGTTCAAACGCTCATCGTTGATAGTTAGAGTGGCAGTTTTCTCACTGAGGGTATTACTTTTCAACTGATAATCATTGAGCGTGCCAGTGGTTGCCAATATATTTTGCTCTATGGTTAACAACCGTTGTTTGGTGTCTTCAATTTCTTGTTCAATAACAGGTATTAACTCAGCCAGTTGCGTGTATGTTTTAACCGCTCTTTCATACTTTGGACCCTCAGTCGCTGCCCTTCCATCTTGGCCAGTCCTCTCAAGGATTGATTCATTGAACCAATATTGATAGTCTGCTCTTGTTTGGGTCAAACGTTCATTCAAAGATCCAATGGTGTTGATGGTATTCTTTTGATCTCGTTGCAGCTCTTCTAATGTGACTTGATAATTATCAATACTGTTTCCAACAGTGTCTTGATCATATGACTCATCCGTATTTTTGATCTGTTCTTGTGTTGTCCTTAACGTTAATATAGCTTGTTGTAATTGGGCAATTTCACTTTCTGTGGCATTGACTGTGGTATCAAGTTCTTGTTCATATTGACCCATTCGTTGAAAGTATTCTTGATTGTTCTGTACCACATCTTTTTGGATTTGTTCATCAATCGCATCTGCTTGCAAACTGATTTCTGCCAACGTGGCTAAACCAATGGCTATGATCAAAGAATAAATCAATCGTGGAATCAAACCAAGTAATTGCCTAAACGGCAGCCCTTGTTTAAATGGGTTTCTTAAGGCCCAGTCTGAGCCAATGATGGCTTGATCCAAGAAAAACAAGGTCAAAGCAAAAACAAAACCCACAGTATAGGCAGCAAAAGGATTCAGAAAGACAGATACACCATAAGTAAACAATAAAAATGTAAAAGCAAATGTCACCAACTGTCTGAACACCATGGCATAAGCCAACATGCGATCATAACGACCACTTTCGGCCAAAACTTCTGTATCAGTTAAGGACAGGAAAGCACACAATTTGAACCATAAAGATTCTTTTTCAGGCACAACTTTATTTTCAACTGCTGATTCGATTGAAGGCGTAGATTGACTCATTTTTGACCTCTATTTGACTGAAGTCTGCAAAATTGGACACAGGCTTCACAATTTATCCGGTTGCCATGGATTTAGACTCTTACTTGTCTTAATTGTGACTATATATTGTGACTGAAGTTCAAGTTGATTACCAATCAATTCATATTTATTTATAAGTCCCGAAGCACAATGAACTTGGACGCTTTAGAATCAGAATTGCTCTTCAGGAAATAGTTCTTGTGCCAGTTGAATAACAGTATTGGCTGCCGACTGATCGCCCAGTTGTTGCAAAACTTCTATTAAATGGATATAAGATTCAGAATCACGGGTATTACCATCAATCGCCATACGTAGGTATTTTTCTGCTTTCGATAGATTGCCTTTTTTGTAATAAATCCAACCAACTGAATCTAAAATAGCTTTATCATTGGGCTTAATGGCATGAGCTTGCATGATGTACTCATAAGCCAAATCAAGATTCATATCATTATCTGCCCATGAATAACCTAAAGCATTTAAGGCATCTGGGTTATTAGGTTCAGCCTCAAGTATTTGATTCAGATCTTGCTCTAAACTGGCTAAATCATCCAATTCACCATGTAACATGGCACGGCTATAAAGCAAGTTAGTATCGCCTTTGAACATGGTTAAACCCAGATTGGCTACTTTCATCGCTTCAGCCATGTTGTTTTGTTGTCGGTGTAATTCAATTTCTAATTGGTAAGCAGGTATGGCATGTTCCTCTGGGCCGTTTTGAACTTGGTGATACATCACAGCTGCACGCTCATGATTACCTTGATCAACCAGCACATTGGCAATCAGAAGTTTAGCCTCATTCACCTGATCTCCAGTTTTAACACCATCTAATAGCTCCAAACTGAAATCATGTGCTTTCATCCAAAATGCCAACTCCCCAATTTCCAATCTTTGTTGAGCCGTCAATTCATTCACTACCACCTGATCTTGCAACATTTCAAATTTAGCTTCAGCGGCAATTTCATCATCATTTTGTAACAATAGAATAACCTGTCTGAACAACAGGTCAACATTTTGCTCATTACCTTTTAACAGCGCCAAAGCCTCATCATGGCGTTTCAAATAACTGAGTAAGGTTGCATACTGGCTGATATAAATTTCATTTTCAGGGTCTTGTTTTAACAGCCACTTATAATCTTTTTCAGCTTTCTTTTCTTGCTCTAATAACAACAGTAAACGTGCCCGCCAATATACATACTCAGTTGTTTTTTCTTTTTTAACCACCTGATTGATCAAGTCTAAAGCTTTGGGTTCAAACTTAAGTTGAGTTAATACCCGGCTGAAAGCGAATATTTGTTGATTCGAACTTTTTATGAATGTATTTAACAATGCTTGATCAACAAGCTTAAGAGATAAGTCTTCTGGCATAGAAATAATGGCCATGCGGATGTATTCCCATTTTTCATGGTCTTTGCCCGCCAGTACCATCATTTGTTTGATTTTTGTTTCAGCCTCACCAAAACTTTGTTCGCGGAGGCTGATCAAGGTCGACTGTTGCAATTGTGCCCACTGCATGTCTTTGGCCTCAATACTGAACTGGGTTTCTTCTGTAACAGTGACACCCTGTTCTTTAACCGGGTTAGACTGGCAAGCCACCAATAAGGTAAAAACCATTAAGTTTATGGTAACTTGTAATGCTTTAGATTTGTATTTTTTCATGGGTATGCGTTTTTATAATTTTATCATTGATTCATTTGTGTCAAAAGTTCAGCTTGTGATTCTTCAGTCAAAGGCTCTACGACTAAATCTAAATCTCCGTCTATGATTTCATTCAACTTGTATAATGTCAAGTTGATACGGTGGTCAGATATTCGACCTTGTGGATAATTATAAGTTCGAATCCTTTGAGAACGATCGCCACTACCCACTTGTAACTTACGTGCTTCCGATTGTTCAGCCTTCACTTTAGCTTGTTCAGCATCTAATATTCTGGCACTGAGCAATGACATGGCCTTGGCTTTATTTTTATGTTGTGAACGCTCATCCTGACATTCAACCACTGTATTGGTAGGAATATGTGTGATCCTAACTGCCGAATCTGTGGTGTTCACGTGCTGTCCACCCGCTCCTGATGAGCGAAAAGTATCTATCCGCAAATCACTTGGGTTGATATCCACACTATCGACACTGTTAACCTCAGGTAATACAGCCACAGTACAAGCTGATGTATGAACCCTCCCTTGAGATTCTGTTTCCGGCACCCGTTGCACTCGATGTGTACCTGATTCAAATTTAAATTTTGAATAAGCGCCCTGCCCCTCAACCAAAGCGATCACTTCTTTAAAACCACCATGCTCACCTTCATTAACACTCACCAAACTCACTTTCCAGCGCTGCTTTTCAGCATAACGACTGTACATGCGGTATAAGTCTCCAGCAAAAATTGCCGCTTCATCACCACCAGTACCAGCCCTAACCTCTAAGTAAATATTACTTTGGTCATTTGGGTCTTTAGGTATCAATAACTTTTTTAACTCAATTTCTAACTGTGCCAACTGAGTTTTGCATTCTGTTACAGACTCTTTGGCTAAATCTTGTAACTCTTCATCAGCCAACATCTCTTTGGCTTCCGCCAATTCAGCTTCTGTTTGTTTAAAGGCGCGAAAATTTAACACCAAAGGTTCAATTTGGGCATACTCTTTAGATAAATCTCTGAATTTATTCTGATCAGCCATCACAGCAGGGTCAGATAATAACAAACCAATTTCATCATAACGGTCTTGCGCATGATCTAATTTTACAGCAATTTCAGG
Source organism: uncultured Marinicella sp. (assembly GCA_964631055.1). Classification (GTDB taxonomy): domain Bacteria; phylum Pseudomonadota; class Gammaproteobacteria; order Xanthomonadales; family Marinicellaceae; genus Marinicella. The sequence continues at coordinate 6,816 of CAZVZJ010000024.1, forward strand.
AGTCATTCTTAATTTCCAAATTGAACAGTTCAGCCAGCAATTTGATGTGTTCTTGATTACCAGATTCAATAATTTTTCGCATGCCACTTATATTATGGTGAGATAATTTTTTACTGACTTGGTGAGCAATTGTTGACATTTTATTGGCCTCTTCAGCTGATGTAGTGGTTGATGTTTGTTTATCAATGACTTCCTGTTTAATGGTTTCTACTTGTTGTTGATACTGTTTAAGTAAGTCATGATGTTGGTGACTTTTAATCCATTGCGTCAATAGCTCAGCCTCAGTATCAATGATTCTAAAAGCTGCATCAAGATTGTTTTCACGGCGTTGCATATTTTCAGTAATCACATTTTGTAAATCATCGACTGTATACAAAAACACATCATCTAATTTCCTGATTTTTTCTTCAATATCTCGTGGCACAGATAAGTCTATCATGACCATTGGTTTGTATTTTCGTTTTTTTACGGCAGCCACTGTGTCATGATAAGTAATCAATAATTCAGGGCTGGCTGTAGCGGAAAAAATCAAATCAAAATCATGTAAATGATTACCAACTTGTGACAGTTCCAAGGTTTGTATGTTAAATCTATGAGAAAGTTGCTCCGCATTTTTCAGTGTTCTGTTGGCTATGACCAGTTGTTCGGCATCATGATTCAGCAAATAACGTATCAGCAATTCAGCCGTTTCACCAGCACCTAAGATCAATACTTTTTGTTGATCCAAAGAACCAAAAATTTGCCTGCCAAGTTGAACCGCACAATGAGCTATTGATACAGGGTTTCTACCAATTTCCGTATCGGAACGGACAGCCTTTGCGGCTTTAAAGGCAGTTTGAAATAACTTATTAATTTCTCCGTTCAAATTGTATTGGCTGGCCACATCAAAAGCACGCTTCACCTGTCCTTGGATTTGTGTTTCCCCAATAACCAGTGAATCGACCCCAGCGGTAACAGCAAATAAATGTGAAGCACATTGTTGTCCTGACTTAATATAAACATAATCAGCTTGAATATCCAACTCCAGTATCTCTTGGGCTTTGTTTTTGAATGCTGTCAGGGATTTGACGGATAAATAGTATTCAGTGCGATTACAGGTACTGATGACCACAGCACAATCCACTTCTTTGGCTTGTATAACTTTTTCGATGTACTTTGGATATTCTGATTCAACCACAGTATAAGCTTCTCTGATCTTAAGATCGGCAGTTTTGTGGTTAATTCCAAGTACGCAAATGGTCATGATTTAAAGTTAAGGATATTGATTGCAGGAATGCACTGGATCAATTTCTTCAGTGGTTGATTAAAGTAACTAAAACTGTACGCCCAGCTTTTTGACTAAGTTGACAATTTTATCATGCAACTCTTGTGGTGTCGTTGCCAGTAATGTTGAATGACCAATTTTTCGCCCTGCACGTGCTTCTTTACCATAGACATGCCAAAATAACTGTTCTTCATTGATGCTCAGTATGTGCTCAGGAAAAGCACCAATCCAATTCAACATTGCAGCCATACCATCCATTTGAGTAGAACCTAATGGTAAATTCAAACCTGCTCGCAAGTGATTTTCAAACTGAGAAGTATGTGCGCCTTCTATGCTCCAATGCCCAGAATTATGTACCCTTGGGGCCATCTCATTCACATAAACAGCATCCTCTGTTTGGAAAAACTCAATCACCAATACGCCCACATAATTTAACGCAACAGCTAACTGTTTGGCATAATCTGTGGTTAAATCATCCAACTTAGAATGCTTGGCGGGCACTATGGTGGTAGTCAGGATGCCATCTTTGTGTTTATTTTCACATAAGGGCCATGTTTGAATATCTCCTAATCCATTGCGCGCTACAATCACTGATACTTCACGTTCGAAAATAATACGTTTTTCTAAGATCAGATCTTGTTCAAATATGGATTCAGGTACTTGATTGATGTCATTGACTTGGCTGATCCTGTATTGCCCTTTGCCATCATAACCCATGCGCCTGGTTTTCAAAATGGCGTCATAATTGAATTTTTTTGCAGCAAATTTCAGTTCAGACAAACTATTGATGGTTTCAAATTCGGTAGTTGGGATGCCATAGGTATGACAAAATTGTTTTTCAAGCAGTCGATCTTGTGCTATTTCCAATACTTCAGGACTTGGAAATACTGGTTTTTTCTTTTGAATGAAACGTAAAGTCTCTACTGGTACATTTTCAAAGTCTAAAGTAACTATATCAACTTTCTGGCAAAACTCTTCTAAGGCCACTTCATTATGATAATCTGCACAGATCAACTCGCCGACCTGCCCCGCACAGGCATCTGCAACTGGATCAAAAAACACAAATTCAAAACCAAGTGGGTAACCCGATAAAGCCAACATTCTGGCCAATTGACCACCACCTAATATACCTATTTTAGGATTCATTGTGTATTTGACGATGTCGATTTAGCTGGATTTGAATTTCTCAGAACTTGCGCAGTTTGATTAGACCTGTATTGACTCAGTTGTTTCGCAATGTCTGGATCAGACAAGCTCAAAATCGCTGCAGCTGACAAAGCAGCATTCTTTGCTCCTGCTTCTCCAATACTCATGGTTAATACAGGTATTCCGGCTGGCATTTGCACAATCGACAGCAATGAATCAACGCCATTCAAGACTCGAGACTGAATAGGAACTCCAATCACCGGTAAAACGGTTTTAGCAGCCACCATACCAGGTAAGTGAGCTGCGCCACCTGCGGCGGCTATAATGATTTTTAGACCACGAGTTTCAGCGGTCTCAGCATAAGTAAACATACTGTCGGGGGTACGGTGAGCCGAAACTACTTCAGTTTCATAAATAACTTTTAACTCATCTAATAACGTTGCACAGTGGCTCATTGTTGCCCAATCTGATTGAGAGCCCATGATTAAACCAACTTGTGCTTGTGTATTTGACATAATTTTGTTCGACTATTTCTTTGTTGTTAAAGCGTACTGGTCACTCTGATACAATACTGGAACAATACCGGTAAAATTACCAACAAACCTAACTGAGCCAATGCATTTATACTCAAAACCGTTTTAACATCAAAACTTGCATCTATGGCTTCATCAGTATCAGACTCTTCGAAATACATCACCTTAATCAAGCGTAAGTAATAAAAGGCACCAATCACAGCAAATATAACCGCCACCACTGCCAATAAAATGTATCCTTGGTCAATCACAGCCTTAAGCACATAAAGTTTTGAAAAGAAGCCTATTAACGGTGGAAAACCTGCCATTGATGCCACCAGTAACAACATCAAAAAAGCATACCAACTGTTTCTTTGGTTCAGGCCTTTAAAATCAGAAATTTTATCAGCTTCAACACCTTTACTAGAAAGTAGCACAATCATGCCAAAACCACCAATGGCCATAAGCGTATAAACAATGATGTAAAACATAGAAGCAGCTACACCATCAGCACCGCCGACCAAACCCAGTAGCATAAATCCAATATGAGAAATGGTTGAATAGGCAAACAGACGTTTGAGGTTAGTTTGTTGCAGTGCAAATAAATTACCGACAATAATAGATACAATTGCCAATGTTGCTAACATTGATTGCCAGTGTATCATCAGTACATCCAAGCTCTGACCTAAAATACGTACAGCTAAAGCAAATGCCGCTATTTTAGGTGCTGATGCAATAAACAATGTAGTTGCTGTGGGTGCACCTTCATAAACATCAGGAACCCACATATGAAATGGTGCAGCTCCTAATTTAAAACCTATGCCAACTATCACAAAAATCAAGCCCAATACCAAAAACATGTCATTATTTTGACCTGCAATCGCTTGCGAAATTTCATTCAATTGCAAAGTACCTACTGCACCATAAATGAGTGACATACCATATAACAACATTCCTGAAGCCAAAGCGCCCAAAATGAAATATTTCATGGCAGCTTCATTACTTCTTATATCCTTACGGTTATAAGCCACCAATGCATATGAACTCAATGCCAGTAGCTCCAGACCTAAATACAAAGCAATGAAGTTATGACCTGAAATCATGACCATAATTCCCAGGGTAGCAAATAACAACAGCGCAAAATACTCACCTTGGAGGTTATCCCTTTGTCTCAGGTAATGTTTGGCGTAGAAAAACACACCAATCATCAATAGATAAACAACCACTTTGAGCATGTCACCGAATTCATCACGAATGAATGTACCATTGAATAACAGTTCTTGAGTAAACTGACTACCTGCCACATGATCTTTAAGAGTCAATATGCTGGCAAAAACCATGGTAATCACTGATAAAAATATAATGAAACCACCTTTATTTTTCTCAGTAAACAAACCCACAATCAACACAACGCAAGCCATGCTAAGTACTAATATTTCCGGTAACGCCGGGACTAATTCTGACCAACCAAACATTTATATCACCTTACTGACAGATACGTATTCAATGACTTGTCGAACCGAAGCACTCATTACTTCAATTAACGGCTCAGGCCATACACCCAACAACAACACCATGATGGCCAAAATAGCCAAAATAAAAAACTCTCTACTGGTCACATCTTTCAAAGATGCAACAGAATCATTAGTTATGCTGCCAAAAACCACTCGCTTAACCATCCACAGAGAGTATGCAGCGCCAACAATCAAAGTTATGGCTGCTAAAAATGCAATCCAGAAATTAGCTTGGAAACTGGCTAAAATCACCATAAATTCACCCACAAAACCTGAAGTACCTGGCAAACCGGAGTTTGCCATGGCAAAAAAGACGAAAAATGCACCAAACCAAGGCATGGTATTAACGACACCACCGTAATCCTTAATCATTCTTGAATGTAAGCGGTCATACAACACGCCAACGCATAAGAACATTGCTGCTGATATAAAGCCATGAGAAATCATTTGAACCATAGCACCTTCAACCGCCATCTGACTGTTGCCACCATTTTTGATGAGCATAAAAACTAAAAACAGTCCCAAAGTTACAAATCCCATGTGTGAGATTGATGAATATGCAATGAGCTTCTTCATGTCTTTTTGCACCATGGCGACTAAACCGATGTACACCACCGCAATCAAAGATAAAGTGATGAGCAACCAAGTAAATTCTGAACTCGCATCTGGGGTAATCGGCAGTGAAAATCTGAGGAAACCATAGCCACCTATTTTTAACATAATGGCTGCTAAAACAACTGAGCCTCCTGTTGGTGCTTCCACATGGGCATCTGGTAACCAAGTATGAACTGGAAACATGGGAATTTTTACCGCAAATGCCGCTAGAAATGCAAAGAACAACCAACTTTGCTCTGTCAATGACAATGGATGTAAAGCCAAATCTGTCAGATTCCAACTACCTGATTTCATATAAAGGTAAATCAAGCCAATCAGCATAAAGACTGAGCCTAAAAAGGTATATAAGAAAAACTTAATTGTTGCATATACTCTATTAGGCCCACCCCAAATTCCAATAATGACAAACATCGGAATCAGCATGGCTTCAAAAAAGATATAAAACAACAAGGCATCTTGTGCTGAAAAAACACCAATCATCATGCCTTCTAGTATCAGAAAGGCTGCCATGTATTGATGAAGATTAACACTGATAACACGCCATGCAGACAAAACAATCAATACTGTTATGAACGTAGTTAATACAACCAAGGGCAAGGCAATGCCATCAATACCCAAGTGGTAATTAACATTGAACGCATCAATCCAGACAGTTTTTTCAACAAACTGCAATTGTGCAGTACTCGCATCAAAACCAGTCCACAAGGGAATACTGATCAAAAATGTAACCACAGAAACCAATAAGGCAACTGCTTTAACCATACCTGAACGACCTTCACCCATCGGCAATAAAGCCACACCACCTAGTATTGGCAGCCAAATAAGTACACTTAAAATTGAACCTTCAAACATAAAATATAGCCTATTTAAATACGTAGAGACCGATGAACACAATCACACTTACAATCATCACTAATGCATAATGATAAACATAGCCCGATTGAATCGTCCTGATGAATTTTGAAAATGAATTAATTACTTTAGCGCTGCCATTGACTATATAACCATCAATTAATTTAGAGTCTGACCATTTCCACAAAGCCTCTCCTAATTTAACACTGCCCCCGGCAATGTACTTCTGGTTGAATGCGTCAAACCCATACTTATTATCCAAAATCCGATGTATTGGAGCCAAGCGTTTTTTAATCACTCCCGCCAAAGCAACATTCTTCATGTAAATGTATGTTGCTATTGAGAAACCTGCCAACATCAAAAAAAATGGCGCGGTCACAAACCCATGTAATGCAAATGCTGCCGTACCCGTATAATGATACAAACCCAGTTCTTTCACTACATCATTGGTTGAATTTACTTGGATGGCATCAGACATAAAACCACCAAATAACATCGGCTCAAACGTGATCCATCCTATGATTATTGATGGAATTGCTAATAACACCAAAGGCAATGTTACCACCCAAGGTGATTCTTTCAAATGCTCTTGCGTATGATGGTCCATTCTTTCTTTGCCATGAAAGGTCAGGTACAGTAGTCTAAAACTGTACAAAGAAGTTATTAACACACCCAATAACACTGCTACATAGGCTATTCCAGAACCCCAACGTTCAGATAACCCGGTTGCAACAATAATCGCGTCTTTTGAAAAGTAACCTGAAAACCCAGGAAAACCAACCAAAGCCAATGTTCCGATCCAAGCTGTGATGAATGTGATTGGCATGTATTTTTTCAAGCCGCCCATTTCTTTCATATCTTGTTTGTGATGCATCGCGATGATGACAGAACCAGCACCTAAGAATAATAAAGCTTTGAAAAAAGCATGAGTCATTAAATGGAAAATTGCTGCTGAATAAGCTGAAACACCTAATGCGACTGTCATATAACCTAATTGTGACAGGGTTGAATAAGCAATCACACGTTTAATGTCATTTTGAACAATGCCAATTAAACCCATGAAAAATGCGGTAAATGCACCAATCAACATCACAAAGCTTAATGCCACATCAGACATTTCAAACAAAGGTGACATCCTGGTAACCATGAAGATACCAGCAGTCACCATAGTAGCCGCATGGATTAAGGCTGAAATCGGTGTAGGACCTTCCATTGAATCAGGTAACCACACATGTAATGGTGCTTGTGCCGACTTACCCATTGCGCCAATGAATAAACAGATACAAATGACTGTCATCATTGACCATTGTTGATCACCAAATATATTGATTGTTTTGTCTGCCATTTGTGGAGCGAGATTAAAAACTTCGACATAATCTAACGTGCCAAATGTCATCAATACGGCACCAATTCCCAATAAGAATCCAAAATCACCCACACGGTTAACTAAGAACGCTTTCATGTTGGCAAATATGGCAGTTTCTTTTTTATACCAAAAACCAATCAATAAATAAGAAACCAAGCCAACTGCTTCCCAACCAAAAAACAATTGCATAAAGTTATTGGCCATTACCAGCATCAACATGGCAAAGGTAAACAACGAAATGTAACTGAAAAAACGCTGATACCCTGGGTCTTCACTCATGTAGCCGATGGTGTAAATATGAACCATCAATGAAACAAATGTCACTACACTCATCATTATAGCTGTCAGAGAATCAACCATGAATCCCACATGCATCGAAACGTCACCAGTTACCATCCAAGTATACAAATTTTCATTGAATGCTGATGCTTCACCATTGATGAATTGCAGCAACACTCGAATTGATAAAACACATGATAAACCCACCGCCCCAATCGTAATGGTATGAGCGCCTATCCGTCCTATTATTCGCCCAAACAAACCTGCAATGGCTGCAGCTATCAAGGGAGCAAAAGCGATCACCATCAAAGTAGTTTTCATATCCATGGTTTACCCTTCCAACTCTTTAATTTCTTTCACTTCAAGCGTCTTCTTATTGCGGAACAACACCACCAATATAGCCAAACCAATGGCAGCTTCAGCAGCAGCCACTGTCAAAATAAAGAACACAAAAACCTGGCCTTGGACGTCATCCAAGTATTTCGAAAATGCCACCAAGTTGGTATTAACAGCTAACAACATCAACTCAATTGACATCAATACCACCAATACATTGCGGCGATTCACAAAAATACCAGCCATACTGATCACAAATAGAATGGCAGAAACAATTAAATAATGTTGTAAACTCATGAATCCTCTCCATTATTTTGTCTGTTAATTTGACTTTGACCTTTTTCTGCAGGCATAGAAACAACTCGCATTCTCTCAGCTGGGTTGATATTAATTTGTTTAGATGCATCCATTTGTTTATTACCTTCTCGCTTACGCATGGTTAACATAATCGCTGCAACAATGGCAACTAACAATATAACTGCCGCGATTTCAAAAGGATAAACATAGCGGGTAAATAATTCCATACCAACTTCTGCCACGTTACTGTAACCTTGTTCTTGTCGAACTAATTCATTAATCGGAATTTGGCCACTCAACTTGTAACCAAACAACATTAATAATTCCACTAACATAGCAGCAGCAATTAATAATGCTGCTTTTGTATATGATTGTTTTAATTGAGAAGCCTTGGCTTGTTTGATATCTAGCATCATCACCACAAACAAAAACAACACCATAACCGCTCCCACATAGACCAATACCAGGGTGATGGCTAAAAATTCAGCTTCAATTAACATCCATAGTATGGCTGTGTTAAAAAAACACAAAACCAAAAACAGAGCTGAATAAATGGTGTTTTTTACTGACACAACTGCCATGGCTGAACCTACAGTGAGTGTAGCAAACACGTAAAAAATAATTTGTTGAAATAATTCAGGGCTAATAATCATTATCTGTACTTCGCATCTTGTTGTCTGGCACCAGCAATTTGTTCTTCATACATATCACCTATTGCCAATAGTTGTTCTTTGGTCATCACATTTTTACCTTTTGACTCAAAATGATATTCATGAATATCTGTTTCTACAATTGAATCAACTGGGCATGATTCTTCACAAAAGCCACAATAAATACATTTGAATAAATCAATCTCATATTTCGTTGTTCGTCTTGAGCCATCTTCTCTCACATCTGAGTCAATAGTTATTGCAGCCGCTGGACAAACTGCTTCACATAATTTACATGCAATACAGCGCTCTTCACCATTCGGGTAACGCCTTAATGCATGTAAACCTCTGAATCTGGGAGATTTTGGGGTTTTTTCTTCTGGATAGCGAACGGTAAATTTTCGTTTGAAAAAATACTTCTGCGTTAAAAACAAACCCTTTCTGATTTCATTCAGAGTTAGGCTTTTTAAATATTTCAAAATTTTAGTCATCTGATCTCTCTTTGAGCACTATTGATGTTTGAATATTTAGGCATCAGTAGACACACATTCAACAATTCAGCGCAAAGTGGCTTAATAGTCATTATTTTTAAATATGAAATAAAATTCATCATTCTTAATTCCACCATGGGCCAATGTGATAGACCTTCATCACCGCAACTACCATAATCCAAACTATTGTGATTGGTATGAAGACTTTCCAACCCAGTCGCATGATTTGGTCATAACGGTAACGAGGCAATGAAGCCCTGAACCAGAAAAATGCATACAGAAAGATTGAAGTTTTACCAAGGAACCAGAAAATACTGGGTTGTGCAATCCAACTGTCACCTGTGAATGGTGAATACCAACCACCCAGAAACATGATAGCTGTTAAAGCCGAAATGATGATCATATTGGCATATTCGCCTAAAAAGAATAAGGCAAAAGCTGCTCCAGAGTACTCAACGTGAAAACCCGCTACAATTTCTGACTCCCCTTCGGCTACATCGAAAGGTGCGCGATTGGTCTCAGCCACACCAGAAATATAATAAATAACGAATAAAGGCAATAAAGGCCATACATACCAGTTTATCAATCCGCCTTCTTGAGCCCTCACAATATCAGATAAATTCAATGTACCAGCAGCTACTAGCACACCTACTAAAGCAAAACCCATGGCTATTTCATAAGAAACAATCTGGGCTGCTGAACGCAAAGCACCTAATAATGCATATTTGGAATTAGATGCCCAACCCGCAATGATCACACCATAAACACCTAAAGAAGTCATGGCCAAAACATATACCAAACCTGCATTGATATCAGCCAACACCCATCCATCTTGAAAAGGTACTACAGCCCACGCAGCAAAAGCGGTGGCTAGTGTGATAATAGGTGCAATTAAAAATAAGAATTTATTGGCATTCTTAGGAAAAATAATTTCTTTCGTCAAGAGTTTCAAAACATCTGCGAAAGGCTGTAACAAACCTCGAGGACCTACTCTATTGGGCCCCATGCGAACGTGCATGAATGCAATAACTTTACGTTCAAAATATGTTAAGTATGCAACGGTAAGAATCACCCCAAGAACAATCGCAAGGATGTAAATCAAATTATCAAAAATCAAAAAGTTTAATGTCTCTATCATGACTGAACTCCTATGATACTGACATTCAATTCAACTGCATTTAAGTTCAATGTCGCTTCTCGCCCAATCGCTACCATAGCGGAACCTTCAGGTAACTCATCTGAAATAGACAAAGTCAACTCCGCAAATCGACCATTTTGTTCAACTGTCACCAAATCACCTGGCGCAAAACCAATAGAAAGCAAATCTTTCTCATTCACATAAACCGCATCAGAACTGGCCAAAGCACTGTTCTGTAAGGGCGCTGATCTTCTGGTCAAAGCATCGGTGTCATAAATACCTTGTTGAGCAAAAAGTACCAGACCTTTGGTTACGTGTTCTTGCGGTTTTACAGCTTGATTAATGATTGGGTTTGATAGTTTATACTTTTCAGTTTCAGCCATGACTGCATTGATGTCTTCATAATCAAAACCTTCAAAGTCCATCATATTGCCTAAAACACGTAGCACGCGCCACCCGGGTTTCGTTTCACCTGGAGACTTTTGTGCGACCATCGAAACTTGTCTTTCCCCATAGTTATTGATCACAGAACCGGTTAATTCAGGTAACAACGCAACAGGAAGTATCAAATCCACACGTGATTTTAAAGAATCATCGCAATATGCATTAAATACGACAGAGAAGTCACTGTTTGTTAAGGTGTTTTTTATTGCAGCATGATCTGAAAAATCTTGCAATTCCGCTTGATAAATTAGATTTAAACGATGCTCTTTTAGTTTGATATCTCCTTGAGCATGCAAGCCGGCTAAATGTGCCCCAGAAGCATTAGAACCTGCCTGTAACTCATTTACACTACCAGATGTTATTTGTGCCAGCCAGGCAACCAAAGCTTTTATTAAGTTGGCTTGCGGGTGAGCTTGACTGATTTGGCCAACAATAAAAAGTGCATTGACGCCATCTTTTAATAACTGTTTAGCCAGATGATTGATGTCTTCATCTGTTTTTTGCGCCTTAACCCATTCGCCCAATGCGCCATTTGGGAAGTCCTGTTTAATTTCTGCCACACTTTTAGCCAGAGAGCCCAACTTTTCAATCCATTGGGCTTGATTGGCGACAAAGTCATGCAATAAATCGAAATTTTGTTCAAATGCTTGTGGTCCAAAAGAAGAAATTTCAGCTCCATTTAACCAAGCCTGTCTTATTTTATGATTAAGTATGGGTTGCTCATGGCGCACATATCCACCAATAATGACTATTTTTTTCTGCGCTGCAACAGCATTTAATTGTACATCAATTCTAGGTAAACGATCGTCAGATGAATAATCAGTTTGATTGATGCGATGTTCATGTTGATCACTGTTTAGTTGCGTGAACAATTTCTTTAACAAATGGTATTCTTCTGAGCTGGCATAATTTGATGTATACAAAGCAATTTCATTGCCATCAAACTTCTTAAACTGCTTAACCAAAGTGTTTAATGCTTCTTCCCAACTGATTTCACGCCAATGTCCATTTTCTTTGATCATGGGATGCTTAACCCTGTCCTGATCATTTTTAAAACCATGAATGCCGTAGCGATCTCTATCTGATATCCAAGCTTCATTGATGTCATCGTTATCTTGTGGCACTGTGCGTAAAATATCACCATTACGGGTATGGTAATACAGGTTCGACCCCACTCCATCGTGCATCGAAATCGCTGAATTAGACATTAATTCCCATGCTCTGGCTTTGTACCTGAAAGGTTTATTTGTCAATGCACCAACAGGACATAGGTCAATCACATTGCCTGACATTTCTGATTTAACTGATTGGCCAACTGCGGTACTGATATTGGTGCGATCTCCACGGCCTATGCCTCCCAGTTCATCGGTACCAGCAACCTCGTTCAGGAACCTAACACAACGGGTACATAATATGCATCGGGTCATGTCAGTTGCAATCAACTGTCCCAAGTCTTCATCTTGAACAACACGTTTAGAATCAACATAACGAGAAACATCTCTACCATATCCCATAGAGACATCTTGTAATTCACATTCTCCACCTTGATCACAAATTGGGCAATCCAAGGGGTGATTGATCAACAAAAACTCCATCACATTGCGTTGTGCATCTGTGGCTCTTTTGGACTGGGTATATACTTTCATGCCATCCATAACAGGAGTGGCACACGCCGGTAGAGGTTTTGGAGCTTTTTCTACATCAACCATGCACATGCGACAATTTGCAGCAATTGATAATTTTTTATGATAACAAAAGCGAGGTACTTTGATTCCCTCTTTATCAGCAGCTTCAATGATCATGCTGCCTTTTTCCACTTGTACCGATCGACCATCAATTTCAATCGTTATGGTATTGTCTTCAACCTTATTAGTGGCATCGGTCATGCTGTTAACCTCTCGTTCATTGATTTTTTGTGTTCTACAAAATATTCAAACTCATCCCAGTAATACTTCAAAATACCTTGCACAGGCCAAGCTGCGGCTTCACCGAAGGCACAAATGGTATGCCCTTCAATTTGCCCGGCGGCTTGTTTTAACATGTCAATGTCTTTGGCTTCACCTTTACCATCCAAAATTCGTGTCAAAACTCGGTACATCCAACCAGTACCTTCCCTGCATGGGGTGCACTGGCCACAGGATTCCATATAATAAAATCTCGACAGACGTTGGCAAACTTCAACCATACAGGTATTTTCAGCCATGACAATCACAGCACCTGATCCCAATCCAGAACCCGCCTGTCCAATGGCATCAAAATCCATGGTCAAACCCATCATCACTTCAGCAGGCAAAACTTTCATTGATGAGCCACCTGGAATGACAGCCTTCAATTTTTTTCCATCCAATACACCACCAGCCATCTCCAATAAATCAGCAAATGGAGTACCTAGAGGTATCTCATAATTACCAGGCTTATTAACATGACCGGAAACTGAAAAGATTTTAACACCGCCATTGTTAGGCTTCCCTAGCTCCAAGAACCAGTCAGCGCCATTGCGCATGATTGCCGGCACTGATGCGAATGATTCAGTGTTATTAATTGTTGTTGGCTGACCATAAATACCAAAATTTGCAGGAAATGGTGGTTTGAACCTGGGTTGTCCTTTCTTGCCTTCTAGTGACTCCATCAACGCTGTTTCTTCACCACAAATATAGGCACCCGCACCATGTACACCATATAAATCAAAATCGACACCTGAGTCATTGATGTTACGACCCAATAATCCGGCATCGTAAGCTTCTTTTAATGCTGCTTCAAAATTTTCAAATGGCTCATGATGAAATTCACCACGTAAATAATTATAACCAACAGTAGCGCCCATGGCATAACCACCGATTGCCATACCTTCAATCACGGCATGTGGGTTATAGCGTAAGATGTCTCGGTCATGACATGTGCCAGGCTCAGATTCATCAGAGTTACACAGCACATATTTTTGTACCGGCGCATCTTTGGGCATAAAACTCCACTTCAATCCAGTAGGAAAACCTGCCCCTCCACGACCACGTAAAGCCGAAGCTTTAACGGTATCAATGATTTCATTTTGATCAGTTTTTTCTTTGAGTATTTTTTTCCATGCTTCATAGCCCCCTTTCGCCATATAATTTTGTAGCGAATGATCCTTATCTGGGTTCAAACAAACGTTAAATTCTGCCATTAGGATAACCCTCCTAATAATTCATCAATTTTACTCTCGGTTAAATTCTCGTGATAATGACCATTAATAATCATCATTGGTGCACCTGTACAAGCTGCCACACATTCTTCTTCTTTAACCAAAGTAATGCGACCGTCTGCGGTGGTTTCTCCTAGCTTTATACCTAATTTATTTTCAGCATATTTAACGACTTTATCAGCGCCTCTGAGCATACAAGAGATATTATTACAAATGGCTATTTTATTTCGTCCAACAGGCTGCGTAAAAAACATGGAGTAAAAACTCGCAGCTTCATAGGCCCATACGGCAGGTATGTGAAGATATTCAGCCACAGCTTTCATTATTTCCTCACTGAGCCAACCACCATTTTGATCTTGAGCAGCATGTAAAGCACCGATCAGTGCTGATCGACGTTGGTCAATTGGATACTTGGCCAACCAATGGTCAATGTGCTTTCGTGTTTCATCAGTCAGCAGACTCATGGCCAATTCTTGGTCTTTATTTTGTGGATTGACTTGATACATTATCTATCGATCTCCCCAAATACAATATCCATGGTACCGATGACGGCCACCACATCTGCCAACATATGCCCCTTGACCATGTCATTCATGGCCGATAAGTGAGCAAAACCTGGCGCGCGTAATTTTAATCTAAACGGCTTATTAGAATCATCAGAAATCATATACACACCAAACTCACCTTTGGGTGCTTCAACGGCTGCATAGACTTCACCTGCGGGGACTGTATATCCCTCAGTAAAGAGTTTAAAATGATGAATCATTGACTCCATATCTTCTTTCATCATTTCACGGTCTGGCGGCGCTACCTTATACTCATCGACCATCACAGGTCCTGGATTGGCTTTTAACCACTGAACACATTGTTTAATGATGCGGTTAGACTGTGTCATTTCTTCCATGCGCACCAAATACCGATCATAACAATCACCGTTAACTCCAACAGGGATATCAAAATCAACTTTATCGTAAGCTGCATAAGTTTGCTTCTTACGCAGATCCCAAGCTACACCACTGCCACGCAGCATTGGGCCAGTAAAGCCCCAAGCTTTGGCTTGTTCGGGTGAAACCACACCGATGCCAACCGTACGTTGTTTCCATATACGGTTATCTTGAAGTAACGTACGATACTCATCTATTTTATGAGTAAAATCATCAGAAAATGCATCGATAAAATCTAATAAAGAACCATCACGCCATTCATTTGCGGATGCTAAATTTTTGCCTTTGGTCCATTTGCTTTCAGCATATTGAGGCATGTGATCTGGCAAATCACGGTACACACCACCAGGGCGGTAATAAGTCGCATGCATACGTGCACCTGAGACAGCTTCATACATATCCATACAATGCTCTCTTTCCCTGAATGCATACAAAAACAGTGCCATTGCACCTAGATCTAAACCGTGCGTACCTATCCACATCAAATGATTTCGAACTCGGGTAATTTCATCGAACAAGGTTCTGATGTATTGAGCCCTGATGGGCACTTCAATTCCCAATAATTGTTCAATACCTCGAACATATGCATGTTCGTTGCACATCATGGATACATAGTCTAATCTGTCCATGTATCCAATTGATTGATTATAAGGTTTAGTTTCAGCCAGTTTTTCTGTGCCTCGATGCAATAAACCCACATGTGGATCGGCATGTTCGACCACTTCGCCGTCCAGTTCTAAAATCAATCTCAATACACCGTGAGCCGCAGGATGCTGCGGACCAAAATTCATGGTATAGTTTTTAATTTCAGCCATTTAAGAGGCCTCCTGATCATTCATATTTTCAACATAACGAGAATCTCGTCTGATGGTTTTTGGCACCAAAACTCGTGGCTCTATTGATACAGGTTGATAAACCACTCGACCTTTTTCTTCATCATAAATTACTTCTACATTCCCCGTCAGAGGAAAGTCTTTTCTGAATGGGTGACCAATAAAGCCGTAATCAGTTAGAATCCTTCTTAAGTCAGGATGGCCTTTAAATATAATGCCAAACAAGTCAAATGCTTCTCTCTCAAACCAGTTTACCCCTGGCCAAACATCAATCAATGACGGAACCATTAACATACCTTCATCAGCAGCAAAACATTTAATGGTTAATCGATGGTTGTGTTTAATTGATAACAGCTGAGCCACCACAGCAAAACGATTGGGCATCGATTCTTCACGTCTTTCACTCCATGAAAAACGACCAGGTCCTTTGGCGTTGATGCCACGACTGAATCCAGTTGATGAAACGCCATCTGTTTGCCATTCTGCTTCACCATAAGTGAAATAATCGACACCACAAACATCAACACACTGTTCAAACTGAAAATCTTTGTGATCACGCAGTGTTTTTGCCACTTCTATCCAGGAGTCTAACGGTACTATACAAGTTACCCCATGATCGGACTCTTCCAATTTAATGTCTTTATCAGACAAAGCATCTGCTAATTTTTTGCTTAAATCAAATTTATAATTACTCATGATGTTCTGGCAATCGTATTGGTGCGTTTAATTTTTTTCTGTAATTGCAGAATACCATAAATCAGTGCTTCTGCAGTGGGCGGACACCCTGGCACATATATATCTACCGGAACCACACGATCACAACCTCTGACCACAGCATAAGAATAATGATAATAGCCACCACCATTGGCACAAGATCCCATAGAAATGACATATTTAGGTTCTGGCATTTGATCATAGACTTTACGTAATGCTGGTGCCATTTTATTTACCAAGGTTCCTGCTACAATCATCACATCAGATTGTCTGGGTGACGGTCTAAATATCACCCCAAACCTATCTAAATCATACCTTGAGGCACCTGCTTGCATCATTTCAACGGCACAACAAGCCAACCCAAACGTCATAGGCCACAACGAACCTGTTCGCGCACCGTTCAGTAATGCATCAACAGTGGTTGTCACAAAACCTTTATTTTCAAAACCTTGGTCTTCGACCGGTTGAATGATGTTGTCAACTATTCCCATTCCAACGCTCCTTTTTTCCACTCATAGATAAAGCCAATGACCAGTAAGAATAAAAATATAAACATAGAAACCAAACCAAATGCACCCAACTCTTCTAAAACCACAGACCATGGGAATAAAAAGGCAATTTCCAAATCAAAAATTATAAATAAGATAGCAACCAAATAAAATCTGACATCAAATTTCATATGAGCATCATCAAAAGCTTCAAAACCACATTCGTAGGCTGAAATCTTTTCATCATTTGTTTTGCGGGTGCCGAACAGCAATCCCAGAGACATTAATGCAACTCCCAACCCTGTGGAAACTGCCAAAAACATTAAAATCGGAAAATACGGAGCTATCATTTAGCCATCCCCTGCTTCAATTATTTCAATTTATATTGGTGCCGAAGGCCGGACTTGAACCGGCACGACCGAAGGCCACTACCCCCTCAAGATAGCGTGTCTACCAATTCCACCACTTCGGCACATTAATTTATATTCAACAACTTTTTTATAGTTGCTTGATATTTTATTATTATTTATCTACCACCATCTGAATCATCTTCAGATTCAGTGGCTTGTTCAACTTGTTCGTCTATGTCAGTTGCTTTTTCTTCAACAGCCTGCATGGCATCTTCAGCCGTTTGTTCTAACACCTCTACTTGGCCATCTACCACATCGGCAGGCGCACTGATCACATCTGAAAGCTCGCCATCCAAAACAGGCACACCACTTTCGTCAGTTGGGCTCATGCCAGGCTCAACTTCATCATCTAACGACCCAAAAACACCCAAATCTTGCTCCGCACCATCGCCTGTGGAGGCATACTGCTCACTTGAATCAATTGCGATTAGCATGGTGATGATAAAAAACGCAGTGGCTAATATGGCAGTTGCTTTAGTTAAAAAAGACCCAGAACCCTTGGCTCCAAATACAGTACCAGAAGCGCCCCCACCAAATGCAGAACCAGCTGTTGCACCAGGGCCACGTTGTATCAGAATAAAACCAATCATAGCTATAGCAATCAGCACTTGAATGATATTCAGAAAATTAATTTCGCTCATTTTTTTTATACTCCTTGTGACAACTTGTCAGCTTGTTGACAAATCGCCATAAAATCTTGGGCTGTTAACGAAGCACCACCTATCAGGCCTCCATCAACGTCAGGCATCGAAAAAAGTTCATGTGCATTAGAACCTTTACAACTTCCTCCATAGAGGATGCGGATGCGGCGCGCTATTGTATCATCATTTGAGGCCAATTGAGAACGGATAAATTGATGAACTTCTTGCGCTTGTTCAGCACTGGCCGTTTCTCCTGTACCAATGGCCCAAACAGGCTCATATGCAATCACTCCTTGCCCCAATTTTTCCACGCCAACCAAGTCTAAAACAGCTCTGATTTGTTGCCACACAACAGCCTGAGTGGTGCCATTCTGTCTTTCCACAGAAGATTCACCCACACAAAGAATCGGCGTCAAACCAAACTTCAAAGCTTGTGCAAATTTCAAAGCCACTTCTTCATTGCTTTCATTATTTTTTACGCGTCGTTCAGAATGACCAACCAACACCATTTGACAACCCAAATCTGCCAGCATTTTGGCACTGACCTCGCCTGTTACAGCACCATCATCAAATTCACTGAGGTTTTGCGCACCACATACAATATGTTTTGGTTTATTATTAATCACTTCATGCAGATGTATGTAAACTGGGAAAACCGCCACATCATAAGCAATTTGCGCAGGCAATTGACTGGCCAAACCACTCATCATTTCCCTGGCAAAAGCCAGAGAACCATGCATTTTCCAGTTACCTGCAATTAACAGCTTACGACTCATGAGTCTTGATCACCTTCAGTTTGGTTATCCTCAACTCCTTGCGGAGCATCTTCATCACTTAACTCACCATCGACATTGTCATCATCTAAATTAACCACTTTAGCGATACTAACCAAACTTTCTTTATCAGAGAGTCGAATTAATGTGACACCTTGTGTGTTTCTCCCCACCGTTGAAATACCGTCCACAGCAGTTCGCACCAAAGTTCCGCCATTACTGATCAACATGATTTGATCTTCTGGTAACACTTGGCAGGCACCTACCACCGCCCCATTTCGTTCACTGGTTTGAATGGCAATAACACCTTGACCCGAGCGGCGAATTTTTGAAAATTCATCTAATTTAGTTTGTTTACCAAAACCATTTTCAGTACATACAAGCACATTACCTTCTTCAGCCACAAACATAGAAACCACTTGGTGATCATCTTTGAGGGTAATTCCTCTCACACCACGAGCAGTTCGACCCATTGAGCGCACATCATTTTCATCAAATCGGATGCACTTCCCTGAACTGGAGAATAAAAAGACATCTTGCGAGCCATTGGTTAGCTCAACATTGACCAAATGATCACCATCCAACAACCCTAAGCCAATAATCCCATTAGCTCGTGGTCTGGAGAAATTAGACAAAGGTGTTTTCTTAACCACACCTTTGGCAGTGGCGAAGAATACAAATTTATCCTCATCGTAATCTCTGACTGGCAAAATCGCCGTGATCATTTCGTTTTTATCTAATGGCAACAAATTCACCAAAGGTTTACCACGGGCTGTTCTTGATGCCATGGGTAATTCATACACTTTCAGCCAATATACCTGCCCCATATTACTGAAGCATAACAAGGTATCATGGGTATTAGCGATCCACAAACGCTCTATAAAGTCTTCATTTTTCATGGCTGTAGCAGACTTACCTTTGCCGCCACGTGTTTGAGCTCGATACACATCCACTTGTTGCATCTTCGCATAACCTTCATGAGACAAGGTCACCACAACATCTTCTTCAATGATCAGGTCTTCCATGGTCAAGTGTCGTTGTCGATTCATGATTACTGTGCGACGTTCATCACCATAATTTTCTTTGATTTCAAGCAACTCATCTGTAACCACACCCATCAAACGATCAGGATTAGTCAATATTTCCAGGTACTCTTTAATGTGGGCAATTATTTCTTTGAATTCATCGGTTATTTTATCTTGCTCTAATCCAGTTAAACGATGCAGCTGTAGATCCAATATAGCCTTGGCTTGAATTGGTGACAACTGATATCCATCATCAAAAAATCCAAATCTATCATCCAGCCCTTCGGGGCGACACAAGTGTGCGTCGTTATCCAATAAAGCAGTTATCAATGATGAGTTCCATTTTTTGGCTTGTAGTTTCTCACGTGCCTCGGCTGGATTCTTTGAGTTTTTAATTAACTCAATAACCTCTTCAATATTCGCCAAAGCAACAGCCAAACCTTCTAACACATGAGCTCTGTCTCTGGCTTTTTTAAGCTCAAATATGGTACGCCTTACAACCACCTCACGGCGGTGCTTAACAAACTCATCAAGAATTTCCATCAAACCCAGTGTTTTAGGCTGACCATTGATCAAAGCCACCATATTGATACCAAAAACGGTTTGCAATTGAGTGAGCTTATACAATTGATTCAAAAGCACTTCGGCCACTTCGCCACGACGTAGCTCAAATACAATGCGCATGCCATCCTTATCTGACTCATCACGCAATGCAGTTATACCTTCAATTTTCTTTAACTTGACCAGCTCTGCCACCTTCTCAATCAAGCGCGCCTTATTTACCTGATAAGGTAGTTCAGTAACAACAATCGTTTGTTTACCTGAAGCATCATCAGTTTCAATTTCAGATCTGGCCCGCATATAGACCTTACCCCTACCCGTATCATATGCATCTCTGATGCCTTCCGCTCCATTGATGTAGGCAGCAGTGGGAAAGTCAGGTCCAGGCAAGTGCACCATGAGATCATCCAAAGTTGCCTCAGGGTTTTTGATCAATTCAATGGTGGCGTTAATCACTTCGGTTAAATTATGCGGCGGGATATTGGTGGCCATGCCCACAGCAATACCTGAAGAACCATTAACCAATAAAGCCGGCACACGAGTCGGCATGACTTCAGGTTCAGTATCAGTCTCATCGTAATTTGGCACGAAATCTACAGTATCTTTATCGATATCAGCCATCATCTCATGTGATATCTTAGCCATTCTCACTTCGGTATATCGCATAGCCGCTGGAGAATCCCCGTCTACTGAGCCAAAGTTACCCTGACCATCAACCAACATGTAGCGCATAGAGAAAGGTTGGGCCATCCTAACTATGGTGTCATAAACAGCTGTGTCTCCATGGGGGTGATACTTACCAATCACATCACCAACCACACGAGCTGATTTTTTATGAGCTTTATTCCAACTAACACCCAACACGTTCATGGCATACAGAACCCTTCTATGCACTGGTTTAAGCCCATCCCTGACATCTGGCAATGCCCTGCCAACAATCACACTCATTGAATAATCGAGGTATGATTTTTGCATCTCATCTTCGATATTGATTTTGATGATATCGCTAGAATTATCCGCCATAAATTTAAGTTCTTATCTGATAATATAAGGAATCGGATTATAGCATAAGCCAGAACCCTGACAGACAACAAAATCGTCTATTTGCGATTTTAAAGCCCGAGAATAAGAAATCAGTCAAAAGCCATATAATTACAGCCTTCGTTTAAACAAACAGCTCAGAGACAATCAGATTAAGTCTTTTGCTGAATTCAAACATTTATGAATCAAATCAATTTTGACTCAGCATGTCCCCTCATCAATCCTCTTGTAATAACATGTTGCAAACTCCTGCAATGAATCTTGCTCAATGGCATCTCGAATTTTTTGCATGAATTCTTGATAAAAATACAAATTATGAATGGTGTTTAACCTAGATCCTAACATCTCACCGCATTTATCCAAATGTCTGAGGTATGACCTGGAATAATTTTGACAAGTATAACAACCACAGTTCTTATCTATGGGTGATGTATCATGCTCGTGTTTGGCATTACGTATCTTAACTACACCATCCCAAGTAAATAAATAACCATTTCGAGCATTGCGGGTGGGCATCACACAATCAAACATATCCACACCAAGTAAAACCGCTTCCAAAATATCTTCAGGCTTACCCACCCCCATTAAGTACCGAGGTTTATCAGCAGGTAACAGTGGCGTTGTGGTCTTCAATACTTGCTCGCGTAAGTCTTTTGGCTCTCCAACTGACAAGCCGCCTATCGCATAACCGTGAAAATCCAATTTGGCCAAGCCCTTGGCTGAAACTTGTCGTAAGTCATCATACATTCCACCTTGAACGATACCAAATAAAGCGTTGGGGTTACCTGCAAAAGCATTTTTTGAACGCTTGGCCCAGCGCAGTGACAATTCCATGGAAGTTCTAGCTTCTTCATGCGTCGCAGGATAAGGCGTGCATTCATCAAAGATCATCACAATATCTGAACCCAACTTGCTTTGCACGGCCATCGACTCTTCAGGGCCCATAAAGACCCGAGACCCATCAACAGGTGATGCAAATGTCACACCTTCTTCAGTAATCTTTCGCCTTTTAGCCAAAGAAAAAACTTGAAACCCACCTGAGTCAGTTAATATGGGTTTATCCCAGGCCATAAAATCATGCAAGTCACCATGCGCTTCAATCACATCAGTCCCGGGTCGAAGCATTAAATGAAAGGTATTGCCTAAAACAATCTCTGCACCAATACCCTTCACTTCCTCAGGCGACATGGCCTTGACTGTTCCATAGGTTCCTACTGGCATAAAACAAGGCGTCTGAACTGTTCCACGAGCAAAACTCAAAGCACCTCTTCTGGCTGTTCCATCTGTCTTTTTAAGTTCAAATTCCATGCAATATTTCCTGATTTATTTGAGTCTATTTACTAAAATCGTACATTATACTGGTTCACTCGTTCCACTGGTCAAAAATTCATACAACCCCTTACTGGCTTCTTCTAATAAATCTAGCACCAATTCAAAACCATCCCCTGTCCCATAATACGGGTCTGGTACTTCATTGTAGCCAGAATCCGGTGCAAAATGCATCATGGTTATTACCTTATCTTGAGAACAATTTGGAAAGTCATGAGCTAAATTGTTTTTATTTTCATCATCCATAACCACCAACCAATCAAATCGTTCAAAATCCTCAATCATAACTTGGCGAGCAAGTAAATGTGACATCTCCAATCCTCTAAGCTTGGCTGCTTGAGTCGACCTTTTATCTGGTTTTGACCCCACATGGTAAGCATGTGTCCCTGCAGAATCGATATGGAATTTCATCGCAGTTCCTTGCTTTTTCACCCACTTGGAAAACACCACTTCAGCTGTAGGTGAACGACATATATTACCCATGCAAACAAATAAAACTTTTTTCATAATTTACCCATCAATTATTTTTGTATATGATGTATTGATTCAATACTCAAAGCGCATTATGCCAAAGATTAAATCATTTAAATACAACAACGATTCATCCAGACCCACGCAACAACAACTCAACGAATTCATCAACACCAATAAAATCAGTTTAAAAAAGAATACCAAAGCCATTGGAAAATACCAGCAAGCCCTCAATGCCGAATCCAAACAAGGTTTACTGATTATATTTCAAGCTTTAGATGCTGCCGGCAAAGACAGCACCATTCGCAACGTTTTTAATAGTTGCGACCCTGCTGGCCTAAATGTTGCTTCATTCAAGTCACCATCTAAACTTGAGGCCGCACATGATTTTATGTGGCGCTGCTATCAACAATTTCCCGCTAAAGGCCAACTCACGATATTTAACCGCAGTTATTACGAAGAAACACTGGTTGTGAAAGTTCATCCTGGATTTCTAAAAGGACAAGGCATCGAGCAAAAACCAGACAACGCTTTTTGGCAACAACGCTATGACTTCATCAATCAAGTTGAAGCGCACTTGGTGGCATCAGGCACACAGGTCATCAAGTTCTTCCTGGATGTCAGTCAAAATACTCAACACAGTCGATTCATTCGCCGTTACTCAACCCCAGAAAAACAATGGAAATTTAATATTGGCGACCTAAAAGAAAGCTTATTATGGGATGAATACCAACAAGCTTTTTCAACATTATTTGAGAAGACATCCAACAAAGACACACCTTGGTACATCATCCCTGCCGATGACAAGCCTAACATGCGAGCCCTGGTTTCAGAAATTGTATTACAACACATGAAAGCCATGAATTATCAATACCCTAACATTGCTGAATTTGACAGCGATGATTTACAATTGATTGACAACTTGGTTAAAAATCATCAGCCATAATAAATTAAGGAGACCTTTGCTTGATTCTGGGTGATTGGAAAAAATCATCCGTATGGCCCTATTAAAAACCACCCTGCCAAGACAAGAAACGCAGTCTAATAGCTCGCTTTTAGACAGTTTTCTAATGTAGGTTGGGTGATTTTTAAGCTTTTTAACTTTAATTTACGAATCAAGCAAAGATCTTTTAAACTTACTGTAAAAAAATGCACCATAATTTAACTTTAGACGGTCAATTGATATTCACAGTAGATAACACTCATAATCAAGGAACAAACAAATGAACGAAACGAAACAATACACCCCTCCTAAAATTTGGCAATGGGAAGAAAAAGATGGCGGTAAATTTGGCAACATAAACAGACCCATTTCAGGTGCCACGCATGAAAAAGAGCTTCCTATTGGCAAACACC
Organism: uncultured Marinicella sp.; assembly: GCA_964631055.1. Lineage (GTDB taxonomy): Bacteria > Pseudomonadota > Gammaproteobacteria > Xanthomonadales > Marinicellaceae > Marinicella. The sequence goes on from CAZVZJ010000024.1 coordinate 31,484, forward strand.
CTTTCCAACTGTACTCACTAGGGACTCCTAACGGTGTTAAAGTGACCATTATGTTTGAAGAACTTTTGGCATTGGGTATCCAAGATGCAGAATACGATGCGCACTTAATTAATATCATGGAAGGCGGTCAATTTGGTAGTGGGTTCGTTGAAGTTAATCCCAATTCAAAAATTCCTGCATTGATGGATAACAGCAGTGAAAAACCGGTCAGGCTATTTGAATCTGGATCAATTCTATTGCACCTGGCTGAAAAATTTCAGTCATTCATACCTACAGATGCCCAACAAAAAACCGAATGTCTTAATTGGTTATTCTGGCAAATGGGCAGTGCGCCCTATTTAGGTGGCGGCTTTGGTCATTTCTATAATTATGCACCGATCAAAATTGAATACTGTATTGATCGCTTCACGATGGAAGTTAAACGTCAGTTAGATGTGCTTGATAAACAATTGGAAAAGAATACGTATATAGCTGGTGATCAATACACCATAGCCGATATTGCTATCTGGCCTTGGTATGGCGTGTTAGTATTGGGTTCCTTATATGATGCAGCCGAATTTATAGAAGCACATACTTATAAAAATATCACCAAATGGGCAAAGGAAATTGCAAAAAGACCAGCAGTTCAACGTGGAAGAATGGTTAATCGCGCTTGGGGTGACCCGAGCGAGCAGCTTCATGAACGCCATGATGCCAGTGATTTTGAACACAGAACACAAGACAAGCTAGAGTCTTAGGCAAAATAAAATACATCCGCTGATATGCCATAATTTATGGGTGTTTAGTTTTTAACAAGAACCTGGCCTATCATGAGAGGCTAATTAAATTTGCATTTATTTTGCCAAACTAACTTCTACTTAGCTCTGTGTCCAGTTCAACCCTTCATTTACTGAGCTTAGTAGAAGTTTAAATAGGGTGATAGGGTGCTTTCTATTCAAAACCATTCATGAAAATCAAATCATTGGAAAAAACGTAAACTGCACCTGATCTTAATATATCATTGTTATCTTGAGAGCCATTAACACCTACTGACCCACTATCTTCTCTCATGGCACCAACTAATAACAAATCACTGGTTACTACAGTAGCAAAACCAAAACCATCACCCTCTTCTGTATTTGACGCTTTAATATAAGCTGATTGTTGCCAAAGACCACCTTGTTTTTCAAATAAGTAAGCTGCACCAGACTGATCAGCTGTATTGTTAATTTCATCGCCACCTACTCCCAAGGCATGGCTACTTTCTTGCCACGCCCCAACTAAAATCTTCTCGTCCAATACACTTAAAGAAATACCGAACTGATCACCTTCATCTGTATTTGAAGGTTTTATATATGCCTGTTGTACCCAACCATCATTGGTGTTTTCAAAAACATAAACTGCCCCAGACTGTTCTGCATCATCATTATGAACAGGGTTGATACCTGTACCACTCCCTGCCTCTCTTCTTGCGCCGATAACCATGGTGTTTTCATGTATTCCAAGCGAATGTCCAAAATTATCGTTGCCACCAGGATTTGAAGCAGTTAAATAAGCCGTTTCTAACCAAAGAGAAAGATCAGAGGAATATTCATATACGTAAACAGCACCCGCATTAGTATAATCGCCCACTCTTTTCCATGATGAACCTATTGCTAACACTGAGTCCGTTAGTGCCAACGACTCTCCAAAATGTTGTAAATTCTCTGTGTCGAAGGGTTTTAAATAACTTTGTTGAAACCAACTACCTGACTCTCTTTGAAATAAATAAACTGCTCCCGACTGAAACCCGTCATTATTGGCCTGGTCACCATCAACCCCAGTGGCATCGCTAGATTCGTTGATTGCGCCAACAGCAATCGTATCTCCATTAATGGCAACAGTATATCCAAACATATCGTTGGTTTCTGCGTTAGAGGCTTTTAGGTATGCTTGTTGAACCCATGCTCCATTTGTCCTGGTAAAAACATATGCTGCACCAACAGCATCTCCATCATTATTGGTCTGATCGCCATTAATATCATCAGCATTACTGTCTTCATCTGGAGCACCAACAACTAAGGTATCACCTGATATCGCAATTGAATACCCAAAACTGTCATTAGCATTGGTGTTAGATGCTTTGATATAGGCTTCTTTAACCCAAACATTTTCAATTCTTTTATAAATATAGACAGCTCCAGCAAATGGCATGGAATCATTTTCTTGATTACCATTCACACCAATTGAGGAACTATATTCATTAACACTGGAAATAACTAAAGTATCATCAGACATCGCTATTTGCCCACCAAAATGGTCATTACGACCCGTATTAGATGCTTTCATATACCATTGTTGAACCAGGTTATCTGCAACAAAAGAATCTTTTTTTAAATCAGCCTTAATTTCAAACGAAACGTATAAAGACAATAAAGAAACAATAATTACAAAACGATTTAAAACAAGTTTATTCATAAGAAAACTCCTAATTTAAACTAAGTAAGACAGGCTAAAGTATATGGAGTTATGATTTTTTATCCTGAAAAAAACATGAAATAAACATGAAATTAAACGACATTATTAATATAAAAATAAAAATAAAAACCTCAAACATCAGGTATTCAATCGAACATTTTTTATCTTTAAAATGCTATTTAAAACAAACGAGAAGAAATCACTTTAAATCCAACCCCATAATTTGCATAATGAAACATTACGTATATAGGGGTGGGTAATGAAAATTTTTAGCTTGGCTTGTTTGGCCTTATTTACATCAAATGTTGTTTGGGCTGGTATTGGTCAGACATTGACTGTAAACAGCACTTTTGACGAGCCTGATCTAATTATTGATGGGAACTGTAACTCATCTACCGGGCCTGAAAACAGATGCACACTGAGAGCAGCCATAGAAGAAGCCAATAACCTTCAGGGCATTACTTTTATCCACTTCAACATCAATGACAGCGGATGTGTCAATGACATTTGTACCATCACGGTTGACCGAGCTAACTTAGGCTCACTGCCAGATATAGTTGGTATCGTTGAGATAGATGGTTCAACACAACCAGGTAATGCAACCGTATGTTCACTGCCGCCTGAGCAACGCCCTGACTATAAAATCGTGGTGCAAGGCGACTCAATCGAATTTGGCTTGCGTTTAGAGGCCGGATCCGATTCTTCCATAATCCGTGGATTAAATGTGCGTAATTTCACTGACAGTATAGCTATCGTTAATAGCTCTGACAACCGGATTGAATGCAACTTGATCGGCACCGATGAAACTGGGTTATTAGGCACCGGACTCAATACAGCCAATGGTATCATTGTTGGCTGTGAGAGTAATAACAACATCCTTGGTGGCCCTAATGCAGCAAACGCTAATGTTATCGCTGATCAAGATATAGATGGTATTCAATATTTTGCTGGTTTTGTATGCCCTACTGAAACAAGCCTACCCAGCAACAATGCCATTTTAGGTAACTACATTGGAATCGCCAAAGATGGCATCACCCCATTAGGCAATATATTTGGTGGCATTTCATTTTACGGCGGGCCCACTTTCGGCCACTATATAGGCACCTTACAAGATGGCACAACAATAAATGGCAACGTTATTGGCAACAGTAAATCAGGCATTTACATCAGTGATGGCTCAAACAACATCAATATCAAGGGTAATTTTATAGGTACAAACCGCAATGGAGTGGTTAACTTTGGCAATGTTTTTGGTGGGGTTGATATCCTTTCAGGCTCTAATAACATTATCGGTGGCATTAACCCAGGAGAAGCCAACACCATAGCCTATAAAGATAGAGGTGTATTTGTAACAGGCAATGATTCTCTGAACAATCAAATTCGAGGCAATCATTCAATCAACAACATCGCTGCAATCATTGACATAACTCAAAATGGCAGTAGTGAACCAGATGGTTTAAACCCAAACGATATAAATGATGTCGATACAGGTGCCAACAATCTAATGAATCACCCTGACATTATTTCAGCTGCTTTTGTAGATAATTTGGGCGTTATTTCTGTAGATGTGGAGTTAACAGTCGATACCAGCCCTGCCAATGCTATTTACCCATTACAAATTGATGTATATTTCGATGGCAGTGAGGCCGTCAACCAAGGTAGTCTTTATACAGACAGCGGAGCATACACGCTCCCCCAGACAATTACAAATTTCACTTTCAGCCTGCCTGATGGAGTGGAAGGTGGTCATATCAGATTAACAGCAACAGATGCAGCAGGTAATACCTCAGAAATGTCACCGCCATTTGCAGTTGGTTTTATTGATCTGATTTTCAAAGATGGCTTTGACTGATTGGATTAATTGATTTCACCAGGCATATAAATTAAACACCATAGTTAATGATTCCGACTTGGTTTTTAGGCGGCATTTGTAAATGATAGCCTTGATCGTTAATGTTTTGTTTAACTACATTGATGTCTTCAGTCGCCAGTTTTTGGTGTTGGTCTAAATTCAACTCCATAACTTGAGTGCAGTTACCTAATAAATTCACCAGCTCGTCTGGTACATCCTCCATACTTTTATCATTGGATAGATACAAGTACGCACCCTGCTTTTTATCTGATCGAAAAACCACACAGTTCATGAGTACAACTCCACTTACTTCACACCACTGATTCGACATGACTGTAACTCTGGATGAGTGTCTAATATGGTGTGTTCACCCTTACCCATATCAGCTTTCAATTGACGAACACCTGTGGTCATGAAGTAGGTCACTTCAATGTTGCCTTCTGTTTTTAAATAAGAACTCCATTTATCGCCAGGTTGCTTACATACCACTTCACAACCCTCTTTGGCATCACACTGAATGGTTTCATGATGAATCATTGAGTTTGATTGCTCATGAGCTGACACCAGATTCGAAATCATCAGCGCTACAATAAATATAATGACCTTCATAATTATCACCTTTTAAATTTTATTGAACCAATTGTACCTTGTTGAAATGAATGAGTAATTAATGATTGAAATATATTTGTGTGAATAAGTTCTCATATTTAGAATATTGCTATTTATAGTCATTTTCACCAACTCAACCCTAACCAAGCCAAAATAAAAAAATAATACCTCATATCACAATATTTTACTATGAAAGGATTATACTGGTACATGACATGAAACCTGAAAACCAACCAACAATAAAAGTGGCATTATTTCCCATTCCACAAATGGTGTCTTTTCCAGGCAGCCAAGTGCCATTACATGTTTTTGAACCACGATATAGAGCCATGGTAAAGCACTGTATAGAAACCTCAATGATGCTGGCCATTGCGCATACACAAAAAGCAAAAGGCCCTGTCAAGAAAACACCCAAGAACATTAAAACACTCAACAAAAACCTGACATCATATGAGCCCTACTCTATTTTTTCAGCAGGAACATGTGAGCTACTGAACACGCTAGATGATGGCAGAATGCATATAAATGTTAAGCTAAAAAAAAGATTGCAACTCATTGAAATTGAACAACAGGTGCCCTTTCAGATTGCTTATTGTCAGGAATTAATTGACCAAGAAAATAAAGCGTCCTCAACTCAAGATATTGATAAGATGCAGGAGATCTATACTTTGCTTTTAGCCATCAGTGAAACACAAAGTCCACAACTTCATGAAATCTTAAAACAACCTAGTTGGGAAAAACTCATACCAGCTCAATTCAGTTTTAAAATTTTTGACTATTTTAAATTTGAAGCAGACTTTATGCAGTATGTACTGGAACAAACTTCAGTCAGTGATCGTCTTGAACTCATCTGGCAAGGCTTGACACAAAGTTTACGAAGGTCGCCTTAAGTGATGCTGACCTTTTCAAGTAAAGTGTTTGATATTCTGATACCTTCGCAATTGAGCAAACAAGTCCATTTCCCAAGGCCGCATTCCAATCAATAAGGTTGTACCGTGTCTTTGTTCCATATTTAAATGCTGGTCTTGTTCTGATAATTGATTAAATTGTTGTTTTAGTTTGTTAATGTTTTTTTGCATAGCTTGATTAGACTCTTTGCTCAACATACCATTTGCTAAAAGCCTCACCTCACCAGGACCCACGAATTGACTTTGCCAGAAATCAGCTTGGATGTGTTGCTCAAAAAAATTTTGAATTGGACCATTTTCAATCCAATGGAAATTCGGAGATATTTTCAATTTAATTTGATTGTTGGGCTTAAGCTCTAGTAATTCAGTTTGCTCTAAACGCAACAACATTTTAATCAACTCAGCAGCTTCTATTTGGTATGTGTTATGAATTTCATCGAATGACCAATGATTGCATACACAGACTGTAACCAATAAATACTTAATGTCAGAAACCATCAAGCTTTCTTGTTGTGAGGTTAACTGAACCAGATCCGCACTCTGTTTTTGAATTACTTGAAATAGGTCAACCAACTCTAAACCCATTAACTCACAAACTTTAATCAATCGATTTAAACTGATCTGCCCTTGTGAAAATGAACGCTTAACACTCGATTCTGACAAATCCAAATGTTGAGCAACTTGGGCATAATTTATTTTATGCTGTTTTAGTAAACCTTTAACAGCTTGTAAAATGGCTTTTGTTTGTGACATATAAAAGTTTCACTATATTATACTTTGCAACCAATTATATGGCCCTTTAACTATCATATTGCAACTATTGATACTGTATTTACGATTTATTTTTTACACTAATTTAGCTAAGGTAAGTTGAATGTGCTTTATGTAAGTCCATGAGTCGTCCAACTTTGTTTGAATAGTTTTCGGCAAATTTTAAAAACATCACCCTGCCTACACCACAGGGATCTTAACGTTATTTTTACACTTGTACGTATATGATTAATATCATGGAAGTAAGCAGTAACGGCAACAATCTAATCTTACATAGGCCTTCAAGTTCTCAGGTTTATTCAAAGCTTTGGCGTTGTCTTTTTGTATCCAGATCGATCCCTTTATCCTCCCAATCAACTCAGTCTAATATTTTGTATGTATGAATAATAAACTTCACCAATTTATCTATTTCTTAAGCACAACCTCACTGATTTTTATCTTCAGTACTGCAATAGCTGGGGTAACGACGCCAGTAAGCGCCTCATCAGATTTTTTAAAATTCAAAGAACCGGAGACTAATTTGTCAAAAATTAAGTCACCTCTAACTCATGCCATCAATTACAAATGTGGAAATAATGACCACGCACATAAATTAGCACAACTGATTCAAGCCAATAACAACCAACAAAGGAAAGAGCTGGCATGTAATCCAAAACTCAATGAAATTGCATTAATAAAAGCCAATTTAATGCTTCAAAAACAAAATGTTTGGCACAATGTTGGCAACATGTCACCAAACCAACTCCTGCGACATCATGGATTTAAATTACCCAAAACATACCCTTTTTTTGGCAACCAAGTTGAAGCAATTGCGGGAGGTAAAGACAGTCCTGAAACATTATTTAAAGACTTTGTTAACAGCACACCACACAGAATGTTGTTACTTGGAGAAAATGAGTTCTTTAAAAATCAGAACCAAATGGGTGTAGCCTATATCAAAGACTTGAGCACTGATCACCAACACTATTGGGTTGTCATAATTGCTGCCACTCATTCAAATCAAAACATCAAAACTGAGCATGTAGTTGGTACAGGTGATTTTTTGCCAGAACCAGTAGAGTCAAACAACCGAAAACGCCTCAGAGCGATGAAAAAACGCATGTACCAAAATAAAGTTAAAGACAGATGGAAGTAATTTACAGTTTATTTAACTTTAATAACATTTTTAATTTTAAACCAAGTTTTTAAAATTCATATCAGCCAAGGCTTGGTAAAGTACTATGGCTGCCGTGTTAGATAAATTTAAACTGCGACTATCGACTTTCATTGGAATACGAATATTTTCAATGGCTGTACTAGAAAGTACTTCCGCTGGTAAACCCCTGGTTTCTGGACCAAATAACAAACAGTCTTCATCTTCAAACTGAGCTTGGTGTGAATACTTTTTTGCTTTTGTTGTTAATGCAAAAACACGGTTAAATGGATGATTAGCAATAAAAGCTTCAAAATCTTCATACTGTTTTACCTCAGCCCATTCATGATAGTCTAGTCCAGCTCTACGCAAGGCTTTAACTTCCATATCAAACCCCAAAGGATGGATCAAATGAAGTTGTGCACCTGTATTAGCGCATAAACGAATAATGTTTCCAGTATTGGGTGGAATTTCAGGCTGGTACAAAGCGATATGCAACATCAATCAAATTGAAAATTTAAAAATAGATTCTAACTTAAAATCTTCATTAAATAATAGTGATAAGTTACTTCAATTTTATGGATAAAGCCTATGACTTGTGAGATGTATTTGCTAAAATCAAAATCACATAGGAATTAATCATGCCAACCTTAAAATCAAAACCATTATTTTGTTTGTTTTTACTTTTGACCAGTGTTATCAACGATGGTCATTCTGCCATTGCCAGAGATTGGAATGAAGTATTACTTGATGCCATCAGAGCAGATCAAGCACGCCCTACAGTTCACGCCAGAAACCTTTATCATATTTCAGCTGGTATGTATGATGCATGGTGTGTTTATGACATAACTTGTGAAGGTGTTTTTTACACTGAAAAATACGCCACTGCAACAATTGACACAGACCGAAATGAGGCCATCAGTTACACCGCTTATCGATTATTAATTTGGCGATTCACGCCATCAGTAGGGGCAACTGAGATCCTGGCTGAATTAAACAATCAAATGCTTAGTTTAGGTTATGATCCAAGTCAAATCACTACTGCTGGAAACTCCCCAGCAGCCATAGGCAATAGAATTGCCCAAACAATCATTGATCACGGTATGAGTGACGGAGCGAATGAAATCAATGATTATATCAACCAAAACTACTTACCAGTTAATGACCCCTTATTACCAGACTTACCCGGTAACCCAGATATTTCAGATCCCAATCGATGGCAACCACTCGCTCTGGAATTTTTTGAAGGTCAATCGGGTGTTGTTGTTGACGAATACCCCGAATTCCTCAGTCCAGAATGGGGGTTTGTCACTCCTTTCTCACTGACCTCAGCAGATATGACCAGCTACCAACGTGAAGGTGTCACTTATCAAGTATTCAAAGATCCAGGGGCACCTCCATATATTGGCGGCATTGGTGATACCGACTATAAATCCGGTTTTGAACAAGTCATTGAATTCAGCAGTTACTTAGACCCAAATGATGGAGTCATGTTAGACATCAGTCCTGCCTCCAGAGGTAACAATGACTTAGGTACCAATAATGGTACAGGCAGAAGCTTAAACCCAATCACTGAACAACCATACTCCCCACAAATTGTTCCTGCAGGAGATTACTATAGAGTTCTGGCTGAGTTTTGGGCAGATGGCCCCGATTCAGAAACACCTCCAGGCCATTGGTTCACCATTCTAAACACAGTTTCTGATCACCCTTTATTTGAAAAAAGATGGCAAGGCGAAGGTGAAATTCTGGATGACCTAGAATGGGAGGTTAAAAGTTATTTAACCATGGGTGGAACCATGCATGATGCCGCCATAGCTGCTTGGAGTGTAAAAGGTTGGTATGATTACTTACGCCCCATATCAGCCATCAGGTATATGTGCGAACAAGGACAAAGTTCAGACCCCAGCGCTGCAAGTTATGACGATAACGGTATCAGCTTGATTCCTGGTATCATTGAACTGATTACTCCACAGACCATCCAACCAGGTGGCATTCACCAGTTTTTAGCTGGTTTGGGTAACAGCAATTTAGGAAAAATAGCAGTCAAGACTTGGCAAGGACCCGATTACATCATTGACCCCGAGACCACCATAGCTGGAGTTGGCTGGATTTTGTGTGATAATTGGTGGCCGTACCAAAGACCATCTTTTGTTTCTCCACCCTTTGCTGGTTATGTTTCAGGTCACAGTGTCTATTCAAGAGCTGCTGCCGAAGTGATGACTGCAATGACTGGTTCTGAATTTTTTCCTGGTGGTCTCAGTGATTTCTTAGCTCCTCAAAATGAATTTCTGGTTTTTGAAGATGGACCCAGTGTAGACGTTATTTTACAATGGGCAACCTATCAAGATGCAGCCGATGAAACCAGTTTATCTAGGATTTATGGTGGTATTCACCCAACAGCAGATGATATACCCGGTCGATTCATGGGCTTTGAAATTGGTAACCAAGCTTTTAACCATGCCTTAAGTTTTTTTAGAGGTAACCAACCGCCACAAGCTGTTCCATTAAATAATTGGATAATGATTTCAATGTTGTTTTTTGTTATATTGCTCGGCACTAAAACTAACAGCATTATACGTCGCTGAATGGACATCAAAGCTTGTTTAAAACCTATAAAACCATATTGGTTATTGATGAGGTTAGACCGCCCTATTGGTTTTTTACTGTTGTTATGGCCAACTTGGTGGGCTTTATGGGCTGCCAGTAATGGTAATCCATCCTTAAAAATATGGGTTATTTTTACCTTAGGTGTATTTTTAATGCGAGCAGCTGGCTGTGTCATCAACGACATCAGTGATCAAAAGTTTGATGGCAATGTAAATCGCACAAAAAATAGACCATTGGTAACAAAGACCATTACCACTAAAAGCGCCTGGTATCTATTTACAGGCCTGATGTTAGCAGCTGGGTTATTACTCTTGGTATTACAAAAAACAACCATCCTCTTGGCTTTAATTGCTGCTTTTTTTGCAGTAACTTATCCGCTGATGAAAAGGCTCACATATTTACCTCAGGTTTATTTAGGAATCGCTTTTTCATTCTCCATTCCCATGGCCTATGCAGAAATCACTGGTTCTGTCCCTAAAATTGCTTGGTTACTTTTCATAACCAATATTTTATGGACCACAGCCTATGACACCATTTACGCCTTGGTTGATCGAAAGGATGATTTAAAAATAGGTGTGAAATCCACAGCTATATTATTTGGAGATTTGGATCGAATCATTATCGGGGTCATTCAGTTATTAACTGTTCTGGCATTGTTTTTATTTGGTAAACAAGCCGAAATGACCGCCCCCTATTTTATGGCTGTGATCATTGTAGTTTGGCTTTTTGCTTACCATCAGTTACAAATTTTAGAACGCAATGAAACCAAGTGCTTTAAAGCATTTATACATAATAACTGGGTGGGCATGGTTATTTTTATCGGTATATTCAGTCATTATCTCTTGAAATCTTAAAAAACATTCATACATTAACTTTGAACTTAATTGCCGAATTCGGGATTAAGTCACATTAACGACTTAGCTCATTGATGAGTGAGTCACTTTAAAATTATATTGCTTAAATAGGAGAATATATTATGAATTTCGATTTAACACCACTGTTCCGCACTTCAATAGGTTTTGACCGCATGGCTCACTTATTAGACCAAGCCAATCGTATTGATCAAACCCCCAGTTATCCCCCATATAACATAGAAAGTATTGATGAGAATAACTACCGAATCACCCTCGCCTTGGCAGGATTCAGTGATCAAGATTTGGATATCACCTCTGAACAGAATACCCTGACTGTAAAAGGCAAGAAAGCCAACGATGTGGAAGGCAAATTCATTCATCGAGGCATTGCCAACCGTTCATTTGAAAGACGTTTTCAACTAGCCGATCATGTCAAAGTGAAAGCAGCTAATATGATCAATGGCTTATTACATATTGAACTAGAAAGAGAAATACCAGAAGCCATGAAACCAAGAACCATTGCCATTGGTACTGAAGAAAAAGTACTGGAACAGAAGCCCAAAATAGTTAAAGACAAAGACGTCGCATAAAGGCTTTTAAAATATTCAGATTTCAAGGGCCTGCATTTGCAGGCCTTTTTTATTTATTAATGTCACCCTATGCTTAGACAAGAACTAAATTAATAGGATATATACTTAGCATCAGGAGAAAGGCCCTGCTTACCATGAGCTCTATCGGAGTCGAAGTCCAGTAACGTGCACTGAGCGGAGCCGAAGTGAAAAATGTTGATTAAATAACTCTGGGCTTCGGCTCCGCTCAGCCAGCGCTTCTGATAAAGACTCAGTAAAGCATAGAATGCCATACTGCACAGAGCCAGTAAGCCAATTTGAAGAATCTGGTTAGACTAACATGATGACATTTAAAGCGAATATTTTCCGTCAGAAGATTCCTCTATTCGCCTTCGGCTCATTCGGAATAACAAGTTCTTTATCATCCTGAACGAAATCACATCAGAGTTGAAAAATTTACTTAGTTTTAACTTACCAATTCACAGCTTCACGATGAACCGGCATGGTCATACAGCGACAGCCACCGCCACCACGTGACAATTCTGAACCATCCATCGCAACGGCTGCTTTGCCGTTAGGCATTTCTACCTTGTCAGCAATGATGTCATTGGCATCAATAATCTCGAATCCCGCATCATCTAAAGCATCCATAGTGGCTTTGTTGTGTTTATAGCCGATGATGTGGCCAGGTGCAAAAGTAAAAAAGTTAGCTCCACTGGTCCACTGCTCTCTTTCTTGTGCAAATGGACTGTCACCGCCACAGTTTACAAAGTCTAATTCCAAACCAAATAACCTAAGTGCTTTCGGCAAGCCAGAGTATTCATTGATGTAATTAATTTTACCGTTGGTACAGCTGAGATGAAAAGCTTTGCATTTACCGGCGCCGGTTATGAGCGGCGCAAAAGTCATCACTGTATCAACATCTAACATGGTAAAGATCATATCTAAATGAATGGTGGCCCTGATTTTTGGTAACTCAACCACAACTATATCTAAATTTTCTTTACCCAAAGATAATTTTTCAGCCATTCGATCAATGGCACGAGCTGATGTCCTTTCTGAATAACCAATGACCAATAAATCATCACGAATAACCAGCAGATCACCACCTTCAATGGTCAGCTCTTCTGATTTTCGTCGCGTACCATCAAAATGAAAGCCCTGTCCAGCTAAGTGTGGGTGATTGTTAAAAATTGACTTGAGTAATAAAGCTTCGGTTAAACGTACACGATGAGCCATAGAGCCTATGATGGTTTTATCGTAAACACACATCACTGCATCACGGGTAAAAAAAGCATTAGGCAATGGCGGAATGGCGTGCCTTGATGGACTGATGTACCTTTCTAGCGTATTTTTCTTCAGCAATGTTCCTTGAAACAATTGCTCCGATAAATCCTTGGCATCAAATGTCATCAAGTCATCGACCAATTCATTATGCCCATGCAAGGAACAAACCTCTTGTAGCAAGTCAAGTTTAACTCGAGAGTCCTCTAGAATATCAGCCAGTAAAGTTTTGAATTCAAAAACATTATCAGCAACTTTGTTTAACACACCAGTCAATTGAGCATGTTCTTTTAATGCCAAGTCCAATGTCAGAATATCATCATACAAAACTTCATGTGCGGTTTCAGGGGTCATGTTCTCCATTTCAGAACCAGGTTCATGAACAATGACTGTATTTAATTGACCAATTTCAGAATAATTCGATATTTTAGTAGCAGTCATAAATGGGTCACTCATCAAAGGAGATGTGGATTTTACTTGAGCGAGCCACTGATTGGCAACTTAAGATATATCCAGCTTTCGTTTCCCACTCTTCTAATGAGTAGTTATTAATCATTTCAACCTGCCCTTCTACCAGTTTACAGCGACACGTCGCACAGACTCCGGCTTTACAAGAGTACGGTAAATCCACACCTGCTTCTTCTGCTGACTCGAGCAAAGTAGCTTGCGTTCCTGCCAACAAATTAAATTCATGATTAGCGCCATCCAAAGTGACCGTTACACCCGCATCCTCTTCGACAGTTTTCATTGCCAAGGTAATTTCTTGCCCATCGCTTAAAAATCGCTCATTATGAATCAATCCTTGATCTATACCCAAATCACTCAAAGCTTCGCAAACCACATCAATCATAGGACCTGGCCCACAAACAAAATAGCCATCAGCATCGATGTGCTTAATCAGGTGTTCATTCAAGAGCTTAACTTTTTCTGCATCAAAACGCCCTTGATACAAGGGCATGTCTACCTTTTGTTGAGATAAGAAATAATGAACACTGAAACGCGCTCCAAATCGATCCTTCAAATAAGCGATTTGTTCATGCAGCAACACATCTGAGGTCTTGCTGTTACCATAAAACAAAATGAATTCAGCCGTATCAGTTTGTTCTAATGTTGCATAAATCATTCCCATAACAGGTGTGATACCAGAGCCAGCACTGAAAGCCACATAATGTGCACTTTCTTCAGGCACAAGTTTAAAGTGTCCACTGGGTGGCAACACATCTATTCTCGTGCCTGCTTTTACTTGTTGAGCAAATTGAGAAAAACGCCCTTTATCAACTGCTTTGACTAACACATCCAATTCATTTTGGCGATTTTGTGATGAGCAAATGGAATAACTGCGCCTTAACTCTTCACCATTAATTTGTGCTTTAAAAGTCAGGTGTTGTCCAGCGATAAAATTAAACTCATCCTTTAAGCCCTCAGGAATTTCTAAGGTCCAAATAACTGCATTGGGTTGAGTTTGCGTTGATGTAATTTTTAAAGAATGAAATTTATGCATGACATTTAAAGTAATCAAAAGGTTCTAAACAACTTTCACATCGATATAAGGCTTTACACGCTGTCGAACCAAACTCACTGATACAAATGGTCTGAGCAGAGTTACATTGCGGACAAGAAATATTTTTTTCATTAATAGATAAAGGGGGCGCTATACCATAAGCTTGCATGGCAGCCCTACCCTTGGGACTAATCATATCGGTGGTCCAGATTGGTTTATCTAACAGCTTCACTTCCATATCAACCACGCCATGTTGTACCAAAGCCTGTTTGATATCGGTTTTGATGGTATGCATGGCAGGACAGCCGCTGTATGTAGGAATGATATCAACTTGAACAGTTTTACCACTCACATAAACATTTTGGAGGATACCCAGTTCCTGAATACTGATAACAGGAATTTCTGGATCTTTGACCACTGATAAAATGGATAAGATTTCCTTTTTACTGAAACAATTATTAGATTGATCAGCTACTGACATCACCATTGGCTGTTCGGGTAGGCACGTTGTAGAAATTGCATTTCAGCCAACATATAACCCAAATGTTCAGAATGTTCGCCTTCCAGCCCACCTGTTGCGACCCAGCCAGTTTGAGGCAAATTCAATTCACAATGATTAAGGTGTGCTTGCACATGTGAATCCCATTTATTCTTTAAGTCAGCATAATCCCCAATCACACCTTGTTGGATTAATTCACTCATGTTTGCGTCAGTTTCAAACAATTCAGGTGTGTAGAACCAAAGATCATCCAATGCTTTTTGTATACGTTTCCTGGCTTCTTCGGTACTTAATGACAAACGTTCTAACCAAGATTCACTGCGCTTCAAGTGATACTTAACCTCCATCAAAGCTTTTTGTGCAGCCAATGCCAAAGGCTCATGATTGGACTGGCTTAACCCCTGATACAAAAAGAAGTTAAATACATCCATGAAGTATTGCTTCATCATGGTGAAAGCAAAATCTCCTTTGGGTAATTCGGTGATGATGGGGTTACGGTATTGATGTGCATCACGCAAAAAAGCCAAATCATCAGCAGTCTCAGTATCATCACTCAATTCTGCGGCCATTTGATAAAATAAGTTGGCATGGCCAATCATATCTAAGGACACATTAGTCAAAGCCACATCTTCTTCTAAATAGGGGCCATGACCACACCATTCAGCCAATCTCTGACCCATGGTCAGTGATGAATCAGCTAATCGCAGTAAATAGGCATATAAAGATTTAGGATCAATTGAGTTTTTCATCACATGTTTTCCACTTCTTTGTCTAACGGATAAAAAGTCGGGTGTCGATACACTTTATCTTCAGCTGGATCAAACCATTCATGCTCTTGTTCGGGGTTAGATGCAGTGACATTTTCCGCCTCAACTACCCAAATGCTGACGCCTTCTTTCCTTCGGGTGTAAACATCTCGAGCATTTAATAAGGCCATTTGGGCATCACTGGCATGTAACGACCCTACATGACGGTGGTTCAAACCAGATTTTGCACGAATAAATACTTCAAATAATTTTAACTCAGACATCAAGCCGCCTCACTTTCTTTATTTTTGCTTTTGCGCTGCTGATAAACTGTTGCAGCTTCTTTGACCCAAGCGCCTGATTCATGGGCATCAATGCGAGCTTGTAAACGTTCTTTATTACATGGACCATTGCCTTTGATTACTTGAAATAATTCTTTGAAATCAATTTCACCATGGTCATAATGACCGGTTTCTTCATTCCATTTAAGGTCTGGATCTGGAATCGTTAAGCCTAAATGCTCAGCTTGTGGCACTGTGGCATCAATAAACTTTTGCCGCAAATCATCATTGGAAAACCTTTTGATTTTCCACTTCATTGATTGTTCTGAATGTTTAGAGTCTTTGTCACTGGGCCCAAACATCATCAAAGAAGGCCACCATGTTCTATTCAAAGCCCGTTGTGCCATCTCTTTTTGTGCTTTTGTACCGCGTGCCAAAACAGTCATGATTTCATACCCTTGTCGTTGATGAAAACTCTCTTCTTTACAAATCCGCACCATAGACCTTGCATAAGGACCATAGGAAGCTCTACAAAGCGGCACTTGATTCATGATCGCTGCGCCATCTACCAGCCATCCAATGGCTCCCATATCCGCCCATGAAGGTGTTGGGTAATTAAATATAGATGAATACTTGGCTTTACCGGTTAATAACTCTTCAGTTAACTGATCGCGAGAAACACCCAAGGTTTCTGTGGCAGAGTAGATATACAATCCATGTCCAGCTTCATCTTGAACTTTGGCCAACAAAATCATTTTGCGACTTAAGGTGGGCGCTCTGGTAATCCAATTTCCTTCAGGTAACTGTCCAACGATTTCAGAATGTGCATGTTGAGACATTTGTCTGATCAAAGTTTTACGGTATGCTGCAGGCATCCAGTCACGCGGTTCTATCTTCTCCTCTCGATCAATTTTGGCTTGAAATTCGGCCAATAAATCAGCCGGCTCTTCTTGACCTTTGGCATCTGTTAACCCTTGTGAGTACATAATCATTCTCTGGCGTAAAAGAAGTCATTATTTTAACCTGTTGTGTATGAACTTTGCGTAAAATTTTAAGCGAACCTATTCTTTAACAATCCGCCCACATGGTCAGGTATGCAGTGTGACCCTAAAAAGATCAACTTATTCAAAACCACTTTCAAATATGATGTCATTTGGATCAATGAATATCGCCCTAACTTCCAAATTTTGGTCCACACTTAATTGACAACTCTGACCTTCCCCTGCACAAGCATCACCAGACCACCCATCAAAAGTAAAACCTATGGCTGGACTGGCAGCTAAAAATAAATCTGTTCCAATTTCATAAGTGTCTGTACAAGAGCCATCACAAAAATACGCCAAAGAACCACTCACATTACCTTGTCCTATCACTTGCATACTCAAATTTACACCAGGTCCATAATCTTGGTATAAAAATAAATTCAAGTTAGGATTATGATCGTTCACCAGTTGCATTGAACCTAGGTAAGATAGACCCAGTAATGGAGGTGAAACCGATAAGTCCTCGACCAACTCAAGGTCATATGAAACTTTTGGATTTAATTCAGAAACTCTGATGGAAACTTCATCCTCAACATCATAGAGGAAGATATCTACCATCTCGTCAAAATCATCATTCACGATTAAGTTTTCAGAAGAATGGTAACTGACATACCTACCACTGTCAGAAATATCATATTCAGCAGATAGAAAAATCAACAAAGCACTTACAGGTTGTTCATTAATGTTTTTGCTGACTAGGTTGATATTTTGGCTAAAACGATCATATATAAATAATAATCTTGTCGAGTCAGGGTTGCCCTCAACTGTCAAGTTCGTGGCATTGGAACTGAATATAATTTTTTCAGAATTTTCTGACATTACTGGCATAAATGTAGCAGGACTATCTACGCCAGTACCGTTCAAGTTTTGACTGGCACGCATGATCTGACCATTGGGCCAATTGCGATAAAAAATATCCTGAAAACCATTCAAATCATCATTGATTAAATTATCAGCAAAGGACTTAAACACCACCCAAGTATCTATTCCTGAACCCACAATGTCGACCTCTATGCTCTCACCATTACTGTCTTGACCATTGACGGCCTCACTGATTCGAGAAAAAGTCTGTAGATTGAAATTATAAATGAAAACATCATTGGCTTGATTGTTGTCATTAGGCACCAAATCATCTCTATTTGATGAGAATACCACATTACCATCATTATTAACCCTTGGTCGATTTGCACCAGTGATTAATTGCGTGTGCAAACCTGTTTGGGTATCGTAAATAAATAGATAATCATCATCCAACGGTAAAGTACTGATCGGTTGAAACCATGCACTACTGAAGACCACATAATGTCCATTAGCAGATATATCATATGTATTGTTATTTACCCTATTGGTTTGTTTAAATCCACTGTTAGCTCCAAAGGAAACATTACTTGAAGAAGATACTTTATCACCAACTTGAACATATAAACCTGAATCTCGATTTAATAAATACAAATCTAAATTTCCACTGAAATCTCCTGCAGTATCAGCTTCCAAATTATTCGATTCACTGGCAAAAAGGATCCATTTTTGATCTGAGCTCATACGAGGGGTTGAAGCATTTCTGAGTAAACCCATTGGATTTTCAGCCACAACATTTTCCCAATTCATATTGCCTGTGGTGGTTACATATCGGAATATTTTATGATTGATGCTGCCTTGAACATTGTCATTGAGGTTGTTGGCTTTGGATAAAAATGTCAGCTGTTGACCTGTGCTGCTTAAAGTGACATGCTTACTTTCAGCATCACCCACAACACCACTGTCATTGGCTGAAATTAGGCTGGTATTTCCAGAGTTGACATCATACATAAACACATCACTGGTCTCATTATCATCTAAATTAACCAATACATCTGATTCATGAATAAAAGTGACCCTTTCACCATTGGCAGAGATATCAACACCATTGTATTTAAAAGCACTTCCAAGAGCATTATGACCCACCAAACAATCACCGTCCGTTATTTCACCACTTGATTCATTCAAACTGATGCGGGTGTTGGTTGATCCATCAAAATAAAACACATCCGCCAAATCATTGTTATCATCAGATACAAGATCATCAATTGATGAACAAAATACCACATCACCATTATCTGATACCGCTGCGCTGATACTGGTATTACTATTGGAATTTGAAGCTGAACTAGGGAAACCATTTTCATCGACATTAACGAATTGTGTGACCTGTAATTGGTTGTCCCTGAGATAGACATTATTTCTGGTATTCAAGTTGTTGGGTTGACTGACAATATCTCGACCATTACTTAAAAATAAAGTATATCGGCCCGAGTCAGAACTACCAACTAAATAAGCATCTCTGATAGAACTGGTTTCACTGCTTTGCCCAGTGGTGGCAACACTGACTAATTCATATGCTCCTGTCTGTAGGTCTTTCCTGTATACATCATCTTTGTCATTTTGATCGATTTCAAGTACATCTGATTTTGCTAAAAAAGTGATGAATTGGCCATTATCTGACAAGTATAACTGGTTAAAACCACTGATATCAATCAACTGATTACCGTTAAAAACACCTTCAGATTTCAGCGAACCTGTTTGTAAATCTTTCAAATATAGCCTATTAAAACTCCTGTTATAATCAGGAAAGTTGATCGCTTTTGCTACGAAAGCAATATACCGGCCATCTGAGGTGGGTTTTGAAAAAGAAAACAGAACACCCTCATCCATTTCTGAGCCATTGTCAGTGGTATTGACTCGTGTTACCTCACCCGTATTGATGTCCTTAATGAATAAATCTGTAGCGTAATTAGTGTCTCCACTCACTACATTAGATGCCCTGGTTGCAAATGCGATATAACGACCATTGGCAGAAACTTCCGCGCTTAATATATCAGAATCAAGCACTGGACCTGTATCGATTTGTGTTTTTGTAAGCGGAAACAGTGCTTGCGCCTGAGAAAATTTAGGGCATATTAAGATACATAAAACAACGACTTTAAGAACAAGTAAATTTAAATTAAACATGATGGAAATTTCAAAATTAAAATACCATTTTTATGCTTTAGCTATTTTTTATCTTGAATTTAAAATGATATTTTTATGAAATCCATTATTAACAAAACCACTCAAAGGCAGAACATCATACT
>CAZVZJ010000025.1:0-50154 GCA_964631055.1 uncultured Marinicella sp.
GGTTCATTATGTTGGTGTAGGGCCTAATTGTGAGGGGGCCAATGACCATGATTCGCTGTCGTTGGCATTATTTGCAGCGGCTTTGAATGGCTCTGAAAGCGATGAAATTCGTTTGACCAATACAGTTAATTATCAGGGTAATGGAGATGGTTCACATGTGCTTTCAGGTTGGAACAGTGGTTCTGCGGGTTCGCTGATCATTGCTGGAGGCTATGCTGACTGTGGTGACCCCGTCAATGACAGCCAAGCGATTATAGGCGGTGGAAATGATGCGGTCTTTGAAATTCAGAATCAATCTGAAGTGACCCTGCGCAGGATGCAGGTGTTTGGTAGTGCTTCAAGTGGCATCATTGTCAGGGATGCATCCACAGTATTTTTGGAAGCTGTAGATGTGTCTTTTAATCAGGCAGGTATCAGGGTGCGAGATGGTTCATATCTATCCTTGAGTGATTTTAGCATTATCCAAAACAATGGTGATATAGCAGACATTCCTAGAGGTGGCGGACTTTGGTGTTTCGGTTCCAATTCTGAAGTAGACATCGCCGGTACGGTGGCTTTTAATCGGGCTGATCGTGGTGGTAATGTCTTTGTTGAAAGCGGTTGCTTAGTGCGTCTGGAAGGTGGTGCACGTATTCAAGGCAGTGCCGAAATAAGCCAGTATAATGCGAATGAAGGTGGCGGAATTTATATCGATAATGGGGGCACTTTGTTTGCTGATGGCGGCGCCCGTCAGGTGGTCATAGAAGATAACTGGGCAGATGTTCATGGTGGGGGCTTATACGTCAATGGGTCGGGTCGTGCAACCTTGTTGAATACATTGTTCCTGAATAACCTGTCAGATCTATCAGGAGCCGCATTGTATGCCATTGATGGTGGTTTGTCGCAAACCCAAGTGTTCATAGATCGCGCACCAGACTGTCCTTTTATCATCAGTTGTTCTGAGTTTCAAGGCAATGAATATCGGTTCAATGTGGTTAGTGTAGACAACTCCAGAGTACGAATTCAACGCACTTTGTTTGACTCTAATATCACCAACGATTTGGCATTTGTGCCAAATAATATCATCCGAAATACATTGGGTGTACTCGAAATGAGTCGGGTTAAATTTATTGCAAATGAGGCCTGGTGGTTAGGAAATTTCAGTGGTGAAACTGAAATTTCACATGTCACTGCAGTGAGGAATTCATATCAACTGGAAGGAGAATCTGAGATGGACTCTTTCGCTTTTAGCATCAATTCTTTCAGTGATGTGCGAATTGAAAACTCGATTTATCAAGACACCCAAGGTGTTGATGACAACGGTGGTGCAACCATAAGCGGTAAATGTAATTTGGTTGACGATGGTTCCGGCTGGCCAGGTGGCTCATTTGTGGTGCGTACTGCTGAATTTATCAATCCTGCTGGTGGCGATGCCAGGCAAGTGGCTTCATCGCCAGGTGTTGATATGTGTTTTGAAGACACGTTCGCCTGGAGCACAGAACGCGATATTGAATATCAAGTAGCACCTGTGAATGAAAATACCAACCCACAAGGGTTGCCGGGTGAGGGTGGTTTGTATGATGCTGGTTTTGATGAAGTCTATGACAACATCGGTGAAGATCAGTTTTTGTTGACTGTTGAAAAGTTGGGATCGGGTTATGGTATCGTCTTCAGTGACCCCATTGGTATTCTTTGCGGGAATGATTGTACTGAGGTAGTTTTTAATGGAACTTTGGTAGAACTAACCGCCAATCCGATAACTGGCAGTGAATTCATTAGGTGGCGGAATTGTCCCCTTCCAAGCAACAACACATGCTTTATAACTGTCACTGAAAGTGCGATGGTAAGGGCTGAGTTTCAACCAGATGATTTGATCTTCAGTAATGGTTTTGAGTGATTAAATTAATTTAATCTGGATTTGAGTTCATTCAGCTTCAAATGAATGGACTCATAATCCAGGTCACTTTCATTGAGAAGAAGGTGGGTTTGATTAATCAGAATTTTGCTCTGTTCATGTGCTTTCATTTGCAATGCCCGCTCCGCCCATATGAGCAAGCCATTTAAATATTTTTCATTAGTTTGGCCATATATTTTTAATAAATGATCAGTCCATAACTCAAAATACATATCGGCCTGATCAAATGCATTAATGGCTTGGTAACTGCCAGCAACTAACTGTAATGATCGGGCTAAATTATTTTCATCACCTTGTGTCCAATTATTGATGTGAATTAAGTTGTGCTCAATGGCCAACTTATGTTCATCAGCCATGAAATAAACGCGACCCAGTATACTGTGAGAGTGATTGATAAAATTTGCTTCATTAGGATAATTTTCTGTAATCAATTGAATGCAGTCTTTGGCATGTACGATGGCAGGATCGAATTGATCCAGATTGGCCAAAGTCAACGCCAAAGACATTCTGGTATTTATCGCTGATCGATGATGTTTTCCGAGTGTCCTTGATTCAATTTGATGTATTTGTTGTAACACTGGCAATGCTTTTTCTGGGTAGCCAACTGCATTCAGTATGATGGCCAAGTTGGCTTTGGCATCGATGGCTTCAGGGTGTTCCTCACCAAAAATATGGCTGAGCATATCTGCTGCGACAGTTAAATTATCAGAGGCATCTTCAGGTTGGTTATTATAGTATTGGGCAACCCCAATATTACTCAATGCTTGGGCCAAACCCTCACTGCTGTTGCCATACCTTTGGCGATATATTTGCTCGCTTTTTTTTGCGCTGGTTATAGCCACGTCTAATTTTCCAGCTAATCGCTGGAAAACCGACAATGCATTATAGGCTAAGCCTAAATCTGGATGTTGGTCGCCTAGAATGCTTTTGAAAGCGTCAATATTCTGTTCAGTTAACTGCATTGCTGCGGTAAAGTTTCCTACTTGATCATAATATTGCACCAAGTCAGAATTCAGTCCTAAATTGGTGACATCTGTTGAATTCAGGGGGTGGTCTTTTTTGAGTTGTTCAATGATGGCTACGGATTGAGCAGAGTCTCCATTGAGGTAATGTATTTCTGCCAAAAGAGATTGGTTTTGAATGTAGTCTTCTTGGGAATTGCTCAGTTCAGTGAGTTGGTTGAATTCAAAAATGGCTTGTTGATGCTTGCCAGCTTGTGCCAGTATATTGGCACGAACTCGCTTGATGGCAGTTTGTTGTTCTACAGAAGAATAGGTTGATTCATCAGTATTTGAAAGTAATTGATTGACATCACTGATCTGACCTGCATTGAATTGATAATGAACCAATAGCGCCGTTACTTGCTCATCATCAGGCTTGATGGAAAGGGCGTCTTTGAGCAAACTAATGGCTTCGGGGTAAAAGCCTAATCGACCGTGAGCCAGTCCCATTGCGAGTTTTAGCTCAAATTTAATGGTGTCATCCATTTCATTATCTGCATCAATTTTATCAGCTGCCACACGCAACAAGTCTTTGCTGGATATATCAACACCTTGCGAGTAACTAGGGTCTGTGACACTGAAGGAATCTAGCATGAAGTTTTTCACTGCTTCGGCTTTTTTCGCTTCATTGATGATGATGGTATTTTGATGGCTCAGTCCAAACACGGCTGCTAATACTGTGAAGCCCAGTAACAATGAAGTACTGAATAAAGCAGTTCTTCTGCTCGCTAAACAGCGCATACGATACCACCAGGAGTCTTGAGTGGCACTGACTGGTTTATTTTCCAACCAGGCCTGTAAATCTTCACGAAAAGCAAACATATTTGGGTAACGATGTTGTGGGTCAGCTTTAAGGGCTTGGCTCAGAATGTTGCGTAAATCTTGATCATCAATGTATTGATTCAGTAACTGTCTGATCTGAGCTTCATCTTCTGCACAGGCATTAAGTATTCGATTATTCGGAAAGGGATCTTTGCCTGTCAGTAAAAGTGTCGCAACTGCTGCCAACGAAAAAATATCGGTGGTGGTATTGATTGATTGGTTATTGATTTGTTCTGGAGCGGCAAATTTGGGTGTCAGAGCCAGTAATGTATCTTCATTGTGTTTTGATTTTGGAGCTTGATCAGGGTTGATTAATTTGGCAATCCCAAAATCCAATACTTTAAGTTGTCCATTGTTATTAATCAACAAGTTGGATGGCTTGATGTCGCGGTGAATGATCAAGTGATTATGAGCATACTGTAATGCCTCAGCAGCTTGAATGATTAAACTGATGATGTCTGCATCACTGAGTCGTTTATCTCGAATGTATTGATCTATTGCTACACTGCCACTGATTAATTCCATAACTAAAAAGGAATCGCCTCGTTCTGTTTTTCCTCCGTGATGAAAGTCGATAATGTGAGGGTGTGTGAGTTTAGCTAAAATTTGTTGCTCTGACAGAAACTTGGCTTTGACTTTTTGGTTTCGATTGGAAAGGTTAAAAACCTTAATGGCCACAGGTTTTTGTGTTTGTGAGTCTATGCGCTGTGCTTTGAAAACCACAGCCATCCCACCTTGGCCAATCAATTCGAGTAATTCATAGTCTCCAATGCTGTCACCTGCTTGCCAGTTAATGTTGGCAGGTTGTTGAAAATGATGAATGAATTTTTCTTCAAAAACAGCACTGGGTTGTCCACTGTTGGTGATCAGACTTTTTACTAAATTCAATACTTCTGGATCAATTTCTTCAAAAGTTTTCAACTCATACATGGCTTCATCGTAAGACTTATCAGCCAACAGTTCATAAATTTGATTGGCGGCTTTAAGCTTATCAAGATTCATTGTGCTCACTTAACATAGTTAGTAGTAGGGTTTTGGCTTGGTTCCATTGTCTGATGATTTGGCGTTCAGATAAATTGAATATTTCTGCGAGCTCTTTATATGTGAAATTAAAGATAATCTTTTGCTGACATAAATCGCCTAAATGTGAATCCACTATTGAAAGTTGGTCTAATAGACGATCAATTTCAATCAAGTTAAAGTTGATGTCTTCAGCGCCCAATACTTGTGACATTTGATCGTATTGCATAATGCCTTTTCTTTTTTCTCGATGATTGTTGCGGATTTGATCAATCAGGAATCGCCTCATGGCTTTTGCCAGGTAGTTTAAAAAGTGTTTTCTGTTTTGGTGGTTGAGGTTTTCAGCTTGAATTAATTTGATGTAACACTCATTAGCAAGCACAGTGGCACTGATGGTGTTGGTACCATGGACATTTGCCAACTGAACGTTGGCAATTTTTTTGATGTCATCATAGAGCAAATGATAGATTTCATCTAGATCAGCTTTGCTTTTAGGGTTATCATTTTGTAATAAGATTGTGATTTGTCCAGCACTCATATATATATTTTAACTGAAGAAAAATAAATTCACATATTCTTTATCGGATGTTTGATTAATTCCACAGCGCAAATCAATCAGTTAATACAATTTTTGTGTGAATGAGCGACTGAAAACCAGAAAAATTTTAATTAACCAAATCATCAGCAATAACTGTATATTGAGAACCTGAACTTAATAGTAAGTGAGTAAATTGCGAATGTGGTACAGGCTATTTTGTTATGAATCTTTATTTCTTTTCAACATAGCGAATGATAGAATACTTTGTTTTTAAAACAAACGTTTGAATATGGCCAATATACCCGCACCCATTAAAGATATACAATTTATTGCTGACGAAGTACTAGACCTCACTTCACATTACAAAAACTTAGGTATTCATGATGACATAGATGTTGAAACATTCATGACCATTGTGGATGAAGCTTCTAAATTTTTGCATGAAAATGCAGGCCCATTGAATCGCAATGCCGATGAGCAAGGTTGTCGGCACGAAGGTGATACAGTCACCACTCCTGATGGCTTTAAACAATTATATAAAGAGTTTTGTGAGTCAGGTTGGGCGGCTTTGGATGGTGATCCTGAATATGGTGGGCAAGGCTTGAGTTATTGGTTACAGCTTATTTTGGGTGAGCTCAACACTTATTACTGTCCAGGATGGTCAAACTATCCCGGCTTAACACACGGCGCCAAAGAATTAATAGCTCATTTTGCTTCTGATGAATTGAAGCAAAAGTTTTTACATAAGATGACTACGGGTGAATGGGCAGGAACCATGTGTTTAACAGAACCGCATTGTGGTACGGATTTAGGCTTAGTCAATACCGCTGCAAAACCCAATGGTGATGGTTCATACGAAGTCACTGGCACCAAAATATTCATCACTTCTGGCGAGCATGACTTAACTGATAACATCATTCATTTGGTGTTAGCCAGATTACCAGATGCGCCCAAAGGTACCAAAGGAATTTCATTGTTTTTAGTACCTAAGGTGCTACTGAACGATGACTTAGAATTAGATCAAAGAAATACTTTGGCAGCAGCCAGTATTGAACACAAAATGGGTTTAAACGGCTCTGCAACCTGTGTGATGAACTTTGATGCAGCCAAAGGGTTTCTGATTGGTCAAGGCAATGACGGCCTGAAAATCATGTTTACCATGATGAATGGAGCACGATTGAACACGGGCATTCAAGGTTTGTCGGCCACTCAAGCGTCTTATGAAAGCGCTTTGGTCTATGCCAAAGAACGTTTGCAAATGCGTGCTGCCACCGGTCCTGAATTTCCTGAAAAAGCAGCAGATCCCATCATAGTTCACCCTGATGTCAGGCGCATGTTATTGACCATGAAAGCGTTTGCCGAGGGTAACCGAGCCATGGCATATTTTGTGGGACAACAAATTGAAATCATTAAGCACAGTAAAAATGAGGCTGAAGTGGTTCGAGCTGATCGTTTATTGGCATTTTTGACACCTATTATCAAGGCTTTTCTGACTGAGGTGGCTTTAGAAGCGACTGATAATGGTGTGCAAATTTTTGGTGGACACGGTTATATCAGAGAACATGGTCAAGAACAATGGCACCGTGATGCGAAGATTTTTACTTTGTATGAAGGCACGACTGGTATTCAAGCCTTGGATTTGACCGGGCGTAAAATGCTGATGATGCAAAAAGGCCAAATAGGTGAAATGGCAGACATCATACAAAATTTCATCAATGATTCTCAGACACCTTTAAATGAAGAGTTGCAAAACTATTTAAATATGTGGCAAGAGATGACTCAATTTATTGCTGCCCAAGCACAGAAAAATCCCAATGAAGTGGGTGCTGCTTCAGTTGATTATTTGATGCTATCTGGCTATGTATTGCTTGCATATTTCTGGGCTCAAATGCATAATTCAGCAGACCATAACAAAGGTCAGTTGGGCGCCAGTTTTTACAGTGGTAAGAAGAAAACGGCTGAATTTTATTTCGCCAAAATCCTTCCCAGATGCCATGCATTGAAAGCCACTATTATGACCGGTGCTGATACCTTGATGGACATGGAGGTATCTGAATTTTAATGAATTTGAGTTTTATAATAACTATTGAGTAAATATAAACAACATTTAAAACAAATCATTACATGGGTGCTGTTAGGGCTGATCGTTTGGTTGTGGGTGCAGTTTATTCTGTTTCCTAAACACCAATCAAATGAAATTCAAGTCGTTACAGCACCCCCTTCAAATTTATCGAGCTCCACTCAAATCACCAAACTCTCCTCTTACCATTTATTTGGTTCCTCCAGTAGCAGTGAAATTCCATTGGATATGTTACAAAGTGAGTCATCATTGAATTTAATCATCACGGGTATATTTTCCAGTAATGATCCGGCCCAAGGGCGTGCTTATATCCGCACCCCTGCAGGTAATGAGAAAAAATTTCAAGTGGGTGATGATGTGCATGGTTTGGCGGAATTGGCAGAGATTCATGAAAATTATTTGGTGTTTAAACGCGCCGGTGGAAAAAAGGAAAAATTATCTCTCAGTAAAGGAAAAATCCAATCTGCTGCCGGAAAACCAGTGGTCAACAATAAATCACAAGCCAAACATCAAGCTTCGTCTGCACGCATTGCCAATCACATCAATAAATCATCAGATTGGCAAGATATGCTCAATAAACAGCAATATGACCCTGACAAAATCAAACAATTGGCTGGCAAGGTCAGTTTAATCAAAGACGGTCAAGGCCAGATCGCTGGCTTAAGAGTTTCTCAACTGTCCAGCAGTAGTTCATTACTGAAACAAGGGCTGAAAGCCAATGACCAAATTGTATCGGTCAATGGTGTCGATATTTCCTATCAAAATATACTGACATTACAGCAACAATTACAAAGTAGTGCCAATGTCAACGTGACAGTGATGCGTAATGGCCGTAAAATGAATTTAAACCTCAACCTATCAGAGCTTTAATAATGAATAAAAGTCGTTTAGTCTTGTTCTTGATTTTTAATTTAATGGTGATCCAATCGGCATGGTCTGAGGACCATATGCATACCTTGAATTTACAAGATACCGAAATCAGGTTGTTGGTTGAAACCATCAGTGACATTACAGGTAAGAATTTTGTCATTGATCCGGATGTGACAGGCAAGATTACGGTGATTTCTGGGCAACCAGTTTCCGAAGATAAAATCTATGATTTATTCTTATCAATCCTCAGTGTGAATGGGTTCACTACTGAAACCCAAGGTGATACCATTAAAATTATTCCTGTGGACAAGAGCAACCCGCTTGCCGGACAAATTGCAACTCTTGGCAGTGATCACCCAGATCAAGTCATGACCAAAATATTCCGCATTAAACATGTGCCTGTTGAGGAAGTGTCTAATATGCTGAAATCCATGAACAACAAAGCCAAATTAATCACTAACAAGGATTCTAATTTGTTGATCGTTTCAGATAAAGCGGGCAATGTTAAGAAGATGGAACAGTTAATCAGTAATATTGATCGAAAGTCTGATTCATCCATCGAATTAATTCCACTGCAATATGCCAATGCGCAAGATGTGGCAGACACTTTGTCTCAGCTATTGGAATCAACCAATGCACTGGGCCCTCAATCAAAAATAGTGCCTGATACACGCACCAATGCAGTAATCGTAAATGCCAATCCATCATTGAAATCTAAAATCACCAACATCATAGCCCGTTTGGATGTGCCATTAGATACCAATACCCAAGCCCAAGTGGTTTACCTTAAATATGCCGCTGCCGATAAATTAGTACCTATATTGGAAAATTTAGCGAAACGAGGCGATGGTGAAAACGTTGACAACAATGTCAGTATCCAAGCTCATGCTGAAACCAATAGTCTAGTGATCAATGCACCTCCTGCGATTTATCGTAATGTACAACAAGCCATACAAATGTTAGATATCAGGCGCCAGCAGGTACTAATTGAAGCCATTATTGCTGAAGTATCGGTTGATAACTCCAAAGAGTTAGGTGTCGATTGGTTTGCTCCCATTGCCGGCGACAGTGACGATGGTCTGGTGGGTGGTTCTTTTACTGGTAGTTCTCTGCCTGATTTGAGTGCTGAAGAACCATTGGATGTATTTGGTAGTTTGTTATCAGGTGGATTAAACCTGGGGTATTTGAACTTTGGTACAGGTAATAACGGAGAGCAAATATTTAAGTTTGGTGGTTTGCTTAAAGCCATTGGCACCAGTGGAAATAACAATATTTTATCGACACCTTCTGTAGTCACCCTTAATCACCAAGAAGCTTCTTTGTCAGTTGGGCAGGAAGTGCCATTTGTGACAGGTCAGTTTTCATCCACTGGCAGTTCAAATTCTGAAGGTACACCGAATCCCTTTACCACGATTCAACGTGAAGATGTGGGTTTATCATTG
This sequence comes from uncultured Marinicella sp., assembly GCA_964631055.1. Classification (GTDB taxonomy): domain Bacteria; phylum Pseudomonadota; class Gammaproteobacteria; order Xanthomonadales; family Marinicellaceae; genus Marinicella. The sequence goes on from CAZVZJ010000025.1 coordinate 9,668, forward strand.
ACCGTTACCCCACACATCAATGAAGGTGGTCAAATAGTGGTTGATATCGCCCAAGAAATTTCCAGTATCGATGCCACTGCGATCAGTGCTGTTGATTTGGTGACCAAGAAACGTACTTTACAAACTTCAGTGATGATACCAGATGACTCGATACTGGTGCTGGGTGGTTTGATAGATGATTCAGTTCAAGAAACCATCAGAAAGGTACCTGTATTGGGTGACATTCCATTGATTAAAAACTTGTTCAGAACGAAGAAAAGAACCCGTGTTAAAAGGAACTTAATGATTTTCATTCATCCACAAATATTAAAAGATGATTTGCAGCAAGAAGCGTTAAGCAAAGAACGTTACAATGAAATTCGACAACAACAACTGGATGAATTGACCCCTGAAAAGTTCAGGCGCGGCGAACCTGTTTTGCCAGAAATTGAAGACCAGTAAAATAATGACTGCTGCAAAACCTGTTAAACTGCCATCATACAGCTTCGCCAAGAATCGTGGTGCAACAATTTATCAACAGCACGATGATGGAAGCATCACTTTAGCGGTATCTAAACAGGCCTCTCCGTCAGCGATTGCTGAACTTCAACGCTTAAGTCATCAAACGGTTGATATCCAATTTTTTGAAGCCAAAGAATATCAACAAGTCATTCAAAAAATCTATCACCATCAGCAGTCCATGACAGATGATGTGGTGGCGGATATGGATGGCAGTGAAGCTGAGCTTTCTCAAATTGCAGAGGTTTTGGCAGAGCCGGAAGATTTGTTAGAAAGTAATGACGATGCCCCCATTATTCGATTGATTAATGCACTGTTGGCTGATGCAGTCAAACTCAGTGCTTCTGATATTCACATTGAACCGGGTGAAAATCATGTGTCCATTCGCTATCGAGTTGACGGTGAATTACAAGAAGTTTTGACCCCCGACCGCAGTTTGGCTCAATTGATAGCCTCGAGGGTGAAAATCATGTCGAAATTGGATATTGCGGAAAAACGGCTTCCTCAAGACGGGCGTATTTCTCTGAAAATTGCTGCCCACCCGATTGATGTTCGTGTTTCAACCATCCCTGGTGCTTTTGGAGAGCGTATTGTGATGCGTTTGTTAGATAAAAAAGCGGGACAATTGAGTTTGAAACAACTGGGAATGAATCAACAGCATTCAAATTTGATGCAAGATTTGGTTAAGCTACCTCATGGCATTATTTTGGTAACAGGTCCTACAGGTTCTGGTAAGACCACCAGTTTATATGCAGCCATTGAAGCCATCAATGAACGGTCTCGAAATATCATGACCATTGAAGACCCAATTGAATACCATCTTCATGGTATCAGTCAAACGCAAGTCAATAACAAAGTGGATATGTCCTTTGCACGAGGTTTACGGGCCATATTAAGACAAGACCCTGATGTGATCATGATTGGTGAAATTCGTGATTTAGAGACAGCAGAAATAGCGATACAAGCCAGTTTGACTGGCCATTTGGTATTTTCCACTTTGCATACCAACACTGCCATTGGTGCCATCACTCGGTTGATTGATATGGGGGTGGCACCTTTCTTATTGGCTTCTTCTGTCAAAGCGGTGATTGCACAACGTTTAGTAAAACGCCTTAACCCAAATACAAGAAAGCCGCAGGAGTTGGACGAGTCCATGAAACAAGCATTGGCATTAGCGACAGATTTTGGTCAAGTATTTCAGGCAGATGATTCTTTACCAGTCAATCAAGCTTATTCAGGTCGTTTAGGGGTATTTGAAATCATTACCATGGATGAAACATTGAAAACCATGATTCATCAAAATAAAGCTGAAAGTGAATTGGCTCGTTATGCACATCAAAAACACCCCAGTATTCAAACTGACGCCAAAGAAAAGTTATTGGCAGGTGAAACCACTGTTGATGAAATACTGCGGGTTATGCACAGCGGATAATTCATTATGGAAGCCTACGAATACACCTCATTAGATTCTGCTGGAAAACAACATAAAGGGATTATACAAGCTGACAATGAAAAACAAGCCAGGCAGCAATTAAGAAATCGAGACTTGCTGCCAATTCAGATTTCTCAAGTGATCGAAAACGAACAAAGCAGCATCAATCTAAATGTTAACAGCGATACCAATAATCAACGCACTCAACGGCTTTCTTTAAAAAAAACTGAACTGCCTTTATTGATTCGACAGTTAGCAACCCTGGTGCAAGCTGGCTTGCCTATTGATGATGCTTTGAAAACATTAATAGACCAAAGTGAAAGCAAAAACAGTGAGCGCATCCTCTCTACCATTCACGCTAAAATATTAGAAGGGCAGTCATTGGCCTCTGCCATGCGCATTTTTCCTCGTGCATTTGATGAGTTAATCGCAACCAGTATCGAAGCAGGTGAACAATCTGGCCAGCTGGAACCGGTTTTATTGCAGTTGGCTGATTATTTGGAAACTAGAGATGAAATGGGTAAGCAGTCAATGACCGCTTTGATATATCCAGTGGTTTTGATGGTCACTGCTGTTGTAGTAGTTGCTGGCTTGATGGTTTATATAGTGCCGAAGGTCATTCAAGTATTTGAAAGCAGTCAAGTGCAATTACCCATGATGACTCAAGTTTTGATTTCAGTCAGTCATTTCTTATCTACTTATGGCATTTACTTTTTGATTTTGTTGGCTGTAATGATGGTGGCATTTTTGCTATTAAGAAACTACCCTCCATTTCAATTAGGTTGGCATCAATTTAAATTGAAAATACCCGGTGTTGGTAGGTTGGTGCGAGTTTCACAATCGGCGAGGTTTACCCGTACGTTAGGTATTTTAACCCAAAGTGCAGTTCCTATAGTGTCTGCCTTGTCATTGTCGAAGCAGGTCGTCAGCAACAAAGTAATGCAAATAGCCTGTGAAGATACTGCCACAGCTGTTCGTGAAGGAAGTTCGTTGGCCCAGGCAATGAAAAATACCAAACAGTTTCCACCATTAAGTATTAAGTTGGTTCACTCTGGTGAACAAAGTGGTCAGCTCAGCCAAATGTTGGTGAGAACTGCCATGGTGCAAGAAAAAGATGTGGAAAGTAAAATAAAAACCCTGATTGGTGCGATTCAACCCTTGGCTATATTATTTGTTGGTTTGATGGTATTATTTATTGTTTTGGCTATGTTGTTACCTATCTTCCAAATCAATACAATCATTCAATAGACAAGTCAGCCAAGATTAAGCATAAAGATGATAATAGAGTTCAATCGAGTCAGCAAGTCATACGGTAAACATAACAAAGCTTTGTCTGATGTCAGCTTTGAGGTAGAAGCGGGCGAAATGTTGTTTTTAACGGGTCATTCTGGTGCTGGTAAGACTTCTATACTGAAATTGATCATGAAAATCGAAGAGATGAGTTATGGCCAAGCTCAAGTCAATGGTTCACAACTGCGTCAACTCAAGGAACATCAATTACCCAGTTACCGACAAAATTTAGGCATGATCTTCCAAGACCATCGATTGTTGGAAAATAGAACTATTTTAGATAATGTGGCGTTATCACTTTGGATCAGAGGCTATGGTCAAACCGAAAGTCAAAAACAAGCCCGTGTCATTCTTCAACAAGTGGGTTTGGCTGATAAGCTTCCATATTATCCAAGTCAATTGTCAAGTGGACAGCAGCAAAGAGTTGGCATTGCTCGAGCCATTGTCAGTAAACCTGATATATTATTGGCAGATGAGCCAACTGGAAACTTAGACCCCGATATGTCACTGGAGTTGATGGAGTTGTTCATGAAAATCAATGCCGAAGGCACCACTGTGGTGATTGCTTCACATGATTTGATTTTAATTAAACGCTTGCGAAAAAGGGTGTTGATTCTTGATTCTGGTCAGTTGATTGATGATTATAGGCCTGCTAAAACATGAGCGTTAAATGAATCAGTCGATCAGAAAAAAGCCAAGTGCATGGGCTAGGTGGTCTAGAGGTCATGTGCGTGCTTTTAAAGAAGGTTTAAAAATGCCTTTAATGGCGCCATTATCCAGCCTTTTTACCATCATTACCCTGGGGATTTGCTTTTATTTGCCATTGGCCATGTGGACACTGTGGCAAAATTTTTCTGAAGTCGAGGCCAAGTGGCAAGGGCAGGGCAGCGTGGCTGTTTTTTTGCAGAAGGGGTTAGATATCAGCCAAGTTCAAGTTTTGCAACATGATCTACAGGATAATATCCTCATTACAGAAGTTACTATGGTTGATAATGACACCATTAAAGCCAGTCTGAACAATGACCCACAACTTAATCAAATCATTGATGTGATAAAAACTCATGAGTTGCCAGATCAAATATTACTCAAACCTAATCCGAATGCAACGACAGAGCAGTTACAAAGTTTGGTGCAAAAGTTACAACTCAGAGCTGATATTGAATACGTCAGTTTCGATGCAGATTGGTTTAACCAATTGAAAACCCTGACGCAAGCATTTTTCTATTTGATGCAAGCCAGTATTGTGGTATTTTTAATCATAGTATTTGTGTTCTTAAGTCATTCGATTGGTGGTGAAGTGAGCGCTCATAAAGGTGAGATCAGTTTGAAGAAATTACTCGGAGCCACAGCGGGACAAATACGCCGTCGTTTTCTTTATGGCGGCGTTTATTATGGATTGGCCGCTGCTGTGTTGGCCATTTTGTTGTTAAATGTAACTTTGTGGTGGATGGAAATACCCATACAGGATTTATCTCAATCATTTGGTCAACCGATTCAGCTCAGAACACCTACTGTGATTGAATGCTTTTGGTTTAGTTTAATTGCTATTTTCATATCTTGGGCTGGTTCTCGAATCAGCGCATCAAACCACATAAGAAATTTATAATTGTTGTTCAAGTTGTTTCAAGCCTTTATGTTTTTTTCATTTGTGGTGCTGTTAAAAAGATTTAATTCCAATAGCTCATAATTTGCTAATCATCGTTGAGACGGCTGGGTAGTTGGCGTTAGCCAACCTTGTTTTGTATATCAAAAAGTATTAACAGATCGACTGAGGTCGACATCCCACAAAAAATTAATCGTGTACCTTTGTTCAGATCTTAACATCACGGTTATTGATTGGATAAACATGCTGAACGTCTGCTTATTGAAAGAAAAGTAAAAAATGATCACTGCCTTTCTTTCACCAATAACGTCTCCGTATCGTCATTCCCGACGAGCCTGAAGTCGAGATCGGGAATCCATTTAATTGCTCTGAGTGATCCGAAAAGGCCGAGCTGAGAATTAATAATTTCGATTTCTATATCTCTTCAATAATATAATTTTCATATATTTATAAAAAGTTGTGTGTTTCTTATCCAAGCACGCATTATTACCCATAAGAAATTTAATTTTTAATGATGGGAGGATGTGATGTATAGGTTAGTTGGATTGCTTTTGAGCATGATTGGTAGTTTTGGACTTTGTTCTGAGGTTATTAAAAATATAGATCAACCTGAAGTTTGGCTCGAAGGATATGAAACCAAAGCGCAACTCGATTCTGAAGAGTACCACCCTTTAGTGGGCTTAAGTGTTGCGACCATAGGTTCAAGTGTTGATTCAAATTGTACATATACGGCAGGACCAGGTGTAATTCAAACAGCCATCGATGATGGATATGATGAAATACGTTTGGTTTTTGGTATCCATTTGGGAAACCTAGAAATTTTTGATAAAAGCATCAATATCAAAGGTAAATATGACACATGTTTGAGTGCGCAGAATGATGTGGTTAGCCTGAACCCTAGCCATATCAGTACCATTTCTGGGGACGTCGGTGCAGCTATGCCTGTTGCTCGCATCAGTGGGGACAGTCAAAGGAACTTTGTGCTATTTAAAAACTTACATATCAGCAATGGTGAACCTGCGCAATCGCCATTGCTTTCAGGAGGTGGTATCGATGTGAGACAAGCTGATCTGCGATTAACGCTAGATACAGTTCAAGTGATCAATAACCAAGGAACTTTAGGGGGTGGTATTTCAGTGTTTGGCAACGCCATAAATGTTTTTATGGTGGACTCTTTAATTGTTGGAAACAGTGCTGAAGAGGGTGGAGGTCTCTATTGTTTTGGTAAAGGGGCAACCATAAACATGAGAGATACAGGTCCGGATCAACCATCTGGCGTAGCACTTAATCAGGCAACTAATGGCAATGGTGGAGGTCTGTTTATCTGGGGTAGCTGCGATTTTTCTAGTACCAGTGGCTCTTATGGTATGGGTGGTTTTGATTTGAATGGCATAGTTGGAAATTCGGCCACAGGTCATGGTGGTGGAGTCTATGTAAGTGCAGGAAGTGAGGTCACTTTGGATGGGGCCCAAGTCTGTTCTGGCGGATTGCCTAATGTTTGCACGGGTAACAATGATTCCAATGTACGAGTGAGTGGCAACTCTGCCGATTCAGATGACGATAACGATGGTTCAGGTGGGGGTGTTTATGCCACTGGTTCACAAGCCTTTGTTAATTTAACCAATGCTTTGGTTGCTGAAAATACTGCGTTTAACGGTGGCGGCATGTCAGCCAATAATTCAGCAGTTATTAATATGTCGACTCACTATAGCATAGGTATTTTGCCTGTCCTTGATCAACGGTGTTGGAGTCCTGGTTCATGTAGCCAAATTGTAGCTAATGAGGCACGAGCGCTGGGTGGTGGTGCTCAATTTGTAACTGGGTCATTTGGCTTTATAGACAGAACTGTGATTAAGCAAAACCGTGCCAATAATGCTGCTGCTTTATTCGTAATGAGTGAAAATGGATCAAGCGATATTTCCGTTGTAGACTTACTTGGATCCTTGGTTGTCAATAACGGTGAAGATGGCTTGGGTGGCTTTGAAGATTTTAATGCCATCACATTAACCGGAGGTCAAGCTTTTATCAAATACACGACATTTGCTGATAATGATGTACAAGGTGCTGTGATAGGTTCAGGAGCCAATGGTTTACTCAGTATAGATTCAAGTATTATTCACCAGTTGGATGACGTGCCTACTTATGTGGCGTTTAACCCAAATAATCAGTCATCTATAAGGTGCTTAATGGTCAGTACAGAGGATGATTTTAGTGGTTTTGCAGGCCCAAACTTATTGGTTAATGATCCTGCATTTGTCGATCGGGTTGCTGGAGATTATCATTTAACGAACAATTCACCAGCCATAGATGTTTGTTTGACAGCAAATGTTGGAACACCTCTGCGTGATCTGGATGATGAGATAAGAGGTTGGGATGATCCAGCTATACAGAATCCTACCAATTTTACATTTGATCTGGGTTATGATGAAAACGTTCGCTTCTCAGCAGATTTGATATTCAAAAACGGTTTTGAAGAAGAGTCATAATTGATGTAAGTTTAATGCAAACAAACATCGGGAATTGTATGTTTGTTTGCATTAAGTTTGCTGGAAAAATATAGAGCTTAATAAGAAACTTGAATTTCATCGATGAGTTAATTTTTGTGAGTTGGAGTTTTGTTATAAAATTCGTGATCGTCATCACAGTCTGTTGCAGATAAATTGTTAGTCATTTAGGGTGTGAAGGTTTTGTTTGAAAAACAAAGACATATGCTGCAAACATGATGTTTTATTGGTGTACAATGAGGGAATGAGTGAATCCCAAAAAGTGTTGATTGCTGATTCGTCAAAGTTAGCCAGAACAATGACCGAGAAGTTAGTCAAGAAAATCAGACCTTATACTGATGTTTTCAGTGTTGAAACGGTAGAGCAAGCCCTTAAAACATTAAAAAACAATCGTGTTGATTTGATCATTTCTGCTTTAAGGTTACCGGATAATGACGGAACGGTGATATGTGAATATGTACGTGAAAACCATCATTATTTGCCTGTGATTATTGTCTCTGGTGATGTAGACAGTCGACTGAAAGATCGTGTTCTAAGTAGTGATGTTACTGATTACATAGATAAAGCTGCTGGCCAAAAAGGCTTGGAAATTTTCTTGCGTGGCTTGTTAAGACCTGATGATCAAATTAATGGAAAAATTCTATATATTGAAGATTCAGCTGTGGTTGCTCATGCCACCAAAAAGTTATTACAAAACCATAATTTAGACATCACGCATACTTTAAGTGTGACGGATGCCAAAGCCATAATTCAAGATCGTGATTTAGCTTATGAGAAATTTGAATTGGTATTGACAGATTACTACCTAAAGAACAATGAAACTGCCTTAGAAATTTTGGATTATGTTCGCAATGACTTGGGTTTAGATAAAATTGAAATGCCTTTTGTGATCATGACTGGTGATGAAAACACCGAAAATCAGCGTCAAATTTTACATTTAGGCGCCAATGACTTGATAGGAAAACCTGTTAATCAAGAAGCCTTAGTCAAAAAAATTAAATTTCAAATCAGGTTCACTCAATTTCATCGAGAAAAATCTAAATAGACAATGAAACCACAACTCTGTGACAGTTGGTTGGTGCATTTGAAGAATGAATTTAATCAAGCCTATATGCTCGATTTAAAATCATTTTTGTTATCTGAAAAACAGAAGAATAAAATCATCTACCCGCCTGGGTCAATGATATTCAATGCTTTAAATAGTACACCTTTGGATCAAGTTAAAGTAGTGATCTTAGGCCAAGATCCTTACCATGGACCAGGTCAGGCACACGGTTTATCTTTCTCAGTCCCCGATAATGTACCTACACCTCCATCTCTGATTAATATTTTTAAAGAGGTTAGAACTGATTTAGGGATTGAAAATAACAGTGGTAATTTGACAGCTTGGGCACAACAAGGTGTCTTATTGCTTAACAGTGTTCTCAGTGTTGAAAAGGCAAAAGCCGCCAGCCATCAAGGTCAAGGCTGGGAGGTATTTACCGATAAGATTATCGAAGTTATTAATCAACACTGCCAAAATGTAGTATTTATGCTATGGGGAGCTTATGCTCAAAAAAAAGGGGCGCAGATTAATCAACAAGAACATTTAGTACTTAAAGCGCCACACCCTTCACCATTGTCAGCTCACAGAGGTTTTCATGGTTGTAGACATTTTACCCAATGTAATAACTACCTTAAATTAAAAAATAAAGCGATGATTGATTGGAAAGTATAGCTTTTATTTCTTTTTTCTTAAAAACAACAAGGATATAATAATTATCAAATTTCTTCACAGGTTCAATCAAATGAAAAATAAATACTTACTCACAATTATGGTATTAATGACTTATGGAATGGCACAAGCCAATGAAACATGGCTTGATTATATTAATGACCCCAGTAAACAAAATGAAACCAACCAACGATGGCAGGCAGATGGTGGTGAAATGAATTTGCTTTTTTTCTATGGCATGTTGGAAGCTCATGGCATTAAAGTTAATGGTACTGGCAAATATAACAAAAATAACTGGCAACAAAATAACTTTATTATGCCTATCCAGAATATAGGTGGTTTGTCCTTGAAAGTACCTTACGGAAACTTTACAGGTATTGATAACGGTTCGCTCAGCCTTAAAGGAAGTTTCGAATGGCAGTTAAATGATCAAGTGATTCAGTTTAAAGGACTTTCGTTGGTGGCCACAGATGCCGCAAAACATAAAAATGATGTTGTTGGTTTTAATTTAATTAACGACCAGGGTGATGTTTTATTTAAACTCGATCACATTCATGCCACTTTGGATAAAAAGCTTAACTTGTTAGATATGAAGAATATGGATGTCAGTATCAGTGCTCAGTTGGCTAAAATGTTGAATAAGCCTAATTTAGCTGATCTTGTAATTGCTCAAGCACACGTTCAATCTAATTTGACATTACCATCTAATGGTTATGTTGACATCAACAAACTGGGTGGGGGTGCATGTGATGGCAGACCATTATGGCCTGGAGACCTTAATTCTCAAGGGGAACCAGCTGAGGCAGATGTGGCTTTGATAGATATGAGAATGCAACAACAAAGAGATTTAGGTGGCGGAAATATAGTTGTTACCCCCAGTGCTACACTAAAAAATGTAGGTGGAATTGATAATGCTGATGTGGCATGGCACACAAAGTTTTCAGGCATATTTGATCCATATGACAATGCACAACATCCATATTTAGTTTGGAACTTGTATCGTGAGATTGATGGCAGGTTTGAACAAATTGGTGTGTCAGGCGTTAAGCATGCCTTTTTAACCATTAATGTAAGGTGTACGATTAACTGTGGTAACAGCCATATCTTATGGCCAGGTTGTGAAGATGTTTACGGTACTGGTAATAACGACAGCCCACGTGACTTAGGACCACGAGAAGAAATTACTGCTTTCACGGGTGATTGGCTTGAGTCACCATCTTTCTTTGATCCAAATGGTAATGGCAGTCAAACCGTTAATTCGAATGGTACAGATGAAAATCGTATGGTAGTGGCTGAAGCTAAACTAGACCAGCCAAACACTGAATATTATGCTTCTGCATGGTATGTCATAAAAGATGATATTGATATTTATAATTCCATGGGCTACAACCAATATGATATTTCTTTCAATGGATCATCATGGTCCTTTACTAAATTAGATTTAGACCCTGGTGCTGGAACTTCGTTGTTTGAAAATGGACCGGCAAGTGATCAATATGTAGCGCCAAATAGTTTTGATTTGAGTGGTGGCACGGCTTCCCAAAGACTGTTACAAGTTGGGGAAGGGCACTTAACAGTGGCTGTTAAGGTCATTGATAATAAGGATGGTACTTACCGTTATAACTATATGGTAGAGAACCATGATTATGACCCTCAAGTACAAACCATTTCTTTGCCTCTAGCTGACATAGCCTCGATGACAGATTTTGTTTTTGTTGATACCGATGACGATTCAGCCAATGATTGGACTGTAACTCATGCCAATAATGCATTGACATTACAAGCACCGGCAGACAATGAGATAGATTGGGGCATTTTATATAGCTTTTCTTTCACTACTGATGCTGCTCCAGAAGCTGGTGATCTTGTATTGACAGGTATGGAGAATGGTGGACTACAATTTAATGCGTCAGTCATCACACCATTTTCAGGCCCAATGACTGATGATTTGATTTTTGAGAACGGGTTCGAAATTCTGAACTAAGTCTGAATACAGACACATAAGTTTTCTGCAAGAAACGCGTATATCTGTTAGAATACGCGTTTTTTAATACTTAGGAAATATTTTAGGAAATATATGGCGAAAGAAGACGTAATTGAGTTGGAAGGTAAAGTAATTGATACCTTACCAAACACCATGTTCAGAGTTGAGTTAGAAAACGGTCACATCGTGACTGCTCATATTTCTGGCCGCATGCGCAAACACTACATCAGAATTTTAACTGGCGATACCGTTACAGTTGAGCTCACTCCTTACGATTTAAGTAAAGGTCGAATTACATTCCGCAGTAAATAATTTATTAGTTAAGCAATATAATCAGTTGTTGAAATCAATATTCAATGAATGTTCAATGCGCGGTTGGGCTCTCCTCAGCGGCAGATAACATCAAAGTACTTGGAATGATTTCAAAGTTGAGCATGTTCTTAATTACATTAACTTTGACCAACCCACCTTTTTTGAGTTTGCCAAATAAGATCTCGTCTACCAAAGGTTTTTTGATGTATTGATCAATCGCTCTTTGCATGGGGCGAGCACCCATTTCTGGGTTGTAGCCCTTTTCTACCAACCAAGAACGTGCTTTTTGCGTGATACTGAATGTGATGCCTGGTTCTATCAATTGTTGTTCTAATTCAATGATGATTTTATCGACAATTTTTTCTGTATGATTTTTCTGTAAGGCCTTGAAAGGAACAATGGCATCAAGCCTGTTTCTGAATTCTGGGGTAAAATGCTGATTTAACTCAATCATGGCATCTGAACTTCTGTCTTGTTCAGTGAAGCCAAAATTGTTTTTACCAAAACTGCTGGCCCCTGCATTGGTTGTCATAACCAATAATACATTTCTGAAATCTGTTTCTCTGCCATTTGAGTCCGTGAGTTTACCATTGTCCATGACTTGTAATAATATATTCATGACATCGGGATGTGCTTTTTCAATTTCATCTAACAGCACAATACTGTGTGGCGTTTGATGCACTTTATCAGTCAATAACCCACCTTGGTCGTGGCCGACATACCCGGGGGGCGCTCCGATCATTTTTGCAACTGTATGAGGTTCCATATATTCAGACATATCAAATCTGATCAGTTTTAACCCCATGTGATGTGATAACTGTTTCACCACCTCGGTTTTGCCTACTCCAGTAGGGCCTGCAAAAATTAAATTAGCCACTGTGCGGTTGTCTCGATTAAGCCCAGCCCTGGCCATTTTTATGGCAGCGGCCAGTATATTTATCGCTTCATCTTGGCCAAATATGACATGCTGTAAGTTTCGTTCTATGGACTGTAACTTTTGACCATCTTCTTGATTCAAGTCATCGACAGGAATTTTAGCGATTGATGCAATGGTGCGTTTGATGTCATTGGCAGATATGGCTTGATCCTGTAATCCTTTGATCTTTTGCCAAGATCCTGCTTCGTCTACTGCATCTATGGCTTTATCAGGTAAAAATTTATCACTGATGTGCTTGGCGGATAATTTTACTGCAGCAGAAATAGCAGCGTCATCATAAATGACGCCATGAAATGCTTCAAAATGAGGCTGTAGCCCTTGCATGATTTGTATGGCTTCATCCTGAGTGGGTTCAGTTATGGTGATTTTTTGAAAGCGGCGCGATAAAGCGCGATCTCGGTCAAATACAGTACGAACTTCATCTTGGGTAGTGGCGCCTACACACCTTAATTTTCCTTTGCTTAATGCTGGCTTTAATAAATTCGAAGCATCTAGAGAGCCACCTGAAACAGCTCCAGCGCCAATGATGGTATGTATTTCATCAATAAACATGATGGCATGATCTATTTCTTGGATGTATTTGATCACCGCTTTTAAACGTTTTTCAAAATCGCCTCTGTATTTTGTTCCTGCCAATAACCCGCCAAGGTCTAGGGCAAAAACTTTCGCATCCATCATCACATCAGGTACTTCTTTGTTAACAATGTGCAAAGCCAATCCCTCAGCAATGGCAGTTTTACCAACCCCAGGCTCACCCACCAATAAAGGGTTGTTTTTTGACCTGCGCATTAATATTTGAATCATGCGCTCTAACTCATTAGTTCGTCCAATCAGTGGATCTATATCTCCAGCCGCTGCTTTGGCGTTTAGGTCAACCAGAAATTCTTTCCCAGAATCTTTGTTTTCAGTTTCAGCCATTGATTCATCATCTGGCTCTACGGTATCCGGTTTTAAAGTATTGCTGTTATTTTCTGGATCACCGTGGGCTATGCTGCGAACCACATCGAAACGTGTAATGCCTTGTTTATTCAGTAAATAAACCACATGCGAATCCATTTCATCAAACATCGCTACCAACACCCGATCACCTGTTACGCTTTTTAACTCTGCTGATTGAGCGGAATAGATCGCTCGTTGAATGACGCGACGAAATGCCAAGGTAGGTTGGGTTTCAGATTCAGAATCAGCTGGTAAAATTTTCACATGTTGTCCAATCAACACTTCTAACTCTTGCTGGAGTAGCTGTTTATCGGCACCTACATTTTTAAGGATCTGTGCGGCGTGTTTGTTGTTTATCAGAGCCAGCATTAAATGTTCCATGGTTAACAACTCATGTCGACGTTTACGGGCTAAGTTATAAATTTTATTGATGCTCTCATCAAGATGAATATCTAACATCAAACCACCTCCGCTACACACAATAATGGATGCTCATGTTCCTTGGCATACTCGTTAACCAAAACAGTTTTAGTTTCTGCAACTTCATGGGTATAAACACCGCATAGACCCTTTCCTCTGGTATGTACATGAAGCATGATTTGAGTGGCTTGTTGTTCGTCCATGTCGAAGAATTTTTGTAACACTTCTATCACAAAATCCATGGGTGTGTAATCATCATTCAAAAGCATAACTTTATACATTTTAGGTTCTTTGAATTCTGATTCGACCTGTTCCAGTAGTTCAGCGCCCAATTCATTTTTGTTTTGTTTTTCTGACATATTGGTTTTAATTTAATCTCATGTCTTTATATTTGATTGATTTCTAATAATTCAAGCCTTTAAGTCTTGCTGAGTCTATAGGTATTATCTTAGCGTAAAAAAATAATCCTGAGATACACTATCGCAACTTTTTTAGCTCAATTAATCATTCGATATACCATGTTTAATGTGAGCTGTGCTTTTATTTAAAGTAATGAAACTATAGTGTCTATCACCATTACTATGAATGAATTTAATGATCAAAATTTGAATTTTGACTGCATTTATAGCTAGAAAAACTTTGATTAGTTAATGATGTTTGTCGGTAATATCTGGTATCTGATTTTTAGAATAGGTAAATTTTTGTCATAAACTTGCTGGAAAAATATTGACCGAACGGTCAGTCAGTTGTAATATATTGTTGATCAATTAATAGACAGAGCTTCTCTATGAAACCCCAAAAACCAAAAAAATATCTTTGGATACTCTCTACTTTGTTACCCATAGTAGGCTTGACAGGCATTCTTTTGTACCAACAATTTGCTCAGCCATTATTGTTATGGGTACCACTGTTATTTATTTATGTAGGTATTCCATTACTGGATCTGGTTTTTTCAATCGATGTATCAAATCCAAATGATGAGCAAGTTCTAGAGTTAGAGCAGACAGTTTTTTTTGATTGGGTCCTTTACTTGTTATTGCCAATTCATTTTTTTGTGTTCTGTTACACCATTAACTTCATGGTCAGTGAGCCTTTAACACTTTGGATGCATGGGGTGTTGATAGTCACATTGGGTGTATTTGGTGGGTTGGTGGTCAATTTAGGTCATGAACTGGGGCATAAAAAAAGCCGTGTAAGTAAGAATTTAGCTAAGCTGGCATTAGCCAGTGGCGCATATGGGCACTTTAATATTGAACACAATGCAGGGCATCATCGTGAGGTCGCTACTCCTGAAGACACTGCCAGTTCACGCATGGGAGAGAGTATTTATCGATTTGTATTTCGAGAGTTGCCAGGTGGTTTTAAACGTGCTTGGCGCATTGAAACTCAGCGGCTGGCCAGGAAGGGATTGGCATGGTACTCAATAGACAATCAAATTTTACATTCATATTTGTTGACTGTGTTTATTTTTGCAACAATCACTTGGGTTCTGGGTATTACAGCGTTGTTAATATTAATCTTGCATGTACCAGTTGTTTGGTGGCAACTAACCAGTGCTAATTACATAGAACATTATGGACTTTTGCGGCAGAAAAATGCAGATGGTAAGTATGAACGGTGTGAGCCTTGGCATTCATGGAACTCTAATCATTTGATTTCTAATCTGGTGCTGTTCCACTTACAGCGTCATTCTGACCACCATGCCAATCCAGCCAGGGGTTACCAAAGCTTAAGGCATTTCGATCAAGCACCACAATTACCTGCAGGGTATATGGGGATGTTTATATTGGCATATATACCTCCGCTTTGGTTCAAAGTCATGGATAAAAAATTAATGAGGATGTACGGTGATGACGTTTCATTGATAAATCAGCTTTGAGTTAGCTGCTAATTGTTTCATACTGATTAATAACACAGCTTTGCGGTGCTATTTGCTCATGCTTGCTTTATAATCCGCACACTTTTCTCATTACCTAATTAGGTAACACCATATTATGTCGCAATCTAACCAACCAAAAACATTTGATGACTTGAGTTTGTCGTCTGAGATACTTAAATCAATCAAAGAAAATGGTTATGAACAACCGTCGCCAATTCAAGCTGCCAGTATTCCACCCATACTGGCTGGAAAAGATGTTCTTGGCCAAGCACAAACTGGAACCGGTAAAACGGCGGCATTTGCATTGCCGATTTTGTCCAATTTAGATATGCAAGCACCTCAAGTTCAAGTGTTGGTATTAACGCCAACAAGAGAATTGGCGATTCAAGTGGCTGAAGCTTTTCAATCTTACGCCCGTCACATGAAAGGTTTCCATGTGTTGCCTATTTATGGTGGGCAAAGTTATACCATACAATTGAAACAGTTAAAGCGCGGTGTACAGGTTGTGGTGGGAACACCTGGAAGAGTGATGGATCACATGCGCCGTAAAACATTGAAGTTAGACCAACTAAGTACCTTGGTATTAGATGAAGCCGATGAAATGCTGCGTATGGGTTTTATAGATGATGTAGATTGGATTTTAAGTCACACTCCTAAAGACCGGCAGATTGCATTATTTTCTGCCACCATGCCCAAAGAAGTGAAAAAAGTGGCCGTCAATCACCTTCATAAGCCAGTCGATATTAAGATCGAAACCAAAACCACCACAGCAAAGAATATCAATCAACGTTATTGGATGGTCAGTGGCTTGAAAAAACTAGAAGCGCTGACTCGAGTATTGGAAGTAGAAGATTTTGATGGTGTGCTGATTTTTGTAAGAACCAAAATGGCCACTGAAGAATTGGCAGAAAAATTACAAGCCAGGGGGTTTTCGGCAGAAGCCTTGAATGGCGACATGGTGCAAAAACAACGCGAACGTTTGGTGACCAAGTTAAAAAGGGGCTCAATTGACATTCTGATTGGTACCGATGTAGTTGCCCGTGGTTTGGATGTGGAAAGAATCAGTCATGTGATTAATTATGACATTCCTTATGACACTGAATCTTATGTACATAGAATAGGCAGAACAGGTCGAGCAGGACGCTCTGGTGAAGCGATTTTATTTATTTCAAGACGTGAACAACGAATGCTTCGCATGATTGAAAAGGCCACCAAACAACCAATTCAACCAATGAATATACCGACAGTTGCAGACATCAATGACAACCGGATGCAGCGTTTTAAAAATCAAATTAATCAAACATTGGCCGCCAAAGATTTGTCAATTTATCAGCAGTTGATGGATGAATTCGAAGCTGAAACAGATTTTGCTCCCAAACAAATCGCTGCAGCATTGGCTTATATGATGCACGGCGATAAAGGCATGTTGCTTACAGAAAGTAAGGGTGAGATTCACGAACGTAATAAGGGTAAGAAAACCAAAATAGATGAAGGAAGTTCAGAAACAGGCAGACAACACAGTCGTTCCAAACGAAATGCCACCAATGATTTTATTGATCTAACACCAGTACCTTTGAACGATCATCCAGAGATAGAAATGGAACGATTCGAATTGGCAGTGGGTCGTGAGCAAGGTGTTAAGCCCAGTAATATAGTTGGCATGATTTGTAACGAAGCAGAGTTAGACCGTGAATACATTGGTCAAATTGATATTTACGACCAGGTTACCACTGTTGACTTACCTGCAGAAATGCCCAAAGAGATCATGGATATTTTATGGAATGGCCGTTTGTGTGGGCGTAAAAGTGAAATTAAAAAAGTAGGTAAACCATCTCGTAAGCCCAAAGACGAAAAAGATGAACGGAAAAAATCAAAACTAAATAAACAGTCCAGGCGTAAACCGCGACGGAAAACAACATCAAAATCAAGGAAGAAGCCAAAAAAATAAAAGGCAAATTCATTTACGTAATTTCTACGTAGTTTGATTTATTATTGAGTTTTAATTTGACAGGTTGTGATTTGAACAAAATAAAAGTAGGGATCAGTGCTTGTTTATTGGGCCAAAGTGTTAGGTTCAATGGTTCACATAAAAATTCGACTTTTTGCAGCCAGGTATTGTCTCAATGGTTTGATTTTGTACCTATATGCCCTGAAGTTGAAATAGGTATGGGGGTGCCAAGAGAACCCATCCGCTTAGTTCGTGAGAATAAACAAATAAGAGTTAAAAATGTAACCGATCACAGTAATGACTATACTGAGGATTTGCTTGCCCTGGCTGATAAGCGAGCACCGGCCTTAAAAGACCTGTGCGGTTATATTTTTATGCAGAAATCTCCCAGTTGTGGCGTATTCAGAGTTAAGGTCTATAACCCCAACGGTATGCCCGAAACTGAGCCAGCAATGGGTGCTTTTTCTCATCAGCTAAAATCCCACTATCCCTTGTTGCCAATGGAAGAAGCTGGCCGTCTGAATGACATCAAATTAAGAGAAAATTTCATTATTAGAGTATTTGCCAATCATGATTGGCAAATGAACGTGCTGGCACAACCGGAAGCAAAAAATTTAGTAGATTTTCACACCAGATATAAGTTTATATTGCAAGCACATTCAGAAAGCGATTACAGAAAGTTGGGTAGAATAGTAGCTCGAGCTGGTGAACAGCCAATAAACTCAATTTTGTTGGCATACTTTGAGTTGTTCACTCATTGCCTGAATCATGTCGCCAAAGTAAAAAACCATGTTAATGTGCTTTTCCACATGTTGGGTTTTATGAAATCAAAGTTACCAACAGAGGCCAAGTCATCAATTCTTAAAGTGATTGACCGATATAAAGAACGTCAAGTTAATTTGATTGTTCCAATAACCATGCTTAAACATTATGTTGATATTTATCAAATCAAGTATTTGTTGAATCAAAAATATTTATCACCTTACCCTTATGAACTGGGCTTGAGGAATGGATTATAACTTGGTGAACTTTAATTGTATTAACGCGAAAAGCATTAACGTAAATGGTTGAAGCACCTACTGGAGTAGGTGCTAATTAGTTATTGTTTGTTTAAATGATACCTCTCAAATCACAGGGCTTTTTATAACCATCATCTTTTCACGAGTCATTTCATGCATAGAGTATTGAATGCCTCCCATGCCGATGCCTGAAGAGTCTCTGCCACCAAATGGCATCCAGTCTACCCTGAATGCTGTATGGTCATTGATCATCACTGCAGTCGCATTTAATTTTTTAGCCGTTGAAATGGCTACATTTAAATTTTCAGTAAAAACTGAGGCTTGAAATGCGAAGGGCAGTGCGTTGGCATGTGTGATTGCATTTTCCCGGTCTGTATAACTGAATATACAGACTACGGGGCCAAATATTTCTAGCTGAGAAACTTTGGCATCCATAGGTGGGTTTAATAAGACTGTAGGAGCATACGTTGTTTCAGACAGTCGTTGACCACCACAAAGCACTTTCGCTCCAGCTGCTTTGGCTTCTTCTACCCAGAGCTCAACTCGATCCACCTCTTTAGGTAAAATCAATGGTCCAACTTCTGTGTTTTCATCCATAGGATCTCCTACCACCAGTTGTTTCGCTTTGTCAGCTAATTCTTTAGCCAGCTGGTCACAAATATTGGCGTGAGCGAAGATTCTTTGTACCGAGACACAAACTTGTCCAGCATGATAAAAACCGCCTTTGAGTAAACTTTCGATCATGGGTTCGAAATCTGCATCTTCATCAACAATAACAGGGGCTGCACCTCCGTGTTCTAAGGCACAACGAGTCCCAGGTGCTAATTTAGATCGCATCCACCAACCTACACCTGCTGAACCGATGAAAGACAAGTAATTGATTCTGTCATCAACAACAAGCTGTTCAGACTCATCATTGTTGCTGATCAAGCATTGGCACCATCCTTCTGGTAAACCTGCCTGCTGTAATATTTCCATCAATTTCAAACATGACAATGGAGTGGTCAATGCTGGTTTGATGATGACTGGTGAACCCACAGCAATGGCAGGGATTGTTTGGTGGACAATTAAATTCAATGGATGATTGAATGCACTGATCGATGCCACCACTCCTATGGGTTCACGAGTAGTGAATGCCAAACGATTACTGGAGGAAACGGTATGACCCATTGGAATTTGTTCGCCTTTGATTTGCGCTATATGCTCAATAGCAAGTTTTACGCCATTAATGGCTCGCAGGACTTCTACTTTTGAGTCTGCATAAGGTTTACCGCCTTCCTCAGCTGCTATCAAGGTGAGCTCTTCAACCTGATCGGTCATGATTGTAATGACTTTTTCTAATATTTCGATCCGTTGGTAAGCAGGTAACCATTGAGTTTGATCATGAAATAAATTATGTGCAACTGTAATAGCATGTTCGACATCATCTGCGTCATGCATCGGAATTTCTTTAATTAGCGTCCCATCATAGGGTTTGTAAACAGATAAATTTGCCATGGTGGACTCCTATAAAACACAACTTGAATCTTTAATCAAAACATTCAATATAGAATGATTCAATGAGTAATCAACAGGCAAATCAATCACATGTACGCCATCAGATGTCAGCGCTTTGTTTAACATGGTTTTAAATTCAGACGCTGATGAAGGTCGATGACCAAATGCACCAAAGCTTTGGGCATATTGAATAAAGTCTGGGTTTTTGAAATCCAGTCCAAAGTTATTGAACCCTTCTCCTTCTTGTTTCCACTTGATCATGCCATATGCACTGTCATTTAAAATAATCACAACTAAATTTAACTTCATTCGAACCGCTGTCTCCAGTTCCTGTGAATTCATTAAAAATCCACCATCACCGTTGATAGAAACAACTTTTTTATTTGGGTTGAGTTGTTTTGCAGTCATGGCAGAAGGCAAACCAGCACCCATGGTTGCTAAAGCATTGTCTAGTAACATTGTATTGGGTTCATAACACTTATAGTTTCTGGCAAACCATATTTTGTATACGCCATTATCTAATGTAACTATATCGTCAGCAGCCATTTCGTCACGAAGAATCTTGACCAGCCTTTGTGGCAACATCGGAAAACGGTCATCTTCAAAATATTTAGTTAAATGACTTTCAACTTCATTCTTGACACGTTCAAAATAAGAAAAATCTGTTTCAGAGTCTATGTTAACCCGTTCTGCCAGTTTTTTAACAGAGGTGGAAATGTCTCCAACTACATTTAATTGAGGGAAGTAAACATCATCCACATGCGCCGCAAAGAAATTGATGTGAATCACTTTCTTGCCGCCTTTTTCCATAAAAAAGGGTGGTTTCTCAATCACATCATGTCCAACATTAATGATCAAATCAGCTCGGTTAATTGCACAATGTAGAAAATCATTATTTGAAAGTGCAGCAGTACCAATGAATTTCTCATGTCTTTCATCAACCACCCCTTTACCTAATTGTGTATTGAAAAAGTAAATCCCTGTTTGGTCTATGAACTGTTCTAAAGCTTTGCTGGTGGTTTTTCGATTCGCTCCAGCACCAATCAGTAATAAAGGCATTTTAGCCGCTTCAATCATTTTTACTGCTTGATCGATCGCGAGCTCATCTGCATCAGGACGTCTGTGGCCAACTACTTCAAATAAACTGGCATCAGTATCTTCCGCAGCAATGTCTTCAGGTAACTCCAAGTAAACTGCACCAGGTCTTTCTTCTATAGCAATTCTGAATGCATCTCTTACCATTGAGGGGATGTTGTTACCATCTACAATTTGTTCGGAATATTTGGTGATAGGTTTCATTAACCCAACCACATCAACTATTTGGAAGCGACCTTGTTTGGATTTTTTAATGGGTTTTTGTCCTGCCAACATAACCATTGGCATACCACCTAATTGAGCGTATGCTGCAGAAGTTACAAAATTTGTTGCGCCTGGCCCTAAAGTGGATAAGCAAACACCAGGTTTACCTGTTAGCCTACCGTAAGTTGCTGCCATAAAACCAGCTGCTTGTTCATGACGGGTTAGAATTAACTCAATACTTGAGCCTTGTAAAGAATCTAAAAAATCTAGATTTTCTTCACCTGGAATTCCGAAAATAAACTCTACACCTTCGTTTTCTAAGGCTTTCACAAATAAATCTGATGACTTCATACTTTAACTCCGCATTTTTTATTATTGTTTATTAAATTTTATCAAAAAGCTTTTGGTTGTGGCTTAAAAGCTATCTGCACTGGCAGTTTGCCAATCGTTAACCCAATCTGGAGGAATCTGCTCGCCTTGCAGTAATGACTTATCAGATATACAGGGGAATAAATCGGCATAAGTTTTTACTACAGTACCAGAAACCCGTCTACTGATATGCTTGGGCGCCAATTCTTTCATATCATCAATCCCAGCTGCAGCCAATAATTCAACGAAATTATGAATCATTTCATGGTGAAAATTAGCAACTCGTTTGGCTTTGTCTTCAACCACCAAAGCTTTGTTTCTTGAAGCGTTTTGGGTGGCAATACCTGTAGGGCAATGGTCTGTATTACACGATCTTGATTGGATACAACCTAATGCAAACATCATGCCTCTGGCTGAATTGACAGTATCTGCACCCAGTGCCAATATACGAGTTAAATGGAATGCTGAAAACACTTTTCCAGACACAATGAGTCTGATTTGGCTTCTTAAACCAATACCTATTAAGGCACTGTTGACAAAAATTAAGGCGTCTCTTAATGGAGTGCCTACTGAGTTAGTCATTTCAGTTGGGGCTGCGCCAGTGCCTCCTTCTCCGCCATCTACGGTGATAAAATCAGGTAAAATATTTGTTTCTAACATGGCCTTACAAATACCTAAAAATTCATCTTTTCTGCCGATACATAATTTGAATCCTACTGGTTTGCCACCAGAGAGGTCGCGTACTTTTTTAACAAATTTCAAAAGGCCTTTGGGTGATGAAAAAGCAGTATGTGCTGGGGGAGAGATGACATCTTGTCCCATTGGGACATGCCTGATCTTGGCGATCTCTTCGGTTAGTTTAACAGCAGGTAAAATTCCACCGTGACCAGGTTTAGCGCCCTGAGAAAGCTTGATTTCAATCATTTTTATGACATCATCTTGTGCTTTTTCTTTAAACAGTTCTTCATCAAAATCGCCATTATCGTCACGACAACCAAAGTACCCAGTTCCTAATTGCCAAATGATGTCACCGCCATATTTTAAATGGTATGGGCTTAAACCGCCTTCACCAGTATTGTGAGCAAAACCACCCATTTTTGCCCCTTTGTTTAATGCCAAAATGGCATTTTTACTCAGCGCGCCATAGCTCATGGCGGATATGTTCATGATTGATGCTTGGTAAGGTTTTAAACAGTCAGCGCCGCCAAAATGTACTCTGGGGTGATACGGTTCCGGTTGTTTAGGGACCAAAGAATGATTGATCCATTCGTAGCCATCTTTATTGACATCAAAAATTGTTCCAAAAGGTCGTGTGTCTCTTTGTCCTTTGGCTCTTTGGTAAATCAACGACCTGAATTCACGACTGACAGGTGTCCCATTGGTGTCAGATTCAACAAAGTATTGTTGGATTTCCGGTCTCACTGATTCCAACATATACCTAAACCTGCCTATCACGGGATACAAACGACGGATTGAATGTTTGGTTTGGAAACTGTCAATCAAACCGATAACCCATAATGGTAATACTAAAATAAACAACCAATAGGCTGCTGGAAAAATAAAACCTAATCCAATGACTCCTAAAGGAATTATTGCGGCTAAAATTAAAAATATTTCACGAACTGTCATTGCTACCCCTTTTGTATCAAGTTAATTTAATTTTTTATTTATTGGATTTATCTAGTTGTTATTAGACTATTGTGATGTAGTAAAGAACTGTTTTACCCTGTATTGCTTACAAATGATCATGAAAATTTTAATTTGAGGAAGTTAAACCAGTAACTCATAAAACCAATTATCATTAACTTTACAATCTATTTGACTTGAGTCATTAACAGTCGCAGCTTATATAAGTTAAATGACTTTATGGAATTCAATACTCTATTCTTTAGGTTGGTTTGAGCATCTGCACTCAGGATGAAACAACCATATATGCTTTTTAAAAAAAAGGACAAAAACTTAAAGGTTTCTTAGTTGTTTAAATTAGTCTTGCAGGAACTGCTGGTCCTAAATCTTTAAGTCGTGTGATTAATCATCAATTTAAAGATTAATAAACGCTTTTTTTAGTTTTTGGATCACAGGTTTGTTTCCAAACCATATGTTGAAATAATTTCGAGCCAATACTGCATTGTCAGTGGTGGCCAATAACTCCTCATTTCTGTATAAGCTTAAGCGCTGGTCATTAATATGAATTAGCTGAAAGTATTGCCCAGATTGGATATCGACATAAGCATCATTGAAGGACGTAAGTGCATTGGATAATGTGGGTTTTATCTCACTTTCAGCAAGGTTTAATATGAAATACTCTTGCGCGCTTTTCTTAAAAAAATCGGCATCGACATTTTTAAAATAATGAAACCGTAATATTTTATTACTGGTATCTAACAAGTTTTTGGAATTGCAATCAGGTGCATACCAGCCAATTGCTGCAACTTTTATGACCAACCCATAGCGCAGGGTAAAGTCATTACAACGTTGAAAGATGACTTCATCTTGTGTCAATGAGTCGGGAAGATGTTGTTTGGCTTGGGTTGCTAAAGATAAGAACAGGAATACAGTAAGTAAAATTTTCATCATAATGCATGGTTATAACATAGATTTCACTTTTTTGACAAAACGCCCCATTACCGGTAAGTGTTCAAAGAAGGCTTCCGATGAGTCCCAAAAATCCTGATGAAATACTACTTTTCCGTACTCATTAAAACGTAATTGGGTCATGCCAATCGAATGAGATAAAATGTCTTTGCCTTTCACCTCAATATCCATTTTCATAGACCAACGTATGAAATAATCATGATCACTGCGGATCACGTCTAATATGTCTACGGTTGTGCTGTTCACATGTTCTGCAGATTCAGACATATAAATCACCAATTCGTCGATGTTATCAATGATTTTTAAGGTATCATTAAAATATAATTGATCCGCGTAAACTGATCTGATGTTATGCTCTGTTGCACCTTGTTTAAAATCTGCAAAAATTTTACCAAAAGTATATTCGACATCATGTTCTGATGTGGCAGGTGTGGTTGCCAAGTGATTGAAGTACTGTTCAGCTGTGCGGTTGTGTTTTAATTTGGGTGATTGGCTACATGCATAAAGCATGACAGAGCCCAGTATCACCACAATAATGGTTTTCATAACGATCATTCGTATTAACAGATGCTCACATATTAAGAGATGCAGTGTAGATATGTTGTGAACATTAATTAATTGAGTGAAATATTGTTCACAGTTTTTTCACCGGCGATGAATAACATTTAAACTTTATAACCTGATATTTATATGAAACAGTTTTTCATCAAATGGTTCGATAATTCTAAAAGCCAAGTTGAGTTGTTGCATGATCCTGAAGCCATAGATTGGAGCAGAATAATACCTTTCATTGGTTTGCACCTGGCCTGTTTGTTGGTTTTTGTTGTGGGGGTATCATGGGTAGCGGTGATGACCTGTTTATTATCCTATTTTATTCGTATGTTCGCGATCACTGCCTTTTACCATCGTTACTTTTCACACAAATCTTTCAAAACTTCCCGACCACTTCAAGCTGTTTTTGCAGCCATTGGTGCAACTGCGACACAAAGAGGCCCTATTTGGTGGGCAGCTCATCATCGTCACCATCATATACATGCCGATGATGCTGAAGATGGACACTCACCCCGAGACGGTTTTTGGCACAGTCACATCAAATGGTTTTTGATGAAAAAGAACTTTCAGGTTAAATCAAAACATGTACAAGACCTAAAACAGTTTCCGGAACTTAATTTTATCGACCGTTATGATATTGTTTTTCCAATATTATTGGCGACTTTTCTTTTCATATTAGGTGGTTATCTTGAAAGTGCATATCCGGATTTAAATACCAGTGCTGGACAGTTGCTGATTTGGGGCTATTTCATTTCAACAGTCATGCTCTCACATGTGACCTACTGCATTAACTCTTTGGCACACATGTTTGGCTTCAGAACTTACGCCACCAATGATGACAGCCGTAACAATTTTGTGTTGGCGATTTTTACATTGGGTGAAGGTTGGCATAATAATCATCACTGTAGTCCAGGTTCAGTCAAACAAGGATTTAAATGGTGGCAACTAGACTTCAGTTATTATGGTTTATACATCATGTCTAAATTGGGGTTGGTATGGGATTTGAAATACCCCAATAAAGAGTTGTTGGCAAAAAAAATCATCAGGACAGAATCATGAAAGTGGCCATAATAGGCGGTGGAATCAGTGGACTCATGGTTGCAGATCAGCTCAATGGTGAGGTTGATTATACACTTTATGAACAAGCAGATTACTTAGGTGGACATGCCAATACGCAGCAAGTAGAAATAGAAGGACAATCCATTGATGTTGATACTGGGTTCATCGTTTTCAATGAGGATGTTTATCAACACTTTAATGCAATGTTAAATAAATATGGAGTTGAATCCATTAAGTCTGATATGAGTTTCGCTGTTGCCAATCGATTATCCGGTCTGGAATACAATGCAACGAATTTAAGGACATTGTTTTGTCAAAAATCAAACCTATTTAAGCCTAAGTTTTACCGCATGATTTTGGACATTAAAAGGTTCTATGACTCGGCAGAAGACTTGCTAAAAAGTGATTCAGATTTGAGTGTTTTTGAGTATCTTAAGAAGCATAGTTACAGTGATTATTTTATTGATGAGCACATCATCCCTATGGTCAGTGCTTTGTGGTCAGGTGACTTTGAAGCAGTTAAGGATTATCCGCTGGTGTTTATGTTACAGTTCATGAAGAATCATCAAATGTTGCAACTGAACAAACGACCAGAATGGCGAACCATTAAAAAGGGATCTCAAAGTTATGTGCAAGCCATAGTCGACCATATGCAAGGTGAAGTCAAACTGTCTCACTCAGTCAAGCAAGTGATTCGAACAGACCAAGCTGTTAGTGTGATCACAGCGGCAGGTGAAAATTCTTATGACCAAATTATTTTTGCCACTCATACCGATGTCACATTGAAATTACTGGCTGATACCAGCCAACACGAGCAAGATGCCTTATCGGGCATTCCTTATGTAGAAAATCATATGGATTTGCATACTGATACTTCCTTGTTGCCAAAAAATAAAGCTGCCTGGGCCAGTTGGAGCGTTAATCGCCACAAGGAACACAAACCTGTGTGTACTGTGAATTACTATATGAATTTGCTGCAATCATTACCATGTGAAACACCATTGATTGTGAGTTTAAATCAAAGCGAATACATCAACCCTGAAAAAATACTGGTGTCCAAGAAATACCATCACCCGGTTTATACTCGAAAAACACTGGCAGCGCAAAAATCAATATCACAGCTACAAGGTCACAATAACACTTTTTATTGTGGCGCTTATTTGGGTTGGGGGTTTCATGAAGATGGTGCGCGCAGTGGTGTAGAAGTGGCCCAGTTGATTAAGAATTCATTGTGAGTAATGATTCAAAGGAGTCGGTGCAATCCATGCCATTGGAAGCTGGCTATGCCGATGGGTTTGTTACTCATAATCGCTTAAAACCTAAACCCCATCAATTCAAATATAACATGTGTTGGTGTGTTTTTGATCTGGATGAAATGGATCAGTGGTTTGATCGATCTTTATTATGGGGGCACAATCGCTGGTCTGTGTTTGGCATTAATGACAGGGATTATGTTAAGGATGACGAACTGCCAATAAAATCAAAAATTCAGCAATACATCAAAGAAAAAACCAACCATGAATTTAATGGGCGAGTGTTTTTATTCACCCACCCACGTTTTTTGGGTTATGGGTTTAATTCGGTCAACTTTTATTTTTGTTACCGAACTGCTGAGATTGAACCTAAAGCGACAGATTTGGTTTATATCGTTTCTGAAATTAATAACACGCCTTGGGGTGAAAAACATTTGTATTTACATGAATGCGATCATGCGATCCATAAGTCGGGGTATTTATCTTTTGATTTTGCCAAACAATTTCATATTTCTCCATTTATGGCAATGGATATGCACTATACGTGGCGTTTTAAGGTGAATGCCAAACAAATCGCTGTGGCCATGAAAGTGAAACAACAAGATCAAACGTTATTGACTGTAGTTTTAGACACAAAAATCACACGACTTGTGGAAAATGAAGCACATGGCTTTATGGTGAAAAGACCGTTTCAGCCTTGGAAAATGTCAATAGGAATTTATTGGCAAGCTTTTAAATTATGGTGCAAGAGAATACCTTTTTTTGACCACCCTAAAAGTAAACAAAAAAACAACACCCAAACTTAATGATCAATAACTAAAAGTTATGATCCTAAATTGGAATATATATGAACTCAAGTGAAGCGATAGCCAGAAAAAGTACGCCTAAAAAAAGTTATATGAAAGCATTCATCAAAAAGCAAGTACTCAAGCACCTGTCTGATCTAAAAGCAGCTCAGCTGAACATAAAAACTGACAATGATGTAATGGTCTTTGGTGATCAAACGGCTGATTTGCAAGCCACCATTACACTGCACAATGAAAATTTTTATGCAGACGTGGCATTTCAAGGCAGTGTAGGTGCAGCTGAATCATACATAGCCGGAGATTGGGATTGTGATGATTTAACTGCATTGATACAAATATTCGTCCGCAACAGGGACTTACTAGATGATATGGAAGGTGGTAGTGCCAAGTTTAAAAATGCGCTACTCAAAGTGGGACATTTTTTTAATAAAAACACCCTTGAGGGCAGTCGCAAGAACATCGCAGGACATTATGACTTGGGCAATGATTTGTTTGAACAATTTTTAGATTCACGGATGATGTATTCATCAGCTATTTACCAGCACGCTGATGAAGATTTGGAAATAGCCAGTGAGCGAAAATTAAAAACCATTTGTGAAAAGCTGGATTTACAAGCAAGCGATCATGTTATGGAAATCGGTACTGGTTGGGGTGGTTTCGCGGTTTATGCTGCAGAAAATTATGGATGTCATATCACCACCACAACAATCTCAGAACAGCAGCACAGTTACACAGCAGAACTGATCAAAACCAAAGGACTTGAAGATCAAATCACTTTGTTGAAACAAGATTACAGATTGTTAAGCGGTGAATTTGACAAACTGGTGTCCATCGAGATGATTGAAGCAGTGGGTCACCAGTATTTACCTACGTACCTTAAAAAAATAGATCATCTATTAAAAGATGATGGCTTGGCACTGATTCAGGCCATAACCATTGAAGACAGTCGGTATCAACAAGCACTAAAATCTGTCGATTTCATTAAAAAATATATTTTTCCAGGCAGCTTCATTCCCTCAATAGGGGCTGTGTTGAGTGCTAATGCAGCCAGTACAGCAATGAAATTGGTTAATTTAGAGGACTTTGGCGAGAGCTATGCTTTTACCTTACGGGACTGGCAATCTAAATTTAATGACAACATAACAGCGATTGAAGCAGCGGGTTATGCAGAAGATTTTCAACGTATGTGGCGTTTTTATTTCAGCTATTGTGAGGGTGGTTTCATAGAACGTGCGATCAGTGATGTACATATTTTATTGGCTAAGCCAAATAATAGAAGAGCCTCTATTTTGGCCATTAAATAATGGTTGTTGCTAACGTTATATTTTTGAATTTATTGTGGTTTGCCAGTGTGCTTGGCGCGGCCAACGGTATGGTTTGGCCTGCTGGAATTGCTTTGCTGGTGTTGCTTGGGTTTAATTATTTTTATGCGGGAATTACTCAATTAGACTATAAAATCATTGCATTGAGTGTGACTGCTGGTTTGATAATAGATGGTTTGATGATGCATCAAGGCTGGGTTATTTATGCTTATAATCAACCCGATTTGGGATGGTTGCCACCACTTTGGATTTTGATGTTGTGGGTAGGTTTTGGCGCTTCTGTTCGAATAGGCATGCAATGGTTGTTAAATCATCCATTGTTTGGTGGGTTTTTGATGATGGTTGGTGCGCCATTAAGTTATGTATCAGCTGGGAAGTTAGGAGCTGCTCATATGCCAGACATTGGATTTGCCTTGATATTTATAGGTCTGAGTTGGTTGGTATATTTTTTATTGGTGCTACTTTTGATGCAAGCTAAGGAGCCAGAAAATGCAATGGTTTGACTATCCAATCATTGGACACCCCGTCATGTGGGGTGTTTTTATTTGCTTCATTATTCAACTTTTGGCTTGGCAGAAACAGCGCGTGACCAACAATGCTGATACCGTTGACATTGCTTGGACCTTAGGAATTATCTTGTGTGCTTTGATCTACTTAATACAAGTCAACACATCATGGCAGAACGTTTTAATGATTTTGTTGTTTCCTGTTTTATGGTATTTACGACTGTTATTTCATTTGCTTGTACGTTATGACGTTGCTCATGAGGACAGTCGGTATCAAAACCTTCGTGCTCATTGGTCAGAAGGTACTCAGATTAAATTTTTATACTTTTTTCTGTTCCAAGCAATTTTATCTGTTTTGTTTTCTTTGCCTGCTTATTGGGTAATGACCACAGCCATGTTAACCAATATGCAAATAGTATTGGCAGTCTCATTAGGTGTTTCGGCTTTAATAGGTGTGACAATTGCAGATCATCAATTGCTTCAATTCAAACGCAAGCATGATGTGAGTCAAGTTTGTGATCATGGATTGTGGAAGTATTCACGTCACCCCAATTATTTTTTTGAATGGTTGCATTGGTTTGTATATCCAATTTTATTGTGGGAGACAAGCTATTTCGGTTGGTCATGTTTGATGGTAGGCATTATGTTACTTTTTTTACTCAAACTCACTGGCATTCCATTCTCAGAACAACAAGCTTTAAAAAAACGCGGACAGTTGTATCAAAACTACATGAATCGCACCAGTCCTTTTATTTTATGGAGACCTAAAAATGATTAAAACATTAATTCAATGGATTGAGCGAGGCTATTTCCCTGATTTCATCGTCCGTGCAGGTATCAGGAAGTTGGTGAGGCAAAGATTGGTGGAAGAAAAAGTTGATCAAGTGGAGATGTGTGATCAAAAGTACCATGATTTTTTAGAGGAACTTAAAAAGTCTGCTTTAGCCATTGATACTGATAAAGCCAATGAGCAACATTATGAGGTAGATGCAGAATTTTATCACCACGCATTAGGTGCCAGAAGAAAATATTCGTCTTGTTATTATCATCATAATGAAAATTTGGATGAAGCGGAAGAAAACATGCTGGCCTTATACCTTGAACGTGGTGAATTTGTCGATGGTCAAGATATATTGGAGTTGGGTTGTGGCTGGGGTTCAATCACATTGTACTTGGCTGAGAAATTACCTAACTCAAAAATAACTGGGGTTTCAAACTCAAACTCCCAACGTCGCTACATCATGTCACAAGCCAAACAAAGAGGATTGAATCATGTCAATATAATTACATGTGATATCAATGAGCTGACTTTGAGTGAATCCTATGATCGAGTCATATCTATCGAAATGTTTGAACATGTTCGTAACTATCAAAGCCTTTTCAATAACATTGCAGGGTGGTTAAAAGATGATGGGAAATTATTTGTTCATGTTTTTTGTCACAGGTTTTTAATGTATCCATTTATTGCTGAAGGAGAAGATAATTGGATGGCCAAGCACTTTTTTAGCGGTGGACAAATGCCAGCGGCCGATACTTTTTATCATTTTCAAGAAAAATTAAAGATTGATCGGCGTTGGATGAATTCAGGTCAACATTATGAAAAAACATCTAACCATTGGTTAGCAAATATGGACAAAAACAAAAACAACATCATGCCTATATTTGACAAAATTTATGGTGCAGATTCAAAGTTATGGTTCCAACGATGGCGAATATTTTTCATGTCATGTGCTGAATTATTTGGCTTCGATGACGGTCGCCAATGGCTGGTTGCCCATTATTTATTCAGTAAACAAGGATGAGTAAAACTCAGAAAAAGAAGTTTGCTAAAGGCAGTATGATCAGCCGCCTCAATAAGGTATTTATCATACAACTAATATTTATCAGCGTAGCAACCATTGGCGGTGTTATTGGTGCTGCAAAGGTCGTTGAAAATGTGTTGATCAAAGAGGCCTTGATAGGAGAGGCAGAATACTATTGGGCTCACAGAGAGAAGTATGTGGAGTTTCCTTTGCCTAAAACCATGAACTTAACTGGTTACTTGGTTTTTGATAACGATTTTTCAAAAGTGCCTGATGCCATAGAAGGTATAACCGAGCAGTATCAAAGAATTAACCTCAACGGCAAAAGGCCTATTGCTTATGTCACTGAGAAAGGCAATGAAAAATTATTTTTGATCTTTGAAGAAGCTCAGGTATCAAAATTAGCGCTATATTTTGGTATCACACCTTTGATTATTGTTTTGTTAATAGTGTACCTGCCGGCATTCGTATCTTATGTTTTTTCCAAACGGGCATTCTCGCCTGTGCTTAAGTTAGTGGAACGTTTGGAGTCTGCTAAGATTTCAAGATCTGGCATTGAAAAACTAAAATTTGATGACATCAAACAAGTGGGCCATGTGGATGTCAATACTTTGATTGACTCCTTTGAAGATTTTTCACAGAGGATAGGTCAATTAATCAGTCGCGAGCGCAATTTTTCTCGATATGCTTCGCATGAATTGAGAACGCCTTTAACCGTTTTACGTGGCTCAATGTCATTATTAAAAAGGCAGGAGTTAGGGCCTAAGAGTGTGGAATTAGTTGAGCGAATGCAACCCATGATTGAGGAAATGCAAGCGTTGATAGAAGCTTTATTGATGCTCTCTCGGGATGAAAATATAGAAGTGTCAGCTGATCCAGTATTGATTAATGACAGTTTAAAAAGCATTGTAGAGGACACCATCAGATTGTTTGATCCTCGGGATATAAAAATGGACTGGCAACCTAATCATTTGGTTCAAGCTTTTATCCCAGAGCAGTTGTTTTCCATTGTGGTCAGTAATTTAATCAGAAATGCATGTGTATATTCACAGGATCCTGCCACCATTAAAGTTACCATTGATGGCCCAGATATCATGATCACAGATCATGGTAAGGGAATGACAAAAGAGAGTATGAATCGGATTATGGAACCTTTTTATCGAGTAGATGAACACAGTGCCGTCAAAGGTTTTGGGCTGGGGTTGTCGATTGTAGATATGATCTGTAAACAATGTGGGTGGTTGATTAAGTTCAGTAGCGAAGTTGATGTGGGCACACAAGTCACCCTGACATTAAATGACGTAGAAATTTTGGCTTCTAACTAAGCTTGAGTAAACTGATGAGCCATAAAAAAACAAACAGCAAAGAAGTGAAGTTATGACAAGTTTAAATGTATTAATAGTAGAAGATCATACCGCTTTGGCACAGACCATCGCCGATCATTTAGAAATGGCGGATTTTACCGTTGATTTTGCCGCTGATGGGGTCACAGGCCTGCATTTGGCCGTTACCAATCCTTATGATGCAGTGATTTTAGATGTGATGTTACCAGGTATGGATGGTTTTGATATTTGTGAAAAAATTCGCAAAGATGCCAAGTCAGATGTGCCAATTATTATGTTGACTGCAAGAGATCAAATTGACGACAAGCTCAAAGGTTTTAATAATGGTGCGGATGATTATTTAGCCAAGCCTTTTAATCCAGATGAATTGGTTGCCAGATTACAATCGATGATACGCCGCCATCGAGGTGAATTTGACAGCAAAGCTTTGAAAGTTGGTGATTTGGTTTTTGATGTAGGAACCATGGAAGTAACCAGACAAAAACAAAAGTTAAAAGTGTCTCCAACCGGATTGCAAATTTTAAAAATATTGATGAAAAAGTCCCCAGAAATAGTGACCAAGGATCAGTTGGCACAAAAACTATGGGGGGATTTAATTCCTGATTCTGATGTGTTGAGAAGTCATTTGTATATTTTACGTAAAACCATAGACAAGCCATTTGAATCACAGCTTTTACATACCATTCCCGGAGTGGGCTTGAAAATGTCTGAAAGTGAATAGCTGGGGTCTAACTCAGTTTTTTTGAGCGCGTTTATTGAATTAAAGTCAAAGGGTTGGGTAATTCAGTTTCTTTGTCGATATCACGTAATGTTTGAAAGAGTTTTTTACGGTTGCCAACATGCGCTGGTTTTTTCCTGTGATTACGTAAAACTTGTCTCAGGTTACTTAATATTTCATGTTCATGAAATTGGTACAAATGATCAAATAAAGTAGTTTCATGCGTTGCGAATTGCTCGATCCACAAATTGATCACTTCGTCTCTTATTTGGTAATGGCCATCTAAGTTATCAATTTGTGCCATTTTATTTTTAATACTTTCATGATCCGCTTTCAATAAAATTTTTCCCATATATTGAAAGTGTCTCTTTCTTGCAATATGGCTGGCAATTCGATTAGATTCATCAATGGCATCAAGCAATGTCGATGGTAAATCTAATTGCTTGATTTTTTTCTTAGGCATGACAACTAAAGATTTGGCCAGTGCTTGTAGGTCATGTACCATTTGTTTCTTTTGCGTTTTACTCAGCACTTCTTCTGAATCAATGTCCGTGTGATGGTCTGGTTTTTTGCGACTCATGATTGGTTTGGGTTTAATCCGAATATTGAATGATACCAAATCTCCTGTCAGTGAGTGATGATTTTGACAAAATATCATATAAATCTAGTAAACTATCCAGTCATTACTAATAGCCAAGAAATTCATAAATATATGTCGTCGTTAATCATTGAAGAAGTCTTATCTAAATTATCTAAAAAAGGCGCCACTGATGCTGAAGTGGTTTATTCTGCTGGCTCAGGTGTATCTGTCAGTTGTCGTCAAGGTGAATTGGATACGATTGAAAATAATCAGGATCAGTCATTAATAATTACGGCATACAAAAATCAAGCCAAAGGAACAGCATCGACTGCAGTCGTGGATCAGGCCAATATTGATTTAACGATTGAGAAAGCATTGGTAATTGCGGGGTTGACTGAAGCCGACGAAGCAGCTGGTTTGGCAGATAAATCATTGTTTTGTTCAGATTTTAAAGATTTGGGCATTTATCATCAACAACCAAAAAATGCCGACGATTTAGTGGAAATGGCACTCAAAGCCAATCAGGGTGCCGAGGATTTTGCTCAAAGCAACGGTGCGGAACTCATTGTTGATGAAGCCAATGTACAAGTCGGCGAGGGCAGCAGTATATACGCAAACAGTCAAGGATTTTATGGCGCAAAAAAGGGCAGCAACGTTTCGGCCAGTGTTGTTGTTATTGCCGAGCAGGGTGGTTCGATGGAGCGAGAATATTGGTGGGATGCCGCTCGTGATAGCCAAAAACTCCCAATGCTTGAAAGTATTGGTGAATTGGCAGCCCAAAGAACCCTGGAACGTCTTGGATCGAGAAAAATCAAATCCACCAAAGCCCCAGTTTTATTTGATCCATCCATGGCCAAATCTTTAATCAGTCATTTGATATCTGCTATCAGTGGCAGTGCCCTGTATCAGGAGGCCAGCTTTCTGAAAGATGACTTGCACAATAAAATACTGCCAGATTGGTTTAATTTGGATGAAGATCCGTTTTTGCAAGGTGGTTTTGCCAGTCGAAATTTTGACAGTAATGGCGTGCAAACGCGTCAGCGCAGCATCATTGATGAAGGTGTGTTGAGTGGTTTTTTATTGTCAGTTTATTCGGCCAAAAGATTAGGTTTGGATACGACTGGAAATGCAGGTGGCGCTCATAATTTATCAGTCAGATCTGATCAGAATCTTGATTCAAATTTAATCAAAACCATGGACAAAGGCTTGTACGTGACGTCCTTAATGGGACAGGGAGTTAATGCAGTAACTGGAGATTATTCTCGTGGTGCTTCAGGTTTTTGGGTGGAGAATGGCGCCATCCAGTTTCCTGTCAGTGAATTAACCATTGCAGGTCAGTTAAAAGACATGTATCAATCATTAGTCGCTGTGGGTTCAGATGTTGATAAGCGCAGTAAAATTTATACAGGTTCTTGGTTGTTAGAAGAAATGACCATTGCTGGTGATTAATGATGCCGGTCCCAACTTTTCTCAAATGAATACTGAATTTGGTGCTGAATTCAGTTATACGCCTTGGCATTTCGATGTCAAGAGTGGTGAATTAAGGTTGACTTATTCAGATTCAAAATTTGGTGACTTTGAAGAGGTGTTCAATTTTCCTGAGCCTGATATAAAGCGTTATCAGCAACTGCAGTCATCAATTGATGCCGCGATTGATTGTTTACATTGGATGGCTGGTGTCAGTTATTATAAAACCGCTTTGGCCAAACGAATTCATTTTAATAAAAATGTGACCAGGCCAAGGCCTAATCATCTGCAGGCACAATGGTTGCGTGAAACTTGGCAACATGGTTTGGCTGAGTTGGCGTTTAATAATCAGCTGACTTGGTTAGCGCACATCAAGTTTGAAGCAGGGCCAAACCAAACAGAAAAAATTGTTGAGACAGCTGCTTTATCACCACAATCTTTGGTCGCCATTGGTGGTGGGAAAGATTCGTTGGTCAGTATTGAAGCAATCAAGGCAATGGGTGAGCAGGCCAGTTTATTTATGGTTGGTCAATCAAGTTTTATAGAATCTGTTAGCAAACAAACTGGTTTACCCTTGTTGCAAGTGGTTAGAAAAGTAGATCCAAAATTAAAAGTGGTTAATGATCAAGGCGCATTTAACGGTCACGTACCCATAACGGCCATCAATGCTTGTGTGGCGGTGGTGGCTGCTTTATTGTATAACTTTGATAGCGTGGTTTTTTCTAATGAGCGTTCAGCAGATGTTGGTAATGTGAAATTAGACAGTGGTCAATGGGTCAATCATCAGTATTCAAAATCATTACCTTATGAAGACATGTGGCAACAAATAATTGCTCAGCACATTGCATCAGATTTACATTGTTTTTCTTTATTAAGGCCATTTTCCGAGTTGGCCATAGTGAAAAAGTTTGCCAGCCATAAAAATTACTTTCCTCACTTTTCCAGTTGTAATCGAAATTTTCATCTGTCTGGCTCAAAAAATCAACAGCACCATTGGTGTGGTCGTTGTCCAAAATGTGCCTTCGTTTTTTTATGTTTAGCGCCTTATCTCAGCAGAAGTGAATTATTGAGCATATTTAACAAGAATTTATTTTCGGATATGGAGCTGAATGAACTGTTCGAATCATTATTAGGTATAGCAGGGCTGAAACCATTTGAATGTGTGGGAGAACAACAAGAATGTCGCTTGGCGCTTCAATTATTAGCAGAGCATCCAGAGTGGCAAAGCCAAAAGAATATTCAGCAATGGTTAAAGGCATTGCCTCATCTGAATGAACTAGAGATGGATGAAATTATGCAAGCCAGTCAAAATCATTTAATTCCCTCGAAACGCAACTTTCTACAGGCTATTGTAGATGCTACTTAATAAACTCAGTCAGCTCAAGGTTGCTGTTTGGGGTTTTGGAGTGGAAGGGAGAGCCAGTTGTGAATACCTGAAGCACCGTTGTCCAGGTTTGCAATTAACAGTTTTATGCCCCAACAATGAAGTTGTTGAGGAAATCAATGCAGGAAGGCATTCAGAATTGGTGTTTAACCACCAACATGTTGACCATAACTTATTGAGTCAATTTGATGTGGTGATTAAGTCTCCTGGAATCTCGCCATACCAAAGTGCAGTTGAATCTGCCACTTGTG
Source organism: uncultured Marinicella sp. (assembly GCA_964631055.1). Classification (GTDB taxonomy): domain Bacteria; phylum Pseudomonadota; class Gammaproteobacteria; order Xanthomonadales; family Marinicellaceae; genus Marinicella. Next base: position 46,950 of record CAZVZJ010000025.1, read on the forward strand.
AATTTGTCAGTTCAACGGCATTGTGGTTCAGTAATGAACGAGTTAACAACCCCGCTCAAATTATTGCCATCACAGGTACCAAAGGGAAGAGTACCAGTTGTGCCATGTTAACCGAAGTTTTAAAAGCGATGGCATATGACGTTCAGTTGGTAGGAAATTTTGGCGTGCCATTGATTCAGTGTACCGAACCATGTGATTATTTGGTGTTGGAGACATCAAGTTATCAAGCCCAAGATGGCGTTATAAAAGCAGATATCGCCGTTTTGTTGAATTTATTCAGTGAGCATTTGGATTGGCATGGATCTGAACAACAGTACCAACTTGATAAGTGGCAGTTGATGATGCAAGCTAAGCAAGTGATATTAAATGCCAAAGATAAAAACACGCAGTCGTTGTTAATCGAAAGTCCCCTGCAAATAAACAGTCACATGATTAAATATTTTGACAATATACATGGTTTTTATGAGCTGGATGAGGTTTTGATGTACCAGGATAAAGCCTTGCTGTCTCGATACGGATGGCAACTTAAAGGCGCTCATAATTTGCAGAATGCAGCGGCAGTATGTGCTGTGTTAATGGCATTGAACCTAGATATTAAACCAGGGTTGAACGCCATAAAACAATTCAAGGCATTGCCGCATCGTTTGGAAACTGTGGCAGAAATTAATGGTGTTACCTATATTAATGACAGTATTTCATCAACACCGCATGCCACAATGGCTGCGATGGACACGGTAGATATGAGCCAGACTATTCTTCTGGTTGGGGGACATGATAGGGGGGTGGATTGGCATTGGTGGATCGAGCGTATAATTGATCAAGCGCCTAAAATGATCATTTGTAGTGGTCAAAATGGCAAAAATATTCACAAGCTTATCTTGAATCACAAAATAAAAACACAATGTATATACAAATCCAGTCTAGAAATGGCTGTAGCTGTTGCAAAACAACAAGCTCAATCTGGTGATGTGGTGCTTTTATCACCTGGTGCTCCGAGCTTTGATGCATTTGAAAATTACCAACACAGAGGTCAACAATTCATTCAATGGTTAAATTAATAGTCACAGTAGCCATGTTTTATATGGTTGTATTATGCTGTCATGCAGCCGATGTTGTATCTGAAGTAGATGAGGGTGCAAAAATTCCTGTAGCTTTATTGAACCAAGTTGAAGCTGGACATGCAGAAAGTGCTTTTTTTATTGCCAATGCATTCGCAGAAGGGATGATGGGTATTGAACGCAACTTAGACAAGGCCAAAGAGTGGTTTTTGAAATCTGCCGAAATGGGTTACGTGCATGGTATGTTCGAAATTGGTAAGTTACTGTACCAAGATGAAAGTTTTGTTGAAGCTCAAAATTGGTTCAGCAAAGCAGCTGAAGCGGGTCATGGGGAATCCTTTTATCGATTATCGATCTACCATATATATCAAATTGGAGAAAATGATTTTGATTGCAACAAAGCGTATGAGTTATTAAAGCAAGCTGAGTTGCGAGATGTGAAGGCTGCCTTTAACGATCATGCTTGGATGTTATCTACTTTGCCAGATGATGGATGTCGTAATGGCCAAAAAGCTTGGAAAATTTTTGCTGATTTACAAAGCCTGTATTCTACAATGGAACCCATTCCCTGGGCTTATCTTGATACCAAAGCGGCTGTGTTGGCTGAGATTTCAGATTTCAATGAGGCGATCGAAGTACAGTCTTGGATTGTGGAAGATTTTTGTGGCATTGATTTTGAAGAACAGGGCGCTGCTTTTAAAAAATCAGTAGATCAATTTACTGAGAAGTTCAGTGAAAGTGATGATCGCTTGTGCTTTGGTGCGATTCAAAGATTACAAAGTTATGTGAATCGGAAGCCCTGGCGAGAAGAGCCTGAGTTTTGAATTAACATTTTGAAGCGATCAGGTTCTCCATATCAAGAGAAACTATGTTAACTGAGAAGGTGCTATGCAAACTGAAGAACAAACAGAAGAAGGCTTGAAGGCGAAACAATGTTTTACAAATGAATTGGCTGAAATCAGCTTCCAAGAATTGCAAAAACATTTTGCTAAGGGCATACTGATCAAAGTGGCTGATCAATTGGATATCATAGAAGTTGCGTTACAAATCCATGCGGATAATACCAGTCAAATTCAAAAGTGGATGGATAATCAAGATATTGAACGCGCGCATGACGATCATGCTCAATTTTGGATCGATAATCGCAGTATGCTGAAGGCGGTAACAGTTGCACCATGGGTGCTTGTTCAGAACAGTTGATTGAGTTAATTAATTAAATGAGAGGATAAATAAAATATGGATCAAGTATTGAATTTGGTGATGGCAGGAGTGGTTGGCTTGGTGATTGGTGGATTATTCATGTATTTTTTTTCATCAGATAAAAAGTCAGAAACATCAGTCAAAGCTGTTGAAGATAAATTAGAAAACTATCAACAAGATGTTGAAGCACATTTTGCCAAAACTGCTGATTTGATCGATAATTTAACGGGTAGTTATCAGGAAGTGTTTGAGCATTTGTCAGCTTCTGCTGAAAAGTTGCTCACCAAAGAGCAAATACAAAACCAGCTGGTAAATCGTAAATCCAGAGAGGTGACAATCAAATACCTGAAGAATTCCGATTCTACCGAAACACTTTCTGAAGAAGCAATTGATAAGCCATCAGAGGAAAAAATTGAAGATTCGTCTTCAGAAGCTTCAACTAACCCCACTGAAAATTTTATCGAAAACCCCAAGGATTGATAAAAATCCAAGGGGCCTATAAGATAGCGTGAAGCGTTTATTTTAATAGAATTTCTGCACGATTTTTTTCAACCGTTTTCAAGCCAATGCCTTTTACCTCAGTTAATTGCTCAACCGTTTCAAAAGGGCCGTTCTCTAATCTGTATGCAACGATTGCCTTGGCTTTGGACAAACCTATTCCCTTTAATTCATCAGCAATTTCTACAGCTTCAGCTTGATTGATGTTAACAGCGGCAAATGCTGACTGAGCTAAAAGCATGGCAGTGACCATCATAGTTTTTAAAAATTTCATATACTTCTCCTTAGTAATTTAATAAATAATTTTTTGAAGATGAATAAACTCCATAGCTACTCACTTCAGATTTGTATTGTGAATGAGATCGCTGAGCTAAAAAATGGAAAGATTCTGAGAACTGGGTAATATTTTTGAACTTATATAAGTAAACTCTTATTATATCTGTAGGAAT
>CAZVZJ010000026.1:0-46547 GCA_964631055.1 uncultured Marinicella sp.
ATATATGGCTTTGTCAAATCATCTTCTGATGATTACTCAAGAATGATAGTTTTAATCATATTAATCATATCAACGATTGTATTTTGGGCATTGTTTGAACAATCTGCAAGCTCAATGACTTTATTCGCAGACCGTGTAATTGATCGAAAAATCATCAATTCTGAACTCGGATCTGCTGATGTTTGGATATTCTACATGATTGGAGCAGTTGCACTTTTGTTATCAGTATATGGGTTTTATGCTGCAAAAAATTATCGTGCCATGTATCAAATTCCATTCCTCAAAACATGGAAACCAGCCATTTTTGTAGCGATTATATTTCTCATTCTTTATGCCGGCTTATCAATATACCAATCAGGTGGGACTTGGGTTGCCAGTCTGTCTTATCTAGGCATTTTCTTGTTACTATTGGCTTCCGTAACTGTTGCTATAGCCATGGCATTTATATTGATAGGTTTCTTTTATAAAAAAGACAAATCTAATCAGGTCTCATCAATTGATGCTGGAGCTTCCGCAGCCAGTATTAATGTAATAGCAACAAGTTTACTGGCAGTTAGTATAGCAATCATATATTTCGGTTACTCAGAACTATCTGCTCTGGCAGATACTCAACTTAAATCTGTTATTTATGAACCTACTGCAGGGCAATTTGGTGCTTTAAATGCACTGTTCATTTTTACTTTGGCCCCTGTATTTGCAGCTATTTGGGTTAAATTAGGAAAAATGAATTTAGATCCTTCAATACCTGTTAAATTTTCATTGGGCCTCATTCAAGTAGGTTTGGGTTTCGGCGCACTTTTAATTGGTGCTATGAACCCTGACGCAGCTGGAAAAGTAGGTTGGGTATGGCTAATGCTAGCATATTTGCTCCATACCATGGGTGAGTTGAGTTTATCCCCAGTTGGTTTATCAGCAGTAACCAAGTTATCAATTAAAGCGGTTGTTAGCATGGTAATGGGGGTCTGGTTTTTAGCCACCTCGTTATCAGAGGTTGTTGCTGTATTGTTAGCTGAAATCGCCGCCTTAGATCAAGATGAACTTAATACATTATCGGTTGCACAACAACTAGATAAATATAATGATTTATGGAGCACACTATTATACCTAGGTGTTGGCTTTGGAATAGTGATGTTAATCATTTCCCCATTTTTGAAAAAAGGTATGCGAGGTGTTAAATAATACGCTGCCATATGCAAACTTAAAGCACCAGTTCATCAAAAAGACTTGGTGCTTTTCCAATTGAAATTTTAATGCCACTTTACACTTACGAAAATAAACATGACGACATTCACTGCACTTACTGTTTAGGCGGTTTTGATGTGATGCAAAAATTGGCAGACCCGATTTTAAAACAATGTACTTATTGTGGCTGCGATATAGTGAAAGTCATCAAAGCACCTCATGTTAAAACTGGCACCACGGGCTCTCCTCATTCAACATTAAGCGAAAAAAACATCGAGAAAAACGATTTCACTCAATACCGAAAAGTCGGCAAAGGTCAATACGAAAAAACCGCAGGTAAGGGTCCGGACAAACTCAATGCTGAAGAATGATCAGTTAAATTGATCTGATATAATTTCTAGACGGTTTGCCAAAGGTAAGAAAGCCCAGGTAAAATATCGTTTAGCCTGTCCACTTCAAGCTTAATTTCTAATGGAGATTAGGTGATTATTTGTTTTTTTAACTGTATTCATCAAGCAAGCAAATATCTCTATTAAATACTTTCACATATTTAACTAAAAATAATGATAAAATCATGCGATTTTTAACAATTGGGAGACACCATGAAAAAATTACTCACACTGGCAATGATAACTGGTTTGGCATTTACAGCTTCGGCTGATGATCATAAAGAGACCACTGCAGATGTCATAAAGATGGCCATGAAATCTGAATTACGTACTGAACGTGAGATGGAACGTGATCGCAACAGAAGACCTGTTGAAACACTTGAATTCCTAGGCTTTAAACATGACATGAAAGTGGTTGAATTTGTTCCTGGCGGTGGTTGGTACACCAAAATTTTAGCCAGCGCACTGAAAGACGATGGGGAGCTGATTGTTGCCTTAGGTGCATCACGTGCTGCTAAAATGATAGAAGAAAATGATGCGCTATCTCATGTCAAAGTCGCAGCCACTGATTCAAATATATACCGCAAAGAAGGCGCACGATTTTATTCACTAGACAATGCATCTACTGGCATTAAAAAAGCCGACATGGTTTTAACTTTCAGAAATTACCATAATTTTGCTGAAGATGGTCGTATGGCGATGAACGATGCGGCTTGGGACGCTTTAAAAATGGGTGGCATATATGGTGTAGTTGATCATACCAGACGTCATATGGAAGGTGAGAATGATGAAAACAGACGCAGATTTGATCCTGTAAAAGCCATTCTGGAAATACAAAAATCTGGTTTTGAATTGGTAGACTTTAGCGACCTTCATTACAAAGCCGATGATGAACTTGAGTATGAAGTAGGTAGAAAATCAGTGACTGGTAACAGCGACCGATGGACTCTAAAATTCAAAAAAGTTAGAAAATAAATTCAATTTTTTAATATTTAAATAAGGCCACTTTTTAAGGTGGCCTTTTTTATGGGAATTAATTAAACAATACTTCAAGCACCTTCTGAAAAGGTATTACAAGAATCATAATTACCAGTTTGTAATCCACGTTTTAACCATTTGACCCTTTGTGCTGAGGTGCCATGAGTAAATCCTTCAACATTCACTTGCCTACCTGCTCTTTGTTGAATGGTGTCATCTCCAATAGATGCTGCGGCTCGTAAACCCTCTTCAACATCACCAGCCTCTAACATATTTTGTTGTTGATTGGCGTGATGCGCCCAAACTCCTGCCAAACAATCAGCTTGTAACTCCATCAATACTGAAAGTTGATTCACTTCCACTTTCGAACTGGCTTGTTGTTGCCATTGTCTCACTTGACTCGCAGTACCAGTGATGTTTTGAATGTGATGCCCTACTTCATGTCCAATCACATAAGCTCGGGCAAAATCTCCTGGCGCACCCATACGCTCTAACTGCTGAAAAAATCCCAGAGATAGATATACCTTATTATCTCCAGGACAGTAAAATGGCCCCACAGCTTCAGAATTAATGCCACAACGTGATTGCACCTGGCCATCAAATAAAACCATAGAGGGTGCTTGGTATTGTTGACCAGATCGACTGAAAATTTGATTCCAAATATCCTCTGTTGATGCAAAGATCACTGAAGAAAACTCGGCATTTTCCTGCTCAGCAGCACTTTGCCTTTTAGGAATTTTAACTTGTTGCTGGCTGGAACCCGTATTTTGTTGCACCATACCGCCAAGCAAAGAAAGCGGATTCTGACCTGTTACCACAGCATATATCAACGCAATGATGATCATACCACCTGAAAGCTTAGCGCCACCTCGCACCACTCCCCCTTTACCTCGTCTGTCCTCCACACGAGAACTTCTTCTGTGACCTTTCCAGCGCATACTTGCAAAACCCCAAACTTTAAAACATTGAGTATAGCAAAAATTTAAACCAGAATTTTTCTCTTCAAGGTTAAATTTTGTCAACCATAAAGGTGATACAGTATAACCGTGTATATGATCAAAGTAGTTACAACCGCTCATCAAATTCATATCATCGAAGGTGTATTACTTAACTACGTCAAAATGTTACAATATTGCCTGTTTTAAAATCTGGTTAATTTCTTTGAAGTGGCTGAATATCATACTCGCTGTACTCATACTTTGGGCCTTGTTTCAACAACAGTTTGGTGATGGCGGGCGTAAAGAACTCAAAGAAAAAAGCATTTTATTAACCAGTCAACAAGCTGAAATTGAAGAACTTAAACTGCGAAACGAAAAATTAAAGGCCGAAGTCAACAGTTTAAAAACTGGGCTTGATGCGATAGAAGAAAGGGCCCGAGCTGAGCTTGGCATGCTTAAAGAAGGTGAAACATTCATTCAGGTAATCAATCAATCAGATGACGATGGCAATTAACTTCTGATGACCCATCCTGAGCAAAATAAAATTCATGTAATAATCGTAGCAGCCGGTATTGGCAGCCGTTTTAAAAAAAGCAAGGAGCTGGACAAAAATTCCATCCTCCCCAAACAATACCAACTGATAGGCAGTCACTCAGTTTTAGACCACAGCATTCAAGCTTTTGAAGAGATAGATTTGACTGGTATCACGGTGGTTTTACACCCAGATGACAGCCAATGGCAACAACAAACCATCAACTCAAAGCACACCATTTTAACCACCATTGGTGGCGATCAACGCCATGACTCTGTGCGCAATGGCATCAAATCATTACAAGCAGATCCACAAGATTGGGTGCTGGTTCATGATGCAGCCAGGCCATGCGTATGTAAAGAAGATATACAAGCGTTGATAGACAGTTGTATGCAAAAACAACAAGGTGGATTATTAGTTAAACCAATAAGCGATACCATCAAATATTCAGAACATGGCAACACAGCAGAGAAAACCTTAGATCGCAGTCACCTTTTTGCTGCCCTTACGCCACAAATGTTTCGCTGTAATGATTTATTAAAAGCATTAACCGTCTTTGAAGCTGGTAGCATCACTGATGAATCTTCGGCTCTAGAAGCACAAGGCCATAAACCCAACCTGGTTAAAGGTAAAAACACCAACATTAAAATCACGTCATTTGAAGACCTGATCCTTGCCCAAGCCATATTAAAGCAACAAGGGAGGTTGTGATGCCTACAAAGGAAAATATTGTAATAAATGGCAACATACGCATTGGTCACGGATTTGATGTCCATGCATATGGCCCAGGTACTTTCATCACTATAGGCAATGTTCAAATTCCATTTACACAGGGTTTTATCGCCCACTCTGATGGTGATGTATTGATTCACGCCATATGTGATGCAATATTAGGCGCATGTGCCTTGGGTGACATAGGACAGCACTTTCCACCCAACGATGATCGTTGGAAAGATTGTGACAGCACAGTATTTTTAAAGCATTGCCAAGACTTAATCATGCAACAAAACTACCTCATTGGAAACATTGATTGTACTGTTATGGCCGAATTACCTAAAATCAATCCACATGCCTTGACCATACGGACAAAACTGGCAGAAATCCTTCAAATTAACTTGAATCAAATCAGCATCAAAGCCACAACCACCGAACAACTCGGCTTTACTGGCCGTGGTGAAGGTATGGCTGCACAAGCCGTATGTTTGTTATTCAAACAATGATTTAAATATGGTATCGAAGCGATATTGAAAATACTGATCAAATGTATTTTGAACCAAAACATCATAACCTTCAGCACCTAAATGAAAACAATCAACAACTTCTAAAAACGTGTTTAAACGCATTGATTCAACCGGGCTGGGCAAAGACAAATCACCTGGCAGAGGTATGTCACCGGGTAAAATCACAGGAGACGCATCAGCAAAGCCAAAATAATTCTGCATCAAACCAAAATGAGAAACATGAAACACTTTGGGGTTACTGACCGCGGCTGCAGCAAAAACTGATTCAAATGAAACAGCAATTTGATTTAACTCTAATGGAGTGGGGTTACCCATATCTTCATGAAGACCATCACAAATGCCACCAAAAAAACCACCCGTAGTGTCCTCGAAATTAGGGTAGTCGTAAAAACTCAATATGATTTCAATACCGATGTCATGCGTCAGAATGTGATCAACCACAATTTGTAAATCTACCATGATTTGGTTCTGAATGGCTGTCACTGCCATTGGAGTTAAATTAACATTCCATTGATCTAGGAAATCATTGCCACCTAATGTCAGTTGAACGGTATCTATGGTCGGGTTGGCATTTAATGCATCAGTTATTTTTTGCAGCTCTGATGGCACCACCCAATCTGAAGCAGTTGAACCACTGATAGCAACCACATCTCCGAAGCTGGTAAACTCAGGATAGCCACTGTCTGCAAAAACCACATCATGTATGCCATCTTCCCATTGCTGTTCTGCCCAACTGTCACCAACAATCAAAACTTTGGCGGTTTGTGACTGCCCTAAACTGGTAAAAAATATCAAAATCAACCAACATGTATTTTTCATTTCAATAGTCCTCTCTTTGGTTTATATACGTTTAAAGCTGTTACAATCCAATCAATAGATTTATTGTTAACGTTTCATATATTCTACTTTATTGTTGCGTCTCTGATATACATACTGACTTAACTATTTTTAGATCATCTCATATTGACATGTCAATTAGGCTAAAAAAACACAAACACTACCTGGGTATTGGCAGTAACACCAATCGCAGAGAAAACATAAATTCTTGTTTGCAACACTTGAAAAATTCATTTTCCGCTCATGAAATTTCACCCATGTATCGATCCCCCTCTTACGGATTCAGCGGTCATGACTTTTATAATTTAGTGGTCAAAATTGAGTCTGTTTTTAACCCGCATCAGTTAAAAAGTTGGCTGATCAAATTAGAAGACTTACATGGTAGAGATCGACTGAAGCCTCGTTATTCAAATCGAACTTTAGATATAGATTTGCTCATCAGCGATGACTTGATCTTTGATGATGACCAGATTCAAATTCCCCGACGTGAAGTCTTACATCGGAAGTATGTGCTTAAACCACTACAGGACATTGCTCCAGATTTAGTTCACCCTGTCGCACAAAAAAGGCTTGCGGTATTATGGCAAGCCTTAAATCATTCTGACAACTCTGAATTGTCGTTAGTGAGGTATTGACAGTGATCACATATCAATAATGTCATCACCTACGATTTCACCTACTGTAGCCGTGTCAGAAACATATAACTTAACCTTTTTATTAAAAATCAAATCACCTTTAACTACCACATCATCACCAATATATACCTCTGGTACTTTTTTATTGCTGTTGAACCAACCCGAAGACTTTTCAATCGTCACATCACCATCAATCACAGTTCCATTGTCCAAAGTAATGTTACCATTAACCGTTTGGACATCACCGTTCACTACTGTACCAATGGCAGAGATTTTACCATTGACAGTTTCCATTGAACCATCAATCTCACAACCCTTACCAGCCGAAATCGAACCGTTTACCGTTTCAGCATGACCATTAATCATACAGTTTGAACCCAATACAATTGAACCATTCACTGTCTCAGCGTGATCAGCTGTCACCCCATTTTGAAATTTGATGCTGCCATTGACTGTTTCTACTTGACCAACTGTGGCATTTTGGCCTACCTTGATTGAACCATTTACAGTATCCAAATTATCAACATGCGCCTTATCGCCCACTGTAATACTGCCATTGACTGAATCGTAATCCTTCTCAGGTGAAATGGTACCTGGTGCCACTTTCTCACTGCCAAAAACACCTGCTTGAGCAGTAATTACTGTGGCCAATAAAAGAATCAAAAAGTATTTCATATCAAACCTCTGCTTATTAAATATATCTGTATAACGCCTATTGAAATCAAAAGTTACAATTTATGTATTAAATTTACAAAATTGCCAAGATTGGGGCGCCAACCCTGCTAACTTAAACACACCGATTTCAGTTCTAATCAACCTTAATACTGGTAATCCAACTGCAGCACTCATGCGTCTGACTTGTCGGTTTTTACCTTGATTTAAACTCAGCATCAACCAACTGGTTGGGCTATTTTTCCGAAACCGTATAGGTGGATTACGTTTCCAAACCCATTCGGGTTTTTTTGCCATCAATTTAACATCAAGCGCCTTAGCTATGTAGTCTTTCACTTTAACACCATCACGCAATTGCCTTAACTGCGTTGCTTTAGGGCGGCCTTCAACCTGGATCAAATAAGTCTTGGTGAATTTTTGTCCGCTGATTAAATGTTGTGTAGGGCCATCATTGGTTAAAATCATCAAACCTTCGGAATCATAATCCAACCTGCCTGCGGCATAATATCCGGGTTGGTCAATGAAGTCACCCAAGTGTTTGCGATTTTCACTGTCTGTAAACTGTGACAACACTTGAAACGGCTTATTAAAAATAATAACTTCAGGCATTCTGATGATAATTTTTTACTCCAACACATTGTATCAAATTAAAGTTGCTGACTTTGAAAAGATCAATGATAAACAGCATATACGAATTTATCCGTAACTTATTTTGAACTAACCCTATATGCCAGAAGTCACACTTCTTACAATATATTTAAATTAAGGAGCAAGTTCATGACAATAAGATATTCTTTTTCAGCCATCGTTGGTACCATAATCACTGCGGCATTATTCCTTGGCATGCTCAGTTTGCTTAAACAAAAACCGGTCACCATAAACTCAGATGACATGGACATTAATTTTTCTTTTGTTAAAGACTATAAGGAACCTATAGAAGAAATAAAATCGCCTAGAGAGATCCCAGAACCTAAAGAAACCACACAACCGCCATCGGCACCCACTTTAAATGTTAATGTCGACAATACTCCATCCATAGATGTACCGTTGAGTGGTTTTGGTAAAAACCCACCCAACTTAATTAAAGGTATTAGCTTACCAGGCTTTGGAATAGGCCAAACAATTTCAAGCAACAACGGCCTTTCAGGCGCAATTAAAACGGCAATCTCCCCCATCTATCCTCCTCCGCAATTAATGAAAAAAACTGAAGGTTGGGTGCAAGCAAAAATTTCAGTCAATGAATTTGGTTCGGTTGATTCAATCAGTATCATAGCGGCCAAACCCAACAGGGTTTTTGATGCCGCAGCTAAAAAAGCCATAAAGAAGTGGAAGTTTCACCCTAAAATTGTAGATGGAAAAGCGATCCCTTTTACCGCTACACAAACCATCGAATTTAAAATAGATCAATAAAAGCACAAAGGTCTGGCTTATCCAAGGCCAGACCTTATAAAACTATGTTGAAAACCAACAAAAAGGTAACAGCAAGAACAGTAAAACTGGTAACAACAATATTTTAAATATCAATACATAAAGGCCACCAAACATCATAAAAATAAACAGTGCAATAGAAAGAAAAATTCCACCCACTATTATGATTGGGCTAAGTAAAACCACCAAGACCCAGAATAACACTTTAATTACTATCATTAATATCAGCAAGCCATAAAGAAATTCAATCACACCATTCACCATCTCATAATTAGCCTAAAAGACTTAGACTCATTATAAAATAGCAAAAAAACGACTAATTTATAAAGTGCCGGAAGTCAGGTATCAGCATATTCTGAAATGGACTTAGGTCTTGCAACAGCAGAATCTAGTTCCCAAAAATACTGATGTGAATCGTATTGTAGATAATCTAAATCTATACTTACCATTGAGTTTGGGTCCGACACATGAAACTTAGCAGCAGGGTAATCAGTTAAAGGTTTATCGTCATATTCTGCGCCATTGGTTTTAGCCATAAAATAAGCGCTGAAATCATGACTTAGGTTGATTTTAATCGGATATTTTTGCGAGTCATCTGGCATACAAGCCTGATTAACTTTCATTGCTGTCAACAATCCAGACCCCGCATTAATTTGATAAGTATCAAGAATGTATGCCTTTAGTTGATGATAAAAAAGACTCCAACCTCCAGGCATTGACTTTTCTTGGTTAAAAAATCTTACAGCATAAGTAAGCTGCTGAAACTTCGTTGGGTATTTTCTGATAAAAAGTAACAAATCATGCAAAAAATCCACAGCCCTGATCTGATGTTCCCATTGCAAATACCTTAAAACATAACGCAACAATGAAAATCCATCTGCCATCATATAAATTCTGTATAAACCTTTCATCAGTTGCAAATCTGACTCAGTAAAACTTGAACAAGAAATAATAAAATCACTTTCATCTGTTTCAATTTGATATTTTGCCAAATACTCAGGGTCTGCCATTGGGCTATTAGGTAATAATTGAGTGGGATATGCTTTTACCGAAACGTCCATCTCCATATATCTTTGCAAATCATTTTTAAATGCGTTTACAGTGATACCGGGCAAACCTATCATTAGATCAGTTGACAGCGGCAATTTTAGATCAGAAAAAACCTTGGTTAACTCATCATATTTTTCTGTTTTGATATTTTGTCTGTTGATGACTTTTAATGTATCTTGATCAGTAGTTTGGATTGAAATAATTCCTTGACTAATGATACCGCCAGCCGTAAATATTTTGATAATTTCAACCAAACGCCAAGTAGAATTTTTGGTGTAATTGACTACAACTTCTTGAGGGAAACCATACTTGTTCTTTGTCGCTACAATATATTCAGCTAACTCAATATCACGATCATACATGCCAAAGTTAGCATCAGCAATCCAAATCACACGTACATTGTTTTTACCAATCCAATCAATTTCATCTTTGACCCGATCCAAATCAAACTTCCTTACTTTTTGATTGGTGGCAGAGCCCCAGTCACAGAAAGTACAACCAAAAGGGCAGCCTCTATTAGACTCAATTATGGCAGCCTCCACTCGACCTTGATAAACATCGAAGATACCAGTTAAATAGGGTGAAGGGATAGAGTCCGGAGCATTCATCCTGGCTCTACCAGCTGTTCTGATAGCAGCGTTAGGTTCCACATCTCTGAAAGTAATGCCTGGAACCTCAGACAGAAGCAATTGGTTGAATACCACTTGCCCAACTGCAGATTTGTTAAGCAGGGCAAAGACCTCAGTTATTGTAACTTCACCCTCCCCATGCACCATGATATCTACCGACGGATAAGATTTGAGAAAATCTTCACTGGCTTGTTTATATTCTGGTGTGCTGGGACCGCCATGTATGGTTAAGTTTTTATCATCATGTTTCTTGATTGCATTACTAATCTGTAAGTTCAATTCAAGAGACCACATATAATTAGAAAACAGCCATACACCTGCACCAAATTTATTATATGGCCCATCAAGCATATCTTGTGCTTTAAGAAATGTAATTGGTATTAAGATAAATTTTTCTAATAATGCACCGTCCTTATAATTTTCAAGAGCACTGTAAATAACTCCCAATGCCAATGGAAAATGATCTGCAGTATGCGGAACAAAATAGACTGGAATCCTCCCATCATAGTCAATCTCTTGCCAGCTTATTCCTTTATGTGATGGATCTACGGCTACCTTCTCAGGTAAATTCACATTTGTTTCTTTGACCATTGGGTCCCGGTGTTTGATCAACCAACCATGGCTGTATAAAGTTAAGATGATTTTCTCGTTGTCCTGATCCTGATCAAACAAATACCCTTGTTCATCAATAGCCTGCTGGGTCGTTTTCCCGTTCGCAAAAAACATCAACAATAAAACCCATGATAACGGCAACAATTGTTGAATCTGGTCTTGACTTGAAAAACTAAAAAAACCATCCGAACTAAAAGATATAGCTAAATTTCGTCCCAACATCAATTTTTCAGGCAGTTCTATATCTACTTTATTGGTGATTTGAATTTCGACTGGCTCAATGGTTGATGGAGTATCAAAAGCCTGACATAGAATTTTTTTATCTAAAAAAAATTGGATTCTTTGCACCACATCATGATGTTGTGCAAAAGGCAGCCACTTATTTACCCAACTGTGAGAAATAAACTCATGAGCTGCAGTATTTATAGATTTTTCTTTAAAGAATAAAGAAAGCATCAACAAATCAGGTTCATGTATAGCAAGAGGACGAATTGAACCTGCAATTTCTGCACATATTAATTTACCATCACGACTCAAAACCTTGAACTGTTGATTAAGTTGTAATGTGACTGCTTTTTTTTCAATCATATATGATATTGTAATTCCTGCTATCTGTTGGGTTATCAAACTATTGATTGGCATTCAACTCCATTTAAATCAATCGTTTATACCTGTTGAGTTTCACAAAAATTTAATTCTCAACAGCTCGCTATACTTATTTTTATTCACGTCACAGTTACAACAAAACCTGTATTTTTGTAATTACTGATGGTTTCAAAGGAACAATACCAGTTAATTACGTTACTACTAAATTCTTAGTGGTATATTACTTCATATTGTCTAACTTATGAGAAATTTACCCACAAAACTGACTAGAATTGCTAGGGTATGCAAAAATTCAACCCAAGATTAATTAAATCCGTATTGAGTTCTTTTAACGACAGGGAATTTGGTGTGCTTCATATTCTATCCAAAAGAATGAATTGAACATTCTCAGTAAATTTCACCCTAAAAGGAATTAACCTTTAGTTTTAGATAATTTATTGATTCAGCGTTGTTTTTGTATTCAACTGAACCATCTTTGATAATGCGAAATTTGCCAATAGTTCATGTCGTATAGGCTGACATTTTTATTAATGTTATTTTTTATTTTGTGATGCGCAGCCAGATCAGTAAAAAACAAAGCCAGTTACCAATACTCTCATTTCAGTAGTCTGGAAACCTGCTTGAAATGAGGGTGTTCAGCTGTTCGCATTAATTCAAATAAAATCATTTCGGTACTGGTCAATCCTATACCTGTGGCCTGCATATTTCTCAAGGCTAATTTTTTATTGGCTATATCACGTGATGAAACAGCTTGTTGATTGACTTGAACCGCAAACCCATTTGCCAGTAAATCTAATACAGTTTGATAAACGCAGACATGAGCTTCAATACCAGTAACAATACATTGATTCTTACCAGAAGTATGTAGCGTAGTCATAAAATCATCCACACCACAGGCACTGAAAGTAATCTTTTCATGGTATTGCGAATCAGCCAATAAAGACCTTATTGCAGACTGGGTAGGTCCCAAACCTTTTGGATACTGCTCAAACCAATAAATAGGAATACTTAATAAATTGGCTGCCTTTATCATTAATTCAATGTGCTGAAATAACTTTTTTTTCTGATGCATCATTTCGGCAAGGCGCCCTTGCACATCAATCACCAGTAAACAGCTTTGCTCGACAGTAAATCTAGACCTCATCTCACCATTTTATGAGGATGTCAGCAAACCCTGCAATGCTTTTCTGATTTCTGCAGCCCAAAAAGGTGCTAAACGGACTGACTTGGCGCCATGAGAAGCTTTTTCGCGCACCAAATGTTTGCTTTGCACAGATCTCAGGTCGAACATCAGTTCACCTTGTTTATTGAAAATGAGCACCCCGGGAGTCCCATGAACTTGATATTTTTCAGCCACATCCTCTGCCTGAGGAAATAGTTTAAAGGTAAAACCTTGACTGCTTAAATAAGCTTGGGGATCATCGTCTTCATTGATACTCATGGCATATATTTTTAAATTCAGACTATCCTGATACTGATGTAATGCGCTCTGAATATGTGGCATCAATTGTTTACAGTATGGGCACCAAGTGGCCCAAAAAAACAACATGGTTACTTGTTGATCAGCTATGGCTTGTTGTGGAAATTGGTGAACATCCCCATTGTTATCTGCCAATGACCAGTTAGGTGTTTCCTTGATAATATCTGCTTGATCTGTACTGTTGGCTGATGTCGTCACAAAAACAACCAATGTCATTATAAAAAATAAATGTTTCATATGATGCGCCTTCATTTCATTCTGTTTGGAATTAACTAAGACCCAAGCATTCACATAAAATCACATATTTTTTCTGGCTATATTCAATCAGCTTCAGCGGTGATCGTTTTCACTTGTCTGACCCAGGCCTGACTGGCCAATTCTGAGGGCAGTTGATTACGTTGACTCAAAGCTTCATCACGGCTATTGAACAAACCAACCAGTACAATCCACCAATCAGCTTCGTTAACTTGCGTTTTGGCAATGGCGTAGTTTCTTTGTTGTAAATTATGTTGATTAACAAAGCTTTCTAACTGGTTTCGATTGGCAGCACCAACCACCTGAAAAGACCATTTATCTGCATGCTGAGTTTGCCAGTCATAAAAATCATTTGCTGATCGAATTGGCTCTTGAGACCCAGATAAAACAGGAACCGTATCAGTTCTAGTGATTTGATCTGTTGCTGGATGATTGTTGGATTGTTCAACAATCACTTCTTCCACTTCAGTAACTTCAGTAGCCAATGCTTTGTCTTTAATTGCCTCATGCGAATCCTCGACATCAGTTCTTGGTACAAAATCTTTGACTTGTTGATCAATGAAATCTGGCTGCAACAATTGATCTGGAGGAATTTCTAAAACTTGTTCGCTGAAATCTGCATTGGTATCCATGGTTTTGATTTCTACAGTGCTATCTACTACAGTTTCAGATTCAATATCAGTAGACTGATTTTTTCCAGCCAGTTTGATGGCTTTGTCGTGTGCCAGTTGTTTTTGGTCAGCTGGTGCGCAAACCCATTGTGTTTGTGCAGCAAAACAAATGACTTCAGTTTCGGCTGTCGGTGCAGAATCTTCTTCAGGTTGTGCCTTTACTGTAGCCATACCTGAATACAACACCAGCATAAAAACTGAACAAAACTTGACGAGAAATGAGTATTGAATCATGAGGGTAAACAACTATTTAATGCGGATAATATATCTAAATCCTTGACACCTTCGGCGATAAAAGAGCCGCCCAAGCCTTTCATTAAAATAAGGCGGTGTTCATCATTGACTACTTTTTTATCAGATTTCATAAGTCTTAATAACGTATTTGCTGAAATATTCGACTCAAGCATAATTGGCAAATCAAAGGCTTGCAACAAGTTTTCCAGCATATTTCGTATATCTGTCCCGCAATAACTCATCTGAGCCGATAATTCAGCCGCCATGATCATTCCTAAACCCACTGCCTCACCATGTAAATATTGGTAGTTGGTACCTGTTTCAATGGCATGTCCAAAAGTGTGGCCTAAATTCAACAAGGCCCTGACGCCTTGTTCCTTTTCATCCTGTTCAACTATATCGGCTTTAAACTGGCAACACTGTGAAATCAATTGCATCATGATTTCAGGTGTTTTACTCTTAATCTCATGAGCTTTTTCACTGAGCCAGTGAAAAAAATTTATTTGGTCAATGCCGCCATATTTAATTGCCTCACCAATACCCGCATTAAATTCACGCTCAGGTAATGTATTCAAACTACCGACATTAATAATGACAGCTTTTGGCTGATGAAACGCACCGATCAAATTTTTGCCTTTGCTGTGATTAATGCCTGTTTTACCCCCCACTGAAGCATCTATTTGAGACAACAAAGTGGTCGGCATTTGAATGTAATCAATACCTCGCATCCAACTGGCCGCAGCAAATCCCGTCATGTCGCAAATCACCCCACCACCTAATGACACCAATAAATCTGATCGATTGAATTGATTACTGGCCAAGGCATCTATTATGGTTTGCCAACTATTCACATTTTTATGCAATTCACCGTCTTTAAGCACACAATGAAACACTTGGTTTTCAGTGAATAAATTGCTGACAGTTGATAAATACAAAGGAGCCACAATTTCATTACTGACTATCATCACTTTACGGCCTTGCAATTCTGGTTGAATGCCCGACAAATCAAACCGATTTGGGTGGATGGATATGGGGTAAGTACCTTTGGGTAAGGATATTTCAAGCTGAATGGCTTTAATCATGGTTATTAGGATTGGTTACTTTGAGATAATCTTGGACTTGGTTGGCATGTTGGTTTAAAAAGGTCACTATTTTTTTAGCCATTCCAAATGAACTGGTCCGACCACTGGGGAAGGCGATGTCTGCAACTTCCTCATACCATGGATTCCTTTCACGAGCCAGATTCAATAATCGTTCACGACGACCACCACCTTGTAATAATGGCCTTTGCTTATCACGCTTAAGGCGCTTAAGCTGATGCTTGACTTCAGTTTTTAAATACACCACCAGACTGGTGGTTTGATTCAAAATTACTCGATTTTCAGGCCTAACAATGATGCCACCTCCGGTTGCTATCACTGTATTATTTCGCTCTAAAAGCTCAGTTAATACTGCTGTCTCACGTGCTCTGAAACCAGCCTCTTTTTCTATTTCAAAAATTAAGTTGATTGAAACCCCTGTCCGACTTTCCAACTCTTGATCAACGTCAATAAATGTTTTACCTAACTGCTGGGCCATTTGTTTTCCCACGGTCGTTTTACCTGCACCCATAGGGCCCACCAAAACAATGTTGTTAGGAATTTTTTTCATGTTCTGCATTCTAACATGTTGTCAGAATTCCAGCTTGTTGGATTTGGCGTTTAGCAGCATAAGTATGATCAAACATGTCAATGATCATTAATAACAATGTACTGATAAGTCCCATTAAAGCGTACTAGCAACGGCTCTAACTTGATCAGAGAAAATCCAACCATCTAAAACACAAGCAGCATCCATTACTTTTGTTGTTTGTAAGTCTATCACTTGAGATGAACAGCCCACCGCTATGGCATTGGTAACCAGTTGGCAGGCTTGATTACCTCCAGCTACTGCTTGTAACCAAAGCCAAGTGCCCACATGAGACTGTTGATCATCACAACATACATTACGTCGTTGATACTGAAGTCGCTGGCTGTATTCCAACATTTTCAGTTCTTGTTGTGGCTTAATCTCAATGTGACTGTCAGAGCCAATGGCCCAAACACCATGACTGGATTTATAAGCTGGCATAGGAAAGATGCCATCACCCAAGTTTGCTTCAGTTAAAGGGCAAATCACTGTCACTGCACCAGACTCAGCGATTAATTTCACTTCATGCGCATCCAAATGTGTGGCATGGACCAAACACCAACGTTTATCTACTTTGAAATGATCAAACAGCCAAGTCACTGGACGAACACCATAATACTTAATCGCTTGATCTATTTCAGCTTGTTGTTCTGCAATGTGTATATGAATAGGTGCATCTTGAGGTAATGCATCTATCACTGTTTGCATTTGTTGTTGACTGACTGCCCTGATCGAATGAAAACAAATGCCCAACTTTTGCTTTTCTTTCAACAGCGGTTGTAGGTGTTTATAAAGCGCAAGATATTCTTCGACAGAAAGTTCAAATCGTTTTTGTTCTGAATTTAAAGGTGCTTCACCAACAGCTGAAAACGCATAAAGAACCGGTAACAGCGTTATGGGCAAACCCACATCATTAGCAGCTTTGAGTAAAATTTTCGAATGACTGAAAAAATCATCGGAGTGTTCTTTATCACGATGCAGGTAATGAAATTCACACACCGAAGCATAACCTGCATCACGCATTTCGGTATAGCAATCTACTGCGATTTGGTACAAAGTATGTCCATCCAATTGTTGTGCCAACTGGTACATCAAATCTCGCCAAGACCAAAAGCTATCTGCACTGCCACCTGAGTCTATAGAGCCATTTAAGGGGTTTTTTTTGTACTCACTTAAACCGGCCATGGCTCTTTGAAAAACATGTGAATGGGCATTGGGCATAGCTGGTATAACTTGATCCAAACACTGATCTGTTGGCCTGGCTTGGCTATTGATTTCAATGGCCTTGAACACACCTTCACTGGTACTTACTCTGACGTTTTTCCGCCACCCTTGCGGCAAGAGTGCCGATTTAAAAAAATAACTTTGCATAAAAATAGCTGTTCATTATGAGGTGGATTTACGATAATGATTGTTCAGAGAACTGTAGGGCAAATCGAAGTCGAAAACAATGAAAAAATCTTGTGATTTATTGATTCACAACGCACAACTGATCACCTGTGCAGATAATGGCACCCCTTTCGGAAAAGTAGAGCAAGCGGCCATAGCCTGTGAACATGACCAAATCATCTGGTTAGGACCGACAACTGAAGCGATGAAATTCAACGCTAAAAAAAGCATTGATGCCTCAGGACAATTGGTCACACCAGGCTTAATCGACTGCCACACCCATTTGGTGTTTGCTGGTTCCAGAGCGAATGAATTTGCGCTGCGTCTTGCTGGCGCCAGTTATGAGGAAATTGCGCATGCAGGAGGAGGCATCTTATCTACAGTACATACCACCCGACAAGCCAGCATAGAAGAGCTGATCGATTCGACTTGTACAAAACTGGCCCATCTCAAATCACAAGGTGTACTGACAGTTGAAATTAAATCTGGTTATGGTTTAGATTTTGACAGTGAAATCAAAATGCTGAAAGCTGCCAGAGCGGCCGGTAAAAGAATGGGAATTGATATACAAACTACCTTATTGGCTGCGCATGCCCTACCTCCTGAATTTAAAAACGACCGCAAAGGTTATATCGAATTAATCTGCCAAAAAATCATACCTTATGTAGCCAAAAACAAACTGGCTGACGCAGTAGATGCTTTTTGTGAGGGCATAGGATTTTCATATGATGAAACCAAACAAGTTTTTGATGCCGCCACTCGCTGGGGCCTACCTGTTAAATTACATGCCGACCAGCTCAGTGACTTGAATGGTGCCGGACTGGTGGCCGAGTATGGTGGCTTATCGGCGGATCACATCGAGTACACTTCCCTTACCAGTATCAAGAAAATGGCTGGCAGCGACACGGTTGCGACCCTGTTGCCCTATGCATTTTATGCATTACAAGAAACGCAAAAACCTCCAATTGAAGCTTTCAGGAAATATGGCATAGATCTTGCTATAGCAACTGACTCAAACCCTGGTACAGCGCCTACTACCAACCTGCTGCAATGCATGCACATGGCTTGCACTCAATTTGGCTTAACTGTTGAAGAAGCCATTCTGGGTGTCACCATTAATGCAGCCAAAGCTTTGGGTATAGATGACACCAAAGGCAGTTTAGCAGTAGGCAAAAAAGCTGAGCTCGTTTTATGGGACACCCATGAAATTGCTGATTTGGTTTATTGGCAAGGCCAAATCACCAGCAACAAAATACTTATTTCTGCATAAAAAATTGTTGAAATTACAATATACTCAAACCTACAGTGATAAAATAACTGCAACATATGCAAACAGGTAAATTATGAAATTGATTTATATCTGGTTACTCTTCATAGCAACCTCTATCAGTTTTGCCCAATCCAGCGTCTCTTTTGATAACATGGGCAACATCAACACACCTGATTCAAAATACCTGACATTGGGTCACAAAGCCAACCAAAAAGGGCGAACCGAGCAAGCCAACAAACACTTCAAAAAAGCGGCTCAATTGGGCAATGAAGAAGCCAAGATTCTACTGGCTAATAACTACATCAAAGCAGAGGACTATTCAACCGCTTTGAGCTGGCTTAAACTGATCGAAGCAAACCAATTAAAAGCTAATACTCAAATTAATCAAGCCATTCAAACATTGAACCAGCTTCTCTCAAACGAACAACTACAATCCAGCCAATTGTTACAAGATCAATTACAACAAAACTACAGCCAATCAGCCACAGAAAAAAATCGCCAAAAATGGCGCGATCAACTACAGTTCACTGGCACTCGAGTGCGTGGACAAGTACCTCATCATTTAACTGTTTACCCCATTGAAAATGGTGTGATTGGCCTCACCACCATTACCATTAGAGACCACCAAATCAGATCACAGCTGAATCAATATGTGAAAGAATATGACCACAAACCATATCAAGGTCAAGTCACACTGGCTCCAATCGAAATAAACAACTAACTAATTTTAAAACAAGAATCCAACTATTAATATCAGGCGCGGTCTTTTATAATCACTGGGTTGATAATCACAAAGGGTAGAACATGGAAACAATTGCAACAGCAGGTTTTTCACTGGAATCATTGATGCGTGGTGCCATTGGTATGGTGACCTTGGTGGCCATTGCTTATGCATTCAGTAGTAACCGCAAGTCAGTCAGCTGGAAAGTTGTTGGTATTGGACTAGGTATGCAACTGATCTTAGCCATTGGTGTACTTTATGTTCCATTCGTTGGCGCCATCTTTGATGCCATTGGCAAATTTTTCATTCTAATTATGGATTTCACCAAAGAAGGAACCAACTTCTTATTTCGTTCTTTTGGAAAAGGTGAAATTGAATCTCCTTTGATCAACTTTGCGGTAATGATTCTGCCTACCATCATTTTCTTCTCTGCTTTAACTTCGGTCTTGTTCTACTTAGGTATTATCCAAAAAATCGTCAAAGGCTTGGCCTGGTTATTAACCAAAGCTTTAAAAATTTCAGGTGCAGAAAGTTTATCGGTAGCTGGAAACATTTTCTTAGGCCAAACTGAAGCGCCTTTAATGATTAAAAAATACTTAAACTCCATGAATAAATCTGAAATTTTATTGGTGATGATTGGAGGAATGGCCACTGTGGCTGGCGGCGTATTAGCAGCATATGTTGGTTTTCTTGGTGGTGAAGATGAAGTTATGCGCCAATACTATGCCAAACACTTATTGGCCGCTTCTGTGATGGCAGCACCAGGTGCTATTGTGGTAGCAAAAATACTGTTTCCACAAACGGAAGAAATCAATTCAAACATTGAAATCAGTCATGATGAAGTCGGCTCTAATATACTTGACGCGCTAACCAATGGAACCACAGAAGGCCTTAAACTGGCCATGAATGTTGGCGCAATGCTATTGGTATTTTTTGCATTCTTAGCTATGGTTAACTATGGATTGGGGGCACTTGGTGGCTGGCTTGGTTTAAACGACCTCATCGCTGCTAATACTCGTTACGAAGTCTTGTCATTACAATTTCTTTTAGGCTATTTATTTGCACCGCTTATGTGGTTGATCGGCGTAGCCACAGAAGACATCACACTGCTTGGACAATTGTTGGGTGTTAAGATAATAGCCAGTGAATTTGTCGGCTATGAAAATCTGGCTACCCTCAAAGACACCGCGCAAGAAGTGCACTTGATGTATGACAAATCCATCTTAATGGCCACTTACATGCTCTGTGGTTTTGCTAATTTCGCCTCCATTGGTATCCAAGTCGGCGGTATAGGTTCATTGGCACCCAGCCAACGTAAGACCCTCTCTAAGTTCGGTATGAAAGCACTGTTAGGCGGCACCTTGGCTTCACTGTTCTCAGCCACCATGGCAGGGATGTTGGTTGGGTAGACTCGCGCCATCAAGACAGGCCATGCAAGTAAATATTGGCACTCAAGAAACTCGTCTCAATGTTTTATAACAATCAATCAGCTGGATGACCTATCAAGAACGCGAATCCCACGAATAATTATACAAGTCACTAGAATTTGCTCAGCATAAAATAATTACCCAAGGTTTGAACTCTATTATATTCTGCGCATCCCTAAAGTTTATGGCAGTAAAGAATCAACAAAAAACCAATGGTCTTATGATACAGTATTTTCCAAAGTATCATACTGTAGTGAAGTCGCAGAAAAGCAGATGAAGCATGTCATTTTCAGTATAAAGTAAGCCCAGAAAATGCAGAGATCACCAATTTCATAATAAATTATTTAATAGGCAGACAGTCGGTTTACTCAATGTATAGCTTAATTGCAATTATTATTTGAAACCAAGAAATATTAAATTTATTTTATTATTCAATAATCATTTAGAAATTAACGCTTTAGAATTAACCGTCCCCTGAGATAACGATAAAAAAACACACTATAAATACAAAATTCTAATTGCTTTGCAATTTCTGTATTTTTGACTGGTTACTTTCGTGATCAAACCCATCATAAAAGATCCTGTCATCTCCTTGTTGCCCAAAAATAACATAAAGCTCACCTCTATAACTATTTATGTATGAAGTCCCAGCCGCACCAATTATCAAATCATCTATTCCATCATTATTAATATCTGCCCCCCCACTGATTGAAGACCCTAACCTACCTAAATAATTATCACCCACAACTGAAAAACCATTATTACCATCTAAATCAGTGTCATACAAATTAAGCACAAAACTATCTTGATGTTGACCTAACAGCGTATGGCAAATCCCGGATTGAAGTGATACTGGGTTGTGGGTTTCATCACATATGGAAAAATCATCCGCTCCATCATTATTTATGTCTCCAATACTTGAAATATGCCGGCCATCAGCGTGAAAATAAAAACCATTGCTCCCATTTAAATCTTGAAGGAGAAACCTTTCACCAAATTCTTGACCACCAAAAACAATATAGTTCCTATCGCGATAATCCCTTTCACTTATAGCAAAATCATCAATTCCATCACTGTTAAAATCTCCTATTCCATCAAAACCTAAACCCAAAACCTGAAAAAAATCAGTACCTGATATATAAAACCCTTTTCCTTGGTTAATATGTGCTTCTACATTTAAATTCAGTAAATACCCATCAGTTGAACCAAATATAATATATACCGCACCCTCTCTCTCAAGATTGGATCCAGTAGGGTAAATTGACTCTTCTGTGGCAAGTGCAAAATCTGTTAAACCATCTCCATTAATGTCACCAATAAAATTTATATGAGTGATATTTTCACCAATAATAATATTAAAGCCGTTGGTACCATTAATTGACGTTATATCGAATGTTGTACCAAATCCGTTGACACTCCCAAAAATCACTGATGTCCCAAGTATTAAATCATCAATACCGTCTTGATTAAGATCATTATTTCCATCAACAGCATCTGAATAGTGATTAATAAGAAACCCATTACTTCCATTAAGGCTATTTAGATCAAATTCTGAACTGAAATTTAAGTGTGAGCCAAAGATAATGTAACTTGTGTTATTTCCAGGTGAACCTATCAATACATCACTTAATCCATCTCCATTAATATCCCCAATCCCTTTAACTGTTTTTCCTAACTGATCACCTAAACTCAGCCCATCTACAAAAAACCCACTGTCATGAGAAATCGAGGTAGTTAAACTTATGTCAGAAATTGTCTCTGCTCCAAATAAAACGTAACTCCTGCCGTTACCGTTTACGACAATATCATATTCAGGGTCTTTAGGATCAGGTATGGTCCACCAATGTGAACTTCCAATAACAAAATCCACTACACCATCACCATTAAAATCCCCTACCATATCAACAGAGTTACCAAATCTATAACTTGACGTCCCTATTATTTTAAATCCACTTGAGGCATCCAAATTGTGTTCATCTATTTCACTGATAAATGTAATTAAGAAGAGCAATAAAGCCATAAAATTATCCTGTAAACAAACTTTAAAAAGTTGAGCTACTATTCCAAAAACAATGTTTTTTTTATCTTAAGACGCCGTAATTTGAACCAATTACCAAAATAAATTGCTTAAGCCAAAACTATAACTATTTCTTAACATACATTATAACCTGGGTTAATTCAAGGATATGGAACTGTATACTAAGTTCACAAACCCAACCGACTTATAGCTATATATCCGTAAAAACACATTGCGACTTATACTAAAATTTTGGTTTCTAGGCTATGAGGTCCAATGCACGAAATTAAAACCCACAACATGGTGGAGATGTTGGTGGGTTAGGATTGTAGATTGGGTAAAATTCAGCGAAGCAATACATCAAAACAATTAACACTGAATTATCTTTACAAACGTATATTAATCATACCTTCCAACATTTAATTTGAAATTAAACAAGAATGGAATGGAATAAGTTGGGCTACGCGCTGTTTAGCCTACATTATTGGCTTAGGCACCAAGTAATTTTAACCTTTCAATTGTTAGAGTCACCCATCTGAATTGCAACAAATACATCCTTTTGAGTTAGCAACAGTGCTAAAAATACTATCCATGTTAATTAATTTATCTCTTAAAGTTTCTAATTATTCAATACCCCAATAATGACATAAGCAATTACGAACAACAGAACACCACTCAAAAAAATAAACCGCACCTTTTTCTAAAAATTGATTGATACTTTTTTCATGTTTAATCTTGGCTTCAATTTCAATCCGATGCATTTCTTCAAGAGGAATTATATAGTCAGGTTCGTGATCTGGGTTTTTCACTAGTTGAACAGCATCGTTAAGTTGTTCTTCAAACATGACCCATAAACCTACTTTAAACTACCAGATTGACCTCGCCCTAAACGTTGAGAGTTAGCACTGGTCACTTGAGTCATGATACCTTTCTATCGCAATGAGTTACTGATTATCTTAGCTTCGTTAGCCTCATCATATTCTTTGATTAATTTCATAAATCATTCCTTATTTTCTATACTCTTATCTTTCAGTTTATAAAAATTAAATTAAATAATCAGAGCCAGTAGTCACATTCATTAAATCTTCTTATTAAAGATAATATGACTTTGACTTTTATTAAATTTCTGTGAATTGCGTATTAATTCTTAATGACAGTCGTCATTAACACTTGCAATTTTTCTTCAGCTGGTTTGTAATTATATAAACCACTTGAGGAGAAGTTAGTTATTCATAACCACCTTGGGTCGCATCAAACCCTCAGAACTGATGCATCGGGCATGCCACTGGAGTGGCTGAACAGCGAACAAGTCGCTAAACTCATGGCCCTGGACATGGTTCAATACCAGTTCGGCGCCACCATCACCCGTCTGCATGGCGGAATCAATGCCTTATCCGGCAAACAAAGTTTCTTCGACATCCCTGCCATCATTGGCACCAAAGGTTACAACAATCACATCCACAAACAACTGGCAGCTTATATTCCACCACTTAACAACCAAACCCTGTTTAAACGTGACCAAAATCTGTGCTTGTATTGTGGTCAAGTCTTTCATCGACATGAACTGTCTCGAGATCATGTGACTCCGGTATCACAAGGCGGTAAAGATGTGTGGGCCAATGTGGTGACTTCATGTAAGCGCTGTAATAACCATAAGGCTGATCGGACACCCTTGCAGGCTAATATGCGATTACTGGCAGTGCCATTTGCACCCAACTATGCTGAATATATTTTTTTACAAAATAAGAATATCATCGCTGATCAAATGAATTTCTTGATGAATCATTTCCCCAAGAAATCACCATTTAGGCAAATAAAAGCTTAGTTGTATTTGTTTATGAGATCATGACACCAATTGCAATCATTCAAAACCGTTGGCAAAAATCAGGTCCTCATCTATATTGAGAAAATCGGTTGTACAATCCTGTTGAGTTTGCGGCACATTGACTGCAAAACGGATGAAGTCAAAGTCAGCTCTTATACCATTGCTGTTATTATTCCATGTATGGCCCATGATACCCAACTGTATGGTTGATGGCATCGATGCATGATCGAAATACATGGGTGAGGATTGATTAACTCCTGGGATGGTAATTTCTGGTGTGACTGAACCTGAATTTCTCCATGTGGATGTAACCACGCCATCCACATCAAATTCATTGTAGTAAGCCTCTTGCCGCCAAGCACCAATGGCATCGGCCCAATAATAAAAATAAAATTGATCACCAACTCTACAGGCCAATAAATACTCTTCCAACCCCACTTGTTCAGTTAAAAATAGGTTTGATGTTGAGTTGACAGTTTTCTTCATTTCACGCGCATAATCCACTCCATTTTGACCTTGCCCACCCATGTTGTACATGACCCAGTTTTCATCTCCATTATGAGTGCCTACAGGATCTCTGATAACAAAGCCACCAGCATTAAAACCAGATGCCGGAGGTAAATCTATATCATTTTCTTGAGACACCCTTAAGCTAATCGCCACAGCAAAGTTACCAGTCACCTCCTGATAAACCAACGGACCATACTCATCTTCAAACCAAGCATTTTGTGTAAACGAATCCGGAATAACTGTTAATAAACCGCCACTCATTGAGATTTCTACAGCCCGTTCGTCCATTACATCAATACCTAATACTGACCATTGGCTGGTGTTGTTATTCAATAAATCAATGTCCTGATCAAACTCATCTGAAAAAGACATGGCAAAAGCCAAAGAATTAATCATCAACCATAGTTTCATAGATAAAACTAAAATAATTTGAAATTTCATAGTTGTACACTTTAATGTTCACTTAACTATAGTATCGTTAATGAGGTATTTATTTTTGAAAATACAGATATTTTTCAGTTATCTATCCATAAATGTGAACTGATCAAACGCTTAATCGTCATTAGTTTTAATGAGGTAATCTGAAAAAATAAGTTTCAATTCTTGTTTACTCAGCTCCCTATAAAACAAATCTACACCAATGACCAAACAATATAGAATCAGCCCATGTCTTTTAACTTCCGTTTCATCCCGATAAATATCACTCAACAGCTTTAGTAGGTATTGATGCCTTTGTTCATAGACTGATGTCACATATTCTTTCACTTCATCATTTTGAAACGACCAGGCGTTGATTTCGAACTCCAAACGACTGCCCTGTAAAGCACCATCAATACATTGTTCACATAATATCGATAACTTTTCTTTGCTGTTATGGCCCGTTTCAGCAAGCTCAATAAATTCTTGGGTGAAACGCAATTTCCAATAAGCCAACACTTGTAAATCGAAATCACTTTTAGATTTAAACCAATGATAAAAACTGCCTTTTGTGACCTTCAACCTTTGGCACAGCTCATTGATTTTCAATCCTTGCCAACCTTCTACATCCAATGTTTTGATGCCAATTTTTAACCAAGCTAAATGGCTACTATCTTCTGTCATAATAATTACACATTTATGTTTCTTATTTTCAACTGACTTGATTCTAACCTTGGCATGCATACAACTTCAATCAAAATAATCAACACCTCATTGAAACATACTACAAAGTATGTTAAATTATATTTATTACATACCTTATGGTATGCTGACTGGAGGATAACATGAAAATTAATGACTTATTATTTAAACAAAAAATCAAACCATTATTCTCTCAAGCTGTCTATTGTTCGATTGCCACAGTGAACGAAGATGGCCACCCTCACATCACGCCGATTGGCAGTGTGGTGCTGAACAATAAAAGTCAAGGTTGGTTCTTTCAGAAATTCACTAAGGGCATTCCTACCAATGCATCCCACTGTAAATATGCAACCATCATGGCTGTTAATGACGGCGCATGGTTTTGGCTGAAGTCATTAATTAAAGGTCGCTTTAACAAACCACCAGCCATGCGCCTACAAGTCAAGCTTGGTCCATTGAGACCTGCCACAGAAGCTGAAATGCATAAATTTCAGCGACGCGTTAAAGTATTCACCCTGACTAAAGGTCATGCCATGCTGTGGCAGGACATGTCCGAAGTTCGTGAATTTGAGATATTAGATTACAAACCCGTATTCATTGGCAAAATGACCCAACAACAATTCAATTGATTAATTAATACCGGAGTTTCTCATGACAGCACAGTCATTAATCATTGCAGGATCTACCATACTGGGCATATTAGGCTTTGCTCATTTCATTTATGTATTGTTGACTAAAAAGTTTAATGCTTATAATGACGCTGTTACTCTGTCCATGCATCAAACATCACCAGTTATCACTAAAAAAACCACAATGTGGCAAGCATGGATCGGTTTTAACTACAGCCATTCCTTTGGCGTTATGTGGGTTCCATTGATCTATATCCCCTTATCAATCAACCACTTTCATGTTTTGCAAAACAGTTTTTGGTTGACGCTCATTTTACCTATTGTGACATTGGTTTATGCCATCCTTGCTAAAAGGTATTGGTTTTCTATTCCATTTATTGGCTCTCTGCTGGCACTATTTTGCTACTCTTTTGCTTTCTATTTATTACAGCTGAAATGATAATCCAGAACATCTAAAAGAGTTATTAAAAACACAAAAAATACAAATTGATAAGCCGCTGTGCTGTAACCACCAACACGAATAAATGCGATTGAAAGGTTTGCTTAATTTCAGTTAACTTGGTTTAATCAATTCCTAGTTTTTTAATTTTATAACGCAAAGCCCTGAAACTGATACCGAGTAAATCTGCAGCTTTGGTTTTGTTGTTATTGGTTTTGGCTAAGGCATTGGTGATTTCACGTATTTCAATTTCTTCGATATACTTTTCAAGGTTCATCTCTTTATTGAGTTGAGGCTGAAATCCTGTATTTTCCAGTTGAATGTCATCTTCTCGAATCAATTGGTTCTGACAATTCACTGCTGCTTTTGATAACACCAAATCCAACTCTTTCATATTACCTGGAAAATTATGCTGTTTAAGTTTAGCAATCGCTGTTGGGTGAATTTTACATGGCAGCTTACTCCAAACCTCTGCCAGTTGCTCTAATCTGACTTTACAAATTTCAACCAAATCATCTTTTAACTCGACTAACGACGTGGTTTGTATTTCACCGACACAAATAGCACGAACTAAAGATTTTTTAATCCCCATTGAGTGCTTAAACTCTTCTTCTGTCCAGTTACTGGTCACGATGATACGTTGATGATCAGATAAGGCTTTTATGAATTGAATGAGGATTGTTTGTTGTTCAGGTTTTAATTTTTCAACATTATGATAAACCAAGGTGCCTTGTTGTTCCGGGGTCAAGCCATCAACTGGATTAGAACAATCAATAAAAGACAACTCCTGGTTTTTCAATTCACTGTTCTCATGAATCAAACTGGCAATTTTCTCTTTCCAACTGCCATGTTTACCATAAATAATTACAGGAATTCGGCTTTGTGCATATTTAGTTATCGCAGTATCAAGTTGCTCAAAATATTCAATTGGAATATCGATTTTTCGCGTGTCATCACCATCATCATCAACAACGTCATTTTGCTGTAAACCAGTAATTACCAGTTGTCTGAGTGTATCAAGACTGATGGGTTTGGTAATGAAATCAAAGGCGCCTTTTTTGAGGGTTTCTACCGCATGATTTATGGTTCCAAATGCAGTGATTACAGCAATTGGGGTATTGGGGTACAGTTCATTCACATGTTCAACCAATTCACTGCCATTACCATCAGGAAGTTTAAAATCTGACAAACACAAATGAAAAGTTGTTTTGGATAATTGATACTTGGCAGAACCCAAGTTTTCAGCTTTATAGACATTGAAACCCATTCGAGTCAAAGATATGTCTAATAATTGTAAGATATCTGGTTCATCGTCAACCACCAGAATTTTTTTTTGTTCAGCTGTCATACACTTGCTACTTCCAATAATTCTCTACGTAACATGGGACCAAAATTCATTTCTTCGATGAATGAAATTAATGGCTCTTGGCTTACTTTTGATTTTATTATATCATCATTTTCCAATGGTGCATCAAGCACAATTTGTGACAATTGTTTCGACAGTTTGGCTTCTGCTTGTTGGTTTTGAATTCTCTTTTGACATGACTTGGCACCCCGTATACTCAAAAACTCAATTTCTTTATATCGTGACAAAATGGCATCTAAATCGTTGAAATGATTTAATAAAATTTGAGCCGTTTTAGTGCCAATACCCTTGACTCCTGGAATGTTATCTACTGAGTCACCTGCCAGAGCTAAGAAATCACAAATCTGATCAGGGCGGACACCAAATTTTTTCGTTAATGCGGCGAAACCCAATGGTTCAGACTTACCATAATCCCACCACCAATCTGCAGGCCGAACCAGCTGTGCCAGATCTTTATCGGCACTGACCACACATATATTATGTCCTCGCTCAGCGTAAGTTTGATGTAAAGTGCCAATCAAATCGTCTGCTTCATAACTGTTATCTGCGAAGATCGAAATCCCTAATAACTTTGCTAAACGCTGACATTGTTTGAATTGTAATTTCAAATCTGCAGGAGCCGGCTCTCTGTTGGCTTTGTATAAAGGATAAATTTCATTTCTGAAAGAAGTGGTCAATGCTTCATCAAATGCAGCAGCAATATACTTTGGCTTGTTTTGTTTAAAAAAACGAACTAAAAACCGCGCAAAACCATAAACGGCATGGTTGGTACGACCATGAATGTCTACCAAATCTGTAGACATGGAATAATAACTTCTGAAAACAAAAACCGAAGAATCTATCAAAAATACCGTCGGTTTTTTTGACGCTTCAGTCATTTAAACAACTCATGTAATTAACCCCATGGCCTCTAATTTCAAAACAATTCGTTGCGTAGCTTGGTCAGGTGAAAAGTCCAGGGTATTGATATTCATTTCAGGTTCTTCTGGTTCTTCATATGGATCACTGATTCCGGTAAATTCCTTAATCACACCTTTCCGAGCCAGCGCATAAAGCCCTTTTCGGTCACGCTTTTCACATTCTTCTAATGGGGTAGACACGTGTATTTCTATAAAACCACCTAGCGGCTCTATCATTTCGCGAACTTGAGACCTCATCTTTTCATACGGCGCGATTGGTGCACAAATGGCCACCCCACCATTCTTGGTAATCTCACTGGCGACATAGCCAATGCGCTGAACATTGATGTTTCTGTGTTCTTTTGAAAAACCCAATTCACTGGATAAATGTTTACGAACCACATCACCATCTAATAGGGTCACTGGTCGATTGATCATTTCCATTAACTTTACACGCAACGCATTAGCAATGGTTGACTTACCTGAACCGGATAAACCTGTAAAAAACACGGTAAAACCTTGTTTGTTTCTGGGCGGGTAACTTTTACGCAACTCTTCAACCACTTCAGGGTAAGAAAACCATTCTGGAATATCCAAACCCAACTGTAAGCGTCGGCGTAATTCCGTACCTGAAATATTGAGAATGTTTTCATTTTCTGCGATCTCAGACACGGGTATATATTGCGCTTTATCCTGAGAAAAAACCATCATCTCAAATTCAACCATTTGAATACCTAATTCATCTTGATGTTTTTTTAGCAGATCTTGTGCCGCATATGGATCATAAAAAGGCTTGCCCTGAGAATCATCACCTGGACCAGCATGATCACGCCCAACAATGATATGTGTACAACCAAAGTTCTTGCGAATGATGGCATGCCACAAAGCCTCTCTAGGCCCGCCCATTCTCATGGCCAATGGTAATAAAGACAGCGCGGTGGTTCGTTCAGGATAACGATCCATCACTTTTTCATAGCATCGCACACGAGTGAAATGATCTATATCACCTGGCTTAGTTAAACCCACCACTGGATGAATCAGCAGATTGGCTTCTACCCTTTGTGCCGCACGGAATGTAAGCTCTTGGTGTGCCCGATGCATGGGATTTCTGGTTTGAAATGCAACCACCCTGGACCATCCCAGTTTTTTAAATTTTGTTCTTATTTCCTGCGGAGTATGTCGGTGTTGGGTATAATCATAATAGGTAGGTAGTTGAAGACCTAGAAGCTCACCACCCAAGTAATAATCCTCTGTATGATTCATTAAGAAGCTGACTGCTGGATGTTTCAAATCTGTGGTTTCATATACAGCTTGGGCTTCTGCCTGCTTATCTACCTGCCAAGCACTTTCAACTTTTAATATGGCCAAAACAACCCCTTCCATATCACGTAAGGTGAGTTGGCCAGCTTCCTTAGCTGCCAGCATGGTTTTTTCATCAACATCCAAGGTAATAGGCATAGGCCAAAGTGTGCCATCAGCTAAACGCATGTCATTTAAAACGGACTGGTAGTCCTGCTCAGTCATAAATCCTTGTAATGGTGAAAAGGCACCATTAAGTAACAGCTCTATATCACATATTTGTCGATCGGTTAAACTCCAATCAGGCAAATTATTGGCCATCTGTTGACGCTCGGCTTTGACCTGATTTTCAGGAATAAGGTTTATTAATTTGCCACCATGGGCATCAATAATTTTCATAATTTTCTCTGTTAGTCTTGTGACTGTTTTAGGTTGTATTTTTTAATTTTTTGCGCAATGGTCGTGTGTGAAACACCCAATTGCCGGGCCAACTTTCTGGTCGAAGGGTATTTTTGATACCAATGTTGTAGAAAATGACTTTCAAATTCATTGACTGCTTCATTCAGTGTCAGCCCATCTAAATCGGCTTCTATACTGATGGCTCCTTCTAAATCAAGATCACTGGCTTGAATCGTATTGTCTTTTGCTGTCATGATGGCTTTGTAGATAACATGACGTAACTGTGTCGCATTCCCTGGCCAATAATACCTTTTCATTTTCACTAACGCATCAAGTGACAATGCGCTGTTTTGGCCTAGCTGCTCATTAAATACCGATAAAAAATGTTGAATCAAAGGTTCAATATCTTCTGGCCTTTCACGCAGCGGCAAGACTTCTAAACGAAGTACATCAAACAACAAAACAAGTTCTGAAATTAGCTGGCTCTTTTGTTGGTGTTGACTCATCTTTTGTCCCGATGAAATCATCACTCGAACCTTCAAGTCTTTTGCATTTTTCTCAAAATAGTTTAACAGTCTTTGTTGTAAGTGTGGCGTCATGAATTCGATGTGAGAAAAGAATAAAGTCCCCGATTGATTAAGGTCCAAAATCCCAGCCCTGTCATGAGTACCAAACAACATGATTTCCATTTCATCATTCTTCATGGCTTGACAATCTATCAGAGTAAATAGCTGATGACTTCGTTGACTCATGCTGTGACAAGCATGGGCAAGCAAGGTTTTACCCGTACCTGTTTCTCCGACGATACTGAGAGGTGCTTCAACACTTGCCAAAGTCTTGGCTTTTTGTACAGTGGCCTTAAATACTTCTGACTGATAGACCAAGCTGTCAAGACCATCTATTTCCTCACCTTGCATCACATAGCTACTGGCTCGAATTTTTTCACAATCTCTGAACAGCAACATGGCACCATTCATTTGACCCGCTTGATTTTTAATTCCCTGTACTTCAAGCAACATGGTTCCAGCAATGGTTTTAATCGTTACCGGTAACTGCGACTTGGCCGCCGCATTCACTTTTTCTTGCCAACCTTCAGAAAGAAAAACTTGTTTCATTCGGCCAGGAATCTTATGGTCTTCTGTGTGTGGTTTGAATAATGAGCCGGCTTTGCGATTTGCGTAGGCTATTTCACCTTTGGTGTTAACGCCTAGAACAGGGTCAGGCATCACCTGCATCAAAGAAGCCAACATATTTTGAGTTTCCACCCCAGGTAAAACCTCAATTTGATTCACCCATTTAATACCTGGAATTTTCATCAATAGACTGGCAATGGTTCCTTGTATAGATTTATCCAGCTCCTGCGTGTGTAAATAGATTTTTCCATCTTCCACTTCAACTTTAATCAAATCAGCTTGTTGGGCTCTCAGTAATGACAACACATCATCAGTGATACCCAGTTTATTTTCTGTTGTTATGGCTAGCTTCATGGGTGTAAGAAATTCCGTACATATAATATTTCATTTATATTCAATAACTTAAAAGTAATTACTGCATTTATGTAATGAATATATTACGTATTCTAACTTGGTTACAACTTACTCACAACCTAAAATTAAACCACCCTGATAACATTTTCAACTGACATTATGAGCGCAAAATCTAAAGCACATTTTTCAACTCAAGCCATCCATGCTGATTATGATGCCAGACAAAACCAAGGCGCCTTAACCCCTCCTATTCATATCAGTTCCACTTATGCATTTGACACTGTTGAACAAGGCGGCGCTGCGTTTCAAGGCGATAACGATCGGTTTATTTATGCCAGATTAGGTTCACCATCACAACACATACTTGAACAACGATTTGCCCGACTCGAGCAAACTGAAGCCGCCTTGGTATGCGCCTCTGGTATGGGAGCCATTACCGCATCCATGTGGTCATTGGTAAAACCCGGGGACGAAGTTATAGCAGATTTAAGCTTGTATGGCTGCACCTACAGCTTTCTGGAACACGGCTTAAAATCATTTGGCATCAAAGTAACATATTTAAATTTGTCAGATCCTCAAAATTTGGCCGCCCATATTTCCAGAAAAACCAAGCTGGTCTATGCAGAAACCCCAAGCAATCCCAATATGCGATTGATCGACATTGAAGCATTAAGCCAAATCACACAGAAATATGAATGCAAGCTCATGATTGATAACACCTACTGCACGCCTTACCTACAGAACCCGTTGGTATTAGGTGCAGATTTAGTGGTTCATTCAGCCACCAAATACTTGGGAGGACATGGCGATTTGATTGCTGGCTTTGTGGCTGGCTCACAAGCAGATATTGATCACATCAGAATGTATGGTTTAAAGGACATGACGGGTGCCGTTATCTCAGGGTTTGATGTGTCACTGTTATTGCGCGGCTTAAAAACACTGCATGTAAGAATGGACAGGCACTGTGAAAATGCCCAAAAAGTGGCTGAATTTTTAAATCAATCCAAATATGTGAAACATACTTACTATCCTGGACTGGATAATTTTCCGCAACAAGCGCTGGCTAAAAAACAAATGCAAAACTCGGGTGGAATGATAGCATTTGAACTACATGCCAACAGAGATCAAGCGGCACGTTTTGTTAACAACTTAAAAATGATACTCTGTGCAGTCAGTCTAGGTGACGCAGAAACCTTGATTCAACACCCTGCTTCGATGACACATTCCACATATTCAGAAGAAGAGTTATCACGACACTTAATCAGCCCAACTTTACTGAGACTGTCTGTCGGTTTAGAACACATTGACGACATCATTGCTGATATTGATCAAGCGTTTCAATCTGTGTTTTCTGACGAAGACTTTGCAGCCAATGGATTGGCTATTTCAGCTTGATTTTTTAAATCTGTTACCAACTGTTGTAAATAATCAGCGCTCACTTCAGCTGCTGGAACAGGATCGCCAACGATCAATTCAACTTTGGCCATGAATTTACGCGGCCTTCTTTTGATCACTTTTTTGTCATACCTGGAAAACATACTGCCCCAAAGATTATTCAACGCCATAGGCACCACTGGTACCGGTGATTCTGCAATGATGCGCTCAATGCCTTTTTTAAACTGTCCAATTTGACCATCTGGCGTCAAACCACCCTCAGGGAAAATACAAACCACATCACCATCTGCCAAAGCTTCTCGAACTGAAGCAAATGCGGCCTCCATCATTTCTGGATCTTGGTTTTTACCCGCTATAGGTATACTTTTGGCAGCCTTGAAGAAAAACTTGATACCAAAAGTTTGAAAAATCTTGTAGTACATCACAAACCGAGAAGGCCTGCGCACACGCCCCATTATGATGGCTGGGTCCATAAAACTGATGTGGTTACACACCAATACCACCGGACCTTCAGTTGGGATTTTTTCCAAGCCTTTGTATTTCACTCGATATACCAATGAAACCAACAGCCAGGCTATCAAGCGCAGAATAAACTCTGGGACTATGGTGAAAATATAGATACAAACCAGTATATGCAACAGCACCGTAATTAAAAATAACTGCGGAATACTCCATCCCATCACCCCCAAAACCACCATACCTAACAAAGCAGCCACTACCATAAATATGGCATTGATGATGTTATTACCAGCAATGATTCTTGACACTTGGTTGGGGTCTGAACGCTCCTGTACCAGCGCATACAAAGGCACAATATAAAGCCCGCCGAATACACCAATCATGGCTAAATCAATACAAACACGATATGCGCCAGATACTTGCATCACAGCACCGATTCCCAGGTTGGTTGTCGCTGAATCTGGCCACTGATGACTGACCCAATACAAGTCAAAACCAAACCAGGCAAGGCCTATTGCTCCCACTGGAACCAAACCTATTTCTACCCGCCTTCCAGAAAGCTTCTCACACAACAGAGACCCCAACCCAATTCCCACCGAGAACATCGTCAGTAATAAAGTCACCACATGTTCGTTGCCATTAAGAACTGTGCGACTGAAATTGGGCATTTGAGCCAGAAATACAGAACCAAAAAACCAAAACCAGGAAATCCCCAATACAGCCAGAAAAACCACTTTGTTCTCTGGTAGAATTTTGAGATTATTAATGGTTGCTCGCCACAAATTCCAATCCAATTTAATACTGGGCTCTGCCGCCTTACACAATGGAATATGACGCGCTGATAAATAACCTAAAGTGGCAAAAACCAACACTGCCAGTGAGATGGGGACAAAAGAGTCTAAAGCGATTAAAACCCCACCTAAAATAGTACCCAATAAAATGGAAATAAAGGTGCTGGATTCAATTAAGCCGTTACCGCCCATTAACTCATCATTGCTGAGTTTTTCCGGCAAATAACCATATTTAACTGGACCAAACAAAGAAGACTGACTACCCATCAAAAACAACACGAAAATTAACAGCGGAATGCTGTTCAAATAAAAACCTATGGATGCCAAAAGCATGATACAAAACTCGACCATTTTCACTCGTCTGATCAGCATTGACTTTTCAAACTTATCAGCCACTTGACCAGCAAAAGCAGAAAACAAGAAAAAAGGCAAAATAAACAAGCCAAAAGCAAGGTTGGTCAAAATATCAACTTGATCCTCAGCCACACGAAAAGCAATCATAATAACCAATGCGTTCTTGAACACGTTGTCATTGAATGCACCAAAAAATTGGGTCAAGAAAAATGGTAGAAACCTGCGTTCTGTAAGTAGTTGAAACTGTGATTTTTCTGACATGAACTTCTGTGTGATTTTTAGTTGTTATTAGTTTAGCACTGGCGCTTGAAAATTGAACAACAAAATGCACTTAACATATGGTTTTAATTTAAGTGCACTTAATCGCTACCTTGGTATCAAACGAGAACACCCTAAATTACTGTTTCTTTTTCAGTGACAAAAAGTCATCGAAACTATGTTGAAAGTTTCTGGCCAAATCCAAAAAACCTCTGCACCTCAACAACTCAATCACACACTCAGCAGTGCACAAACATCCGGCTCTTTGATTTCGCCTCAAATGATATGCCGAAGGGTTATCAACTGCAACTTTAACCGTTGGCAAATCCTTTAAGTAAGGACTGTGGTTATATATTTTTTGTGCTTGTTGCCACGTGCCATCAATGATGATGTAATTATTGTAATCAATTGCCTCGGAAACAAGCTCACTATCAGCTACTGGATACAATAAGGCAACAGAGCCATTGTTTATTAATTCAAGTAATGTTGGATCTGGTTTAACCCTATCCCAAATGATCACTTGTGCGTTTTCTGGAAAAAAATCAACCACCAAAGAACCTGAATTGGTTTTCTTAACAAGTTCTTTTTTGTGGGTTAACAAGATAATATTCATGTCATTTCATGGACATCAATTAATGCCACCTTCATTCAAAATCTCTCTGATGTTTAAAATTATTTGCTCAAATTCGTTTAAAATTTGTTTATCTGCTTCAATATCAGCACAACTGCTAAGACTGCGCCCAGAGAAATAACGACAACACCTTTCATGACTCCATTCAAATGTACATGCGATTGAACCTAAGCCATCTACCGAACTTTCATAACGTTCGTTTAAACGATACAAAGCTTCTAAAACACACAATAAATCAAAATCCTGCTCTTTTAGAATAATTGAATACAATTGATCACTGGTTTCGCCATGAACCTTGTATCGAGATACCTCACATAAACCTTCAGTAAACAATGCTTCAAAAGACACCAGCTCATTGGTAAAACCGTCATAAAAACAAACTTTTAGCATAACAACATCTTTACATTAAATTAAGGCTTTATTGAAAAGGCACTTTAAATCATTTGGAAAAACATCTTTCACAACCAAATCTTCACAACCTTGGAATATTTTAAACTCATGCAAAGCAGATAAAAGCGCTTTCATGAATGAATCATAATCCTTTAAATCAGACTGCAAGTGCAAAGACTTGATTTCGAAAAGCCGTTCTTTGCGGTGGGCTTTACAGTCCATCAGGCCAACGAATTCATCTCGATACAGCATTGGCAAACTGAAATAACCATAACGGCGTTTACTTGCAGGCACATAACATTCCAGCTGGTAATTAAAGCCAAACAGATCTTTGAGCCGTTCGCGTTGAATCACTGCATTATCAAATGGTGAGAGAATTCGCAAAGTGTTTTTCACGCGAGGCATGGGATTTTCAAACGCATCAGCTGCCATTAAATACATGCTATCATCGGGTAATTGAATTTGTTGTAATGTACCTTGCGACAGCCTTTCATAGACCAAAGCTTTAACCGCTGATTTTAATTCTGCATTGCGACGCAAATAGGTAATGCCTTTGAGTGAGACCAGCCCATGACTGCGCAATTGTTGGTTCAATAAATGATCAGCCCACTCATTCACGGTAGGCATACTGGTATCTGCCTGTGGAGGCAAAACCCGTTCCGTGAGGTCGTAAGTTTTTTGAAAACCGGTTCGCGCACAGACCATCAAGTCACCTTGCATATACAGTTGTTCCAGAGCTCTTTTCGCTGGTTTCCAATCCCACCAACCTGTTTTATTACCGCCTTTTTCAGCTTGTAATTTCACATCTCTGGAACGCAAAGGCCCATCACTGCGGATGCGAGCCAGCAACTCTCTCATTAGCTTTTTATCTGGGCTTTTATACCAATGAGTTTGGCCACTTTTGATCGAATGCTTATAAGGCAAAGAATAACGAAAATCGCTCATGGGTAATACCGCCGCCGCATGGGCCCAGTATTCAAAAATATCACCACCTTGCATCAATTGTTCTAACATATCTGGCTTGTATCCTGGCACTCTAGAATACAACACGTGATGATGTGCCCGTTCAATCACTGAGATACTGTCCAACTGAATATAACCCAGGTGTTTTACAGCTGATACAGTACCTGCAAGACCCTGGCCATAAGGCTTAAAGTTTAACAAACCTTGCGCGGATACGACCGTGCGGCGTAAATGCTTTAACTGCTGTTCTTTTAATTCAATCACTTTTATTCTGATAAATTCAATAACAATGAATAGAAGACACTTATTGTATATTTGATGTGTATACTGTTGTTATGACTTTCATCATCTATTAAACATGAACAAGTTGTTTATCATTGGCCTTCCAAGAACCGGCACCACCAGTATCAGCGCAGCACTTATGGATTATGGTTTTAAGGTGGCTCATACTGCTTTCACCAAACATACATTTGATCTGGCCGATGTCTTTTCAGATACGCCTTGCTATTGTGACTACCCACAATTGGATAAACTATTTCCAGGTTCAAAGTTTGTTTATTTAAATCGAAAGCTTAAACATTGGATTCCTTCAGTTCAAATGTTGTTATCGAAAATGCAAAAAAACCTCAGTCCAGACGGTCATTTCAACCCCATTATGAAACGTTGTTTTAATTCGATTTTTGAGCTACTGAACACTGAAAACCCTTTAAGTACAAATCATTTAACCCAATGTTATCAACAACATCAACAACAGGTGTTCAATTATTTTTCCAACAGGAATGATTTACTCAGCATTGATATCGCTCAAGCCGGCAGCCTTGATGCCTTATTAAAATTTTTAGGGATAAACAACACAAAAGATACTGGCTTTCCACACTTAAATGCAGGCAGGATGGTAACTACTTGGAAAGACATCAAGCACCCCAATAAAGTCAATTCAAATGCTTTTGGGCCACAACGCAGGAAGTTTTTCGACTATTGACAATTCTGCACCAGCTCACTTCGTCGATACAACCGAAATGCAATATAAGATGCCACTAAAGTCTCAAGTAAAGCCAATGCCAAAGCAATAAGGGCCAACCCAGCTTCTGCTAAGGACATGTTATACATACCTACCCAAAAGAGCACAAAGAAAAAACACCAAGATGCCACTGCGGCGATGATGACAGAACGATGATTATGACCAAACGTTCCTGCCACCAACCAATACATAAAAACTATGGAAGCTGTCAGTAAAGTATCCCATAAACCCCAGATTAAAAACACTTTAATATCCATCGGCGCAATATCAGGAACCATAGACAGGAATGCTCTGGTTTCAGGCATCACAATCACAAAGTAACGAAACACCTCAGACAGGTTAACCCAGATGCTGGCCCACAAAACCACAACAATGAACGTTTTAACCTTGTCATTCATTGTTCAGAAGTATCACATAATGTCCAAGC
This sequence comes from uncultured Marinicella sp., assembly GCA_964631055.1. Lineage (GTDB taxonomy): Bacteria > Pseudomonadota > Gammaproteobacteria > Xanthomonadales > Marinicellaceae > Marinicella. Next base: position 39,523 of record CAZVZJ010000026.1, read on the forward strand.
CAATGACTCACCAGCTTGATAAGGTGAAATTTTCAGTGCATCCTTCCCAATAAATTGTGGCACTTGTTGACTGGTTTTCTTTAGCCTGATTTTCTCAGCATTAGCCGCTAATCCATAAAATGCAGGTCCGTTCAACGAAGCAAAAGCTTCAAATTGATCCAGCGAATCTTCTTCTTCAAAAACTTGAACATAATTTTCCAACGCATGAGGCGCACTGAATATACCAGCACAACCACAGGCACTTTCTTTATCGCCAACAGCATGCGGCGCCGTATCGGTTCCCAGGAAGAATTTGCCTGAACCAGAAGTGGCAGCTTTTCTAAGGGCTAATCGATGCAGTTCTCGCTTGGCAACTGGCAAACAATACAAATGCGGCTTAATACCACCGACTAACATGTCATTGCGATTGATTTGTAAATGATGAACCGTGATGGTTGCAGCCATGTTGTCTTTTTGAGCCGCTACAAAATCAGCGGCATCTTTAGTGGTGATATGCTCAAAAACCACTTTCAAACCTGGCATATCTTTAATCAATGGTTCCATGATTTGCTCAATAAACACCGCTTCTCGATCAAAAATATCGATTTCATGACTCACCACTTCACCATGCACCAATAAAGGCATGCCTATTTTCTGCATCGCTTCTAACACAGGGTAGATTTTCTTGATGTCACTGACACCTGCTGCAGAGTTTGTGGTGGCATTAGCTGGGTATAATTTAGCCGCAGTAAACACCCCCTCCTTGTGACCGTTAACCAACTCTCGCGCATTAATTGTATCAGTTAGATAGGCGGTCATTAATGGTTGAAACCTTGAATAATCTTGGGTGGCTTTTAAAATGCGTTCTCGATATGCGACCGCCATATCTATTGTTGTAACAGGAGTCGGGAGGTTAGGCATGATGATGGCTCGACCAAACTGTCGGGCCGTGTAGCCTGCAACTTGTTGTAACATGTCACCATCACGTAAATGAACATGCCAATCATCAGGTTTGGAGACAGTTATTGAATTTAAAGCCATAGTTTAGACAGTTAATTTAGGATCCTGTCATTATACTTGTATCATTAACAGGAAACACTTTGATTATGCTGAGTTGGATTAGTTTTCTTTAAAACCCTCGGCCCATTAGGTGGTTCCTAATTTTCTTTTTGTTCGCTTGATTCTGTATTGAGTCGTCACATCATTTTTTTGTTCACACCACTTTTCAAACTTCAATTGAGTATGTTGAACCGAATGTAAAGCATGAAATCATTCAAATCCATCAGCAAAAATCAAATCAGGCACTTCATCAGCGCCGATATCAACCACACCCTCAGGACGATTGAATCCAAAAGCATCAACTATTCTAGGCTCTGAATCAATGTCTTGAGTTAAACCAAAATCAATGGCTGCCTGATCATTACCCATGTCAATGGCTGGAGATGTCATTGATAAACGGTAGTTATTATCCAACAATGGATCAATATCCAAATTATTACCATCATCGTTGTGCTCATCAATATCTAACCCCTGAACAATTGAATAAGATATGCTTCCACCCGAACCAGATATTTCATCCTCATTGTTCCAAAATATAGAGTTAACAATTTCTGCTTGGGAGCCAACAACCAAAGCTTTGTCATTGTTGACAAAAGTTACATTAATGACATCAATATCAGAAGAAGAAGCTGAGACTGCAGTGCCAGGGTGTTCAGCAAATATTGAATTGCTTATCAGACCAAAGCTGGTGTTACTATTAGCTTGATACGCAACCCCTGTGGATTCATTATTAACAAACTGGGTTTGATCAATATTTAAAGTATGCTGCCCAGCTCCATTCTCTTGAAAATGAATGGCCGTGCCAATAGCACCCTTATTGTTGCTGAACATCGATTGAGATACCTCCATAATCACATCAATATCGCTGTTGATCTGGATTTGCATAGCTCCACCAATCGCGGCTTCATTACCAATAAATTCACAATTGTTGATGGATATTATTGGCGTGTTAACCACAAACAAACCACCACCTACATTGCCTTCATTATTTTCAACCAAACAATTGGACAAGTTGATTTGAGTTGTTGATGACATATCTATGCCTGCGCCAGGTGAGCTAGCTGAGCCAAATCCATTGATAACTGCTATCCCATCTAAATTGAGTGTACTGTCACTGTTTATTTCTAACACAGATGTAGTTAACTCTCCATCAAGAACAGTCAGGTCCACACCTGCACCTTGAATAGCAGCGACATTTTCAAAAGTTACTGGGAAACTTTCGCCTGAAGTGACAGAATAAACACCCTGTGCAACATTAATGGTGTCACCATCTGCAGCTATTAAACTGCTTTGGGTTATGGTAGCAACGGCAGTATTTAATGTTAAGCCATCGTTCATATCATCACCATTGATTTGGTCCACATAGATAGTGGCGGCAAATGAAGTCATATTCATACCGATAATCAGTAAAAAAATTGTTGTTAATTTGATTGGCACCCTTGTATTCATAAGTTGTTTCCATAGGAATGTAAACCAAGTAGACTTGGCCTTCATTGTGGTTGAAAATGGCTATTAAAATTTATGTTTTCAACATATAAAGCTGAAACTTCCTGCCTTGTCTGTATTATATCCTTTCGGTTGAAAAGTATTATAAAATAATCGTTATGTGGTTAAGAATATTCAAATAACAACAACTGAAATTGTAATCACATTGATCTACAAACATTTGTTTTTGTTAAATTAAATTGAAATTACCCGCTTTTAGAGATGAATTGATATGAAAAAAAGAAAAATAGCCGCCTTACAATTAGGTAGCGAGCCTTCAGGCACAGCAGCTACATTAGCAAAGATTCAGTCATACCAAACACAAATCAAAGCATCTGATTGTGATCTTTTGGTTTTACCTGAAGCCTTATTAGGTGGCTATCCAAAGGGTGCTGATTTTGGTACACGTGTTGGTTACCGAACCGAACAAGGCAGAGACGATTTCTTAAATTACTGGCAACAATCGATTGAAATTGATGGGCCAGAAGTGTCAGCTTTATGTGAAATAGCGACAAGCTGCCAAACTTGTATTGTGATAGGTGTGATTGAACGCAAGGGCTCCAGCTTATACTGTACTGCTTTGTTTATTTCTATCGATGGAAATTTATCTGCCTTACACCGAAAACTGATGCCAACGGCCAGTGAACGTTTGATTTGGGCACAGGGCGATGGCTCGACCTTACCAGTGGTTGAAACCCATGCCGGCAGAGTTGGGGCCGCAATTTGTTGGGAAAATTATATGCCACTATTAAGAACCACCATGTACGCCAAAGGCATGGATATCTGGTGTGCACCCACTGTTGATGACAGGGACATTTGGCAATCAAGCATGAAGCATATTGCCTATGAAGGACGTAATTTTCTGATCAGTGCATGCCAATATTTGCCTGGTCCTGACGATCAAAGGGCCAAAGAGATTAACTGGCCAACTAATAAACCATTTATTCGTGGAGGCAGCGTGATCATCTCTCCCATGGGAGAAGTCTTGGCTGGCCCCATATATGATGAAGAGGGCTTGATCTCAGCAGAAATTGACTTAGATGAAATAGTCAGAGCACGTTATGATTTTGACCCTGTCGGTCATTATTCGCGCCCTGACATTTTTAAACTAACGGTCGATGAAAATGAAAAACCACCTTATACGTCACCACAAAATAAAGAATCACCCAAAAGCTGATTTACAGGTTATTTGCGGCTTATATTTATCGTGACCCAAATGACTTTTGAAATTTCAACCAATTTTTATTACGAAGAGGCTTTTTATCTTCAAAAGTAAATGCCACTTTCTTGGCAAACTTTTTCTTACTGTACAGATAAAGTTTGTCATCTTTAACCACAAAAGCTTTTGGGTTCGCTTCAATTAACTTACCTTCTGCCAGAGCGTGTGCACAGTAACCACCATATTGTGGCGCAAATTTTTCTGGGTTTTCCAAAAACTTTTCTCTGTTTTCTTCCGACGAAAAATACCAAGTTGCCTCATTGTATTCACAGGAATATTTTTTACTCCCTTTAACAGCCTTGCTTTGATCAAAATAAGCAACAGTATCATAACCATTGATAGCCACTCCCTTTTTATTTAATGCTATGAGTGGCTTTTTTTCTTCCATTGGCGTATGGTTTTGAGCCACCACAACCATCGGAATGATTATCAGTAATAGCCAAATATTTATTTTTTTCATCGACTTGCCTTTTTAAAATTAAAGTCAGATTATACAAGAATCTTGATTCATAGCCTCATATCTTTAAACGAATAGTCTGATTATTAGAATCAAAGCTGTTTCAATTTATTTCATCAACAGTTATGCCAAAGGCCTCTTTTACCGATGTGTGATAATTCCAGGGCAAGTTTATTTTAACCATCCCCACCATTGACCGGCATCAAACGCATCCCTTGTCAAAACATGAGAAAGGTAAAATGTGTCAATCATGAATTTGATTTGAGCTTCGGGGCCTGCTGGCAATTGCTCGACATTTTTTAAATAATCCCTTGCTTGCAAAAGCAATGGAACAGATGCTTTGTAGCCATCTTGATAACTTGCCTTTCTTTGTATTTCAATCAATCGCTGACTTAAATATGAAAAATCACCATCAAGCGAATAAGCTCGAGTTAGTGCCGCGATTTCAGCAAATCCTTCGCTCAGATAAGTTCCATACTTGTCATCGCCCGCAAAACTGTCATAAATTTCAGAATGCTGCGTTTGAATTATTTTAAATAATACCCGCTTCATACAATGCCCTCTTTCATGATCCATCACAGATTCACTGACACCATTACGGTGCACAATAACACATTGGTAACCGCCTTCTGCCATTTGAAAAACATTGGCATAGGCATTAACGGTTTTGCGCTTTGCTAATTTGCTCAACATGCCACTCACAACTTCTTGAGTGTTCCTTTTACTGTGTTTTTGCGCATACTTAACCACATCAAACGAACCATTTTGAGCTGTTTGAATATTAATTATTACATACTCTGCATAATCCTCAAAAAATGCATCATTGCGGTTAAAATCAATTGCTTGTGCAGTTTCTTTTTCATAACAAGCACATAACAACATATAAACCAAAGCAACAAGGACTAATTTAAGGCAACAATTCATTGACATCGTATTCTCAATTGCACACGCTTTAATTCAGTTATTGAGAATGAAAAATATCATATAAAATCGTATGCTTTGCCTTTGCTAATAAGAAATCATCATCTTCAGGATAATACTTCGCCACCTCAGGTTCATCACCTGCAAATTTCTTAATTGACTCAAGAGAGTCCCAAATAGTGACCAATAAAAAATGAGATGTTTGGGTTTCATCTCTGCGTTGAAAATACAAGTTAATTAAGCCTTTCACTGATGAATAATCGGGCGCTGCTCTTTCGATCATAAACTGCTCATAATCATCGGCTTTTTCGATTGGCACTTCGCCGTGCCATGTTCTCATTATTGACATGTTGAGTACTCTAAGGGATTATAACAATAGGTAATGGCTTAAACTTATTTTCATATTTTTATTTTCAGGATTTCAAGCAAGATTTTTTCTGATCTTCTGTGAGATCGTCCTTGTCCGTAGGCATCAGACATAACCGTCACTACCAGACTGAGCTCGGGGGCTATATATATTTTGTTCCCACCATTACCAGAAGCGAACCACACTTCCACTTTTTGCTTATTGATTGGGTAAAATCTTTGATACCAGTAGTAACCATAAGCATCCGCATTTGAGTCGCTGTGAGATATATCGACGTGAGGTGCTAGCATGGTATCAAACCACTTTCTACTGATGATTTTTTCACCATTATACATACCACGATCCAACACCAATTGTCCAAGCCGAGTAAAAGCCCTGGCGGTAATAAACAAATTGCCTTGGCCTTTGGTGATACCTGAACTATCCTTTTGCCAATTCAGGCTTTTTTCAATATTTAGTGGCTTAAATAGGTACGCCACTGCAAACTCTCCGAACTCTTTTTTTGTAGCACGGCCAATTACTATACCTGAAATGTAAGCCGCTAAAGAGTTGTAACTGTATAGAGTGCCAGGTTTGGTTTTGTTAGGAACAGTCAATGCAAACGCCATAGGGTCATCCGATTGATCCATGTTATCTTCATAGCCGTATGATGCTTCGTTATTGGCATCAGCATCTAGTCCTGAACGCATTGTCAGCAAATTTTTCAAGCCAACCTCACCTACAGCGGTACCTTTGGCTTCTGACCAATAAGTTGAAACAGTATGATCTAAATTGTTGATAAACTTTTTATCAACAGCAACTCCCATCAAAAGTGCGGTAACACTTTTACCTGCTGACCGCACATCTATTTGATCACTTGCTTGACTATCGTTGTAATACTGCTCGAAAATCAAGTTGCCGTTTTGCATGACCATCACGGCATGAAGGTCACCGAATTCGTCTTTCTCAAAGACTTTCAATACACATCCCAAGTTATCAGGTGAGCAATGTTTTTGCTGAGCACAAGAAACCAGTAAAATGAAAGCTGCTATTAAAATTATTTGATAGCAATACATACTGGAGATCACGAGTAAATTGGATTTGTATTTTAACATTTAAAAGGTTTAGGTCATTTTTTTGATCTGCAATTCAAAAGTTTCATTTTCAGTACTGACATAAATCGTATCATCGCTGATGCTCATCGACCAGTCCATATTGCGTTCTACCATCTGGCTCAGCTCTTGAATGTGTTGCCAATTAAATTGATAGAATTTTACATTTTTGAATACTTGAAACTGGCTTTTACCCTGCTCCCACCAAGTATCTGATTTGCTGTTAAAGCTATAAACTCTAACCTCTGAAGCCAAACGGCTAGACTTTTTAATCCTGTCTGCTGAAGGTTCACCTATATCTATCCAAAGCTTAACTTGATCATCTAAAGTCTTCAGCCAAATATCAGGTTCTTCAACAACTGACAGACCTTTGGTCAAACTCAGATTCTCTTGAGCATTTAAAGCATAGGCCACAATTCTTGCCATCATCCTTTCCACTTTTTCCGA
>CAZVZJ010000027.1:0-22961 GCA_964631055.1 uncultured Marinicella sp.
AAGCATCAGTTTGTTCTCTTGATTCAAGGATTTGATCATCCAACTCATAGCCATGCTTTTTGAGTAAATGCTTGGCTTTGAGCCCAAACGGGCAGATATGATCAGATGTTTCCATCCGGTATAAAGTGGCTTGTTTTCTCATAATAAATTCTCCTAATTTGATTGGTTGAATTGATTGATATTTCTAGAGCGCCATAAGTAGTAAATCACTGGTAGTACAACCAACGTCAAAATAAGTGCACTGACCATGCCACCGACCATCGGAGCAGCAATACGGCTCATTACCTCTGAGCCAGTACCAGTCCCGTAAAGAACCGGTAATAACCCAATGATGATTGATAATGATGTCATCATTACAGGTCTGACTCTCAAACCAGCACCTTCAGTGATTGCCTGTAATAGATATCCTGAGTTGAGTTTAATGCTGTCCTCTTGCAATCTCGTAATTAGGCTTTGATACGACTGGTTTAAATAAACCAACATGATTACGCCAATTTCCACTGCAACACCAGCTAAGGCAATAAAACCGACTCCGACAGCAATTGAAAAATTAAACCCCTCCAAATACATCAACCAAATACTGCCCACTAAGGCAAAAGGTAAGGTGCCCATGATGATGGCCACTTCGGTAAAATTACGGAAATTCATGTACAACAGCAACATGATGATGGCTAAAGTCAATGGTATAACGTATGATAATTTTGCTTTGGCACGAAGCATGTACTCGTATTGTCCAGACCAGGTAATTGAATAACCGGCAGGTAGTTCAAGTCGATCGGAAACCACCTCTTGAGCCTGTTGTACAAAGGTACCCACATCAATGCCCTCAATATCGATCAAAGACCAACCTGTCAGCCTGGCATTTTCACTCTTGATACCAGGAGGACCGTCTTCGATAAACACATCAGCAACATCACCCAGTGCAATGGTCTGCTTACTTGCAGTAACGATGGGTAACAGGGCTATTTTTTCAGGCGAGTTTCTGTCTTCTTGTGGATACCTGACATTGACCGGGTAACGTTCTTGGCCCTCGACACTCATGGTGATGTTCATGCCACCGATGGCTGATGAGACCACTTGCTGAATGTCACTGACGGTCAGGTTGTATCTGGCTGCTTTCTCTCGATTAATATCGACCTTGATGTATCTGCCACCAGCAACCCTCTCTGAATAGACCGATGCTGTGCCATCCACATCAGTGAGAATATTCTCAAGTTGTTTTCCAATTGATTCTATTTCATTCAAGTCTGGACCGGATATTTTGATTCCAACGGGTGTTTTAATACCTGTGGCCAGCATGTCTATTCTGGTTTTTATCGGCATCACCCAGGCATTGGTAACACCTGGGATTTGAACCAGAGAGTTAAGTTCTTTTTTGAGTGATTCAGTATCAACTCCGGGACGCCACTGGTCCCTCGGCTTGAACTGAATAAAAGTTTCAATCATGGTCAATGGTGCTGGATCAGTGGCAGTCTCAGCTCTGCCAACCTTGCCAAAGACTGTCTCTACTTCTGGAACAGTTTTGATTAATTTATCAGTTTGCTGCAGTAATTGACGCGCTTTACCTATGGAGATACCTGGATAAGTGGTTGGCATATACATCAAATCACCTTCATCAAGCGGTGGCATGAACTCACTGCCAATTTTATTTACAGGCCAAAAACCTATGATGAGTGTGCCCAATGCTATAAGCACAGTAACTTTCGGAAACTTCAAAGCCAGTTTAAGTATCGGCATATATATGGCTGTAAGAAATCTGTTCACGGGGTTTTTATGCTCAGCCATTACCTTGCCCCGAACAAAATAACCCATCAACACTGGCACCAAGGTAATTGCCAATGCTGCGGATGCTGCCATGGCATAGGTTTTGGTGAATGCCAATGGTGAGAACATCCGTCCTTCTTGTGCTTCTAATGTGAATACAGGGATAAAGCTCACTGTTATGATTAACAAACTAAAAAATAAGGCAGGTCCCACTTCTGATGCTGATTTAATGACCACTTCCCACCTGTTTTCTTTTGTGAGTTCGGTTTTTTCCATGTGTTTGTGCATGTTTTCAATCATCACTATGGCACCATCTATCATCGCTCCAATGGCAATGGCAATTCCACCAAGGGACATGATGTTGGCATTTAATCCTTGCATGTGCATGATGATAAATGCAGTCAAAATACCCACTGGAAGTGAAATGATGGCAACCAGTGATGAGCGAACATGAAAGAGGAAAATAATACAAATCAGCACCACTACGGCAAATTCTTGGAGCAGCTTATGCCACAAGTTCTCAACAGCTCGCTCGATTAGAGCACTTCTGTCATAGACAGTGACAATCTCGACACCCTCAGGCAGACCTTTCTTTAATGTCTCCAGCCTCTCTTTAACACCGTTTATTGTTTCTTGTGCATTCTCACCAAAGCGCATGGTGATGATACCCCCTACAGTTTCACCTTCACCATTCAGTTCAGCAATGCCTCGCCGCATTTGTGGGCCCATGTCCACTTGAGCAATATCTTTTAAAAGTATTGGTGTCCCATTATTGCTGGCACCAAGTGGCACCAATTCTAGATCTTCGATACTTTTGATGTACCCCGTGGCTCTGACCATGTATTCAGCCTCAGCCATTTCAACCACAGATGCCCCCACCTCTTGATTACTGCGTTTGATTGACATCAGTACGTGTGAAAGAGGAATATCAAAGGCTTGTAACTTTTGTGGGTCTACTTTGACTTGGTATTGTTTGACCATACCACCGATAGCAGCAACTTCTGATACACCCGGCACGGTTTGTAACTCGTACTTCAAAAACCAATCTTGAATACTTCTTAACTGGCTCAAATCATGCCCACCGGTACGGTCAATCAAAGAATAGATATAAACCCAACCAACACCAGTGGCATCAGGCCCTAATTGCGGCCTGGCATTTTCAGGCAATGACGGTGCAACTTGGCTTAAATACTCAAGAACACGAGAGCGTGCCCAATAAAGGTCAGTATCCTCATTAAAAATAACATACACAAATGAGTCCCCAAAAAATGAATAACCCCTAACGGTCAGTGCACCGGGAACCGAGAGCATTGCTGTAGTTAGCGGATATGTGACTTGGTCTTGTACCACTTGAGGTGCCTGACCAGGGTAGTTGGTTTTTATGATCACTTGAACATCTGACAAATCAGGTATGGCATCAACTGGAGTATTTTTGATTGCATAAACCCCCCACCCAACAATTATAAATGTCGCAATCAATACCAAGAGCCTGTTGTGGACAGACCACCTTATGATTGAGCCAATCATTGTTGATGCTCCTTGTCATCGTTATCGTCACTTTCATTCTGAGAATGATCCATCTGAGAATGATCCATCTGAGAATGATCAACTTCAGAGACATCACCTTGATCGTGATTCATTCTTTTGAAATCTGATGTTTTACTTGACTCTGAATCCAGTAAAAACTGAGCGGATGTAACCACCTCATCGCCCTCTGCAAGGCCATCTAATACTTCAATGAAATCATCATACAAATAGCCTAAAGTGACTTCGACCGACTTAAACTTACCACCACCCATTGCCAAGACAACTCTGTTTGAGTTTCCAGTTCTTATCACCGCTTCATTGGGTACAGTCAGTTTTGCTTCTTCAGCCACAACATCTATTTCAATTGATGCGTACATATTGGGTTTCAAAGCTTTATCTGGATTCTCAAAGCGAAGCCTGACTTTTAAGGTTTTGGTCATTGCATCAAGCATTGGATGAATAAAATCAACAAAACCATTCCAGGTTTTACCCGGAGCATAATCGAGTTTCATTGTTACTGGCTGATTAAGGTTGATCAGAGATGCTTGTTTCTCCAAAATATCAACTTCAACCCAAACATCATCAAGGGCTCCAATTGACATCAGCGTATCACCGGGTTTGACGAAAAAACCTTCTCTGATTTTTAAATTTTCAACCACACCATGACTGGGCGAGTAAAAAGTAACCCTTTGCAGTGCGGTTTTAGATTTTTTAACTTGAGCAATTTGCTCACTTGAGAACTGTAAAGATTTGAGCCGTTCTTCAGCTGCTTTGATAAAGCGACTGTCATTGCGCTTAAGAGCAAGTAACAACTCTTCTTGAGCGTTAACCAACTGCGGTGAGTACATTTCATAAAGCGGCTGATTCTTTAATATTTCCTCACCTGATGACTTGATGTAAAGCTTTTCAATCCAACCTTCAATCCGTGGGTGAATATGAAACAGCTGTTCTTCATCGTATTGAACCATACCGACACCATTGATACTAACGGTGCCTTTTTGTAATATTACCTTTTGTGTTCTGACTCCCAGATTATGAACCACATCAGGTGATATGTTGATGGTTCCAGGACTTTCTTTTCCCTCATCACCATAGTATGGAATCAGATCCATACCCATTGGAGACTGACCTGGCTTATCTCTTCGATAATTGGGGTCCATCGGTGCAACCCAATACAAGGGCTCTTTTGTATCTGAACTTTCCTCAGTATCCATTGTTTCACTGCCGGTAGCAAAAATGAAATAGGAAGCAAAGGCTCCTATAATCACACCCAATACCAATCCAAGAATCAATACATTATTTTTTGTGCTTTTGTTACTCATTGTCGTTCTCCACTGATTCAAGCTGGCTTTTATGTAAATTTTCTTTGCCAGTTAAAAGATAATTGATTTGAGCGTTCGCTTTAGCAATATCCACCTTGATGGTCAGTGCATCAATTTGAGCGTTTAATTCTGCTATTCTGGCTCTGATAACTTCTGCAAAATCACCGTCATCATTCGTGTATGCATTCAAGGATGCCTCTGCTTGTTCGTTCATTTGTGGCAGCAAGGTGTGCTCATAAAGCTCGTTTCGTTCATTGAGCCTAATGAGTTGTGCTTTGGCAGATTCAAAGGATGCAACTAATTCCCTTAAAAGCAATGCTTTTTGTGACTCCTTACTATCAACCGAATGAAGGGCTGCTTTAAGACTTTGGTCTTGCCTGTTTTTAGTGAAAATCGGCAGTTCAAAAGTCACTCCAATTGAGAAAAGATCTGCTCGATTGATACCATTTTCTGCATCATCTCGATAACCATAACTCGCATTCAAGCCCCAGGCAGGTTTGTATTTTTGTTCTGCCAATTCAATCCCCTTACCTTCGGCTTCAATTTGAATATCCATAGCTTTAATTGCTGGATGCATCATTAATGCGTTTAGCAACTCATCATTGCCGATAGATAAAACATTTTGATCGCTGGTGGAAGGAAGTTCACTGCCTAAGAAGTAGGAAACCTGTTCTGTTGAATAACCCAAATTGCCATGTGGTTCATTAATTAAGCCTTTGAGCTGCTCTAAACTTTTCTCATATGCTTGATCAAGAACGGTTAAACGATCATCCAGGCGAGTTAATTCAAGCTCAGCCCTGATTAAATCCTGTTGCCTGGTTTTTCCAAATCCAGAAGAATAACTGGCCTCTACCAGATCTATCAGCTGTTCAAATAATGGCCGGTCTTGCTCAATCAAAGAAAGACTCATTTGTGCTCTAAAGGCTTCAAGCCAGTAAATACTTGTTTGCTTTTTCAATAAGGCAAGTCTGTTTTTTCTTAATAATGGTTGTTCATTAGCCATTAAGCTCAATTGCTCTGATTTAATCTCTTGTGTATTGCCTCTTGGAAACATTTGAGTCAAACCAACTTTGAATTGTGTCATTGGCTCCTGATTAAAATCAAAGCGATCTGCACCGATGTTAGCTATACCCAATGAAACTGTTGGATCATCAAGTTGACCGGCAGCAATGGCGGTCGCCTCCAATTTAGACTGTGTGAACTTGCTTGCATCAAGCCATGGGTCATTCCTTTGAGCCATGTCTATGGCGCGATTAATGGATAACTTTTCAGGCATTACTTCTCCTGAAACTGATGTCATCTGAAACAGCACAAGGACAAATCCTATCGCCTGATGCCAGTTATGTGTTTTGTTTGTCATACCAACCCCTCATGGGTTAGCCCTTGTGAAACATTTTATTGAAATATTACAATGGGCTTTTTTGGCTGCGTTTTTCAAACGAACCAAATTTATTTACAGATAGAGGTTTTGATTCCTCTGCCAATACATTGATTATTGCTACCCAAATTTCGGGCGGACTAATCCTGTGTTAGCAGAAAATGGGAGGACGAAAAAGCGCTGATGATGCTTGAGAAATGTACGATGAATTTGATTTTTGAACCAATGACTTTGCATCACTAACAAGCTTAAAGCCAGTTTTGTTGGAAATCATTGTTAAAGATGTTGAGCATGTGTTTTGAGCACATTGGCAATCATCCATACAACAATCACTCATTTCGGAGTGATCTAACATCTCGGACATTTGACTCATGTCGTGTCCTGCATGAGGGTCGCTTGAATCCATCATGAGCGTAGAATGATTATTTGATTCTGATGACTGCATATCACACTCAGAAATTCCAGCCAGTAATTGGCCAGATACAAGCACTAAGACAAGTATTGTCATATAGTATTTGAGGCTTTTGTTATTTCTGATTGAATTAAACATGATGCCTTTATAATATCGATTGATTCCAAAAAATCAATATTTTATTACATCAATAATATTTTCTTACAGTAAAGTAGGAAAATATGGTCAGCAATCATTAGCCAAATACAGTAATGTTTATTGAACCATCAAATCAGGAGAAAACAATGCCAAGATTTTGTGTCAATAAAAATGCTCAAGCCGGCGGCGAACATGAAGTTCATAACTTAGACCGCCATTGCAACAGATTACCATTACCTCATAACCAAGTATCTTTAGGCGTTCACGCAAACTGCCATGGAGCGGTGCTGGCTGCAAAGAGTCATTATTCGAATGTGGATGGTTGTCACTACTGTGCCAATGAATGTCACACTAAATAAACGCACAATCAACTAATCTTCATTAAACACGATGTCACAGTCATCACATCTGATGTTGAGATTTTGTTTGCCATAGACGATTGTGTTACACCCGGAACACATATATTTGACTCTGGTCTTAGGAGAGGGTTTTTGTTGTACTACAAAGTCATTGGGAAGTAAGTCAACAAATGCTGAAACATCATCCCCTACTTCATACTCACCAAGTTTGATGCTATCTAGGTTGCTTAACTCAGGGTTATTTTTTATTACTGTTGTAAGGTTTGCGGTAGACGGCTCTTCATCATTTGGATCTGCAATAATGGGTTCATTAAATCTTGGCAATGAGAGTAGATCAATCCATTTGAGTTTAAAGCTCTTTCTCCTTTCCAGAACCTTGAAAGCTTTTAAAAACTCTCCACCCTTAATAATATAATCACTCATGTTCTGACCTGTTGTTCGGCCACCAGGTCGGCCATTATGAGATGGCATTAGGCCAACTTCTATCATTTTATTGGCCCATTCTTTATTGTGATAAAACTTTCTACCTGGATCACCATAGCAATATTGCCAACAATGAACCATTTCATGAACTAATGTTTGCATTACTTCAATCAATCTTGCATGAGCAACATAAGATGGGTTGATTGCAATCTCATGGCATTTGCTACCTTCTAAATTTCCCCAACGATCAGGCGCAAAGTATCCCATAACCCCTTTTTGACGTTGGACAGTAAATATCACTTTAACTAAACAGGAATTAAATAAACGCTCATTAAAATGTTTGTAAGCAATTTGCAATGATTCGTACAGTTCGTTAGTCGGTTCCATTTCTAGATTATATTATGAAACAGAGTTTGTGACTGTACAAAACAAAAATAATTGGCACATCATCAAGCAACATGATCAATAAGTGTTGAATCAGTTTAGTAAAAAGTGAATTTAAGCTATTATTGAGGGGCCAGAAAATTGTATTGTACAATACAAAAAAATCACCTCGCTGGCCTTATATACTTAGAAACCACCTTCCCAAAAATGGCAAAAATGGTAAAGAAATTATAGCATTTGAATATTGAACAATACAACGTTAGAAAATAGTTTAACGTTAATAAACACAGAATTTTAACTAAAGCATATGAAAGACGCTTCCGAGAAGTCCCAAAGTTCAACGCTGATGAGAGAGCCGCATATGTAAGCAGAAACAGTCAAAATAGGATATTTTTTGAGTCTTTAATAGGTACTGTAAATAAAGTAGGTTTTTTGTTGCAGTGGGCTTACTTCAACTCTAAAGGCAGATTTTTTGACCGAAAGCAGTTGAAGTTGAGGGTAAAAGATAAATCTATGGCAGAAAAAATTGCTGGGGCATTAAATCCAGTAGATTTGAATCTATATGACTATCAAACATTTAAGCGTCATCAAAAAATGATCCTCAAATTAAAAGGTTGGACATCATTTGGACATACCGATGAAAAAGAACTAAATTCACATGCAATAATACAAGTTGATAAACAAAAATCTAAAGAAGAAACCATTTTTGCCTTATTGAATTTCTTATGGGCAAGAAAAATAGAAATTCCTGGCTATATAAAACTTGAATCAATTGTGAATAATGCCTACCTCAAGTATGAGACCATGATCATGGAAAGATTCAGTAATAATATTAATTTGAAACAAAAAATAGAGTTAGATAATCTGCTGGATAATCCAAAGATGGTAAATTCATTCACCGAATATAAACGTATTGACCAATCCACTCAGCAAAGGAAACTTAACATAAGTGCTAAAATTTTAGGCGTTTTCAAAGGTGTTTTTCTAACAATCAAACCACTCATCGATAAATTAGAGTTGACACCTGAAGCTGTGAAGCATTTTTCTGACTGGATTTATAAATCCGACTTGAATCAGATAAAAAATCTGAAAAATAAAACAATGCTGCGTTTGAGATTGACTGCATTTGTTCAAGATCAGTTTTTTTTGAGACAAGACCATGCAATTGACTCAATCCTGAAACGAGTAATTCATGACATGCACAATGCTAAAAAGACTGAATCCGAGATTAAACAACAAGGTGAGAAAGACTTTCATGCATCATCTTTAGCCACAGTCAAGAGTGGCTTTAATGCCATAAAAGGTTTTGAAGAGTTAGAAGAGCTCTTGGAAGATGATACTTATACATCTGATTTAAAGGTCGAAAAAGCGCTCTACAAAGTAAAGTCGTATCTGATGGAAATACTCCCGGGCTTTGAACAGCACGCTACCAAAATTCAAGATGACATTCAGAAATCAAAATCTAGTTTGGATTATTACCTTTCTCTATTCAAGCTTTCTATTTCAATGCAAAGGGCTTTATCACCATTGTTGCAAACACTGGTATTCGATAAATCAAATTCTAAAGACAACATATATTGGGCAGTTGATGACTTTGCCAAAAATGGAGATGAGCTTGATATAGATAATGGCATTTTATCCACTCATGAGTTGGAACATATCAATAACGAAGAATATGAATATGCACCGGTTACAAAGTATAAAGTCATACTTTTTACTCATGTGAAAAAAGCCATTAGAAACAAAGACCTGACTTTAGAATATTCATACAAATATAGGGCCCACAATTCATATTTAATTTCTGATGAGCAGTGGAGTAAAAACAAAGATGAAATTCTGGAGTACGTTAATTTAACAAAATACAGTGATGGAAAAGACGTTCTAGACACACTTGGTAAAGATTTAACCAATACCTATAAAAGGGTCAATAAAAACTTTCTTGAAGGAAATAATAAATATTTAAAAGTATCAGATAGTGGCTCTTGGAAATTAAATGAAATCGGGCCTGATTTTTCAGCAACAAAGTACATCCCTAATTTATTAAAAGAGTCAAATTATAAATTGCTGTACGAGATATTAGCTGAGGTTGATGAATATACTCAGTTTTCTGAATGTTTCAAACATTACTCACGTAAGCACTCCAAAGAGAGCATAAATTTAAAATTCATTTATGCAACTTTAATGAGTATAGGTAACAACTTAGGGCATCATGACATGTCCAGGTCAACCAAGGGTATATCTAGAAAAATCTTAGAGAATACCGATAAAAACAGATTTTCATTAAAGAACATTCGTGCCGCAACCAAAAAACTAAGTAAATTTATTCATAAACTACCCCTACCCACGATTTTCAATGACGTTGATGGAATGATTCATTCAAGTAGTGACGGAAAGAAAGTGGTAGTCGCAGTAGATTCTATTCTGGCAAATTATTCATACAAATATTATGGAAGAGAGCAAGGCATTAGCGTCAATAGCTTTATAGATCAAAAACAAAATTTTTATCATGTCAACGTATTAACTTCCTCTGATCGTGAAGCTGCCTATATGATGGATGGTATTGTTTACACTAGGGCCTCAATCTTTCGAGAGGGTGAGTACAACATTCGACACTCTACTGATACCCATGGTTATACCGAACCGATCTTTGCTGGTATGCATTTCTTGGATGTTTCCTTTGCTCCTAGAATAAAGAATATTGAAAAACAAGTTATGTATGCTTATGAAGCGAAATCCTTAAGGAAAAACACGGATTCGCCCATAGCACCTAAAACATCGATTAATAGAAAATTAATCCTTACAAACTGGGATAATATTTTGAGATTCATGGCAACCATTAAGCGTGGTGACAGCACCGCTTCTCAATTATTTAAAATCTTATCATCAAGCACCAAAGATAATGAGCTATACAAAGCCATAAGAGAATTTGGAAGACTGATCAAATCTAAATTTATCTTGGAATATATGGACAGTGAAAAGCTGAGAAGATCAATTCAAAAACAACTTAACTTGGTCGAGTTAGGACAGAAACTATCAGGTGCTGTTTTCTTTGCAAGAAAAGGTAAGTTGTTTGTTGGAACTCCTAATGAAATGTTGAAAGTAGTAGCATGCACGGCTCTCATTAAAAACGCTATTGTCTTATGGAACTATCTATTTTTATCAAATCATATTCATAATTTGGAAAATGAGGATGAAAAAAATGAAGTTATTGAGTCAATTCGTAAGGGCTCAGTTATTGCATGGCAACACATCAGTATGCGGGGGTTTTATGACTTCGATCACATACATAAAAAATCGTTCAGTGCCTCAATTAAAGATATGATGAAGATTAAAATTCCTAAAATGCAAATTTGATACCCTTCCCCATCTTGAATAAAAAACAGGTAATTTAATTGTATATTAATCAGACACTTAAACAAGTCTGATGGTATTTTATGACCACATCTGGCACATCACCCTTTACAGCAGTTATTTCGTTTTATAATTATTTAATGGGTGAAGAATTATGTCTGGGCAACCCAGCTCAAATTGCTAAAAAAGACTGTAAACATTTCATCACTGAAACCCAAATTAAAGAACCTAAAAGACTCACTGAGGATCAATGGCAGTATGTGATAGATACTGCCAAAGGTATGGCTGATGAAAACCCTTTGTTTGAGCGTAATTTATTCATTATAGCGGCTTTAAAAGTCTTGTTTTTAAGGATTTCAGAGTTATCTGAAAGAACGGCTTGGAGCCCGGAAATGGGCCATTTTTGGCAAGATCATGATGAAAATTGGTGGTTAAGAATCTTTGGTAAAGGGCGTAAAATAAGGGATGTTTCGGTGCCATTGGATTTTTTACCTTATTTAAAAAGGTATCGTTTATCGCGGAATTTAACGTCTTTACCTATCAGTGATGAAAGAAGCGTGTTGGTGGAAAAAGTCAGAGGCCAGGGTGGTATGACTGCACGACATTTAAGGCGATTGGTTCAACAAACTTTCGATGTGGCACATGACAAGATGAGCAGGTCCATATCCCCTACTCACGCCAGAAAACTTAAAGAGGCCACTACACATTGGCTCAGGCATACAGGTGCAAGTATGGAGGTTGAGCGAGGTCGTGCGCTCAAAGATTTGTCAGAAGATTTGGGTCATGCCAGCATGGCAACCACTGATACAGTGTATGTCCAAACAGAGAATAAGAAACGTGCTGAAAGTGGTAAAACCCGTAAGGTTAATCGATAAAATTAAGTGTCTTAAAATTTTTAATTCAGAACTATTAATTTAATTTTTCTAGTAATTTTTGATACCTCATTTTAGATTTTAGATTGCTAAATTTAATTGCAAAACCGGCAACAAACATATCATTGGCAGCATTCTTATCAATCCACTTGAGTTTACAGTTTAATTCTATTTCTTTATTATTACCATTAGAGTCAACTACGTCTATAACCAATTGAAGTTCATCATCTACGCCATGGTATTCATCAATCAATATGCAAATACCGTTTGAACTTAAGTTAATTACTTTACCGATAACGTCACCATTTTGTTTGTTATAAGTAGGCATAAATCCAATGTCATCAATTCTGATGCCTCGATCAGTAATAAAATGCTTTTGACATGTTTCTGCTGAGTGATTTAAATTCATATAGATAAAGTTGTTTTTGTATCACTTATCATGCTAGCAGAAGAGATATTTGTTTTCTTTGCTTAGAATGTTAACAAGTGATACACATTCCATAAATTAAAGAGATCATGTTTCATTGCATGTATGATAGATTAGAGATCATAAATCACAATATATATCCATTAAATAAGCATATATATCAGAGGTTTAAGCTTTTTTATGAATAGATTAATTTCTGCTGAACTAAAGCTCTCTATCAATGCAAATAGACTTAATAGAACAAGTTTTTGTGAGTGTTCTACTTTAGCTTTTAAATGACTATATGGCTCGAACAAAACTAAATACTGACAAAATTTATCAATATTTCCTAAAAAAAAAACCTGATTTTATAAAATTAGTGATCATAATCATAATTATGTTTATAATAAACAATGCAAATGTATATTTGTTTTTAAAAGCTACAACACAATGCGAAAATTAATTACATACATTATTTTGATAAGTTTGTTTGTTAACACAAGCAATGCATCGATGATGTGTTGTGGAATTCAGCAGAGCCCTATCACAGTATTGAATGAAGTCTCCTCAGATCAAGTAAAGCCACCTTGTCATGGAATCGATCAAAATAATAAAGGTTCAAATACATTAAAATCAATGTCAGCAAGTAGTGATAGTGAATGTTGTGACTGTTACGACTGTGTTCAAATAAATGGCATTGTTCTAGAACAACTACTATCCACATTCTTAATTTCTGATTTAAATCATATTCAACCCCCTCATTCTCTTGGTTTAACCATCAAATCAATTTTTGACCCCCCTATTCTTATTTCTTAAAAATTAATTCAGACCACTCATTTTTTTATTTTGAGTTTTGATATCGGGCCTTACCTGTGCCTGCATATTATTAATATTTTAAGGAAAAATAGAATGAAAATAATCATACTATTGATACTGACAGTGTTCAATATCAATGGAATTCATGCCAGACCAGTTTCTTATCCTGGTGGATGGACAGTCATGCAAATGAATGCCATGAACCGTCATCAGTTGCATTTACATTATTCACCTACCGCCAAATATTCAATTGGCTATAAAGGGGAATATTGGTCGGATGAGAAAATCAGATTCAACAGCATTCAATACAACCGATTAATCAAAAGGTGGAATAAACCACAAGAGCAAGCCAATTTTTATTGGAAAGCAGGCTTAGGCACAGCAAAGATCGTTCAACCAGGTTTTGAAGGTTCTCACTTAAGTTATTTCACAGGTTTTGCTGCGGATTGGGAAACCAGACGTTACTTCACATCTTATGAAAATAGGTACTACAACTTTAACAGTTATGGCAACTTTTTCTCACAAAAGGCTCGCATAGGCATCGCACCTTATATCGGTGATTATGGAGATTTACACACTTGGTTGATGTTACAAGTTGATCATCATCCAATTTATGAACAAAACTTCAGCATCACACCATTACTCAGGCTTTTCAAAGGTGCATTCATGTTTGAAGCTGGTTACAGCAATCAAGACGACTATTTATTAAACTTTATTATCAGGCTATAAATCATGAAAACTTTATATAACAACAAATTACAATGGACCTTAATCATTGTACTAATTAATCTGTCATTCAGTAACAATGCAAAGGATCTTGAAAACGACAACTCAATTGCTACCCATCAAAAGACTGAATCTTGTGATCAGCTGGTCATTGCTGAAGTGAATGGATTGGTTTGTGACTTTTGCGCAAGGGCTTTAGAGAAAGTGTTCAATAAAAAATCAGAAGTTTCTGCTATTGATGTTAATCTTGATGAAGGTCAAGTCGAGATTCAATTTAAATACCAACAACACATCGATGATGAATCTTTGAAAAAGTTGATTAATGATTCTGGTTACAACCTTACGCAACTCAAAAGTGGTTGTGAGCTATGAAAACAGACTCAAAACATTATAATTTTAAACACTCGATGTTACCTACACTTTCATTGTTCGCATCTCTGGGGACATTACTTTGTTGTGCCTTACCGGCACTTTTAGTCACTATAGGTGCAGGTGCTACTTTAGCGGGCTTGGTTTCCTCTGCACCTTGGTTGGTGACGCTGTCTAAATACAAAGCCTGGACATTTACCTTGTCTGCCTCATTGATCATGGTTTCAGGTTATATGCTTTGGAGGGCAAAAAGTTTGGCATGCCCTACAGATCCAGTTAAAGCCAAGGCTTGTCAGAAATTAAGGCGCATCAGTTTATTGATCTACTTCATTTCGGTGCTTCTGTGGCTTGTTGGCTTCTTTTTTGCTTTTATCGCAGTACATATTTTTTATTAAATATTATTTACAATTGAGTACATATTCATGGATTTCACTTTGTTAGAATACAACTATGTCGGTTGAGTTATTTTTTACCTATAAATATAAATGTTGAACTTATCAAAAGTAACCATGCGAAGACTGGTTAAATTTAACTCAGCCTTTTTACTCAATGCCAAATGCCCTATTTGGCTCCAAAGAGCTGGGCTGAATCTTTTAGGTGGCTTTGGTTCATTACCTCAATCAATATCAATTGAAAAGTCTAAGTTAACAACATTGCCGGCATGGTGGTTTAAGGTCAACGCAAAGAAATCAAAGCAAGTAGTATTATATTTTCATGGTGGAGGTTACAGCATTGGTTCACCGAGGTCTCATCGAGATTTGTGTGCTTATTTAGCTCATTACGCAGGCATTTCAGTACTTTCAGTGGCATATAGGCTGGCCCCTGAACACCCCTACCCTGCGGCGGTTGAGGATGCAAATACAGCATTTAAAACCTTATTAAAACAAGGCTATGCCGCCAAAGACATTGTATTAGCTGGAGATTCTGCAGGTGGCAGCCTGGCTTTAACTTTAGCACTTGATCTAAAACAACAACAATCAGCTCAACCAGCTGGCTTGTTTTTGATTTCACCACTGATCAATAAAAAACGCAGTACCAACAGTCACATAACACAATACGATGTTGACCCTGTTATCAGTCATAAATGGAGTCATCAATTAGCTAAAAACTATTTAAACCATTCCCAAGAACTGATTGACAGAGCCTGCTTATCAGATAAAGATCTAACTGGCATCGCCCCCATGTTGATCCATGTTGGTACAGATGAAGTTTTACTTGATGACAGTTTAATGCTTAAACAGCGAGCATCTAAATCTGGGGTAACTGTAAAACTGGTGACATTTCCAGAAATGTGGCATGTTTTCCATTTTTCTGCCAGTATATTTACTGATGCTCGAAAAGCCTTAAAACAAGCAGGTCAGGAAATTAAAAAGTACTTAAAGCTGCAGTGATAAAATTACACGCAGATTGAAACAACTCTTGATTGACTCCAATTGCAATATAGGTAAGTACTCCAAAAGGAAGCCGTAACAAGACAAGATAGGAGCATGCCTAACACCATTAAAATTATGATAGACTAAGCGCCCCCGAGAAAAAATGAAGATTTTATAAGAATTGTGAATAAATTCAATTCTGTTTTGAGCGGCCTAAATAAAAACCGCAGTATCATTGCATTACAAGATGCATCCATTTCTATGGTGCCAATGATCTTAACTGTAACAATTTTATTGATGCTGTCTAAAGGTTTGTCATTGGTGATTTCATCACCAGTGATAGATTTAATTGGTGACACACATTATTACTTTTACGTCATATTTCCCTTTTTGTTCACCATAAGTTTAGCCATTTCTTTTGCTAAGAGCAAAGATGTTGATTCCACCGCACTGATTATCATCAGTGTTTGTTTGCTCGCTCTTTCAACTGTTATCAATATACAAAATTTACAACAGTTAAAAGAATCAACATATTTCAAAGTCATACCTATACCGCTGTGTTATTTCACAGCAAGCATACTCAAATATTTTTCAGCAAAGCCTGGTTTGAATGTTTTTAAAGCAGATTTCATGTAATTCCATTTAAATAAAACGTTTAATTACATTGGTCCAATTCTAATTACATTTATTTAAGTTTTTACCTTTTTGATGTTTTTTGAATCACTTTGGCAGTCTTTCATTGAGTATGGTTCATTTTCATTTTTCCAAATCGAAGATACTGGTAATTTATTCAATCTATTTATGTTGAATTTTATTTATAAGATGACTTGGTTTTTTGGTGTCAATCCTTCGCATATTTTTTCATTTATGCATGCACCTTATTTTGAAGCATTCGAAGCCAATCAAGCCGCTTTTGATTCCGGTTCAATCATTCCTCATATCAATGTGTCAGGCAACTATTTTTTTACGGATATTGGCGGTGCTGGTTCTGCTTTTTGTTTAATCATTGCCATTTTACTTTTCTCACAATCAAATAGGCACAAACAAATTGCAAGACTATCTGTCCTACCTTGTTCTTTTAACATCTCAGAAATAGTACATTATGGCCTGCCCATAGTTTTCAACCCCTATTTATTGATACCATTTATTTTTGTTCCAATACTCCTTAGTTTAAACGTTTACTTGTTTATGTCTATTGGTTGGGTGTCACCTGTAGCTGCCTCAGTAACTTGGACTACACCACCCTTGTTGAATGCATATTTAGCAACCGGTGGTGACTTTACTGCCGTGTTATTACAAGTTGTTAATCTGATAATAGGCAGCATGGTCTATTTAAAATTCTTAAGAATGCTTGAGGCTTCGCACTTACAAGATGAGTTAGTGAAAGACTTTGTGAGCAAATTTAGTTTAGAAACAACGAATGTACAGGCATTGCAATACCGCAACCAACAATCTTTAATGAAGAACTTAGAGATAGAAAATGAAGTCAATTCAATTTTACTGACATTATCTCAAGGTGAGTTGATGCTTTATTATCAACCTATCGTAAATTCTAAGACTAAAAAAATAGCTAAAGTTGAAGCATTGCTTCGGCTCAAAGATAAAAATGGACTGATTTTAAAACCCACTTTTATTAATGCTTTATCAGAAGTTGGGTTGTTCACTGATATTGATCGATGGGTGGTAAAACAAGTAGTTAAACAGTCACATGAATGGCCTGATAAATTTGCTGGCGTCGAAATATCAATTAACATTTCTCCCATATCATTATTGGGTAAAGATTTTGTCAATTTCTTAATAGAAATGCAAAATAAGTCGGTTCACTCTTTTTGTATTGAGATTTTAGAAAATCAGGTTGTGTTTGAACAAGAAACTTTAAACGATCATCTTAAATTATTAAAATCGAACAATGTGAGCATTTACTTAGATGATTTTGGCTCAGGTTTTTCTGCTTTATCTATGTTATCAAAGCTGAATATTTCTGGGGTCAAATATGACATCGACTTCACCAAACAACTTCACACGAACACTGGTGCTAAACTTTTTAATTCATGTTTGAAAATCAGTGATTCACTACAGCATACGACAGTGCTTGAAGGGGTCGAAAATGAAAACCAATACAATAGTGCCATTGAATCTGGAGTGGATTTCATTCAAGGATACTATATTTCAAAACCATTAAACCTTCATCAGTTAACAGCTTTTATTGAGTCTAGCGTGACATTCCCACCAACTCAAATTTAATGCAGTATGAATTTCCTGAATAATTAGATATTGTTTAATTCATGACCTAATCTCTAATCAAGTATTGAACCAAATTCAATGGTCATACGGCTCTATAGGCAATAACTCTAGAAGGGGCAGGTCCTCTTTCGAAACTTATGATGTAAACTCACCTCCCTAAAGTTACGAGATCCCATGCCGACAGGGCGCTTCGCAATGACTTACAGTATTTTTAACCCAGTCATTGCGAGGAATTCGAAGGGCCGCCGCAACCAGCAAAAGCACATGAAATTAATTTAATAGCCAAACCCAATTATCAACAAGTAAGACAATCATCAAATCCATCCGAAAAAATCAAATCACCAACAGTAACTAATAATAAACCATCACCGGTAATAAAATCTGTTTGAAAGTCAACACCTTGATTATCAATACTGCCATAGCTACCTATATCTAGACCGATAGTGGAACCGTTAGCAACGTCATAAATATTAAATATGCCTACAGTGAGTGTTCCATCTATAGTTATTGGGTTGATGTTATTATTATCTTGTTGATTGGTGTAATCAAAATAAACATACGTGTTAACAGATGTTAAAGAATCAGCCCCTATTCTCATATGGTTCCAAACATGATCTACCATGTTAAATTCTAAATCTGAATTAATTTGAAAGAAACTTTCAACATTACCACCATCAGGTCCGCGGTTCTCATCAAGCAAAAGGTAGTTTATAACGCCTGTAGCAGAAGCATTGATCTCCCATTTATCCTGATGTGCACTTTCAGCCAAAATCGTATTAACGGTTATTTCTCGATTAAATATCCCACCATGGCGATTTGAGGTCATGGTATCGGCTGTTACAGGCACATTAAATACAACCGCTCCGCCTCCTTTTCCATTCAGGTTCATGGTATCAAAAACCAAACCATCATCTGCCAACAAGGGATCGCCCATGGCACTGGAATCAACAAAGGTCATTTTCCTCTCAAACCGAACAAGTGTGTCAGGAAGGTTCACTCCGCTTGAGAAGTTATCAATATCCACTTCATCTCTTGATAAATCATCTGATCCTACGCCAAATCTGACATCTAAATCACTTTCAGGTACAAAACCTTCTTGCCAGTTATTTGCATCAAACCAGCTGCCACTGTTATCAATGACCCAATTAAAATTGGCGACACCACCTGATTCAGCTATTGGCGGGTAACAAATAACCATAAAAGTCATTAATATCATTATTTTCTTCATTGTAATATCCTCAATATAAAATTAATTAATCAGTGAAAACCATCTTTAAATATCAAGTCTTCAATAGGCCCCAACTCAACCGCTCCAATATCGCACGTGGCAGTGCCATCTTGATCACCATCTTGTGGTCTGATACGACCGCGTTGATCGATTGATTCACACAAACCATCATTTCCTGCATCTATCACCGGGCTGTTGAGGTTAGGTAGTTGGGTCAAGGTCAGCCCGCCATTATCAGCCAGGGGTGCTAAGTCGGCACTGATAGGAACATCTCGAGAACCGATTTGGTTACCATTAACGCCATCGCTGATACCAAGAACAGAATCACCTGCACCTATCAGGTTGTGGCTTGAATCGGCTTGAATCAATGCAGCCACATCATCAGGCAGCATCGCTGTTGTTTCGGTGTTACCAGTGATGATTGAATTATGTATCACCAAGGAGTCTTCACCGAGGTAACCATATGCATAGATGCCACCGCCCGATGTCTCAAAATTGACTCCATCTCCTAGTCTCTGTTGTATTGTTGGTGAGCTATTTGCCCCCGACTGATTAGCAGTGATGGTAGAATTAATGATTCTATTCAAACCTACTCCGGGTTCAGTGCCAATATCAATGCCACCGCCATCACTATCAGAATGGTTATTGCTTATGGTGGAATTAATCAAAGTCAACACGCCATTGTTGTTTCCACTGATGGCACCACCATCACCACCGGCAATGTTGTTATAAAATGAACTGGAATCGACAATCAATTCAGATGAATGAAAAACAGCCCCACCTGAAGCATCTGAAGTGTTATTTGCAAAAGTTGAATGCCTGATCAGGAAAGGCAGGTTATCAGTATCGATATTAACAGCCCCTCCAACTCTTACACTGCTGCTACTCGGTGTGACATGATTATCAATAAAGCGGCTGTATTCAATAGATGATTGATTGATTGAGTTGTTGGAATCAATAGATACTGCTCCACCTTGTCTGGCCTGATTGGTACTGAATGTACAATGAGACACAGTTAATACGCTGTCATCGATGGCTAATACAGCGCCACCTTTACCAGCAAAATCCGGTGGGGCGAAGCCATCTTCTAAAGTGACATGGCTGATGCTTAAATGTGCATCGCCATTCAGTTGAAAATGGCGCAAATTACCAGCGGTCAGTCTTAAGGTGTCATCTGTAGGGCCAATGATGGTAATAACACTGTTGATCCCAAATGCTGAATTTGAACTTCCTAAACTGGTATTGTATGTATCACCAATGTTATTGACATTAATCTGGGCTTCACCAGCGGTAAATAAATCAGGTGCAAAGCGAATGGTATCAGGCCCAGCAAAAGTCGCTTCATTATCTGCCAGTTCGATCGCTGATCTGAGGGTGTCAACTTCGAAAACGCCTGTGGCAATTTCAGTGGCACTGCCGCCGCCAGAATCACCTGTTGTGGTGACGATGAATTCGGCGGCTTGGGCTGTGGTTGAGGCGATCAGCACAAGTGAGATGGCTTGGGTGAGTTTTCTTAGTTTCATAGATTTGGTTTTTATAGATTTGGGTTTCATGGTGTTCTCTGTTTAGGGTTGTTAGCTTCCTTGGTAAATATTTCTTGGCTATATAAATTGACTGAAGTCAACAACCCAAAAGTAAGAGTTATTGGGTTGTCGGCTTCAGCTGACCTCAAATATTCGTTAAATAAATTGTGGTTAATTATCAAAGCCATTGATAAATATAACTTCTTCAGGCACCTGTTCATTGGGGCTCAGTTCAACTGCGCCAATGTCACACACAGCACTGTCATTACCATCACCATCTTGTGGCCTCAGTTCACCACGCTGGTCAAATTCTGTGCACAAAAAATCATCGCCCGCATCTATTAATGGACTGCCAAGTAATGGTCTGTGGGTCAGTGTGTTACCACCAAAATCTGCCAATGGTTCCAACATCGGATCAGAAATCGTGATGTGATTAGTTGCTTGAACATCACAGCTGCCATCAGTGTCCATGTTGTTTTGGTTATTTGAGTTACTATTGATATTGCTGAAGTCACAATCACCATTGGTGTTATTCGCGATGATGCTGTTGCTGATGTTGACCAAAGATGATTGACTGAGAAAAATGCCATTATCAGTGTTATTGAGTATGGTTGCATTTTCTAAAAATAAGGATGAACTGGAATTTTGTAGGAAGATACCACCACCTTGTCTTTCATTAATAGTTCTCCCTTCGTTTCCAGATATGGTGCTGTTGGAAATTGAAATGTCTGAATTTCTGCTGATAAAAATACCACCACCTTCCGAATTTGAGCTGTTATTACTGATGGTTGAATTAACAACCTCACCCACAGCTTCTCTGAAGTACAAACCACCGCCTTCATTCCCTGAGCGATTTTCTATAACACTGCTGTCAATTAAACTTAAACTACCGAATCGAGTAAAAACACCCCCTGCTCTGCCTGCACTTTGACAGTTGGTAACAACAGAATCAACTAAAGTGAGAGATTCGATGGATAAGATACAACCACCAGAGCGAGTATCTGCTGGTGAGGAGCCATTACCACGAGTGAGCGTGACACCGTTGATTTCAACATCGATGAGTGCATCAGTGTCATCATCGATGCGGAATAAGCGACTGTTTTCATTACCATCTATGGTGAGAAAATCTTTACCAGGTCCATTTATGGTGGTATCAGCACTGATCAATAATTCGCCTTGTTCCAGCACTATGGTTTGCGGTGTAGAAAATAAGTTTTGATCAAAATTAATTGTATTTCCCGAAGTTTGATTAGCCGTCTCAATGGCTTCTCTCAAAGTGGTTAAACCATTTTCAGGCTGATCGCTGACTGAGTTGACTGTGATGACAACACCCGCTTGTGCTGATTGAAATCCGGGGGTTGTCATGCTCAAGATGCCGGTTAAGGCTGTGACTAATTTTGTGTTTCTCATATTTAACTCTCGACAAATCTGGTTATAAAATTAAGCTTCGACTTAGACTGTTTAAAGGAGCAAAGGAACTCAATGAACATTGAACCTATTTAGCCATACTACTGATTGGTTGTCTTGAGTCCCCAGTCCCAGTCAGACAAGGACTTAATTGATAAAAACCGCTGCTAAAACTATGCTTTATTGGAATCAATGGGGCTTGTGCCCCGGTTGGATAATCAAGTTGACTGAAGTCAACAATCCAAACGATGATTCTATTGGATTGTCGGCTTCAGCCGACCTTAAACATAAACTCAATGACTTTGATGTTATTCGTCAATGCCATTTTTAAAGATCAGATCAGTAATATCCCCGATTTCAACTGCGCTAAAAAGTCAGCCAAACAATACGGTTGATTGCTGTGATTAAGTTATTACGTTTAATATTTTTGTTCATCATTACCGACTTATATAAAAGTATGAAATTAAAAATGACATTTAATCAAAACCTTAATAAGTTGTCTTGAGGCCTATGTCCCATAGAAACAGCGCGGTTTTGACTGAAAGTCTTTCTTAAGAAATTCTGCTTGGGACTCTGGTCCCATAATTCTCTGAATGGTGGTGGTTTTTAAATATTTGGCTGAATAAAAAGACTCATCAAATGGGACGCTGGCCTCAAGACTGCCTCTGATATAAGTGATTAAATATCGTTTTAAATACAGCGATGAAATATTGAAGCCAATAATTCCATCGCATCACTTATGAAACGTTAAGGGTAAAAATGAGAAACAAACATCTTTTTAAATACACGGTAATTTTGTTCATTATTTTTTTGACTGGTTGTCACTTAAAGACTGCCGATGTCAAACAAGATGCAGAATTTTTTTCAAAGCAAAATAATGAAGTTGTTGAAACTGAAACTGTTGAAACTGAAACTGTTGAAACTGAAACTGTTGAAACT
>CAZVZJ010000027.1:23061-46121 GCA_964631055.1 uncultured Marinicella sp.
AAACTGAAATTGTTGAAACTGAAATTGTTGAAACCGAAGCTACTGAAACTGAAACTGTTGAGATTGAAACTGTTGCGCCAGAATCTATTAAGCCAGAACCAGTTAAACCTATAAAAGCATTACCTAATAAGGTAAAACCTGAACAACGCCTGGCCGGCAAAATTTCTTTGGACCAGTCCCAGTTAAAACGACAAAATGCAGCCATTGAGGAAACCATTGTATTCTTTGAACCTCTTAATGCGCAAGAAGGAGAGTTGATTTCAACTGATGCCGTCATATCAACTCAGAATAAGCAGTTCAAACCCAATGTTTTAGCCATCACCAAAGGCAGTACTGTCGACTTTCCAAACATGGATCGAATTTTACACAATGTCTTTTCAGTTTCCCCGTTCAGTGAATTTGATTTGGGCCTTTATTCCGCAGGTTCCAGTAAGTCAGTCACTTTTAATGAAGCGGGAGTTATTTATGTCCACTGTAATGTTCATCACTCGATGCAAGCCGATATTCTGGTGTTGGATACACCCTACTTTACTCAAGTTGATAAAAATGGACATTTTGAATTAGATGACCTACCTGAGTTGGCTGGTACATTAAAAACATGGCACCCAAGAGCAAATATAGAAAGTATCGAATTAACAGTGAATTCAAATCATCAAAACATCCAACAAACTGTAGTTATCACGAGGCCAGAAGTGCCTAAACACCGCAATAAATTTGGTAACTCTTACCGTCGCAAGAGGTATTAAACAATGACAAAATCAAGAAGTATTAAGCTCAGTACCAAACTCACATTAATGACGGCATTTTTAATTATGCTGACAATTCTGATATCTGTGTTTATTACCTTATACTACGGCAACAAAATCGCCGAAGAGTCCATCAGTAAAAAATTAAACAGCAGTCAGCTGATTCAACAGCAGCTAAATCAACAAAAGCTCACACAATTAGAATTGATCTCTTTATTGGTGGCTTCTGACCCAGCTTTTGTGGCTTATGTGGCACAAACCATTTTTGACCTTGAAAACAATGAACAAGCCGACATTGCTTCAATTGCGGATTTATTACTAGAACGTCAACAACAATATAGTTTCGACGTGGCATTTATAGTTTCGGCAGATGGAAAACAGATTGCGCGTTCTGACCAAGCCATGGCAGCACAGAGGGATTTATCTGCAGAGCCTTTGATGGTGGAAGCGCTTAAAGAATTGTTACCCGTTAATGGTTATTGGTTTGATCAAGAGATGGTTTATCAAGCCTCTATAGTACCCTTGGCACGTGGTAGAAACTTAATTGGATTTTTAATTACTGGCTTGCTTATTGATGATGAAGTCAGTAATGACTTTGCTCAATTAAGTGGCACCGAAGTGGTTATTTTAAAAGAACAGAATAAACAGTTCAGTGCTTTGGCCAGTTCTTTAGATATTAATAACACCAACGATTTATTAACCAAGCTCAACCAACTTCAAAATCTGCCGCTGAACAATCAATTTAACTTAATTATCAATGATTTGAGTTTAGCCAATCATTTGAGCCAATTAACTGCTGATGAACAAAACAATTACCTGCTTTTAAATGGGGTGTCCGTCACCCAGACCATGGCACCTTACATTCACACCAGAAATATTTTAGTTGCGGTAGGTGTTGGTATTATCTTGTTGTCATTGATGATTGCCAGGATGTTTGTTAATCAATCTTTATCTACTTTGCATAAAATTTCAGCTTCCACACGACAAATTTCTATCGGGAATTATGCTGCTAAGTTTCCACAGAAAGTGGGCGTAGATTTAAGTGAATTAAGTGATTCTGTTACTCAACTGGCAGAAAACCTTCGTGGTAAAGATGCATTGGCAGCTCACATGATTGAATTAAGTAAAAAGTCTTATTCATTGGATCAAAATAAAAAAATCATCATTGAACCAGGTAAAGTGATAAACCAACGTTTTAAAGTCATCAAAAACATAGGCGTAGGTGGCATGGGCGCTGTTTTTCAAGCTTATGATCAACAGTTGGAAGAAGTCGTAGCTTTGAAAGTTTTAAAAACCAAGACTGCCAATCAAGAACAAATCGTTCAATTTAAAGATGAAATAAAAATAGCTCGCCGTATCTCCCATCCAAATGTGGTAAGGATTCATGATTTTGGCCAGCTGTCAAGTCAGGTATTTATTTCCATGGAGTATGTGCAAGGTTACACACTTGAACAAATACTTAAATATGCGAAAAAACTACGGCCATTGGCTGCTAAGCATGCAGCAATCCACATTTGTGAAGGGCTCAAAGCAGCTCATCATGTGGGCGTGGTACATAAAGATTTAAAGCCGGCTAATATCATTGTTGAGCTAGATTCTTCGATTAAGTTGATGGATTTTGGTATTGCTGATATAGACAGTGTGATCAGCACCAAACAATCCAATGCAGTGGTTAGTGGGACTGCTGGTTATATCGCACCAGAGCAAGCTTTAGGTAAAGGTGCAGATGAACGAACAGATATTTATGCTTTGGGTGTACTTATGATGGAGATGTTCATTGGACAGCGGCCATTTTACGGCGTAAATGCTGAAGATACCATGATGAAACATGTTGAAGAGGCCCCCTTACCCATTTCTTACCAATGGGCAGATGCACCCAAAGAATTAGACAACCTCATTCAGCAATGTTTGGCTAAATCACCACAAGATCGGCCGCAATCAGTGCAACAAATCATCAATCAATTGAAACTCATTAAATTCAAAAATTGATGTGTACAGCCGACTGAAAATATGTTTTTTGAACCAATTTGAATTAATACTTATGAAATAAAGGAATCTCGCCATGAATAGAATACTGTTATTAACTGTCTTTATACTGTTACTTGATTTTTTAAATCAAAAGGCTCATGCTGAAATGAGTTTTACAGAAGCATTTACAAAAGGTCACACAGAACTGACGTTGCGTTACCGCTA
The DNA here is from genome assembly GCA_964631055.1 of uncultured Marinicella sp. GTDB lineage: Bacteria > Pseudomonadota > Gammaproteobacteria > Xanthomonadales > Marinicellaceae > Marinicella. The sequence goes on from CAZVZJ010000027.1 coordinate 26,001, forward strand.
TGAATTTGTTGACAGTGATGCATTTGATAGAGATGCCAATGCTTCAACCCTTAAAACCCGACTGAATTACAGTACAACTGAATATAAAGGAATGACGTTTTTCATTGAAATGGATGATGTCACTGAAGTTTTTAGCGACAATTTCAACTCAGGGGGTGGAACCTCACCAGAGCGTTCACAATTTCCTGTAGTGGCAGACCCTTCGGGTACTGAAATTAATCAAGCCTGGTTTAACGTTGATTTTTCTGAGCATAATTTTAAGCTGGGCCGACAAAGAATAATTCTTGATAATCAACGATTTGTAGGTGGTGTGGCTTTCCGGCAAAATGAACAAACTTTTGATGCGGTAAATTTTAATTTGAACGCAGTTGGCAGCAATTTATCACTCTCTTATATCGATCAAGTGAACCGGATATTCGGTGCAGATGTGCCAGCTGGAAAACACGATAACAACACGTTATTGGCAAACTGGTCGAAATCATGGAGCGATCAACATCAATTGGTTTTGTTCTACTATGACATTGATAACGAGGATGTGGCCGCATTCTCAACACAGACTTACGGTGCTTCTTTTGATACGTTTTTACAACTTAAAGACAGTTTGTTAAGTTTAGGCATTGATTATGCCAAACAATCAGATGGGTCAAATAACCCAGTGAACTACAATGCCAATTATTGGCGTGTTGAGGCCGCCTTAGAGATGTCTCAATTCGATATAATTATCGGTCGTGAAGTATTGTCAGGTGACTCAAACCTAAGCGGTGCTGCATTTCGAACACCACTGGCTACATTACATGCCTTTAATGGTTGGTCTGATCGATTTTTAACAACTCCTGACACAGGTTTAGAAGACACCTATATAGGGTTGGTAGGATCATACAATCATATTGGCTGGTATCTGAGATTTCATGATTTTGAGTCTGAAAGTTCTGATCTGAGTTATGGCACCGAAATAGATGCGTCAATTTCATTCAATATAAACGAATATATTTCAACACGATTGAAATTTGCTCAATTCAATACAGATGGATTCGGAGTTGATACCCAACATGTTTGGTTCATACTTAACTTTGACTTTTAACAGAGTTCAGGCACTTTAGTTAAAATGGTTATATAACAGATAAAGCATTAACAGCCAGCGGTTTAAGTATGTTGTTTCACTCATAGGGTCAGACTTCTTTATATCTTTTATTTATGGCTTTATAGACCGATGAAAATGCTTAAGGTGGCTTTTCTATCAATGGCTTCCGTTTTTTCTAAGACTTACAACGATTTTTGCTTGTTTATTCCTAATCCGGCTTCTCGAGCAAATACAATGGCTTTAGCTCGGGTGTTGACATTAAGTTTACTGAAAATATTTGTGATGTGGTTTCTGATTGTTTTTTCTCGTAAACTTAATAATTCAGATATGGCCAAATTATCCAACCCTGATGCTATCTTATCAAGGACTTCATACTCTCTTTTCGTGAGTTCAGACAATTGCTCTCTTTCGGCTTTTTCCTTCGCTCTGTCTTTGATAAATGCATTGAGCTTAGTAATAAATACCTGCCATGCAGGCTCCTGAAGTATGATGTGATTTTTAGACTCAAGAGCAACAAAACGTGCACCGGGTATTTGTGATGCAATTAGACATCCTTCATCAAAAGGCACCCTTAAATCTCCTCGGGAATGCATTACCAGTGTTGGACATCTAACTTGTGATGCCAAATCAAATACATCAATTTGATTGAATTCATCTAGAAATTTAACGGCAGTGTCAGCTGTACATGAAATGCGTTGTAATTCATTGAATGCTTGTAATAACTCCAATGTTCCGCCAGGCATAAACAGCGAAGAAAAAACTTGTCTGAATGCGTCATGCTCCCTGCCCCAGCCTAACTTCATTAATTGACGCATGGTAGAAGCTTCTTCAAGTGATGTCTTGGACTCATCTCTGATCAGTCGACCTCTTGAATAGGCACCGTATAATATCAAATGACTGACTTTTTCTGGATGTCTAATGGCATAAGCTATCGCGACAGCACCACCTTGCGAGACTCCCAGTAAAGCAAATTGATTTAAACCTATCGTATTGACTACTGCCTCCAGATCATCAACCCAAGAATCGAATGACAAATCATCTACAACGCGATCAGAAAGCCCACAACCTCTTTCGTCATAGCGAACTAAAGTATGTTGACTTGAAATATCATTCAACCAATGTTGCCAAACTGGGCTTCCCCAGTCATATTCTATATGACTCAACCAATTAGCGGCTTTAACTAAAACAGGTCCCTGACCACTGACGGAATAAGCAATTCTTACACCATCTCTAGATTTTGCAAATTGGATGGTGGGTTCTGATCTGTTATTGTTAATTTTCATATGAAGCTTTAAATGAACTAAATCCTTTTACAATTACAATTAAATTGATTGCTGTAAATTTCAGTGAGCTGACTAAAAACATATAAATAAACCTAAGAAGTACTGGTTAGAGTTGGCTTGTTTGTTTATATGAAAAGGGGAATTGCCAGCTCCCTGAAATTAAAATATTCGTATTAAAAAGTCAGCTATATTTAATCAAAACAAATTAAACCTGTCTTGAGGCTGTTGTCCTATGAATCATCAATTTCTGATGCATTTTTTGAAATAAAGAATTAAATATGCAGGCTTAGTAGGTCAAATGTCCTGGATATGTGAATGATTGAACGATATAAATTTGTTTGTCGATTTATTTGAAGGGAGTATCGATCATTTCAGCATGTTCTTACCCATACCGGCTTCCCTGGCAAGCACAATCGCTTGTGCTCGAGTAGAAACCGCAAGTTTATCAAATATATGGGTGATGTGATTGCGCACTGTTTTTTCTTGTAACCCCAGCTCGTCAGAGATGGTTTTATTATCAAATCCGCGAGCAATGTGCTCCAGTACTTCAATTTCACGAGGTGTCAACTCACCCAATGCATTGGGAAAAAGTGGGTGATGCGTGTCCTCTTGTATAAATGGAATCAATTGAGACAAAAACTGCTTCCACATAGGCTCATCTAATAGAATGTGATTGGGAGATTTCAGCGAAACAAATTGAGCCCCAGGTATTTGTGCGGCCAATATCCGACCTTCATCAAATGGAACTCTTAAATCATCCCTAGAGTGCATCACCAAAGTTGGGCACTGTACTTTTGATGCCAACTCCATCACATCAATTCGATTGAATTCATCCAGAAATCTCATGGCATTTTCTGGTGAACATGAAATGCGTTGTAACTCGTTAAACTCTTGTAATTGTTCTAATGACGCTCCAGGCATAAATTGGCTTGAAAATACTTGCCGAAAGGCATCATGCTCTCTACCCCAACCCAGTTTAATCAAGTTACTCATGGTTTCAGCTTCAACCACAGCCTCCCTTGAATTATCTCGAACCAGGCGTCCACGCCCATAAGCACCATACAAAATGAGGTGACTGACACGTTCAGGATATTTAACTGCATAAGCAATAGCAACAGCGCCTCCTTGAGATATTCCTAACAAAGGAAATCTGTCTAAGCCTATGGTATTAACCACAGTATCTAAATCATCAACCCAAGAGTTGAAGGTCAAATCAGCAACTTCTCGATCAGATAATCCACAACCTCGTTCATCATATCGAATCAATGTGGTTTCATTGGATAGGTCAGTTAACCAATGTTTCCATACAGGACTCTGCCAGTCATATTCAATATGACTTAACCAATTAGCCGCTTTTACCAAAGTAGGACCTTCACCACTTTGTGCAAAAGCAATTTTTACGCCGTCTTTGGCGGTGGCAAAATGAATGTTTTGATCCTTTTTCATGTTTAATATTTAATGGTTTAAAATGTTATTGTCTTTGTAGTAAAACAACTAAATATTCCAACATATTTTTATAACACTGCCAAGTAGTTATTCAAGCAAATTAAACACAAGTTTAATTTCTATAACATACCTCTCAATTTAGATATTTATTTTTAGCGCTCAAAATAAAAAAGCCTCATAAAAAAACATGAGGCCTTTAAATTTAACTTTTAAACTTAACTTTAAGGTTCAAAGCTGTAAACCTCATTAGCTATCGCAACTAAAGTATCTAAATCAGTTATTAACGGCAAATAGCCATTAACTAACCACAGCACCAATTGGTTGACGTAATTCGGTCCTGAAGTGATCACGCCACTTTGACCGCCAGGTACGATTTGTTCAGCAATGATTCCACGATTGCTGAGCTCTGCCACAAAACGTCTGGCTGGGCCTGATGAAAACATGAATTCATTGCTGCTGTCAGCTCGAGTGTTATGCGATGAGGCATCCAATACTTGATATCCACCTGAACGAGCTACACCATCTAAACCATCAACAGTTGCAAAACCAAATAAACCATTGGGCACTGACAATGAATCACCCAAAGGATGTGAGAATGTGATGCGGTGTAATTTACCCCATTGATAATCAGCTAAGTCATTTGAGTTACCAAACGCTTGAGCAAAATCATCCCCAGCCATGGCATCTAAAGCTTGTTTGAGTGATGCGAGGATCACAAAATCACGTGCGTCTTCTCTGCTAGGTGCTTCAGGGTTGGTAAAGAAGTTTATCCCTGATGCGCCTACACCTTGATTGGTTTCAAAAGTATCCAACATATGTTGCAAGGCATTCAATGAGAAGCGACTACCAGGACGGTTCGCAGTCATCACATCTGAACCAATGGCTGCATCAATACCAGCCAATGTGGCATCAATGGTGTTATTAATGGTTTTTGAACGCCAGACTGAATATATACTGGCAGCAATTGAGTTATTGACTTCCATTTCAGTGGGGGCGGACAATGCCAAAGGATTTTCAAAAGGGTCATAACCCTCAGCCAAACCAGTTGGGGTACTGTAATCCCATGTACCGAAGTAACCGGCAGCTTCAACCACTCTTGGGTCAGCTAAAAACTGTTGAAGGCCAGGCCAAGCATCTTCAGCAGAAGCACGGGTCACTGCGTTCATCACATGTGGCATGATCAATTCCGCATCTAACATTTGGTGATTAGATTGATACACTTTCATATCCGTGGTATTAAAGGTCTTACCAGCAGCTATATTATCTTTAATCAAACGGTCAATTCGACCTTGCCTGTAAGCAGAAAACCCACCTTGAGCAATATAGTATAAACCGCCTCCAGGGCGTACTTGATTGAATACATTGTTATCTAAAGATACACCTACTGGATCATTATTTGCATTGGCCACAAAACCGCTTTCTGGATTAACACTGAAAGGCATTTCAGCAAATGGTATAACGGCATTATTAGTCGCTTGGTTTATGTCAGACTCACTTAAAGCGACCCATTCATGCATGCTATTACCGGTTCCATCACGAATAAAAATCGGTGGTGTGCCATCTGGTTGCATCATGTTTTGTAAATCTTCTCGCAAAGGCACTTCTGCACCAGTGAAATAAGCAATATTACCTTCAACATCTACCACGCCAAAATTTTGAGAACCTACATCAAACTTGGTTAAAGCTGTTCTGAACTCGTCTATATTTCCTGCACGAGCCATATCAAAAAACGCTTCTATTTCTTTGGTCGGTCCATACATGGTGTATTGCATAGATACTGCTTGTGAATTAGCCGTATCAACACTTAATATGGGGCCAAAATTACGACGTGGTACCAAGAATGTTAATCCGCCAGAGGTATAACCAACATCTTGGCGTTCTGTATTGTTCATTTCGCCATCACCAATGATGTTGGCATTGTAAGTTTGAAAAACCCAAACTATGGGCTCTTCCTGGCCTTGATAAACCGTGTGTGTAGGCACACCAAAGGTATTGGTTCGGATGGTTTCAAAAAAGAAGTCAGTTTCATCGACTGGGTTAACGGTACTGCCCCAACACAGGCTTTCATTACAACCTTGGGCCATTACTGGCGCACCAGGAAAGCCAACTCCTGCAACATTTAAACCCGTTTCAGCAGCCATGTGTGCTGGATAAAATGTTGATGGATAATCCAGTGCTAAATGAGGATCATTGGCGATCAACGGAAAACCATTCTCGGTTTGGTCACCCGCGATAACCCATACATTAGACCCTTTGTCGGAATTTCCATCATTCTTAAGGGCTTTGGTGACATCAGAGTTGTCCCAGTTATGCTTGATGGTATTTAATAAGTTCTTTTCTACATCTGAGAGGTTTAAAGCAAATTCCCCTACAGATTGTTTTAATGTCTGCTCAGACTTACCCACGCCACCAATCGATGCTAAAAAGTCAGGTACGCTGACTCGGTCATCTGGCGGGGCTGCTCGGTATAAATCTTCCATAAATAATGCCGTACCATCAAAACCGGCGGCATTACCCACTTCTTGAAATGTGGCTATGGCTATAGATGCATCAATTTCATTTAAATCATTGGATAATTGAAAAGCCAAAACTTTGGCAATAGCAACTGAATGAATTGGTAGCCATGGGTCTATTTCGGTAATTTCCAAGCCACTGTATTCAACCGGTAAAGGATTATTGGCTAACCAAGCATTCACACCATCAGCATAAGCTTTTAGCATACCTTGTGACTTAGGTGACAAAGCAGGTAGAGATACTCGAGCAGCCCTCTCAAAACCTATGGTTCTGAATTGAATGTCATTTGATAAAGCAGGAGTACCAACCAATTCAGCCAACTTCCCTTGAGCTATCTTCCTGGTATAGTCCATTTGAAACAGGCGATCTTTGGCATGCAAATAGCCCATAACAAAAGAAGCATCTTCTTCTGTCGCTGCTGAAATGCTGGGAATTTGGGTGTCGTTAAAGAACACCTTGGCTGGAGCACTTAAACGGCTGTTGGTCATGATGGTTTCATCGGCACTAGCTATGGCACTCATAGAAAGCAACAGACAAGAAGCCAGGCACTTGATTGGTTTAGGATTCATTCATTAATCTCCTTTAGTTAATCCAATGACATTTGTCCCCCTCAGGATAATGCTTGGGAAAATTAGCGAACAGTTTGAATCTAAAGAAAGTAGATAAACTGAAACACTGTGAATATTTGTTTTTTGAAATGAGAACTTCAGTCAAATTGAAGTGCATTACAAAACGATAATTTTTATACAATAAAACCGTTGAAAATAACAGTTATTTCTTAAATTAAGCGCATTGATTATGGTTTTTTTATTATTTCGGTCATTAATGAATAATCAATGTTTATGTTTCTCAAATTCTGATATCGCAAGCACCCCAACTTTCCTGGCATTCCAAATCCACAGCACACAAAGCGAAGCACCTATAAACGCCAAAACTAATAAATCATTCACATTAAAATCAAAAGTTCTTTCCAACCAATGCAACAAAGAATATTTGGACGAAACCAGTATCTGTACCACGACCAGTTGAGTAATGACATCCCCTCCTCGATAAATAACGGTGTCTAAAAAGTTTTTGAATTTATATTTAATGTTATCTGGTAATCCTGTAAACAACCAGTCAGTGGGTGGTTTCATGATTCCATAAGCGCCACTTCTTTGTAAGACAACACCTGCCAACACCACAAATAAAACAGGAAATAAGCCAAATAAAGTCAAAGTCAACATCATCATGATTGGAAAAATACTTAAGATTTTATGAATTTTAATTTTCTGTAGTAAATATGGAATTAAAAGCAGTTGAAATACTAAGGTTAAAGAATTGGTTGCTACATTGATATATGCAAAGACGGCCGTTCTCTCATCCCTTTCAGGAAAAAATTGTTTAACGAAATCTGCTTGTAAGTAATAGAAAATGCCACCAATAACTACCGATATGACTGTTAACAAAGCCACATGTTGTAAGAATTTTGAATTAAGCATTAATTTCATGCCTTCAATTGAACTGCCGCCCAATGGAGCTTCTTTATTGATTTCAGAGTCTACCGCAAACTGCCTGACTTTAATCACTGCGAAAATACACAGCATCAAGAAGAACAAAGAAACCAATAGTAAATTGATGGTGCCAACCATTTGTACCAATTGGCTGGTAATCAAACCGCCAAATATACCTCCTGTACTACCGCCCGCTGCTATTACCCCAAATAACCTGGCACCCTGTTCTTTTGAATATACATCGGCCATAAAGCTCCAAAAAATAGAGACGATGAACAGATTGTAAATACTGACAAAAACAAAAAATATTCGGGCTAGTATGACACTGTCATTTCCAAACCATTGAAAAAGCCCCCATAAAATGAATATCACCAAACCAAAAAAGCCATAGACCAAGGGGATAAACTGCTTTCTTGAATATCTTGAAACTATTTTTCCATAAACTGGCTGCAACAATAACATCACAACAAAAGTAATTGAAAATAACCACCAAAAGTTATCATTACCTGCTGTTACCCCCATTTCTTCTCTGATGGGGCGAAGGATGAAATACCCTGTTAACAAAAACACAAAATACAGAAATGACCAGATCAATACACGCCACTCACCTGGTTCAACTTGTTTCTTAAAATAATTCTTTATGTTATTGAATAGCATAATATTTTACTCTTTTTGTAATACCACAAATTAATGCATATGGAATTAGTTTCAAGTCTGCAGCCACTGCTTCTATCGGTAACTCATCTCCCCAAACGGTAACTTGTTTTCCTGATATATTCAGCTTTAATTCGGATGCATCTATAACTAACATATCCATTGAAACACGACCCAAAACTTCAACTGTTAAGCCATCGACTATGACTGAACTGTTATGCTCTGACCACGGATAACCATCAGCATAACCTATACCAACCACAGCAATTCGCATGTCTTTAGTGGCGGTAAAGTGACCACCATAACCAATTTTTTCACCTGTTTTAATGTATTTGCTGGCAATAATCTTAGCTGATAAATGCATGGCTGGTTTTAAATTAAAATCACCTCCAGATGAGCCCATGCCCAAAGGAGAAATACCAAACAAACCAATCCCTACCCTGCACCACTCGTCATGTGTATTCAGTTGATTCAACACTGCACTTGTATTACTGAACGAATATTCATAACCTAAAGTTTTCAATTGATCCTTGACCTTAATTTGTGATCGAGTTTGTTGGCATTGAACATCATCAGAAGCAGCAAAATGAGACATCAATCTGACTTGGCCGATGCCATCTATGGCTTTTATTGAATTTAATTTTTCTGCCATCTGATCTAAATGAAAACCCAACCTGTTCATACCGCTGTCGATTTTGAGCCATACATCCATGTTATGAGTCGCCGGAACAATCTTTAATAGCGCCACCTGATAATCTTGATGAATGACCACATCGAGGCGATGTTCAATAACCAATTTCATTTCGTGATCATTGAATACACCTTCAAGTAAAATGATTTTTTTTTCACCATTCAATTGACGTAATGCCAAAGCCTCTTCTATGGTCGCTACCGCAAATGCATCGCAAGCTGTTAACGCTGGAACAGTGTTTTTAAGGCCGTGACCATAGGCATCAGCTTTGACCACAGCAATTATTTTTCCTGGGTGCAAGTCTTTGAATACATTGAGGTTGTGTAAAATGTGGCTGGTGTTAATGTATGCAGCGGTTCCTCGTTCAGGACGTGAGCTTAATGATTGATTATCTTGATCCGTTACATCGGTCATGATCAATGAAATTCAGAACTGCTTTCATCCAATAAAATATCGTTTTCATAATTATCAAAACGAGTGAACTGACCTCTGAAGGTTAAATCTATTTTACCAATTGAACCATTTCGATGCTTACCTAATATAATCTCTGCTTTACCTTTGTCTTGTGAATCTGGGTTGTATACCTCGTCACGGTAAATAAAAATGATTAAATCTGCATCTTGCTCAATGGCTCCTGACTCTCTCAAGTCAGACATCACAGGCCGTTTATTGGGCCTTTGTTCTAAGGAACGATTCAATTGAGACAAGGCAATCACAGGCACATCCAGTTCTTTGGCCATGGCTTTGAGGTTTCTGGAGATTTCAGAAATTTCATTGGCCCTGTTTTCTACTTTACCTTTAACCTGCATCAACTGCAGGTAATCTATCACGATCAAATCCAAGCCATGACGATTTTTTAATCGACGACAGCGAGACATGATTTCATTAGGGCTCAATGCAGGTTGGTCATCTATAAAGAGTTTGGACTGGCTCAATAAGGCGCTGCTTTGACCTAGTTTTGGCCAATCATTGTCCTTTAAATTACCTCGTTTTAAATCTCCTTGGTTGATTTGTGATAAGGATGAAAACATCCGCATGACCAATTGATGAGCTGCCATTTCCATACTGAATATAGCCACAGATGAACCTGTTATCGCCGCACGTTCGGCGATGTTCATCGCAAAAGAGGTTTTTCCCATGGCTGGCCTACCAGCCACAATGACTAAGTCAGAACGCTGTAATCCTGCGGTTTTTTTATCTAAATCTACCCAACCATAAGGCAGCCCAGTAATGTCTCCATCGCTTTCTGCCAACTCTTCTAAGTTTTCAATGGTTTCTTTCAACACTTCTTTGATGTCATGAAACCCTGATTGTGATTTGAGAGTTTGTTCTCTGATTTGGAACACCAGTTTTTCTGCTTCCTCAATCAACTCATCAGCTGTTTGTGCTTCTGGGTTAAACGCCCGTTCTGCCAATTCATTACCAATTTGAATCAATTGACGCATCACTGATTTCTCTCGCACAATTTTGGCATAGGCTTCGACATTAGAGGCCCCTGGTGTATTACTGGCTAAATCTGCCAAATAGTCCAAGCCACCTGATTTTTCTGATAAACCATGAGCTTCTAACCAGTCACTGACTGTAACCACATCACAGGCTTGTTGATTTTCATTGATGAAAGCAATTGCTTTAAATATGTGCTGATGATTCTTATGATAGAAATCTTCCTCAGCGATCTTACTGGCAACTTTATCCCAAGCACTGGCCACCAATAACAGCCCTCCCAAGACGGCTTTTTCGGCTTCGATCGCATGAGGTGGGACTTTCAGGTCATCTATTTCATTGTTATTAGATCGCATCGGGCGTATGTCATTCATGGTGAGATTTTTTATGGCTTATTAAGTTAATTTACGATCAATGTATGAATCAAAAGAGTTATTTATTATAGGCGAAAAAAAAGCTGATTAACATGAATAATCAGCTTTCTATTTTCTATTTTGCTGAACTATTAAGCTTCGTCTTCTTCAGCCTCTACAGTCAAAGTAAATTCTGCTTGAACATCAGCATGTAAATTCAACTTCACAGCGTATTCACCGACTTCTTTGAATGCACCATCTGATTGAATCACTTCGCTGGTATCCACAGGATATCCACTTTCAGTCAATTTTTCTGAAATTTCACGAGGCCCAACAGAACCATATAAATGACCTTCTGGACTGGCATTGGCCGCCACAGTTAAACTTAAACCATTGATTGATTCAGCTCGTGCTTCAGCAGCAGCTTTAGATTCATTGGCTTTGGCCACTAATTCAGATTTCTGTGCTTCAAAAGCTTTGATGTTTTCTTCAGTGGCACGAGATGCCAACTTTTGAGGAATCAAATAGTTTCTTGCAAAACCGTTTTTAACAGTTACGATTTCGCCTAAATCACCCAGATTTTGAACCCTGTCTAATAAAATAACTTGCATGATAATCTCCTTTATTTACCGTGTTGGTCACAGTAAGGTACTAAAGCCAGGTAACGAGCACGTTTAACGGCCGTTGACAGTTGTCTTTGGTATTTCGCTTTGGTACCAGTGATGCGGCTAGGAATGATTTTTCCAGTTTCAGTGATGAACTGCTTTAACATGTCCAAATCTTTGTAATCAACTTCTTTGATGCCAGCAGCTGTAAATTTACAATTGCGGCTGATGATTCTTTGCGCTGGGCGTCTTCTTCTTTGTGGTTTTGCCATGGTAATTACTCCTCTGTAGATTCAGCCGTTTCTGCAGCTGCTTTTTCTTCGGTTGCCTCTTTAGCTGCTTCTTCTTTAGCAGCCTCTTCTTTGGCTTCAGCTTCCTTAGCTTCAGTTTCTTTAGCTTCTACCGCCTTAACTTCTTCTTCCGTGACTTTCTTGGCTTTCTTTTCATCTTCTACTTTCTTCAAAGGAGAATCAGCAGACTCAGCTTCTTTTCTGCCTAATACCATGTGTCTTAAGATGGCATCATTGAATCGAAATGCATCCACAATTTCATCAATCACATCTTGACCACATTCAATGTTCAATAAGTAATAATGGGCTTTGTGTAAACGCTCAATAGAATAAGCTAACTGGCGACGACCCCAGTCTTCAGAGCGGTGAACAGTACCACCACCATTGGTTACCATGCCACTGTATCTTTCGATCATCGCAGGCAACTGCTCAGATTGGTCCGGATGAACCAACATGACAATTTCATAATGTCTCATTTGTAACTCCTTACGGTTTAAAAAATGCCACCCAATGGACAAAATCATTGGTGCAGCAAGGAAAGTGCGCGAATTTTACTTGTTTATCATGGCCAATGCAATATTTGTAGCATAATTTATCAAAGGCATTATTAATGAGTCAAAAGCGAGTAGAAGAATCTGGTTAATCAGCAGAAAAAGCCAACCCTTGTGAATAAGCTCACTTCTACCGAGTTCAGGATGTCATGTTCTTTATCCAAACACCAAGCCCTAACATTCTAGACGAGTTGAATAGCCTAATTGTTTTATCAGGATTTAGAAAAACTATATGAAAAAATTGAAAATATTACTAGAGCATGTCATTAGGTTTGGTAAAAATTTTTACTACAAACTTTTTTAGGTTACATATTACAGATTCCTGCTCTCGCATTGGCTCAGCTGGAATGAGGGTAACAGGTTGTTCTGTTACCCTCTTATATATTGATAAAACAGTCAGCATATTACTTCCACTCCTTAGAACCTGACTTTTGAACCAGCTCATCAAACTGTTGTTTCAAATAAGTTTCATCTAAAGAATGATGCCAGAGACCTTTATTCTGCCCCTTATCTTTAGCTATTTCTCCAATCCGACCTGGGTTGTATTTTAATAGCTGCTGAGTCTGATATTGTGCAATTTCATCACTGTAAGCCTCTTCGAGAGAAATAAAACGCCATCCTTTTGCACTGAGTGCGTCGATTAAATCACCAATAAATAAAGCGGCCACATCATTTTCATGTAAAAGCAACACGTGTTTAGGCGACCTTCCAAGGTATTTAATTGCCATTTGATCGTAGTATTCAATACTACTCAATAATTGTTGTACATAGAATTCACGGACTGCGCCATGGTCTTTCAAACGATTTTGTTTGATGGCGTTTTGGAACAAGGTTTCTATATACCAATCATAATTATTTAAGGTGATATAGGCATTGAAATAACCGTGCTTAGCTATTAAAGCTCGCATGCCATCACGTTTTTCTTGGGTGTCACCTTCTCGCAGATAAGGAAAACGAAAGAGTTTCTTAAAGTTAGTAAGCGAACTTAACTGTGCATGGGCTGTTAAAAAGTTTTCAATATAAACTTTTAAATTGGTTTTATTAAAATCAGGATGATCATGGGTGTGGTTAGCAATAAAATGGCCTGCATCGGCATAAGTATTTAATCGCTTTAAACCTTCATCATCAAGCCTTTTACTGTTGGCAAAAAAAGTGACTTGATGAATACCATGTTGACTTAATGATTCAATCAACCTTTTAGCACGCTCAGGGCCTGTCAAGTAACCGTTTGCGACACGAGGTGCATCGTCGAATGTAATGGCCATTTCTTTGGCTTGTATTTCTGAGGTGGTACAACACAGAAGCATAAAAATAATCAATGTTTTCAAATCATCACCTTCGGGTATTTTAAATGGATGCTGCTATTGAATATACCAACAAAACCTCATCTTCGCCGGGTAACTGTGTGGTTCCAGTTAACTTAAGTCCGAGTTTTGCTAAGAGTTTTTGTGAAGGTACGTTGTCTTTAACTGTTATGGCATTGATTGTTTTGATACCAAACTCATTGAAAGCAGCTTGTTTAAGTCTGTTGGCTGCTTCATAAGCATAACCTTGTTTTTCATACTCAGGGAGGAAAGCAAAACCAATATCAATCCCTTCCAGCCCTTCTCTGTCATATAAACCACAAGTGCCTACTTTTGTACCATCGTCTTTTCTGACTATGGTGTAATTTGAATAGCCCAGCCTGTCTAGCTGTGGTTGCATTTTTTCGTTGATGTATGCATTGGCATCTGTAATCGTTTTTACGTTTCTGTCACCAATGTATTTGTGCCATTTGGCTGTATTCATCAATGTCAGAATAAATTCGCAGTCATTTTCTGTGGTCGGACTTAGAGTTAATCTTTCAGTTTCGAATGTTTTGTATTTCATTAGAATTCAAATTTTTCTTGGTTTTAAAGAAGCCCAAAACATGAAAGACACAAAGCCTTTAATTATGGTTTTAATATCTTAGCCAAGTTACTCATAAAAAACTATTTATAAAAGATTTAAAAAGTACGCACTATTGAGCTGAACCTGTGCCAAAACGCCTTAAAACTGCTACAATGCCGCGCTTTAAGAATCTCTTATATCGATGCTGATTCCATCTGCGGCTGATCACCATGAAAATCAAAGCTGGTTAAACCTCAAAGGCTTAGGCCTTGCCATGGCCATCAACGAATTTCACACCATCCATCCTGGTTTGTTAGTAGTACTTACTGACTCAGTGCATCACAGCCGAGTTTTAGAGCGTGAAATAACTTTGTGTGCCAAAACCAACACATTGGATGTGTTGCACTTCCCTATTTGGGACACCCTACCGTATGATGTATTTTCACCCAACCCTGATATTGTTTCAGAAAGGATGAAGTTTTTAGCACAAATCAGCACAGTCAAACAAAACGCTGTGGTGGTGATGCCGGCTCAAAACTTGATGCAAAAACTTCCCAATAAAGATTTTATCATTGGCCGCAGTTTAAACCTGAGTTTAGGTGATGCCTTTGACTTACATCGTTGGAGCAATTTATTTGAGAAAAACGGTTACATACATGTCAACGAAGTCAGGGAAGCGGGAGAGTTTGTAGTCCGCGGCGGGGTGTTTGATTTATTTCCTATGGGAGGCCATCAAGCTTACCGAATAGAATTGTTTGATGATGAAATTGAAACCATCAGAATATTTGATACAGATACTCAATTAACCATCAATGAAACCGATAAAATTCAAATCATGCCAGCCAACGAATTTCCGTTCGACGATGCTGCAAGAGAATTGTTTTTAAGTCGTTTTCGTGAATGGTTCGAGGCTGATACCCGGAAAAACACCATGTATCAAGATGTGCGCAAAGCCATCAAGTTTTCAGGAATTGAACAGTATTTACCGATGTTTCATCAAAGCCTGGCTGATATATTTGATTACTTGCCACCAGATGCCGTTTTTATTCACTGCCAACAAACAGCACCGGTGTTACATACTTGGGAAAAGCAAATCAATGCCCGTTATGAAGAACGCAGACATGACTTACAACGCCCTATTTTAGCGCCAACAGAGATTTATAATCTGGCTGAAAATACCATTGCAGCATTTAACCAATTTCAGAATATTCGGGTCAATCAAGCGCCTGAGAATGATGATGTAGAAATTAATTTTAATAATCAGCAACCCAGTCGTTTTGATCCGGAAAGTGAACATGATTTGGTACAGTTTTGTGACCAACAAAACGGCCGTCTATTGATCACTGCAGATTCATTAGGTCGACAAGACTTGATTATCAACAAGCTAAAAAGGACAGACAAGAAATTTAAATTATTCAAAGACATTCAAGACTTTATTACCAGTGATGCGCTCAGAGGTATCTGCATAGCACCCATCGAAAATGGGGTTTACCTCAAATCCTTGGATATACAAATTTGGGATGAAGGTTGCCTATTTGGCAAGCGTGTCACCCGCAATCAAAAAGTTAAAAAATACAAGGCAAACCCTGAAGACATCATCAGCAACTTAACTGATTTGCACCTTGATTCACCTATCGTACATATTGATCATGGTGTGGGACGTTATCGCGGCCTTAAAATGATGGACTATGATGGTGAGGCTGAATATTTGGAAGTTGAATATTTAGGTGGTGACAAATTATTTGTACCTGTTTCTTCTTTACATTTAGTATCGCGTTATTCCGGTGCCAGTGAAGAAAATGCACCTTGGCATAAATTGGGTTCTGAAGCTTGGGAAAAAGCCAAACAAAAAGCGGCCAAAAAAGTCAAAGATGTGGCAGCTGAATTATTGGCTTTATATGCACAACGAGAAGCTGCTGGTGGTCATGCCATGCAAGTTAATGCCGATGATTTTCAATTATTCTGCGATGGTTTCCCGTTCGATGAAACAGAAGATCAACTCAATGCCATCGAAGCTGTTATCAAAGACATGCAAGCACCAACTCATATGGATCGCGTGATATGTGGTGATGTTGGCTTCGGTAAAACAGAAATCGCGTTAAGAGCAGCTTTTGTTGCTGCCAATGAGGGTAAACAAGTGGTTCTATTGGTTCCCACTACATTGCTGGCACAACAACATTATGATAATTTTGTAGACCGCTTCGCTCCTTTTCCTGTTAAAGTTGAATTATTATCTCGTTTCGTCACTACCAAAGACACCAAAAACATCTTAATTGCTTGTGAAAATGGCCAAGCCGACATTGTCATAGGCACTCACAAACTGATTCAAAAAGGCATTAAATTCAAGAATTTAGGATTGGTGATTATTGATGAAGAACATCGTTTTGGCGTCAAACAAAAAGATCGATTAAAACAGCTGAAAGCAGATGTTGACTTTCTGACCTTAACCGCCACCCCCATCCCAAGAACTTTGAACAGTGCTTTAGCGGGCTTGAGAGATTTGTCGATTATTGCGACACCTCCCAAAGCCAGACTCACCGTTAAAACACAAGTAATTGAATGGCAAAACAACATCATTAATGAAGCTTGTACCCGAGAAATTCAGCGTGGTGGTCAAGTATATTTTTTGCACAACGAAGTTCAAACCATTGAGCAAATGGCTGAATCCATCCAAAAAATAAACCCCAGTGCTCGAGTCAGGGTCGCCCACGGGCAAATGAATGAAAAGGAACTACAAGATGTGATGGTGGATTTTTATAAACAGCGGTTTAATATCTTGGTTTGTACCACCATCATTGAATCAGGCATTGATATTCCCAGTGCCAATACCATAATCATAAATCGAGCTGACAAATTGGGCTTGGCGCAATTACATCAATTACGTGGCAGGGTTGGTCGCTCTCATCATAAAGCCTTTGCTTATATGATCATTCCCAGCTGGAAAGGCATAAGTAAAGACGCGAAGAAACGACTGGAAGCCATTGAATCTCTTGAAGATTTAGGTGCTGGATTTACTTTAGCAACCCATGATATGGAAATTCGTGGCAGTGGTGAGTTATTGGGAGAAGAGCAAAGTGGACAAATTCAAAGTATAGGATTCAGCCTGTATTGTGACATGCTTGAGCGCGCAGTAGCTGCATTGAAAAACGGCGATGATATAGATGTGCTGGATGATCCTTATGATCACATTGATATTGAGTTGAACATCCCTGCCCTGATCCCTGATGATTACATGTTTGATGTTTATACACGACTGACATTTTACAAACGCATGAATAACTTTAAAAAACCAGCAGATTTAGATGAAATTAAAGTTGAGCTCATTGATCGATTTGGTCCACTGCCTGAACAGGCTGACAACCTCTTTCATGTGCTAAAAATCAAGCACAAAGCCAAAGCCATCAACATCAAATCATTGGTGATGAACGAAGAATATGCTGACATCAAATTCAACCAACACAGTCCAGAATTCTATGCAAAATTAATAAAATTGGTTCAAAACAAACCAGATACTTTTAAACCACTGCCCAATGATGGCTTGCGTTATTTTGGAGATTTTTTATTAGCGGCTGAACGCATAGATGCAATTCACCACTTATTTGATATACTGCAATCATGAAATCGATTCAAACGAACCTAGTACATAAGTTTAAACTAACTGTAGTGACGTCTTTTTTAAGTTGTTGTTTATTCAGCCCAGCTATTTTTGCTCAACAATACCTTGATATGCGCCAAGATGGTCGAATTTATGACATTGATGTAATTATATTTGCCAGGGCACTTTCTCAGCCGCCGGCTCAAAGCGTCAGCAACAAACCACTACTTAAGTCCGACTCTGTCACAGTTCTTCCTATTTGGGATGGCACGCAAGATTTACTTCAATTTCCACCAATAACCGAACAGTCAAGCCATTCTGTACCGATTAATAATCAAGCCAACCCAGTCAAGGTACTCAGCGATCTGATCTTGAGTAACAGCATGGATCACCCCATCGTCAACCGGCTTTCAGCCAACCCCACATTTAAACCATTGTATCGACAAAAATGGCGTCAAGTTCCCAGCCAGTTTACACAGCCCAAATACATCGAAGTCAGCAACTTGCCACAGAACATTAAAACCAATAATTTCAACACCAATGGCTTTAATACCAATAGCTTCAATTCCAATGGTGCAAACATAATCACATATGGTGAAGTGCATGACTATAAAGTCGATGGCCAAATGGCTTTTTCAATGCAGAGATATACCCATCTCCATGTCAAAATGAACCTATTTCGTAACAGCAGTGATGGTGATCAAATCATCTACGAATTATCACAACAAAAACGAATTGAATTAGGACAGTGGCAATATTTTGACCATCAACAATTCGGCGTATTAGCCAAAGTGACAGCGGTCAAACTGGATCAAGAGGAATAATATTATGATAAAGAAACATGTACAAAACACCATTTTATGGCTCTTTGTATTCATGGTGTTAACAGCTTGTCAAAACGATTCAAATAAAACCAACAAAGTGCTGATAAAAAGCTGGCAACTAAACCCTGATTTAAGCTCATTAAGTTTTGTCACCACAAAAAACAAATCAATCACTGAACAACACAGCCTAAAATTTAAACAAGGTTATCTGCATGAACAACGTACTTTTAAAGCAGTAATTGATTTAAATTCTGTAGATACTTTAATACCTATTCGCGATGAAAGGTTGCGTGACATTTTATTTAAAACAGAAAAGTTTCCCACTGCCACTGTCAGTACTCAATTAACAGGCAAGCTAGATTTAAATGACAGTCAAAATTTGACACTTCCATTTGCTTTAAATTTACATGGTATAGAAAAATCTTTATCAGCCGAAGTTGTGGTTCAAATGGTTAATGAAAAGCTGGTGGTTACCAATTACAACCCAATCACTGTTAATGCCAAAGATTTTGCCTTAGATGATGCCATCAACGAATTAACTAAAATCGCAAGCTTACAAGGCATCAACTATGATGTTCAAGTAGATTTCAAACTGACGTTTGAAATTAAATGAATTAAGCGACCTCCGGTGGTAAAACACACCCGAAATCAGTAAGATGGTGATCTCTTTGATTCGGAAAAACCATGGGTATTCTTAAAGGCAAAAAAGCACTTATCGTTGGCGTAGCAAGCAACCGTTCAATCGCTTGGAGCACAGCTGAATTCATGCACCAACAAGGCGCAGAATTGGCATTTACTTATCTTGATGACAAACTCAAAAAGCGAGTTGATAAGATTGCCGACCTGACCAATTCTGACATCGTTTTACCCTGCGACGTCAACTCTGACCAACAAATAGATGATGTGTTCACCGAGCTCAAAAATCAATGGGATGGTTTAGATATCATAGTCCATTCTGTTGGCTTTGCACCACGTGAATTATTACAGGGTAGTTATTTAGATAACTTGACCCGCGAAGGTTATCAAGTGGCGATGAACACCAGTTCATATAGCTTCGCAGCTCTGGGAAAAGCAGGCCGTGAAATGATGGAAGGCCGAGACGCCTCCTTACTCACTTTAACTTATTTAGGCGCAATTAGAGCCATGACTAATTATAATGTCATGGGTGTGGCCAAAGCGGCTTTAGAAGCCAATGTCAGGTATATGGCTCACGCTTTAGGGGTAGATGGCATTCGAGTCAATGGTATTTCAGCTGGTCCCATTAAAACTTTAGCAGCTTCAGGTATCGGCAATTTCAAATCCATGCTCGACCATGTTGCTAAAGCCGCTCCTTTGAAACGTAACGTCACCCAAGAAGATGTGGCTAAAGTGGCTGCTTTTCTTTGTTCGGATTGGGCCAATGGAGTCACTGGTGAAATTACTTATGTAG
>CAZVZJ010000028.1:0-44495 GCA_964631055.1 uncultured Marinicella sp.
GAATCATATATTCTCTATAAATTTCATTTTACCTGTGTATAATGCTTGGTGTAGGGCGTTTGCTCTCAAAACCTTTCCGTATTATCGCGGCTGCTGAACCCGATAAACGAAAAGGTAAAAATATGAAAAATGAAAGAAATAGAGCCTGGAGAAGGTTCAAAAATAAAGTTAATTCAGGGAAAGCTCAAAGTTATCCGGTAAAAGATCCACAAGACAACTGGTTACCTGAGAAGAAATGGAAATTGATGGGAAGACGTTGGCATAAATTACAAAGAGCTAAGCAGCTTGGTTTTGAATACCCCAGAATAACTGTACGCCAATTAATTGGCAACGAGTGTGATTCTGATGAGCAATAAAACTAATTTGCTGTTTATTTGTAGCAGAAACCAATGGAGAAGTCCTACAGCTGAGGTTATTTGGAACAAGTCTCCAAATTATAACTCCAGATCTGCAGGAACCAGTCCTAAAGCAAAAAGAACCGTTGGTCCAATGGATATCCGTTGGGCTGACATTATTTTTGTGATGGAATCTAAGCATAAGAATCGCCTCAAAGCTCAGTTCACCCGAATGCTTGATCATAAGCCCTTGCATGTACTTGATATTCCAGATGAATACCAATTCATGGATGAGGACTTAATTACTGAACTCAAAGTTTCAGTTAACGCATTTTTGAATTCCTCCGAGCAGAATTAAACAACAACAAAATAAGTAATAAAATGAATACTAAAATTACGCTTCCAGAGCTTTCATTAGTGGCGATGGTAGGCATATCCAGTTCTGGTAAATCCAGTTTCGTTGAGAAACATTTCTTACCTTATGAAGTGGTTTCTTCAGATCGCTGTAGGGGCATCATTTCTAATGATGAAAACAACCTCAAGGTAACTTCTGATGCTTTTGAACTGGTAGATTACATTGTCAGAAAAAGATTAAAACGTGGCTTGTTGACAGTGATAGATGCCACACATGTGCAACCAGACTCTAGAAAAAGCATATTGCAAGCAGCGCGTGACTATCACTGCATGCCTGTGGCCATAGTACTAATGCCTCCAATGGATGTTTGTGAAGAACGTCATAAAAGTAGACCAGATCGTGACTTTTCTAACAGAGTTCTGGGCAACCAACAACGTCAACTAAAGCGCACACTGCGCTTCTTGAAAAAAGAAGGGTTTCGGTACATCTACAAACTTGACTCAATTGATCAGATCGACCAGGTTGAAATTGTTCGACAGCCGATGTGGACCAATAAAAAGTCTGAAAAAGGACCTTTCGATATCATTGGTGATATTCATGGTTGTTATGCCGAATTACATTTGCTGTTAGAAAAGCTTGGGTATGAAATTCAGGAAGGTTCAGATGGCAGGTTCATAGTTGGCGCACCAGAAAATAGAAAAACTGTTTTTGTGGGTGATTTGGTTGATCGTGGACCTGAGAATGTCAAAGTATTGAAACTGGTCATGGATATGGTTAAACAAGAAACAGCCATCTGTGTGCCAGGTAATCATGAAAACAAGCTGCTGCGTTGGCTAAGAGGCCGCAATGTTCAACTAAAACATGGTTTAGAAATTACCACTGAACAAATCAACCAGGAAACCGATGAATTTAAAAATGAGCTAGAGCAATTCATTGACAGTCTAATTAGTCACTATGTTTTCGATCATGGCAACTTAGTGGTTGCTCATGCTGGGATGAAGGAAGCATATCAGGGCAGGGGATCAGGTAAAGTCAGATCATTTGCTATGTATGGTGAAACTTCCGGTGAAACCGATGAGTATGGTTTGCCTATCCGTTATAACTGGGCAAAAGATTACCGTGGTAAAGCCTTGGTCGTTTATGGTCATACGCCAGTACCCGTTGCTGAGTTTTTCAATAACACCATCTGTATCGATACGGGTTGTGTATTTGGTGGCAAGTTAACTGCTTTGAAATACCCTGAAAAGGAACTGGTATCAGTTGATGCAGCGCAAGTGTATTACGAACCTGTTAAGCCTTTGATTGAAGAGAAAACAAATTTGAGTCATCAACATACTGATGATGAATACCTTTACTTAGAAGATGTGACTGGTAAACGGTTCATAACCACTCAGTTGGGTGGTACCATTAAAATAGAGGCCAATAGATCAGCAAGCGCGCTTGAGTCTATGAGCCGTTTCTGTGTACATCCTAAATGGGTTAACTATTTACCGCCTACCATGTCACCCCCTTCGAGCAGCAAATTAGATGATTTCCTTGAGCATCCCAATGAAGCTTTTGATTACTACAGAAAGCAAGGCGCTATTGAAGTTATCTGTGAAGAAAAGCACATGGGTTCAAGAGCCATTATTCAAATTGGTAAAACATCAGAAGCCATCAAAGATGCTTTCGGTATAACTACTGGGGAACAAGGTATTGTATACACCAGGAATGGACGGCGTTTTTTCAATGACCGTACTTTAGAAAATGCATTCATTGATAAATTAGCAACTGCTATAGATGCATCAGGGATTTGGGATGAACTTAACACGTCTTGGCTAACGCTTGATTGTGAAATCATGCCTTGGTCTATGAAAGCAATGGAGCTAATTAAGCAACAATATGCAGCAGTTGGATGTACATCGCATATCGCCACAAAAGCTTTGAAAGAAGCTTTAGAAAAAACCATGGAACGTGATATTGATGTTTCTGGATTACTAGCTTCTACCAATGAAACCTTAAAAAATTCCGAACAATTCATTAAGGCTTACCAAAACTATTGTTGGGATGTGAAAACTTTAAATGACATCAAGGTGGCACCTTTTCATATCATGGCCAGTGACTCAGGACTGCATTCTGACAAAGATCATCAGTGGCACATGGAACTGATAAGTAAGGTAGTTACAGCTGATTCTGATCTGTTGTTTAAAACTGAATACTTCAAAGTGAATCTTGAAGATGAAAAGAGTATTGAGGCCGCAATTAATTGGTGGCTAGAACACACCAATAAATTGGGTGAGGGCATGGTGGTTAAGCCTATGGATTTCATTTTAAAAGGTACCAATGGTATTGCCCAACCTGCAATCAAAGTTCGTGGTAAAGAGTACTTGAGAATTATCTATGGTATGGACTACACCAAGCCACATAACCTAGTCAGATTAAGAGATCGATCAGTTGGATTAAAAAGAAGATTGGCCATCAGTGAATTTAAATTAGGTATTGAGTCCTTGCATCGATTCACTGAAAAACAACCATTGAGATATGTTCACGAGTGTGCATTTGCCGTATTGGCCATGCAAAGTGAACCCGTTGACCCTCGTTTATAGATGAAAATGAGAATACGGCAAGCGAGCAGTAAACAAGGAAATATACTATGTTAATGTCAATTACATTAGAACAAGAACAAAACAAATCATACAAAGCATCAGATTTAGGTTATCTGTTGCACAAGAACCCATCAAGAGTACATGATTTCAAACTCAGTTTTGGTAATGCCTATGTGTTTTACCCAGATTCAAGTGATGAAAAATGCGTTGCGACCATTTATAGTGAATTAGATGGTATCGATATAGTCAGAAACTATAGAGGACCCAAAGGAACGTCCAGACAATTAAAACAGTATGTCAATGACAGACCTTACTCTGTTAATTCATTCTTCAGTGTGGCAATCAGTCGATTGTTCGGTACAGCCTTGAACGGCACCTGTAAGAAACGACCAGAATTGGTAACCCAAGCATTGCCATTACAAGTGGATATACCCGTATTACCTTCAAGAGGTGGTGAAATGTTGGTTCGTAAGTTATTTGAACCCATTGGCTATGAAGTAGATATTGAACAACACGAATTTGATGAGAACTTACCAGAATGGGGTGCAAGTCCTTATTTCAAAGTTTCTTTAAAAAGCACTCAAACTTTATCTGACTTATTGAGACACCTGTATGTGTTAATACCTGTACTGGACAACGATAAACACTACTGGGTTGGCTTCGATGAAGTAGATAAGTTAACCAGCAAAGGACAGGATTGGATTCCAAATCATCCTGAGAAAAACTTGATTGTGGCCAGGTACTTAAAGAAACAAAGCAGTTTAACTAAAAAAGCTTTGGCTGAATTTGAAGTATCTGAAGCAGAGGTGGAGCAAGAGCAGTTAAAGACTGAAGAGTTAGACCAAGAAACCAAAGCGCAAATATCGGAAGATAAGCTAGAAAAGAAAGTCAGATTGAATGATTTGAGGATTCAAAAAGTAGTAGAAACCATTCAAAGCCTTGATGTATCCAAGGTTGTTGACCTTGGCTGCGGTGAAGGAAAGTACTTGAAGGAATATTTAAAAATAAGGAAACTGTCTCAAATAACAGGCGTTGAAGTGGCTTCTGCTACTTTAGAAAAAGCCGAGCAACGTCTTAAAGTGGAACGCCTACCTGAAAAGGTTAGAGAGAAACTGGTATTACTACAAGGGTCATTAACTTATAAAGATGAAAGGCTTAAAAACCAAGACCTTGCCACATGCATTGAAGTGATTGAACATATTGATGAAGATCGATTGGATGCTTTTCAGGAATCAATATTTGGCTTTGCTAAACCCAAGTATGTAATCATTACCACGCCTAACGTTGAGTTCAATGCCACATTTGAAGACATGCCAGAAGGCAAGTTCAGGCACAGTGATCATCGCTTTGAATGGGACAGGAAAACCTTTGAAAAGTGGTGTCATGATCTGTGTGAAAAATATGACTATGAGGTGAGCTTTGATACTATTGGTGAAGTGCATGAAGAGCTAGGTGCTCCAACACAAATGGCATTATTTAAAGGTTAAAAGGCATTGTGAGTAAAGAGTACAAAGTTTCGGAAAAGTTTTTAAAGAAGATTAAAAGTGAGGCGAATTCGGCTTATATATCGATTAGTCTTATGTTAATTATACTTCCACCAATTTTTTTGATGGACTACTGGTTAGTTGCATTACTCATAGGCTGTTCATTAATTCCTGTTTGGAAATATTTACGTTGGAAAATCTATAAAAAAGAAATGAGTCATGCAACTCAATGTAGGTTAGAAGTTCTTGAATCTACATTAGTTTTTCATTACCCCAATGGAAAAACAGAAGTTGATTGTCAAAACCCACAAAGGCTGGATGTTAATATGAAAAGTGGTGAAATAGACTCGCTTTTGTTAACTATGAATGCAGACAACAAAGTGCTGATTTATGGATATGAAAAAGTCGATGAGATTAAACTATATTTAACCAAGCGTGTTGGGGAGTTAAATGTTAAGTATCATCGTTTGTTCCACAAGTTAAAGTAACTAGGCCAGTAAATTTAAAAACAATGAATAAAAATATATTCTTATCAACAATATTACTAGTTACACTGACAGCTTGTTCATTTGAAAATTATTTTGATATAAATGCCAGCGACAATGATCTTGAAGCTGCTGAAAAGGTTTATGTCGCTTTGAAAAATGGTGATTTTACTTACATTCGAAGTAATGCAAGTGAACAAATACTCAATGAACAATTTGATCAAAAATTGATCGAAATTGCAGCATTGGTTCCTCCTGAGCCTTATGAAAATAAACAGCTTGTTGGTCTCCGAGTTCATGATATGGGAATGATTACACAGCTTCTTTTAAGTGTTCAATATTCATTTGAAAATCAATACATATTGGCTAACATAGCTATGACTAAGACCAGTAATCAATATTTGATTCTAGGGATAAATATCCAAACTTCTAAAATCTCACTAGAAGATTTAAATCTATTTTCTTTTAGTAACAAAGGAATCATGCATTATGCGGTTTTCTTCTGTTTGATTCTGTTTCCATTATTTACCATCTGGACATTCATTAAATGTTGGAAAATGAAAACGATTAAAAGACGTAAGTTGTGGTTGCTTTTTATACTCATAGGTGTGGGCACCTTACAACTAAATTGGGCAACCGGGCAAGCTTTCATCCAAATGTTATCTATTCAATTGCTTTCAGCTTCATTTTTTACATCAGGGCCGTACTCACCTTGGATCTTTGGAATATCATTACCATTTGGTGCGATCATGTTTTGGATGTTTAAAGATCAACTGGCATTGAAAAAAGTAGAACAAAATGATCAGCCCATTTCTGATCACAAGCCTAAAATCCACACCGAAGAAGAGTTAGTTAGCTTCGAAAAAACTTGGAAAATCAAACTACCTGCGGCATACAGAGATTACTTATTAAAAGTTGGAGGAAGTTGTATACCACCAAGTAAAGTTGATTTATTAGAAGACTGGGAATGTGAGCCTGACGAGTTGCCAGCAGATCATTTGTCATCTGACTTTCCTCACTTTGAAGCATGGAATGACATGTCATTATTCGATGAAGCAAAGGGTTATGAATCTGACTACTATGATAGAGTTCATAGAACAGGTTCAATTCCAATTAAGAGTACAGGTTGTGAAGGTTTTGATATTTTAGTTGTCACAGGGCCAGAACGCGGCAATGTTTGGCATGATGATCGTGCATGTAATGGGGAAGGAATATACCCTCTTGAAGATAAAGACGGTAATAGAATAAGTATTGAAGTATATTTGAAATAATGGCCAGTCACTTCCAAAAATTAGTCGAGAAGCAGCTCATCACAGATGCGCCTTCGTTTCTGAAGAACACCACTCAATATGAAGTGATTATGGGTTCTATGGCTTATGGTGTGAGCAATGACAGTTCTGATATGGATGTTTATGGTTTTGCCATTCCACCGAAACATGAAGTGTTTCCACACTTCAGGGGTGAAATTCCTGACTTTGACCCCTTTGAAGTGAAATTCAAACAGTATCAAAAACACCACATTGTCGATCAACAAGCTATGGGAGGAAGAGGGCGAACCTATGACATCACCATATACTCAATAGCCAGGTATTTCAGGTTGCTCGCTGATAACAACCCCAACATAATCGATTCGCTGTTTGTTCCAAGAAACTGTATTCTGCATTCAACTCCAATAGCAGATATGATTCGCGAACAACGAAAGCTGTTTTTACACAAAGGCTGTTGGGCCAAGTTTAAAGGCTATGCCTATGGTCAGATTCATAAGATCAGAACCAAATCACCCATTGGTAAACGCAAGGAAGTTGTGGAAGAACATGGCTATGACATCAAGTTTGCTTACCATGTGGTGAGGTTGTTGGGTGAAGTTGAACAGTTAATGCTTGAACATGACCTTGATTTGACCAGGAACGCCGAACAACTCAAAGCCATCAGGCGAGGAGAGTGGAGCATTGAACAGCTTGAATCATATTTCACCAACAAGGAGCGTGAGTTGGAGAAGGTATATCTCAATTGCGGGTTGCCTGATATACCTGATGAAACAGCCGTGCGTGAATTGTTAATGAATTGCCTTGAACAGCAGTATGGTTCTTTAGAAGGTGTGGTGGTTAAACAAAACCAAGCATCTACAGCATTGAATAAAATAAAGAAGATAATTGAAGATTTGGATTGAGCATATTAAATGGATATTGAATTTATGAGTATCGAAGAAAAAGTAACAGCACATTTAAAGGAAATTGAACAACAACATGAAGTAACGATCATTCATGCCATTGAGAGCGGCAGCAGGAGTTGGGGCTTTCCATCACCAGACAGTGATTATGATGTGCGTTTCATTTATGTTCATAAAAAGGATTGGTATCTACAAGTCTTTCCCGAAAGGGATGTGATTGAAGTCCCTATCAGTGATGAATTAGACATCGCCGGTTGGGACCTAAAGAAAGCAATGTATTTAGCCGCCAAAGGCAATGTGGTCGTCCATGAGTGGCTCAACACGCCCATTGTGTACCAGTCGCACCCATTGTTATACCCAGAGTTGAAATCAATCATAAATCAGAGCTTCAATCCACAATCTGCCTATCACCATTATCGTTCAATGGCCAAACGTGCCTGGCTGGATATTCAAGAACAAAAAGAAGTGAAGCTGAAACGATTCTTCTATTTCATGCGAGCGCTGTTAAGTGCCAAATGGATTATTCAAAACAGCAGCATGCCATCTGTGGAATTTGAATACTTGTTGGCCAATACAGGATTCAGTACTGATTATACAGCCAATATACATGAGTTGATCGAACTTAAATCAACTATGATGGAATCAGAACGGATGGTCATTCATGATGGTTTAATGGCTTATGTAGGAAATTTGTTTGAAGGGCTGTCCAATGAATTTCCTAATAACTCAGAATCGCCAGCTATCAATTGGAATGACTCACTGGCTAATTTTCTAAGGAATCAGGCTTAATGAGAAGTCTAAGTATGTTTTGGAAAACTATTGTAGCCACTGTGCTTTTGATTACATTGTATGGCTGCACTAATAAAGAACGGCTTGAAGAATGGCTGCCTCTTGAAAAAGGATACGAAAGTGAAGCTTTAGGTGAAAAGTTTGGGGTACCAAATATAAATCATGTCTATAGCGGATTATTGTTTTGGAAAATTTCGCCCTATGTTGATCATGCACCATACGCATTTAATTGGTATGGTAATACACTCCATATCTGGAATCCAATGGGTAATGAAATAACAGAATACAAACTTGTCATTGATGAGTGCCCAAATTTATTTGAACAACTAGATTTACTGCTTGATGCGGTAGGTGAGTCTGCAAAAACAATGATGGCAGATAAATACAGGAATAGAGATTCAATCTTTGTGGGGCATCCACCAATTTTTAAAATAAAATATTATCCTCCAGATATGCTTGGCTCAATTACACTCAGTAATATTGAATACTTTCGAGCTCAATGGATTGACGAAGTTAAAAAAGTGCAGGCTATTTCAAATGACTGCCTTGGCATTAAAGAAGTTGAGTAACCATGATAATTAAATTCGAACAAGCAATAAATTTAGTTAAAGATTATTTGACTCATGCAGAAGAGGAGTCAAATAAAATGCGCTCAGGTTTGCCAAACTACAGCAATCCAAATACTGAACTAGTTATATTAGATGAAAAAACTGAGGAGTATGAATTTGGTTGGGTCTTTTATTACAATTCTGCTCAATACATTGAGACTGGAAAATTTAGATATGCATTAGCTGGCAATGCCCCTTTAATTGTAAACAGATTTAATGGTGAAATTATAGAAACAGGTACTGCACAAGCACCTAAATATTACATTAATAATTATGCTAATACAGGAAAAATATAAAAATGGCATTTGATATGTATTTCGGTTCTATAAGAGAAAAAGTTGATCATTACGAAGAAAATATTTTGATTATGGTTCATGAACACGAAGGTTTCCCAAAGCTTTCTTGGTTGTTTGATGAGTTTTACAATGGTCCGAAGATAAATCCTGAATGCTCAAATGAGCTTGTGCATGAATTAATAAATTTAAAAGCCTCAAACTCAGACAAATCGTTAGTGCATACAATTGACAGGTTCATGTTGTTTTTCAGTAAAGCATATAAACAAAATAAGACAATCATTTGTCAAAGCGTTTAAACATACGCATTTATGAAAATTAACACGAAAAGTTGGAATAAAATATTAAGCTTTTACAAAAGCTTGAAGGATGAACATGGTTGGAATATTCAACCAATGATTGATTTAGCTTTGATGATTCAAAGTCAATACAAGTCTGGTATATATGGTTATACTTCTCATGCAACCCTATACATTGGTCAACACCCTGTGTTGGACGAAAATAATGCTGTTTTGAAAATTTCCCATAAACCTAACGAATCTGAAGTTAATTTTTCATATAAAGGTGACAACTCCCCTAAATATACTTGGAATAAAAGCTTTCCAGAAAAACAAATTAAAGTTGAATTCAATAAATTTATAAAAGAAACAAAATGGATCATCTAACAATCACAGCAGACAGAGAAGAATATCAAGTAGGTTTAACATGTCATGCTTCTATTGATGGGTTTACTGGTTATGGAGAAGGGTGGTTCAATAATTCTAAGATAAAATCATTGGCTCATGATTTAATTATACTGTCAAAGCATATGGTAGGAAAAGTTGAGTTGATAGGAGGTCAGTCCAAAGCTGATGGAAGTGAGTACTTAGAAACTTTTGGCATGCGTTTTTATTTGCTTGGGAAAAGTAGTATAAATGGGGTGGTTGGGATACATGTTACATTAGCATCTCCATTTCAAACATATTGTACTGCAGAAGAAGTTTTGAAAATGTCAGGCCAACTCAAGACCAGAAATCACAACTTAAAAAAGTTTTCAAATGATCTTATAGAATTGCTCGCTGGCAAAATTAGCGAAGTTTCTTTAGAGTGTATGGAATGAAAAATGGCATATGACAGAATGGATTGGCATTATGGTGCCGAAGATTTTCCCACTACTTTGGATAGTAAGGCTGGAGGAACTCATATTGGAATGTTTCTTGCGTGGGCTATTCACAATGATTTGGTTGGAGACTTTCATACCCAACAATCAATTGAATCTTTGCAAAAGGTAAAAGATAGGAAAATGACGGGAGCGGAGTTTCTTCAAAAAGAATGCGATGAAAAGTTCTGGGAAGAAGACCTCAGTGATATTGGAAGTGAATTTGCATCACATTATTATGAGAGCAACGCTTATTTTGGTGATTATGAATCTGTTTTAGGTAAAGATTTACCTAGTTTGTATCACGTTGATGATTCATGGGAAAACTTTGATACCATATCCAAAACTATCAGTCAGAAGTTTTATCAATGGAAGGATTCATATAATAAAAAGTGGTGGGAATTTTGGAAATGAAAACTATAACTTTGTTTGCCATAATGATTGCTACATTTTCACTTACTGTGAAAGCTGATGAAGTCTCTTCACCAGAAGATACTTATTACCAAAACCTATCGTTTATTCACATATTATTGGAAAATGTTGAGTTTTTTAAAACGGCTTGTGAAACAGAGTACCCTGAATACAGTGAAAAAAATCAAGCTGCTTATGAGCTTTGGGCCAAGAAATATCATAACTTTGTAAAAGAAATCGATGGGTATGTGAATGAGTTTATTTTAGAATCACCAGATAGCTTGGGCGTTAGTCATGAGGAGGCCAAGGAAAAATTTGCACAAGAAATGAATCAGGGACAACAATTGATATTAAAAAGTTTGAAACGATACCTGAATGAAGAGAGAAGCCAGGACTTCAAAACATGGTGCAAAAACTATCCCAGTTACACCCAATCAGAAAAGACTGATGTTATCAATACTTATAGTGATAGGGTGGTAGCTATGAATGAAGCTCGATTGCTAATGATCAGTGATGATATCGAAGAAAATCAGAAACAAGAAAGGTTGAATAAGACGAATGAAGACGATGTACCAACTGTGGTAATCAGCCGAGATCAATTGGATGATTTGGGAGATATGAAGGCAGGAGATTTTATACTGTTGGTCAATGCCAAGATTCCATTCCCCAAAGTTAAAGATTCAGTGGAATCATTAATCAAACAAATCGAATACACTGAAAAGCAAATCATTGAGCAAACTGAAACCTCACTATTGGTTCAGGGATTCAAGGATAGTGATAAGTCTACGCAAGCTTTTCTTGTGAGTTATGAGTTGAAAGATGGTGTATACATAAAAGGGCCTATTATGGTGAAGGATTTCGATTATGATCCTAATAAACTAGACTCAATTATAATTGACTAAGAAAAGGCAGGGCGCAAATGCAATTGTTTAACTTCAAAAAAAAGAAGGCAGAAAAACTGTATAAAGCATCTACTGAGATTGAAGATGAAGATAAACAGCTTGGTATGTTGTTACAAGTGCTGGAATTGGATCCGAATCACCAATTTGCAAATTATCAAGTTGGGTTTATTCATAAATACAGAGGTAATTGGGAGCCATCTTTAAAATACAACAAACATGCATATGAGTTGGATAAAGATGATGAAGCGGCTAGGTGGAATATGGCGATTGCTGCCACCGCCCTCGGAGAATGGAGCATTGCTAGAGAAGCCTGGTTGGCATGTGGTGTAAAAATAGCGAATGAAGAGGGGCCAGTAGATGCGAATTGTGGCATGACACCTGTAAGACTTAATCCTGATGACGATGGGGAAGTGGTTTGGGGCACTCGTCTTGATCCAGCTCGCACACAAATTGACAATATTCCTTTTAAGAAATCTGGGTTTAAGTATGGTGATATTGTATTGAATGATGGAGCTGCCGTCGGTTATAGATTGTATAAAGACATTGAATATCCAGTGTTTAATGTGCTGGAGCTAATCAGCACTTCTGAATATCAAACTCTTACATTAGAAGTGATAATAAAGTCAGACGATGATTTAGAGGTCCTAAGAAAGGCCATATTCAAAGCAGGCTATGAAATTGAAGACTGGACTAAGAACACACGAATATTATGCAAACAATGCAGTGAAGGAACACTTCATGAAGAGCATGACAACAAATTAGAAAAAGAATGGAATGCTGAGCGTACTTTGGCCATTGCTACAACTGATCTGAAAGATGCAGAGTCTTTAGTTGATCAATGGGCTAAGGAAACTTCTAGTATTGTGGTGTCATTTGAATAAATAATGATGATTAAATCTAGGTTTAAAATAGTTAACATTGCCATTCTTTCCGATAGGAAAGTGGTTGTTGTAGAGCAACAAGATGATTCCGACTGTAGAATTGAGCCTGGTATGTATTTATGAAATGCCGAGATCTTAGGATTTGATATACCAAGAATTGTCGATGTTAATGGAAAACAAAAGCTAAATGTTTATGCATTTTGGGTCGAAGATTTTGAACATATCGCTGTTGGTGATGAAGTGGAACTAAAATTAAATTAGTATAGAAATGATTGAAAACACCATACCATTTAGATGGAACATAGCCAATAAGAGTGAACTTGGAAAACTATTAAATCCTAATTATGAATTAAATCAATACTTGTTAGATGCTTTGCGTTTATGTGTAGCAAAAATAATTAAATACACTGAAGGCAGTAACCTTGTATTTGTGGGACGATCTCTAGATAGTGCTTATGATTACTTATCTGGTCTCTATTCAGAGTTAAAATCTGGCGATTATTTAAGACATTTGAATATTTCTTTGTATGGGCAATCCATTGAAGATTTAACTCGTAAAGACCCAAAGTCAATTTTAAGCTTAAAAGAGCACTTTACTCAGCTAAAGCTTGACCCTCATTCGATTAAAAAATCTAAGAAAAAATTATTTTTTGTTGATGTTGTTTATTACGGTGGTACTTACACAGAGATTTTTAAGTTTTTACAATGTTGGGCAAAGGAAATTAACGAAGATTTTCAAGCTATCCTGCATAAAATTGGATTTATTGGTATCACCAGTAGAACCAAAAATAGTCCGAATACATGGCGCTGGCAACAGCACAAAGATTGGACATATCTTTTATCAAAAGATATGCTTAAAAATATATCAGTGAACCGTTTTTATTGGAGTTATCTAGGTGACACCCAACCGAAACTGACTCGTTCAAATCGGCCAAAAAACTGGTTACATCAACCAATAGAAAAACAAGAGTACAATGAAGGCACCATTGAAGCCATTAATGAAGCGTATTACTTATTTCAAATAGCTCAATCTAAAGAAGAAGAAAACATGATTAAAAGCCTAATTCCTAAGCTCAAATAAACTCTTATCAAATAAAAATTAATAGGTTCAGCCAGAAGAGTCATGTATAGTTAATTAATAATGAAACATATTAATGATTTAGAGATTTGTAATTACTTTCCTATACAATCAAATAATTTGATTGCGATTGGTTGGCTGTCACACCAAGCAAATTTCACAAAAACAAGTCTATCTATCTGACTTATATAGAAATAATTGGGATACAACTAAAGTGGTAAATTTTAAAAGTCCTAAGTAGTTGGTTTTGTTTGATTAGATAAATTTATATTACAGCCAAAGTGGTTAACTTTTTGTCCTTTTTATACCGCTCAATAACAGTTACTTTATTGTTTTGACTTTGTAGAAACATCCATTAATTTCCTCAATAAGGTCATTGACCTAAGATCAAGATGAGTTGATCCCCAGTTGTAATTTCTCAATAGAATCACTCCATATTGACTTTCCTTTTCAAACTTAAACATTGCTGTATATCCTGACACTGACCCGCCATGGCCTACCGTTGTAATGTTGTTGTCTTCATACAAAAAATATCCGAGGCCATATTTTGTACTTTCGTTGTCTGGGGTTTTTTGAGATTGCATTAGCGCTAGATTTTCTTTGGTCAGTGTTTCAGTATATCCCATATTGTGAATCATGAATTTTGCTAAATCATTTGACGTAGAATAGATTCCGCCGTTCGGTACTTTATACCCACGGCCTAGATGTTCTTTATGAGGTTCTATTTCATCAAGCTCTCCAAGTGGACCACCCCCCATTCCTTTTGCCAGAAATTCTGTTTTTGCATTGGGTACAATGAAATAGCTATTATTCATATTGAGGGGGGTGAATATGTTATCTTTAACCAACTCTATGAAAGGTTTATTTGCCGCCCGCGAAAGCGTTAAACCTAGGATTCCATAACCAATGTTTGAATAACTATAGTTCTCTCCTGGTTTTGATTTGAATGGTGTATGTGGTATAGATAACAAAATTTTATCTTCCCACTCTTCAATAGGACCCTTAGCAGAGTCTTTTAACCTGGGTTCTCTTGTTAAGCCAGAAGTATGACTGGCCAGCTGTTTAAAGGTAATTTTTGTCGAATCTGTATATCCGTCTAGCTGTTTTATTTCTGGTAAGAACTTTTCAATAGGGTCATTTAGACCAATAGTTCCATCTTGAACTAATTGCATCATGAGAAATGCGGTAAATGATTTTGATATTGAACCAGTTCGGTAAATTATATTAGAGTCAGCCGCGATGTTCTTTACTTTATCTGAAGGCCCATAAGCTTTTGACCATATGATTTGATTCCCTTTTACGATAGCTGCAGAGATGCTTCCATTTAAATCATCATCAGATAAAATTTGATCGTCAGATAAGTCCTTTTGAAGTTGTCGATCAAATTCATTGATAACTGCCTGTTGTCTAGTCGCGTGCTTTAAGCTATTGCTTAATGGGTTGCTGTAAACATTTACAGAAATAAACATTAATACAATTGATACTCTTATAAGAAAATTCGTTTTCATGGTAAATCCTAATTAAAAATAACAAATTTTTGTGAGCGCATTAATGTTCATTATCATCTGATTTCCTTGTTAATTGTGCATTAAAAAAACCATTATATCACCATAAGATTTTGACTTCTTAATTGTGGTTTTGTACACCTTTAACACTTTGAATTGGAAATTTACAAGTTTAGTTGGAGAATGTTCAGCACTTTGGTTTAACATTGAGTGCATCGTAATTGGAAATCTCATCCTTGTCATGTGTCTGTTTTTAGGGGAAGCTTACATTGGAACATCAAAAAGTTTTATTATTTTCCCCAGACGTTGGGCGGTTTTAAGTAAGAGCAATAATGCCAACCTCGCATGAGGCAATCTTTTTTTTCTTAAAATGAAGCTAAGCTCAACTTCGTTTGGTGTAAATGATTTTTCTAATTCCTTTTTGCTGTATTCAGATTTAATGCGTGGATACGCAGTCTCATGAATCGCTGTCATTTAAGTTTTAACTTCTCTTTATGTTTAGGGTTTACATATCCACAAATCAGAAATGCATAGACTTCAATCATGTCATCGAATAAATGAAAACAATCATCAACAGCTAATGGAGCATGTGGATGAATGCCAAACCGGCTTTCTGGGTGTAAAGATTTTATTCGACCCTCATAATATTCTTCAAAATACTTTTCTACTCTATATATATCGTAGAATGCGTCATGAATATATGTCATAGCATCCTGAGATGTAGGGTTTTTATTGCCTAGGTTTTTAAGTTCACGAAGCACTAGCCTGTACGATACTTCCATTGTTATAAATAAAGAATAGATAGCTTCTTCAAAAAATTGGTGATGTGATTTGAGCATGCCAGCTTTAATCAAAGTATATAACCCTCGTATCATTAAAGAATCATTTAAATCAATATTATTATAGATATTTTTAGCAAGTTCATAATTAATACCACTTTTTCGTAAGTCATATTCAGGGCCACCTACTGCAGATGGCATAGATACATCAGAAGCGTTTTTGTAGACGTTTCTTGCAGGAAATGTATACCCAGGATGTATGACATCCTCTTCGGTAAGTTTTCCACATAGCATACCCTTGATTTTGCCTGTTAACCACTGAGTATCCTTAAGTGTTGTATTGCATTTTATGGGCACAGAATATGGGTAGGGATAAAATGACACATAACTTATATCTCGATCCACTGCCAACATTAATGCCCCATATAACATAGTCTCTGTGGGATTGAGTATTTGCACTTCACTATAGGAATCGTTCTCACCACCCCGAGTATGTTTGTGATGTTTAGTTATAGAGAAGGAAATATCTTTATCACTAAAAAATACCGCATCATCAAAATATATACTTTCAACAGGGTAAACTCCTCTTGGGGAAAGTATTCTTGCATAATGAGTATGATCGTTTGAACTAATAGCTGGTTCTCCTTTCTATATGACGCCTAGTGCTGTGGTATTTTTTGAGTGGAGTGGAACAGCAATGCTATGCTACATGCGATGATTGAGCTGAAAATCAGTGTATGGAATAAACTCATATACATACCCTTCTTCTTCATTGTACTCTGCCTTACCAATGATTATTTTCAAGTTACCTTCAACTTCAGGCATTAATCTCCGAATACGCTGCTCAAGATCAGGAATGGTTTCTTCTTTTAGAACAGCAAATATGATAGAAACTTCGTAGAAACGTTTTTCGTTTAACAAATAATACGACCTAAATATCATCTCATTTAGTCGATGAATGATCATTCTTGACTCTCGGATCAATGTGATTTCGAAACCATATTTATGTTCACCTTTGTATCCAACGAAATCTAACCCATTGTCTCCGTGTCTATGGTGTTCAAGATGAGAAAATTTGCGGGATAACCATTCGAAGACCGCTCTTTCTGCAGATTGTGCCATTTGTCGCATTATACGATGACGCTGGATTGCATCCTGTTTTTCGTCTGATATTTCCCTGACTTCCTCAATAGCTTCTTCTGTCACTTGAGCATTTAACTGTTCATTTGCATAGCTTAGGAATCCCTCAGTATTGTAAACATGAAAATTTTCAACTTTAGCTTCCCGGTAGATTTCGTCTTTTAATTCAGGGCGTACACCAATAGTTTTGGTTCCACCACTATCAACTTTCCACCACCAGTCTGCCTTATTATCGTCCGTGATGAAAATTATATTTTTTAATTCATTGACTGCAGCATGAGACATTATTTGTTTCCAAATAATTAAATCACCATACTTTCTTTTATAAGTGAGTCCTAAATAAGTAAATTCATCTGGATTCTTTTCATCTTTAGAAGAATCCTTATATCCTGGTGGTATGTTATTTTTATACCTATCCTCACCTTCAGAAAACAAATCATCTATTGACTTTTGATCTTCATAAGGCAAACCAATTGAGTTTTGGAACAAAACATCTATTCGGTCTCTAATTTCATCTGTTGAATTTACACTAATACTTTTTTCTTCCAGCTTGTTTAGTTCTTCAAAAAAATCTTTCTGTACTTTTTCAATATTGGCTAGTAGCTGATCAGGATTAATATGACTATGTCTCTTTTTTAGTTGCAGCCCATCAAATTCGTTTTGCATCCCTGATTTTAGTTTTCTAACAATTCCTCTAACTTCAGAAAAGCGTTTATGTTGCTCAGCTATAACTTTAAGTCTGTTTCGTTGAAATTCTAAGCAAACGTGGTAGGGAATCCATGCTCTGTTACCTAGCTGTTCCATGACTTTTAACAACGCATCTCTCGTAGATGATTGGTACCTATAAAGGTTTAAAAGGACATTAGTATCGAATATAAATAGTGAGTTTTCCCAAAGATCCTTAAATTCCTCTTTTTCTAATTGATAATAACCTTTAAATATATCTTTCATATATCTCAATGTATGATTGTACGTAGTATTTTATTGAAGGCTCACCCATAATATTTGCACAAATACGAGCACCCTTTTTGGTGCTTACATTCTAAATCATTGATTTCTGATGTAAAAGGAATTTTTAAATTGCTTGTTTATTCTAAATTGAACTATGAATCATAAAACGACCGTTTTTCAATACATGACCCAATAGTAAATCTTGCTTAATCATGATTAAATTTAACAGTCTCATATACACGTCTCATAAAACAGAGTATCATAAACTCATTGAAGTGTCAGAAATTGAGATTATGAGTTTGAAAATTGGATATGCAAGGGTTTCTACAGATGATCAAGAATTAGATTTACAAATTGACGCACTGGCTAAAGAGGGATGTAAAAATGAAATGATTTTCACAGATAAGATTTCAGGAGCAAAAAGTTCCAGACCTGGTTTGGATAAATGTTTAAGTCAATTAAACAGAGGTGATACACTGGTTGTATGGCGTTTAGATCGTTTGGGAAGGTCAATGTCTCATTTGGTAAACTTGATCGAGTCGCTCCTTGAAAAAGGCATTGGCTTTAAATCTATACAAGATGGTGCTATTGATACAACAACAGCATCAGGCGAATTAATGTTCAATATTTTTTCAGCATTAGCTCAATTCGAAAGAAGGTTAATACAAGAGAGAACCAATGCTGGTTTGTCTGCTGCAAGAGCGAGGGGTAAAGTTGGCGGAAGACCACCCATATCTAAAAATGATCCAAAAGTAAAAATGGCACAACAAATGCATAAAAATGAGTCTCTTACAATTAATGAAATCTGTAAGTCATTAGAAATTTCAAGGGCTACGTTTTACAGGTACATATCAATCAATTGATACAAATTTATAATGTTAACCACTTCATATAAAAGACCCACAAAATTGTCAGGCCCAAATCATGGTTGGAGCCCTGGGTTCCTAAATAATATCCTTGAGAAAAGTGATGCTGAACTTGATGGTGTCGATTATCGCCTGCTATTTGGACCTCATCTTCCTGCAGGTAGATATGATGAAATAATGTATTTTTTGCCAATAGCGTTTGATTATTTAAGAGGACATAATACTGATAAATTAGAAATGGTTAGTTCGGTGTTTGGATTTTGTTCAAACAATGCAAAAAATCTTGAGGCTGATGGGTTATTAGACACAATAGTTAGTGAGATTAATGAATGTTTAAACACATGGTCAAACAAATTTGAAATTGTACACTTCGATGAAAAGGCATGCTTAGAAAAAGAATGGACTCTAACACATATGGACTATGTCAAAGATTCTGAAGTTATTCTAGAGGGGACCACTGACTTGGTGAGGTTTGAATCGCTAAAACATATTGCTGTTTCGTTTTATAAGTCTATTGCATTATTTGATGACAACCAAATAAAAGCATCTTGGTTTTTAGAGCTTTCTAGGTCAAGATTTGGTGTTTATACACCACCAGAATGTGAAGAGATTAGCACATTGCTAACAGACAAAAAACTATTAAATAAAGCCTACGACGTCGTTTATCCTTTGGCTTTAGATGAATCTGTTTCTCCAACATATTGGAAGGATACATTTAATCAATTATCATTATAAATAAATTATTGGAAGTTATAATAATTATGGAAGCTTATCTTTATCAACTGAAATTGTTTAATACAGACGAAAAGTATCCTGTGGAGATAGAATTCATTGTTGTCGGCGATAATCCTATCAAAAGGGAATCTGAGGCACAAAGAGTCGAAGCATTTTATACGCAAAATGCAAAAAGGGACGTGGAGAAGACGAGTTTGAGTTCACCTATAAAACTTGAAGGTTCACTAAGCACAGAAAGCGGAACTGATTTACTAGATTGGGTAGCACTAGAAGCCCGAATCCAAAACCAGATTAAAACCAGGCCAAGAGGTGTCAGTTGCATATTCAGAGGTCCAGCTAAAGAAAATGATGAATTATGTAGTCCTGAAGAAGTTAAGGCTCGTAAGGAATCCATAGAATACTTCATCGACGATCACCGGGAA
Organism: uncultured Marinicella sp.; assembly: GCA_964631055.1. Taxonomy (GTDB): domain Bacteria; phylum Pseudomonadota; class Gammaproteobacteria; order Xanthomonadales; family Marinicellaceae; genus Marinicella. The sequence continues at coordinate 19,913 of CAZVZJ010000028.1, forward strand.
AATGGTGAACAGTTCCTATTTATAGGATCAAACTGGGAGTTGGAAACACGGGAACGGACTGGTACAGTCTGTGTTTTTGAGGCAAGCAGTATAAATTTAGCGGCTGACTTAATTGAATTATATTTCTTAACTTCAACGCACAAGAACCGTACAACTTTGACAGAATGGTGTGGAGCTATTTATTTAACGTGAGAATACTATCAGCTGAATATTGTCATTTACTTCAAATAGATAGCCTAACTTTTGTGTAATTTTCTATTAATGTTGGCCAACCCTCAATAAAGCTTGGCCTGAATGGAAGTGTATAAATATAGTAAGTGAAGTTGAAAAACACTTTGAGTTCGTTGGGAACAAGGTTCATGGTATCAATTCTGTTAATACTAATGCTCATATAGAGTTATTATTGAACAATTTAAAACGCAGCTGTCATTATGACAAAGCTAATCCAGCAAGAGACAACTTAAGTCAATTAGGCAAAAATACCGCAATCAGCCCTTGGACAGATTGTAATGTTCAGAGCCTTGGCTCTAGAGAAGGCAAGCTAGAGTTTTTAAATCAGTTATCAAATAAACTTATCTCATGAATAAGAAAAATAAAATTAAAAAATATAACCGACGACGTTGTGTGCAAATTGCTAATGAGTTGATTGATGGGCCTCTTGCTATAATTCCGCCACAGCATGAAGAAAATTATGGCTGGATGGAGTGCGATCTTAGAATCGTTATAATCGAAAATAATTATAGCTGGATGGATTCAGTTGCGTTATATACTGATGATTCAATGAATAAAGCATCAGATTTTTTCTTTCCTGTTTTAAGAGTCTGTTCATGGCAACGCGAAAAAGATATGCCTGGAGATAACAAAAAACCAAGCATAAATATAACTCTTAATAGCATTGTAAATGAACAAAGCATAAGTGATTGTATATTCAATTTACAGAAAGAGCTTTCTAGCATGAGTTTCATAGCACATGGGCTAATTAAAGAACGGAATGGTGTATGCGTAGAAAGAGATAATAATTTGCCTCAATTTCGAATTTATATGCGAAATGGAAACCAAACCATTGATTATAGATCTGCACCTATAGTTGATGACGTATTTACTAAACACGTTTTTCGATTGTTTGATTTTTTAAAAGATCAAGCAAAAGAGTTTGATAAAAGTGGTTGGCAAGAACGATATAGAACCAATCTTGATGAGCAATTACCAGAAGATATGTGGGATTGGAAATATCAAAGTGTTGATGAGTGAAAAATTTAAGAACTAAATCCAATCTGACAATCGGTTATTGAAAAACGGGTAACTGTCAGATCAGGTTTGAACTTCTACACTTAAACGGCTAATTTACAGCTATTCATTCATTGCTCAAAATATCATTAAATATCTTTGTTACAGTAATTGAACCTACAACACGAGATCCCTCATTGAAATTCAATTCCATCCCAATTTTTAAAGATTTTTGATAATATTCAGGGCTAATAAATCTGATATATGCGTTGACAGTTTCCCCAGGGAACACAGCATCATCTTCAAAGTAAATATGCTCACCAGAAGTTAAATAATCACTTAATATCTGATGCGCTGGTCTATAACCAGTAACAGCCGGTGTTTTTCGCGAATCATCAGTATCCTTAAAAAAGGTTACTTTAGCTAATATGTCAGGTTCATAAGTTTCAAAACAAAATTTTTCCAGTCGTTTTCTACCTGATTCAACGATATCTTTCAGGGTATAACCTTGGCTGTACATTTTGTTTTCAATTAAAAGTTCATTGTCATTTGATAGTTTCATATTACTTGAGCAAATTGCTTTTCAGTCTGTCAGAGCGATTAGTCAAAAAATATACGATTATTTAATCAAGTTTGGTTTCTATACTTCATACAGTATGTTTGAAAATCAACCAATTTCCTTGAAATTACCATCTGACTCATCCCAGAAATAATCTGTATCATAATCGGAATTCAGAAGGCTAATAAATCGATCATCTTCGTTCAAAACTGTACCAAGTGATAAATAATTCCAATTAGTGGAGATATTCAAATATTCTTCACTGTCATCCGACGAGAATAGAGTCCAACCGCTATAGTCATTCTCGTCTTCTGTGGGCTTTTCTCTTAAAAGTCTAGTTACTTTACGGCAATCTTTTAAAATAGAATCAGTCACATAACATTTAAGAATATAATCATCAACAGTATTCGACTCAGGGTCATCAATACTCATTTGAATTATGTGTTTCGATTTAAACTTCACCTTATCCCCAGCTTTAATATCTGGAATATAATATGGATCATTATCTAAATAACCTTCAAAACCCATTAGCCCACATTTGGTTATTTGAACCCACATACGTTCTGCAGACCAATCTTTGTCATTCTCAACATCACACAGAAATACAACTTTAACGGCATCACCTGGTTTTAATAATTTTATTGCTGTTTTCGAAAGAAGATAAAAAGTATACCGGGCATCAACTGCACGTTCTGATACATCTTCTAACCGCCAAGTTTTGTTCATATTCATCTATCTTATCTTTCGAACTACCAAATTTAGCAGTTAAATTTTTTTAAATATTTGTAAACATCTTCAAAAGGTGTGTCCCAATCCCACCAGTCATCATCGAACGTCAATGCTCTGAGTAAACTCTCTTTTCTGGTTTGTGGATCTTTATATTTAAATTCATACACCTTTTCTCTATTGCGAAATAATTGAAACAAAATCCACCTAAAACCTCTTCGCTTCATTTTTGCAGAATAACTAGACCCTAACTCAAAACGGTTCTTACCTTCTTGAAATATCAATTGCCCTCCGAGCATATATACAAGGAAAGTTTTACCACTGTATTCCTCCCAATTTGACTTCTCATGTTCAGGATTCCATTCCCAGTTGTCAGGCTGTTTGAATCGTCTAATAATAGAACCTTTATTAGGATCTATTTCTAAAATGACGCTTTCTTTACTTATGACGTATCTGCTTAAGTACATTGGTATAGATAACAAGTTAATTGATTGGGTATAATTAATGGATGCAGCAGAATATAGACTGACTCAAATTGACCTTCATAATACTGCAGTATTTTCTCATTGTATGGGCAAGAAGCGTATTTGTCTGGTTCTGGAAGAACTCTTTCTGTCATATTTATTAAGTCTGTTTTGAAAAACTGGGGTTGTAAGCCTTTTCTGCTTGCCAATCTAAAATGGATAGTCCAGATTTCAAGGCTAAATTTATTACAACTGGTAAAGCTTCATCAACCATAGAGTATACAAATCCAATGACAGGCGCTTTAACCGTAAAGTTAATTATCAATGGCCCATCACTCCAAACACTGTTATCAATTTCTTCGTCATCTAGTGAACATAAACAGGGGTAACATTTGATAAGCTCATTATAAAACTCTAAATAAGCAACATCAATTTTATCAGTATCTTCATCTGTCATTGGATTAACTAAGTCACAAGCTTCTTCAAAACTTTCAGGTAAAACGAAGTTAGCAATTGCAATGTTATAACTCATGAAGAATTTCCTTATTTAGCGGCTTTATTGACTTACGGACCAGACCAAACATAGCCTTTACATATAAGGAGCAGGTTCATTGGACAGATATATTTGAACAAAGGACTTCAAATATTCCGTCAGCATTAAAATTCAATTTATAGTGATCCCAAGCTTCACTATCCCATGTCATACTTTGATTAATATGCAATTTGAGCCATTCTGAATTTTCAACTAAATGACAGCAATCAAAACGCTCTGCATCAGAAAGGTAATACTCCGCTTCTTGGTACTTAAAAGCAATGGTGTTTTCAAATGTAACATTAATGATTTGCTCCTGCCAATCAGTAAATGTCAAGAACAAAGTGGAACCATCATACTTCATGGATACATCTTCGGCATCTGCAACCGAAAACCCTAAATCAACAATTTTAAATCTTTCAACCATCTGCCTCACCATCGATAACTGCAGCCCACCATCCTATTTAGCGATATAGTCGTCAAAATCACTGTATTTCATAACTACACCATCCTCTAATAATTCTAAATAAATTCCCTGGTTATTTATCAACTTGTTTATGAACATATTTACATATTGCTGAGGTAGCAATGATTTTAAAATGGAAATGCATGCGCTTTTTGATTTAAACCTAAAGTTACACTCTCCATCATCATGGGAAGATAGTTTTACAATATCACCTATATGGGCTTCGAAATCAATAATTCCAATATCATCTTCAATTTCTAAGAAACATATAAGCTCTCCAACAGTCTTGATTACAGGTATATCTGTTTCAGTTGCCCACCCAAACCCCTTATATGAGGTAGCACCTAAACTTTCAACAGACAATAGTTCACTTATATCAAAAAGCCTGATTGCATCTATTGTTTCGCAACCACCAATATAAAGATCTACTGTATTATCCTGTTCTTTATATAAAAATGGATTAAGTTTCATAAATGTTCATCACTTTTATAGTACCTGTACATAATTATTAGAACCTGCTGATTTGAAGCATATCATCAACTTCATTTTGTTCAAGTTGATCCCATAAAAAGTTTGTTATTCTTGAGTCTTTTGCACCAAAAACACCATGGTATTCATCACTTCCTCCTCCATAAACCAAACTGTATACCCATTTTGAAATTCCTTTTGATGCCTGTAATAAATCGATATAACCATTATGATTTTTTATTATATTTTTCAAAGATGATAAATCAGTATTGGTTGAAACTGTTGCTTCAACAATTGCATAATCTGTATCTGACATAGACCAAAGTTCAAGGTATGAGTTTAGGTCGTCAACTCTATGGAAATAGTAAGTTAAATTATTTTCAGAAACATTGAATTTATCCACCAATGTTAATTTCTTGAAATGCTTGATATACCAGGGTATAGCTGCATATTTATCAGTATCCCAGTTATAAATTTTGTAATTTTCATTCCCTGATATGCAACTAATCATTATAGGATTCTCTTGATCAAATTTCATAGCAATTTCATGAGCAAGTAAACCTTCTTTATTTGCTTCCATATAAAATGATGCATTCAGCAAATGCTCAAGAGCAGCATTTGAATCTTCGTAACTTTGATAAATTAAATCACAATTGATTGAATTCAATGTGTTTTTCATCAATTCGAAAGACTGTTTATCTTTAGTGATAAAAAAGACTAGAGAACCTTGATAAGTCGTGAAATATCTATAAATAGCCCAGTCGAAATTATCATTAAACCAGTCAAAAAAATTATTTAAATTGTTTTCTCTGGTGTCAGAAATATAAACTGGATCAGAAATTTGAAACAATGACTCATTCCTTGAGTTCCCACCAATTGTGACATTGCCAGCTGCCCATGAAGGCCACCTAGGTAATATTTCATTTATTGAATCCAAATCATTAACAGCATATTTTTTAACTTCATTCAATAAATACTTACTTCCTTGTACTTTACGTAAGAAAACTGAAATCGCGTTTTTAAAGAATGAGTTGTTTGTATTAATTACAATTTGATATGGCATTTATTTATTCCTTTAAAATGTTTGGTTGACCTGAAGCTATTTCTTTTTATTGAAGATTTTATCAATGATTGAACCAAACCAAGCACTCCTCTGAACAACAATATCCAATTCAGGGTCATACCTATTTATGAAGTCTGAGCTGTTTTTAAATCCATGTTCTTTTAGCCTGTTTTTCAAATTGATCAAAACACAGTTCTTTTCTTTTGGATATCGCTGTATGACCATGAAATACTCCTTCAGTAAGACTCTGTCCTTAACACCTTCAAGAGCTTGGATGGTGGTATGAACTATCCGACTGGAATCATCCTTTAACCCATCAATAAATGCACTCAAGTAATTTTGTTTATTCTTAAGCTTACCCAGCATGTAAAATGATTGTTTTTTGATTTCTAGATTACTGCTTTTTAAAAATGGAAGAAGGTCATAACCATAGTCAATTTTGCATTCTTCGATTAGATAAATCATGAAGTCGAATGTCTTTTCATCTTTTACACGTTTCATCCTATTTCTTAACTGATCTAGCCAATCATGAGAATGCTCACGTTGATACCAATAAAGTGCCTGACATGCTGCTAAACATTCGGAATCATCTCCTTCAATTAAGTCAGACAGAATGCTTTTAGACTCAGGATATGAAAACTTAGTAAGCAACTGTGATGCTAATTGGCCAAGTTTTTTGTTAGGCTCAGATGCAATTTGTTTAAGAATTTCACAACTATTTTTATTAGCTGATAGCAATCTTGTCATTCCATGAAGCGCTTCAAATTTCAACTCGATATCTTCTGACTCTTCAAAAGTCTTGAGAAGTTCACTGGCATCACCACCAATTGTGTAACCAAACCAGGTTGGACCATCAACAAGTAATTCGCCCGAAATTACTTCATCTAACCAACGCTCATACCAATCTAAAAAATTAGCCTCAAAGCAAAATTGAGGCTTTTGAATCGAAAAATCTATATTCACCACCATGCCAACATTATCACCCGCAACCATTAAAGCATGCAAGTAAGTACAACCCTGAGATCCGATTGGCATAACACCAGCGTATAGTCTACCCATTTCTTGTTCATATTCTTCATCTGTCAGATCATCATCAAGCTTGCCACTCTCGCGTTCCCATTCCTCATCAGACATACATGGTTTAATGGTTGCAGGAAGCCTTAGGTATGTTTCAGGTGAGTCAATAATCTCATCCAAGTTTTTATTCAGTGGATATATCCCATAAAATGGGCCAGCTGCAGAATTAGAATGAGATACACCTCCATTTCCAACTTCCAATAGAAAGGCCTTGTAACAAAGAGGTAATTCAAAGTTATATTTCTTTTCAAACTTGGTTATTTCACTTTGAGATGCACACTTACCTAATTTATATTTATGTGATTTTGCTCCAAATGCATCAAAATTAGTATCAACCTTTCTAGCGTGAATTAATTTAGTCTTTATTCTTTTTATTTGTTCTTGGTACATCATATATCTAACACAGTAACTTCATTCTCAGAACAAAGGAGCTGCCCGTTCTGGAGTATTCCTTCATTATCCTTGAGTTGTATGCTCAAAGCACTTAATTTGCATCCAGAGCCTCCTGGCTCGCCTGTACGATGATATTTATTGTTAGACTCGTTCATATTGATTTGCTTTTCTATTTAAAAGTAAGAGTAGGGGAGATTGGGGTATTGACACTCTTTTTAACTTAGCATTGATTGCTCCATAGCTGCTTAGTCTTAAAGCCAATTTCATTTAGTTTTTGTACCACTTCTTTGGCCTTATCTACATCGCTAAGATCAAAGATAGAACTCTTGTCTTGTAATGCAAAGTCAATTATCCCTTTTGCTTTTGAAAGGCCTAAGCCAGAAACCTTTTTGATATACTTTATTGCTTCAACTGTTCTCGCTCCATCCATCCAGCCAATAACTTCAACTTTATTTGTAAGTTCACCATGCGGGTCACCACAAGTTTCAAATGCGTTCACATAATGTTCTGTTGAATGTACAGAGCCTGTTTTAAAAACTTGTCCAGTGTTCTTACACAAAATCACTGGGCCATGACCTACATACATTTCATCAGAATTACCTGATTCGATAAACTTTTTACTTTGATAATAGAAAACAAAACAACTAACATATTCTATTGTCGCATCACTCATCAAAGCACAATCTTGATTTTGTGCTATGATTTTTTTCTCAACAATCATTTTTGCATCATTTAAGTTCATATCTAACAATATTTCACTCGTTTATATTAGGTTGGTTTTGTTAGGAAAATCATGGTAGTCCCAAAGATATTTTTTCGACAAATCTATAGATACTCCAGCCCAATTAATACCTTTGCATTCCTTTATAGTTTTGTTCAGTAATTCAATAACTTTTTCAATGTTTTCAAAGTAGGGAATGATCAGTAAATATTCTTTGTTTTCTATCTGGCTTAATTGTTTTTGAGTAACCACATGTACTTGAAAATTATCACCAGCATCTGATCCTTTAAGGCCAATAATCACATCAATCCAAAAGCTAACATATTCAGGGTCATGAGGAAACCACGTTTCTATATTGTCAATATCAGTACAAAAGTAAGATTTAATTTCTGGAGATAGCATTTTCATTAAGAATTAGCCAAAAGTATGTAGTCTTCAATGATCTCTTCGGGTACATCTCCAGCTTCTGTAAATTTAACCTGGTCTTAAGGTGATACATCCAAAGCTTTTGATGCTTCTTTAAACTTCTTTTCTATTCCTTGTATTTTTTCTAACTCGGTTGAATCACTCATTGATTTTCCCGAAATATAAAAGAGGTGCGAGATCTTTCCATTTAATTTTATCACATTCTAATTCACATAAAATATATTATTGGAAGTAGAATAATAGGGTGCTTTGATAATTTTTAACATTAAAACCTTATTGAAGTTCATAAGTAAATTTCACATCTTCCGGAAGAATTAAAAACTCATCCTCTTTGTAACCCAGATAAAGTGGTTTGCCATTTTGTTTTGGATTCCAACTATTTTTTAAAGCAAATAAAATTGCTCTTTGAATGGTTTTAGGTCCTACAGGTAAATCCCACACATATGGATCTACATATAAGGTTTGACCATTTACACCAGGTAAAAAAACTGTGTAATGAGCGGGTTTACTGCTATCTAAATGATTTCCTTTGATACACCAATTGAATTCTGTTTCATTTACTATAATTTTGCGCATGCTTGTTCTACCCATGTACTAATTATAAATCATTATTTAAGATCCCAAGAAATTTAGTGTAATTGAAAATCTCACCCTTGTCATGGTGCTTTTATTGTGGGAATGGTCATAGATTAAGGTTACATAATGTATTTTATAGGGCTTCATATTTAATATCAAGAAATAGGGAGGTTATCTAATTTTTCTGCCAAATTCAGTATAGAGTTATGCAACAGAATATAATAAGCTATCACTGCTTGTTTCTTTGAAACAAGAAGTTTTGATTTATTAAGTTTATAGAGAGACATATTTTGATCAATTGGATAGGAAATTTAAAGGATGATTGTACAGCTGACTGGCGAGGGTTATTTCTCCATGCTGAAGAAATGGATAAATATAACTGGTGGTCGGTATATGATAAAGACAATGAAATAGTAGCGAGTTCAAACGATATTGATAAAAATTTTGAATCAGGACAAGTTGCCAGGGATGCCGCAGAAGAAGAAGCTAGAAACTATTTAAAATAATGTTTATAAGTCAATAATGAAAATTTTAGTTTTAAGTGATCTGCACATAGAGTTTGAAGGTTACCAGATTGATTATCAGGGTGTTGACGTTGTCGTTTTAGCGGGTGACGTACACGTTAAAGATAATGGATTTAAATGGGCTAGTGAAAAAATAAAAGACATTCCGGTAATTTATACACTTGGGAATCATGAATTTTATGGAGCTGCTTATCCCAAGCTAGTCGATAAACTTAAAGAAGATTGCAAGGGAAGCAATATTCATGTTTTAGAAAATGATTCAATTAAGATTGATGGCATCAATTTTCTTGGTTGTACTTTATGGACTGACTTTAATTTATTTGGAGCTTCTCGTATTGATGGATATCAATGCCAGCAAGTTATGACTGATTATAAAAAAATTAGACTCTCACCAAAATTTTCAAAAGTACGTTCTATCGATATATTTTCTATTCACAGGAAATCACTCAACTGGCTTACCAATAAACTAGATGAGCTAGAAGGTCAAAAGAACATTGTAGTTACTCACCACGCTCCAAGCTTACGATCTGTGCCTGATTACTACAAAGATAATGTAATTAGCTCAGCGTATGCATCTAATCTAGAAAACGTAATAGAAATGTACAATCCACGAGTTTGGATTCATGGTCACTTACATAACAGTTCTAACTATCATATAGGTGAAACTAACGTTGTATGTAACCCCAAGGGTTATTCAGATGAAAGAAACCCTGAGTTTGACAATAATTTCATCATTGAAATTACTTGAGTTTGTGCCGGACAAAAAATTCAGGGGGTTAGTTGGAAACTAGGGCTTATAAGAGGCAAAAATTCAAATGTTTAGTTGGACGTCCACAAATGGGGAAGCTACAATTACAATATCTATCTTCTTATATCCGATACTGTTTAGTATTGGACATAGGGTAAATGTTTATATATAATGATCTTCAATTAAATATTTAGTATCTATAACCTAATGGCTTTACTTAAACCAATTCCTTTATATCCTGTGTATGAAGAATTAAAACATTTGTCTTTAAATGATTATCCTCAGCTACAGGTACAACTTAATGGATTTACAGAATGGCAGCGTTCACATTTTGCTTGGGGAAAGCAATATCTTGAATACATAGGTAGAAATAAATCTGAGCATACTTATGTACGTTTTAGGAATGAGATTGAACGCTTTTTGTTGTGGTCTATATTAGTTAAAAATCAAGCCATAGATACTTACCGTAAATCTGATGTGTTGGATTATGCTGATTTTTGTTGGCAACCGCCGGTTACTTGGATTGCGACACAAAATCATGACCGTTTTAAATTTGAGAACAGTTTTTGTGTTTCTAATGAAGCCTGGCGACAATTTAAGATACAAGCGCCTAAAAGTGCTTTGAATAAGGAAGTACAAAAGAAACAATACAAACCATCACAACAAACACTCACATCGACATTTACAGGGTGATGTGCCAGATTTAGTGGAATATGGACATGAAAGCGCCATAACATACTGATTTTCATTGTTTTTCTAAGTCTACTTTTCTAGATTTTCCACTTTCAGCTCTTACTTTATTTTCTGTCTGTACATAAACAGTGTCAGTCGTAGCCATACTCGCATGACCCAAATCCTCGGATAAATCTTTTAGAGCACGGCCACGTTCGATCTCCATGCTCGCTCCTGTGTGTCTCAACCAGTGTGTAGTAGCTTCTTTTAACTTTCTAGCTTCGCTGGAGCTCACTGCTTTACTCATAACTTTATGGGCTTGGTCAAATGTGTCTTGTACAAGTCTTCTTAAATGTCGAGATGTCATTCCTCCAGTTCCACGGACTTTTTCAATCAGAGCAGACTTATCATTGCTATCGGGTAGGGGTGATAAATTTCTAGACTCCCTATACCTGGTTAAAAATTTGAGATAATCTGGTGGAACTGTTACATCCCTAATCTTTCGCCCCTTCCCATATACACGAAGCCACCAGTTTTTAGTTGAATCTTGCCAAAAATGTCCCATTTCAGGTGACCATTCTTTTCGCTCTGAGAGCTCTGAAATCCTCAAAAATAAAACTTTGAGTGAAGCAATGATAAACAAATTACGCTCATACAATGGATTTTCATTTGCCATGTATATGGCAGTATCTAAAACAAATTGCCATTGATCTTCAGTCAACCGCTTAGGTTCTTTGATTTGTGACTCTGTGATGAAGTGCTTACAGTCTTTTTTAGCAATTTGGGCTGGATTTCCTAGTACCAGCTCTTCACCCATCAGGTAGTTAAAAAAGGAAATAATTCCCGTAAATGTTGAAGCAAGTGTTTGTTGTGATGGCTTATATTTTTTCTTTTGTACTTCTTTATTTTTTTGGCTCTTTGGTGCTTGTAGCTTAAATGGCCGCCATGACTTACTTGATTTGAAGAATCCATCATCCCATGTAAACTTATCGTGGTTGTGGGCAGCTATCCAAGAAGCTGGTGGCTTCCAACAAAAATCTGCATACTCAAGAACGTCAGATTTTTTGTATGTATCGATGGGGTTATCTTTAATTAATATTGCCCATAACAAAAATCTTTCAATTTCATTTCTGAATCTTGTGTATGTGTGTTCAGATTTATTTCTACCAATATACTCAAGAAACATTTGGCCCCAGCGGTAATGCTGTCGCTGCCAGTCATTCATTTTTTCTAATTCAGCTTTCAGCTGAGGATAATCAGATAATGAGATTTCCTTCAATTCGTTGTACACAGGATATAAAGGAAATGGTTTTTTGATGGCCATGATGTAAATATTTAAATAAAAATGGCATTATATATGGGCTGTTACATTATGTCCAATACTAAAGCGTATCGGACATAGAGGGGTTTAGTGGTTATGTATAAGGCTTTTTAAGCTTTGTGTATTATGTTTAATTTACAAGCGTAAGCTTGTTTTTGTTATGTGGATTGTTTCCTACTATATCTAGCGATTCAAATTTTGTAAGATCAACAATTTCATTTTCAGGTAGCGCCAGTTCTTTAGCGATATGATTTATTGAAATTTTATCTTTCCAAAGCTCAGAAAAAATCATTCTCCACAATGAGGATCCATTGCTTTTAATTGATGCAGGTTCAGTATTCCCATACCTCTTTCGTATTTCAATGCAAAAATTTCTATATTGCCAATCAGAAATAATTCCAAGTTTGTGTACCCGATAACTAAGTGCTGAAAGTGATACTTTCCACCTCAGTTTTAATTTTAATAGTCTATCAATTGTAATAAAACCATTTACATTGGACCGAACGTCACATTCAGGCATTAAAAAACATGATGCAAATGTATCTGCTTCTTTCTCAATGATCTTAATTGGAGATTCCTTAACTCGTCCACCTCGATGTAAAACTATGTGACCAAGCTCATGTGATATGTCAAACCTTGTTCTTTCTGCGGTTTTATTTCCATTTAAAAATATGTATGGAACACCATCACGCCATAAAGAAAAGGCGTCCGCAGTTTCAATGTTTTCATTCAATGAGAAAACTCTTACACCTTTCGATTCAATTAACTTTATTAGGTCGCTAATAGGCTGCTGCCCTACCCCCCATTGGTTCCTCAGTACAGCGGCTGCTGTGTCTGGTGTATACCCTACACTTAAATCCGGTACATTTAATTTTGGTAAAACAAATTTAGAATCAATCCAGTCGATAATATCGAAAGACAAGCTACCAACAGCAAGAAAAGCATCTCTATCTCGAGCAATCATTGTTGACAGGCTTCTAAAATTAACATTATCAGCAGTTATCATGTCTGGGTCATCTTTAAAGAAAAACTCTTCAGAATATTTAAGCGCTTTACTCAAATTTATTAGAGTTTCATTTTGTGGAGTCTGCGTGCCATTTTCAAGTCTGGTAATAGAATCTGGTGTCAACCCAACCAAGGAAGCTAGGGATTTTTTTGTTAACCTATTTCGTTTTCTGGCCAAAGATAGCCTGTTTGGGTTGAAAATTTGACTCATTTTTTTGATAGGGTAATTTCGTCGTCATACTCTACTTCATTACTCGATAAATCGTAAAGATCACCAATATCATCCGAGGTAGCATCAATCACGCAGAATATACGTTCTTTAAACATTGTAAAGCAACCATCATCCATTGATGTAGGCAGTGAAACCTCAGCATTGATATGACCATTTTTTTCACTGACTAATACGTACCACAACTGATAGTTTCCAACTGGAGAAGAGTCACAGTTATCTTCAAATAAAGGTAATTGGTTGTTATCAACTGCTTTTTTTGAGGCCTTACCTTTTTTTGAGATAGGCTGTGGGTTATGTTCTGCCCTGCAAGCATAGTCAACATTCGAATATGCAAATTCAATTTTAGTAATAGGGTTTCTAATAGTTTCCATATTATTTGGTCTGGCAACCTCCCAATCACTGTCTTTTCCAAGTTCATCTCTTAATGTTTTCACACCTTCAAGATAGGCCAACGTACCTCCTGCATTTTGTGGGTGATTACTCACTGCATTATACTTAGCTGTAATTGCCCTCAATGCGATTTCTCTAACTTGATCGATAGAGATCCCTAAAAGGCTCAATCTGCTTATAACATCAACCTTGTTATCACTTACTTTGATATTTGTGCTCACACATGCACCTCGATTTTTAAAGTCTCTATTGTGGCCGAATAAATCGAGGTTGTCAAGTGGTTACAATGATTATAAAAAATCTATTCAAGCTACATTTTTCTCAACAGAGATACATTTCTGTTTATTAAGTGCCGAATTAACCGCTCATAAAGCCATCTTTTAATTCCAGACAGATTCGTTCCAACTTGAGAATAAAAATCATCAGGGGAATCATAGACACCGTAGTCATCATGGATGCCTTCCTTTTGAATATAGGTATCTTTTCCTATCCACTCAATTTCAGGGTCTGCCAGGCAATTAGTTGCTACGCCATACCCACAAAATGATCCTTGCTCATCTGGGAATTTTGCTTTGATTGCATTCAAGTATGTTTTGTCTAGGATGAAACCTTCCAGGTTTATCCACTGTCCTTTATGGAAAACCTCAACCCAACTATGAATGATGTATTTTGGAGCAAGCCAAAAGATGTAATTTGGTATGGCTCCTTTCTGCAATTTCTGATCAATCGAAAACCCATGAAACCGGCAAGCTATACCAAGACCACGAAGTAATGCCATTAGTAGATTACCTTTGGTATTGCATTGACCATAACCATCTGAAAGGACTTGGCTTGCTGGAATGTCATCGCTTTTGTTGTACCCAAACAGCACTTCATCGCGGACGTATTCATAGGCAGCACCAATCTTTTCATAGTCATTCATATTAATCCAATCACGGGATTTAATCAGACTTTGAATCTTTGGCGAATCAAAGTCCAATATAGGAGTTTTTTGGGTGTATTGCTCTGTCATGATTTCAGTTTCACATTCTGTTTTGTTTACTTGGTTGGCTTGCATAAAATCTCTCAACTACTTGGTATTTTCAATCTTAATATCTATAGTAACTATAGAGTCAAGAGATTAATTGAACATGAAATCACTACTGGTCATAAATAGATGCAAGCCATCTAAAGACAGCTTGCATTTACTCAAATTCACCAGTTCATTTTCTGTAACCTGACAGCATTTAATATTGCCAGTAATGCGACACCCACATCAGCAAACACCGCTTGCCACAATGTTGCCATACCAGCAGCTCCCAGAATCAGCACAATAACCTTCACACCAAATGCGAGGATGATGTTTTGCCAGATAACTTGTTGTGTGGACTTACTGATGTTAAATCCTGTAACAAATTTTGAAGGTTGATCAGTCTGGATGATCATGTCTGCTGTTTCTATGGCCACATCACTGCCATTGGCGCCCATGGCTATGCCTAAGTGACTGGTGGCCAACACGGGTGCATCATTGATACCATCACCCATGAATGCAATGATTTTAGTTGGATCTTGTTTTAATTCTTCTACATGGTTCAACTTATCCTCAGGCAGCAGCCCTCCACGTGCTTGGTTGATTGACAGTTCTTTGGCAACCTTTTGAGTGATGGAGTCTTTGTCACCTGAGAGCATGACAATTTCATTGATACCTAAACTTCTGATTGCTGAGATGGTCTGATTGGCATCTTCTTTTAATTCATCTGAAATCGTTACATACCCTGCGTACTCCCCATCAATGGCAACAATCACAATGCTGTCAACGATATCTGATATTTCATCAGGCATGCTGACATTAAACTGGTCCAGTAATTTTTTGTTTCCAGCCAATACCGTTTTGCCCAGAACAGACCCTTTCAAGCCTTTGCCAGCTATTTCTTCAACATCACTGGCATCACTAATTCCACCTGAGTGCTCATATTGCATGATGGCTCTGGCGATGGGATGGGTTGATGTTTTTTCAAGTGATAAAACATAACTCATGAACTCATCCTCTGGCATTTGATTTGAAATACTGATTTCTTTTACTGTAAAAGTCCCTTTGGTTACAGTTCCAGTCTTGTCCATAACCAGCGTATTCACCTGGGTCAGTGTGTCCATATAAGTAGCACCTTTGAACAAAATGCCATTTTTGGATGCAGCGCCTAGCCCACCAAAGTAGCCAAGCGGTATAGATATAACCAAAGCACATGGGCATGAAATCACCAGGAACACCAAGGCCCTGTATAACCAATCTTGGAACTGATAAGATTCAACGAAAAAGTAAGGAACCACACAAATTGCTATGGCCAAATACACAACGATTGGCGTGTAGATTTTAGCCAAACGTCTGATGAGCAATTCAGTTTTGGCTTTTTTAGCTGTGGCATTCTGTACGAGATCAAGAATTTTGGCCACAGATGAATCGTTGTAAAGCTTATCAACTTTAACCTCAATCACTGATTCAAGATTGATTGAACCTGCCAATACATTTTCACCTTCTGACAAGCTTTGTGGTTTACTTTCACCTGTTATGGCAGCTGCATTCAAACTTGCCTTATTAGAAATGAGTTTGCCATCAAGTGGCACCTTCTCACCGACTTTAATTTGAATCTTATCACCAATTTCTACTTTTTCTGGGTCAACCGTTTGGTATTGATTACCTTGCCATACATGAGCTGTTTTGGGCCTGACATCAAGTAATGCAGTGATGTTCTCCTTGGCTCTGTTAACAGCTGCGTTTTGAAACAGTTCACCCACCGCGTAAAACAACATAACAGCGACACCTTCAGGGTACTGTTCAATGAACATGGCACCAATGGTGGCGATGCTCATGAGGAAAAATTCAGTGAATATATCTCCTTTTCTGAGCGCTACAATGGTTTCTTTGATTACCGGTAAGGCCACAGGAAGGTACGCCGCAACGTACCACCCAATCAGAATCCAGCCTACGAAAAAATCAGATTTTAAGATGAATTCAAGTGTCAAACCTGAAAGCAATAAAGCCAGTGAAATTATGGCTGGCAAGTAGCCACTTTTGTCATGATTATGTTCATGATTGTGATCATGCCCATCATCCACATTGTGTTCTTCGGTATTCATGATTGTTCTCCTGAGCTTTTTTTGTCTCTTGAAAACCATTCAAATAAAATGGGTAAGACGAATAAAGTTAATAAGGTTGATGAAATAATGCCACCAATGACCACAGTGGCCAAAGGTCGCTGTACCTCCGCACCAGTGCCTGTGTTTAACGCCATAGGCACAAAGCCTAAACTGGCCACAAGTGCTGTCATTAACACCGGTCGCAGGCGGGTCATGGCGCCTTTGATCACTGAATGATATAGATCGCCTGTTGATGCCCAAAGATCACGTATGAAAGATAGCATCACCAACCCATTGAGCACGGCCACACCTGATAATGCAATGAAGCCAACACCTGCTGATATGGAAAATGGCATGCCCCTTAGCCAAAGTGAGATCACACCACCGGTGAGTGCCAATGGCACACCGGTGAAAATAATCAATGCATCTTTAAAGGAGCTGAATGCCATGATCAATAAACCGAAGATTATGATCAGAGTGATTGGCACCACTATTGACAGCCTCTTGCTGGCAGATTCTAACTGTTCGAAGGTTCCACCATAATCAAGCCAGTATCCGGCAGGTAGTTTCATATCTGATGCTATTTTCAATTTGGCTTCATCTACAAATGATCCTAAATCCCTGTCCCTGACATTGGCAGTAACCACTACACGCCGTTTACCATTCTCTCTACTGACCTGATTGGGTGCCGGTGCCAGAATCAATTCAGCCACTTCACTCAAAGGCACATAGCTCCCATCATTCAGTGGCACTGGAAGTTCAGACAATCGGTTTAAATCACTGCGCAATGATTCATCTAAGCGCACCATGATTTCAAAACGCCTGTCGCCTTCATAAATAATACCGGCTCCTTGTCCTCCGATGGCTGTTTTAATCACATGTTGAACATCTGCCACGTTGATACCATAACGAGATAAGGACACACGATCAGGAATCACCGATAACATGGGTAAACCAGTGACCTGTTCAACACGGGCATCGGCCACGCCATCGATTTGTTCGATCACTTCAAGTATTTCATTGCTGGATTTGAGCAGTTGATCCAAGTCATCCCCGAACACTTTGATCCCTAAATCTGCCCTGACCCCTGAAATGAGTTCATTGAATCGCATCTGAATGGGTTGGGTGAATTCGTAGTTGTTACCAGGTAGCTCAAGCACAGCTTGTTCAATTTGTTCCACCAGCTCGCTTTGAGTCAAAGATGGCTCTGGCCATTGATCTCTTGGTTTAAGCATGATGAAATTATCTGCCACATTAGGCGGCATCGGATCAGTGGCAACCTCCGGTGTACCAATTTTGGCAAACACCTTTGAAACTTGAGGAAATTCTAAAATCCGCTCTTCCAAGATTTTTTGCATTTGGATGGCTTGCTCAAGCCCAGTTCCAGGAATTCTCATGGCATGCATGGCAATATCACCTTCATTAAGTTCGGGTATAAACTCTGAGCCCAATCTTGTCGATAGCCAACCAGCAAAGCTAACCAATACCATGGCACCGACCAATACCAACCAACGCAGCTTAATGGCTGCTTTTAACATGGGTTGATAGATTGATTTGGCTCCACGGATGATAAAGCTTTCCTTTTCACTCACCTTGCCATTCATGAATATGGCAACGGCGGCAGGAATAAAAGTGAATGAAAGTATCAACGCTGATAACAATGCCATCACTACAGTGGATGCCATGGGGTGAAACATTTTACCTTCCACACCAGTGAGCGAGAACAATGGAATATAAACGACCGTAATGATGATCACACCAAACAAACTCGGGCGAATCACTTCATTGGTTGCTGTAAATACCAGTTCAAGACGCTCTTTTAAAGGCAATGAACGTTTACCTTTCTGGGCTTCAGCCAGACGCCTGATGGAGTTTTCGATGATAATCACCGCACCATCAACAATCAAGCCAAAATCCAATGCGCCCAAGCTCATCAAATTGGCCGAAACGCCAGCTTCTACCATGCCGCTGATTGTGGCCAGCATGGCCAGGGGAATCACAGCAGCTGTGATCAAAGCTGCCCTGAAGTTACCTAACAGCAGAAACAAGATGACAATTACCAACAAGGCACCTTCAGTCAGGTTTTTTTGTACAGTCCAAATGGCTTTATCAACCAATGTAGTTCGGTCATAGACTGAATCAATTAACACGCCTTCTGGTAAAGTGTTTTTGATTTCATCTATCTTCTTTGCCACAGAAAGTGAAACTGCTCTGGAGTTTTCACCAACCAACATCATGGCCGTTCCAAGTACTGTTTCCTTGCCACCTTGAGTGGCTGCACCGGTGCGCAATTCCTTACCAATACCCACATCAGCAATGTCCTTGATTTTAATCGGAGCGTGATCAATATTCTTAACCACCACGTCTTCGATGTCTTGAATTGTTTTTAATTGACCTGGTGATCTGATCAGAATTTGTTGACCGTTGGTCTCAACATAACCTGCACCCACATTGGCATTGTTTAATTCAAGTGCTTGGCTGATGTCTGCAAAAGATATCTCATAACTCAGCATCTTCTCAGGGCTGGGGTTTACATGGTATTGTTTGTTAAAACCACCAATACTATTAACCTCAGTAACACCTGGAACAAGTGACAGTTGTGGTTTAATGATCCAGTCTTGAATTTCTCGAAGCTCTGTTGAGTCAATGGTCGTTCCATCTTCCTGGATATAACCCTCTTCGGCTTCAACGGTGTACATGAAAATCTCACCCAAGCCGGTGGCAACAGGGCCCATTTCAGGCTCTAAACCTTCTGGCAATAATCCTTTGATAGCACCTAACCTTTCATTGATGAGGTTTCTGGCAAAGTAAAGATCAGTGCCTTCCTCAAAAACAACTGTTACCTGCGATAACCCATAACGGGATAAAGATCGGGTATAGGACAGTTTGGGTATCCCTGCCAGAGCAGTTTCAACCGGATAAGTAATCCTTTGTTCGGCTTCAAGTGGTGAAAACCCGGGTGCTTCTGTATTGATTTGAACTTGAACATTGGTGATATCAGGAACTGCATCTATCGGTAATTTCTGATAATTCCATACGCCTGTCCCAATCAACAGAAAAACACCTGCCATCACCAACCAGCGCCTCTTGATAGAGGCTTTAATAATTGATTCAATCATTGTATCCTCCTTCAGTGATCGTGCGAAGCGCCTGATTTTTCTATATCAGCCTTAATCAAGTAACTGTTCTCAGAGACATACTCATCTCCAATACTGAGCCCAGTTAGAATTTCAGTGAACTGACCATCTGTGCGACCAGGTTTTACAACATGTGCAGAATAAGTCTGCCCATTTTTCACAAACACCACAGAATTGTTCTCAATGATTTGAATGGCTTTGGTGGGTACCACCAAATCAGCCTGAGTGGTGTTAACACTCACATGCCCTGAAACCAATAATCCAGTGGTCCATTCTTGAGTCTGATTATTGATCAACACTCGGGCAATGGAGTATGGCTTTTCATTCTGAGATGGAATGATGTGTTCAATTTCAGCAACCACAATATTATCAGACCCAGAAATCATTACATTCTGACCACTTTTAATTTGACTCAACTGGCCTGGGAAAACTTGTAACTCTGCCCAAATCTTATCGAAGTTAGCCACGGTAAAAAGCACTTGATCAAGCGCCATTTCACCGGGATTGGCGTGTCTGGCTACAATTACACCAGGCATAAGGGCTTTGATGGGGTATTTTTTCAGACTTTCGTTAGATTCTACAAAAGCCAACGTGTCTCCCACTTTGACAGTATCACCAATTTGAACATTGACATTAACTACTGTGCCAGGGAATCTGGCTCTGATGTGGCTTACTTGACTGGGGTCGTTAACTGTTTTGCCATAAACTTTTAATTGTTCATTGATGACTCCAGATGTGGCTATTTCGGTCTTGATCATCGACTTTCTGGCAATCTCATCATCAATTGTAACTATTTGTTCTTTCTCATCATGGTCATCTCCATCAGCATGGTCACCAGAGGCTAGAGTCATTGATGTAAAAGAGAGCAAGAAAAATAATATCGATATTTGTAATAGAATTGACTTCATGAGTCACCTCCTTTGGTTTGTTGGGTTTTGATGTAAATGGGTTCTGCCATAATCCGTTCTAATTGAACACCGTATTTCAGAACATCAGTGGCGGTATCAATCAATGACTTCTTGGATTGGATCAGATCCGCTCTGGCCGCTGAATATTCTAGATATCCATACCTGCCGTCTAAATAGGCCTCTCTAGTCAATTCAAGGGCATGTGAGAGTGCTGGAATGATTTCATCTTCCAATGCCGTGTATCTTTCAATGGAAGCCTCTCTGAGTGAATAAAAATCATTAACTTGACCATACAGTTCAAGCAAAGCAACTCGCTGCTCGAAATTGTATGAATCAATGACAGCCTCGACTTCAACCAACGCACCTTGGTTTCTTTTATTCTTAAACAAAGGAACACTGAAACCCGCAGTTAAAGCCGTATCATTGCTCTCTTCAAATCTGCGAACGCCTAAAGACCAATTTACATCTGTTTTGGAATCGGCTTGAACGACTTTTAATCTGGATTCAGCCAATTGCTGGTTCATAGCAAGCACTTGGACCAAACTGGATTGCTTAAGATTTCCAAAAAGCAACTCTATGTCTTTGATCGTTCCAAAATCAAACAAGGCTCCAGATAATGCATCGAACTGAGGTGTTTTATCTCCCCAATACAAACTTAAGTTAACGAATTGTCTGTCAAGTTTGCGTTGCTCTGCCTTTAAGGTAAGTTTTGCTTGTTTGAGAGCAGCAAAAGAACGCTTCACCTCGACATCACTAATAGCACCAGCTCTGGCTTTGCGTTTGACTGATTCATAGATATCCTCGCTTAAACGCACAGATTCATGGGCAAGCTTGATTCTTTCCTGTGTAGCCAGGGCATTGATAAATAAATCAGTCACCTCTGCAATCAGCTCAAGTGATTTAATTTTCTTTTGAGCATCAAGCAGCTCATACTGTTTCAGCGCAAAGTTTTTCCTGGCATCCTTCTTCCCTCCAAGTTCTATGACCGAGGAAAGAGAGACAGTCAGTTCACTTTGTTCAAAAGCCGTGTAAGGTGTGCTGCCTGAGAAATTTTCAATTTCAATACCGACTTCTGTCTCTGGGTTCAAGCTTGCTGTAAATTTGGCACCATCAAGAGTACGTTCTTTGAAGTCAAACAACTTAAGTGAAGGATTTTGCTCTGCCATCAATCTGATGGCAGTTGTTAAGTTAAGTTCTTTGGCAATCAGTTGACTGGATGACATCAGTAACATCACCAACAACCCAATACTGGCACCAAGCCAGTTGAACACGCCTGATGGCATGTTCCTATAATATAAATTCATGATAGGTTTCCTAAATCTTAAAAATATTTATAAACAGACTGTCCACATCAAGAGGATCAGCCAATACTGTGTATATAGATAATAAGATTTATGCTTGGGGTGGCCGTAAAAGCCTGGATGATAGGTTACTGTTAAAGGACTGTTCGGTAATGAAAATAACTTGGGTGAGCTCTAAATAGGCCAAGTTAAAAGTGGGTGGAAGTATAGATGAAACATGTCCGCCATGACAATGGCAGCAATGATGACAATCAAAAGAATTCAAATCAACCTGAGTTAGTTTTTTTGTATCACCTTCATGTTCATGTTCAAACTCCAAATGACTGGTACCAGATTGGTGAGATTGATGAACATCAGACACAGCAGCAATGGACTGAAAAGATACAGCCAATACAAGCAGGATAATGAGTGGTTTGTAACGCATTAAATTTATGTGTATTTGTTTCATTGTCGTAAGACCTCTATTCTATCAGTTTGTTCAAGTAAGTTACAGTTAGCACGTTATGACTTTATTTGTAAAATTCGTCTGGCACCATTTAGAACAAAAGCAACGATGACTAACCCAATAAGCAAATCCGGTAATGCTGAACCTGTCAACATCACAAGTACCCCTGCTAGAATCACACCAGTATTGGCTATGACATCATTGGCTGAAAAGATCCAACTGGCTTTCATGTGGGCACCTGAATCCTTTTTCTTAGCAATTAACATCAGACAAGTGACGTTGGCCACCAATGCAACCAACCCCATAGAGATCATCAATGTAGAAACTGGATCACTGCCGTAAATAAATCGCCTCATAACTTCAAATAACGCACCTAATCCTAATAACACTTGCAACCAACCAGACAAGTGTGCCGCTTTCAATTTCAATTGATCACTTTTACCAACTGCATAAATTGCCGTGGCATAAACAGCAGCATCTGCAAACATATCAAGAGAATCAGCAATGAGACCAGTTGATTGGGCCACTATCCCAACAATAAATTCGACCACAAACATAACCGCATTGATAATCAACAACCAAATGAGTACTTTGAATTCCTTGCCATCTTCTAACTTAGCAATGTCCATGATTTCAATGAGTGCTTCAGAGTCTATTTCATTGGTTCCAAGCAGTTTTGCCCCCAAATTTAAATTGATAAGTTTTTGATTGATTTCATCGGCGTCATTTTCATGGTAAACCTTCAGCATCCTTCCAGGTATATCAAACTCCATGGCTTTTAAAGATTTGCAGTTTCCCAGCGCCATGCGGACCATACTTTCTTCTGAAGGACAGTCCATTTTGGTAACTTCAAAGGTACTGACCAAACCATGATCAGGAACCTCTGTGATTTGATCTGTACTTAGCTTTAAGCTATTACAACTGTTGCTGCAAGTATCTGACATTGAAATATGCTTGTTTTTAATAAGCTTGTAGTTTAATATCTATAGTTGCTATAGAGTCAAGAGTAAAAAATGAAAATTGGTCAAGTTTCTAAAAAAACCGACCTCCCTGTTCAGACCATTCGTTATTACGAGTCTCAAGATTTGATTAAATCAGCAGGAAGAACTGAGGGTAATTTCAGAGTCTATGATAACAAGGTAATCGATCAACTGGAGTTCATTAAACACTGCCGACACCTGGATCTTTCACTGAGTGACATCAAACGTATTAATGAATTGCGAGACAACCCTGATGCCATCTGTGAGGAAGTGGAAATTCTTATAAATGATCAAATCAAGCTGGTTAAAATCAAAATGAAGGAATTAAGAAAACTCAAAACCCAATTAGAAACACTCACCAACTCCTGTTCAGAGAATCAAAAAGTTGGTGATTGCGGAATCATTAAATCGCTACAAAAATGTGACTGTGATTAGCTCTTCTAAATTCAATTTGTTTTTTATTTATCCAAATCCTCAATGAGTACTTTCATTTCACCAATTTCACGATTTTGAGCATCGATAATTTCATTGGCTAATTGTTTAACTCTTGGGTCTGACAAATTAGCTCTTTTACTGGTCAAAATAGCAATTGAATGATGAGGAATCATGGCTTTCATCCAAGAAACATCTTCAATTGTGGTTTGGCTCCTAAAAGAGGGTTCAAACCGGTGAGCATGCCAATACCGGCATATGCTTCAGCAAAAGCGTAAAATTTGGCATAGGGGACATACTTCATGGCCAGTAAATCATAGGTGATGAATTGATTGGTAAAAGCATCTAAGTCCTTTAGTTTCTGGACAGCCAGAACACACATGCTGATACCAATGAACCACATCAATACTGATTCATAATTAATCGATTCATAAAAATTAATGGACAATGCCACTGACATCAAAAAAGTTACACTGAAAATGGCAATGATTGGCTTATAGGTGGTTTCATCAGAATCTTGCTGCTCTAGACCTAGATATTCCACCAAGTCATCATGCCCACCAATTCGCTTACCCTCAATAAATACCTGTGGTGTGGTTTTTACACCATGTTTTTCTTTAAAAGCATCAGTTTGTTCTCTTGATTCAAGGATTTGATCATCCAACTCATAGCCATG
>CAZVZJ010000029.1:0-44224 GCA_964631055.1 uncultured Marinicella sp.
CAGTATCCAAATAAAAGAAACATTTTCTTTAAATGGAATGGTCTTAAAGGAATAATACCTGAATCTAGAAACCATAAGTAAGCCAGTTACTATGGTCATGGGTAGTGCTAAATATTTTAAATCTGCACCGATCAGCTCAAGATCCACACATATCCATACAAAGGAACTGATCACTGCCGCCGCCGCAGGTGAGGGTAAACCTTGGAAATAAGCTTTGTCACTGACACCAATTTGAGTATTGAATCTTGCCAGACGAAGTGCGCCACTGACTGCAAAAATAAATGCAGCTAACCAGCCAATCTTTCCTAACACAGGGTTGACTGAGTTCAAGTGATATAGTGACCAGTTAAATATTAACAGAGAGGGAGCCACACCAAATGAAACCAAATCTGACAATGAATCATATTGTTCTCCAAATTCAGACTGAGTATTGGTTAGGCGCGCCACTCGGCCATCCAATGCATCGAGTAATGCAGCTATAAAAATACAAATGCAGGCCATTTCAAACTTTCCTTGTATGCCTGCAATGATTGAATAATAACCGGCAAACAACGCCCCTGTGGTGAATAAGTTTGGCAGTAAATAAATACCCTTGTGGGCTATCCTGTCTGGTTTAGTCATATTTTTGCGAATGGAACTGAGATGTTATTGTACCCGAATCACAGCATAGCTCGCTTGAAATTTGACGTTAAAATTCCTATGATGGACACAAAACGTCGGAGAATACAAAATGTTCAAGATATCAATATCAGTGATGGTACTGTTGTTTTCAAGTCAATTGGCTGCTGAGAAAGTTTATAAGTGGGTAGATGAAAAAGGCCAAATTCACTATTCATCCAAAAAACCAGTTGATCAGGAAGCTGAAACCATAAAGCTTAAGAAAGCACCCAAAGCACCCGTTAAAAATGTCGATGAGGCTGCTGATCAAGCAGAGAAAACAGATGAAGAAAACAAAGATGCAGACAATGCAGAGGCTGATGCTGATGCTGAAGCAAAAGCTGAGGCAGCAGCTAAATTAGCTGAGGCAGATAAAATTAACAATAAAAAGCAATGTGACTTAGCCAGAAAAAATATTGCTGCACTAAATGCAACTGTTAGGGTGTCGCGAACAAATGCCCAAGGTGAGACTGTCAGAATGACAGATGATGAACGGGTAAGTGCTTTACAAACGGCTCAACAAGCCACGAAACAATATTGCAAATAGACCATAGACTCAATACACAATGGAAAGAAGAAAATTACTGAAAACGGCCACGCTGATTACAGCCGCCGCCGGATTGACTGCTTGTAAGAACAGTTCACAACAGGTGCTCAATGAATCATCAAAGTGTGCCGAATCTGGAACAGACGTTATTGAATGGAAAATGGTCACCGCATGGCCGAAAAATTTTCCAGGGTTGGGGACAGGAGCTCAATTCTTTGCAGATGCCATTACCAACATGTCTGGGGGTAGATTAACAGTTAAAGTTTTTGGTAGTGGTGAATTGGTGCCAGCGTTTGAGGTCTTTGATGCCGTTTCTGCAGGAACAGCCCAAATTGGTCACAGCGCTGCTTATTATTGGAAAGGTAAACTGCCTGAAGCTCAGTATTTCGGTGCCGTACCTTTTGGTATGAATGCCAATGAAATGAATGCTTGGTTGTATCATGGTGGTGGATTAGAGCTGTGGGAAAAAGCCTACCGGCCCTTTGGTTTAAAGCCATTGCCAGTTGGCCAGTCTGGGGTGCAGATGGGTGGTTGGTTTAATAAGGAAATTAATCACAAAGCAGATATAAAAGGTTTGGTGATGAGAATACCTGGTATGGGTGGTGAAATACTATCTCGAGCAGGAGGAACACCGCAAGCATTGCCAGGTGCTGAATTATTTACCGCATTACAAACCGGAACCATTGATGCAACAGAATGGGTAGGGCCTTATAACGATTTGGCATTTGGGCTTTATCAAGCTGCTCAATTTTATTATTACCCAGGTTGGCATGAACCTACAGCTTGTCTTGAAGCCATGATTAACCAACAAGCATTTGATGCGCTGCCTGAGGACTTGAAGTCTATTGTTGAGTTAGCAGCAATGGCTGCCAACCAAAATATGTTGGCAGAATTTAATGCCAACAATCAAAGGGCATTGGATACACTGGTTAATGAGCATCAGGTGGAGTTACGTGAATACCCAGATGAGGTGTTGCAGGTGTTTAAAACATACGCTGCGGATGTCTTATCAGAGTTGAGTGAACAAAGTGAGTTATCTAAGGAGATTTACCTGTCTTATAAAAACTTTGCGGATCAAACCAAAAACTGGCTTAAAGTGTCAGAATTGGCCTATTTGAAAGTCAGGTAGTCATTACCAAACAATCAGATGAATTCAATCTTATGAAACCACCTGAATGGCTGTCTGAATTTCCTTTTCTGGAAAAGCAATGGCCAGAAATAAGGGCTTTATCAACAACACATCACACCATTGAAAATTATGACTTGAATGCTGATTGGCTGCGATATTTGGCGTGTTGTGAATCAGAATGTACAAGTGTTGATTGGTTTGCAATACTCCGTCAATTCAGAAAATCGCGTTTAGCATTCATAGCCTATCAAGATTTTCTAAAACCTTTGGAACAGCATGTTTTAACGATGAACAAGGTGTCTGCTTTAGCAGATTTATTGATCCAAAAATCCTACCAAATTGCTTTGCAGGAAATGCGTACCAAGTATGGTGATATGATCAATGAAGATGGGCAAGAAGTGGCGGTGATGGTTTGGGCATTGGGTAAATTGGGTGCCAATGAACTGAATTACTCTTCCGATGTGGATTTGGTGATTTTATACAGTGAAGCTGGCGAATCTGATGGTCAACGTCACTTGGATGCGGCCGGTTACTTTAATCGATTGGGTAGGAAGGTCATCAAACTTCTTGATCATTTTACCCAAGACGGTCAAGTTTATCGAGTTGATATGCGCTTGAGGCCATTTGGCTCGGCTGGTCCATTGGCCTGTAGTGTAGATGCTTTACAACAATATTTACAGTATGAAGGGCGTGAATGGGAACGTTTTGCCTGGATGCGTGCCAGGCTTGTTGCAGGCCCTCAGGCTATTGCAGATAAAGTGAAGCTGAAGATCAATCCATTTATCTACCGCAAACATCTTGACTATACAGTTTTCAATTCACTGGCGAAGATAAAAACTGAAATCACTGATCATTTGGGGTATACAGATGATGACCTGAAACATGGTTTGGGTGGTATTCGTGCAGTGGAATTCATTGTCCAAAGTCTTCAATTAGTTTTTGCTGGGAGGAACCCTTTATTGCAAGGTGTTGAAATAAGTAGACAAATTCAACGATTATCAGATGCAGCTATATTGCGTAAAGAGGATGGTGAAGCTTTAATGACCGCATGGTTGTGGTTAAGAAAATTGGAGAATGTTTGCCAAATTGTTGATGATCAATCGACCCATGTCATTCCAGAAAACATCCAAATTAAGCAGGCGATCAGTGGTGGCTTTGGCTTTGGCCAATGGTCTCAATTACAGTTAATACTTGATGGCCATCGTAAGAAAGTAACTGAATTGTTCAATCAATTGTTCAATAATGCAGATGATCTAGAACCATTAAAAGGTCAACATAAGCAGCAAATGCATCAACTGATGTATGAACTCACCAGCAAGGGAGTACCGCGCAAACGCCAAGAAAATATTGAGCAATTAATGCGAAAGAGTTTTATTTTAGCGCCGAGCTCAGTGGTGGTGGATTTTTTTGGCTTGGTGAAAAAAATTCTCACCAGGCCTAACTATATTTTGATGTTACTCAAGGAACCTTATGTACACCAATCGGTATTGAACTTAATGGGCGAGCACCCTTATTTTGTCAGTGTTTTGCAAAAGTACCCTGTTCTATTGGAACATTTATTTGATCGAGAAGACTTTGTTCCATTTTGTGCTGATGACTTGCTGGTTAAATGGCAAGCCAGGGCGCCTGAAGATATTGAAGAATGGATGGAAGCCTTGCGTTATTTTATGCTAGAACATCAGTTTAAAGTGGTGTTGGCCTGGTCTAATCAGCAGTTGAGTTTGGAAAAAACAGTGCAAGCAATAACTCAATTAGCGGTTTTTATTTTGTCAACAGTGGTGCACTTCAGTCATCAGGAAATTACAGAGAAATTATCACAGTCGACTAAGTTGGAAAAGCAGCTTTCTCCTGAACAGTTGATCATTGTGGCTTATGGTTCGGCTGCAGTGGAACAGATGACAGTCGGGTCTGACTTAGACCTGGTATTTATTGTGGATACCGAACATCTGCATCAGGATGAACACTTTTTTGCCCAAAAATGGGTCAGGAGAATTATTCACCACCTCACCACCTCTATGTATCATGGCAAGCTCTATCAGCTTGATATGCAACTTCGTCCGAATGGCCATTCCGGGGCTTTGGTGACCACTAAAAAAGAATTTGCCAGATACCAAAGTAAAGAGGCCTGGATTTGGGAACATGCTGCTTTGATTAAGTCCAAAACGGTTTATGCCAATGAAAAACAAGTACAGTGGCATCGAACTTTCAGGTCTGAAATATTACAACAACCTCGTGATAAGGAATCAGTTGATAAGGCTTTATTGGACATGTCCAATAAATTATCGTTACAAAATAATTCTAAGCCACATCATATGGAGTTTGAAATTTTGGCTGCTATTTTAAAGAATGGTCATAAGTACCCTCAATTAACCATATCATCTCAGTTAAACCAAATTCACGCTGAATTGCTGCAACTTAATTTAATTGACGAGGGTTCTTTGCAATCATATCTGTCTGTTATTAAAAAAGACCCAGCCAGTTGATGCTGGCTGAGCCTTGTTTGATGAAAGCAGCTTTTGAGTATCTCTAAGCCTTATTAGGCAACTTTACTTTGATCCTGTTTTTGGGCTTTACTGCGATCAAAAGCATCGAACGGAAAGTCATCAACAGCAATGATTTCCATAACTTGTTGTCTCACTTTCGTTAAGGAATTGAATTCACTTTTATTGATGATCTCTTTTTCAAGTGCTTGTGCCAATTGTTTGCCTGGGTCAATTTCATTGATTTGACCACCTTTTATGGCTTTAAGAACTCGTCTTTCAAGTGGTTCAGTGTCAATCACTTTGGCAAGCACATGGTTCATTTTAGCGACAAAGTGGTGATCTGTCTCATCCTTGTCGATACCGTCAGTCAATCGCTGTCTGGTTTCATTGGGTGATAACAATAAACTGGCAGCCTTGTGCCCTAGACGATCGCCAGGTGGTAATTCATGGGTACCTAATGGGAAAATGACTCTCCGTAAAAATATACCAACGCCTTTGCTTGGGAAATTGTAGGACAACATTTTCAGTGCTTGCTCAATTTCATAAAAGTGATGGTGCAAGGCCCAAGCCACAATAGGCTGATCAGCACTTGGCTTGCCTTGATCTCGAAACCTTTTAAGTACCGCAGATGCCATATACAAATGACTCAAAACATCACCCAAGCGTGCCGATGTTTTCTCACGTTTTTTCAATGAACCACCAAGTGTCAGCATGGAAACGTCAGCTGCAAAACCAAAGGCAGCACTGTATCGAGTGATTTTAGAATAGAATTTTTTCGTAAATTTATCACCAGGACTACGTTCTAAACGCCATGTACCTAGACCTTGAAAGAAGGATCTGACTCCATTTTGGAATGTATAACCCATATGTTGGAATAATAAGTGATCAAATTGCTGCAGCGATTCATCCATATCAGGCAAATAAGCAGCTTCCATTTCTTTGAGTATATAAGGATGGCAGCGAATTGCGCCTTGACCAAAAATGATCAAGCTTCTGGTGAGAATGTTGGCGCCTTCCACAGTGATCCAAATTGGCGCTCCCATCCAAGCTCTACCTAAATAGTTGCCAGGACCCATGATAATACCTTTACCTCCATGTATGTCCATGGAATCAGATATCATGCTACGTGCCATTTCTGTGACATGCATTTTAGCTATTGCTGAGGGAACGGCTGGTTTTTCTCCCCGATCAACTGCCAAAGCAGTCATCGCCGACGTGGCCGCAGATATATATGTTTTTCCAGCAATTCGACACAAAGCCTCTTCAATGCCTTCAAAACGCCCGATTGGAATGTTAAATTGTTTTCTGATTCGTGCATAAGCTCCAGTGGCATATGCCACCATTTTTGCTCCACCTGTAGAACATGAAGGCAAAGAAATGGCGCGTCCGACAGATAAACATTCGACCAGCATCTTCCAGCCATGACCGATCATTTCTTGCCCGCCGATGATATAGTCCATTGGGATAAAAACATCTTTACCTCTGATTGGGCCATTCATGAACATCACATCTAAAGGCAAGTGGCGGCGCCCTATATCCATTCCTTTGGTGTCTCTTGGCACTAAGGCCAATGTAATTCCTAGTTGCTTTTTGTCGCCCAATAAGCCGTCAGGATCCATCATTTGAAATGCCAAACCAACTACTGTGGCTACAGGTGCCAAAGTTATGTAGCGTTTATCGAAATTCATTTTGATACCAAGGACTTCCTTGCCTTTTATTTTTTTCTTAACGACTATACCTGTATCAGGAATAGAAGTGGCATCAGAACCTGCGCTGGGGCCTGTCAAGCCAAAACATGGGATTTCTAAACCATCGGCAAGTCTGGGTAAATAATGATCTTTTTGTTCTTCGGTTCCATATTCCAGCAGCAATTCAGCAGGTCCTAAAGAATTAGGAACTGCGATGGTGGCTGCAGCAACAGCACTTCTTGAGGAAACTTTTTGCAACACACAAGAATGGCCCAATGCTGAGAATCCTAAGCCACCATATTGTTTAGGAATAATCATTGCGAAGAATTTATTCTTCATGATGAAATCCCAGATATGTTTTGGCATATCACCTTTTTCGTGGTTATATTCATGCTCATTAAGCATGCCACAAAGTTCGGCAACGGGGCCTGCTATGAATTCCTTTTCATCACTGCTCAGTTCAGGTTTATTGATGCTGTGTAGTT
This sequence comes from uncultured Marinicella sp., assembly GCA_964631055.1. Classification (GTDB taxonomy): domain Bacteria; phylum Pseudomonadota; class Gammaproteobacteria; order Xanthomonadales; family Marinicellaceae; genus Marinicella. The sequence goes on from CAZVZJ010000029.1 coordinate 6,990, forward strand.
TTTTGAAATCTGGTTGACCGGTAAATAATTCCGCATCCCAAAAAACAGTGCCTGCTTCCAAGGCTACTTTCTCGGTTTCAGAAAGCTCTGGCAGAGCCTTCCGGTAAAATTTTAAGAAACCTTTAGTAAAATATTGTTGACGTATACCTTTAGAGTTTAAGAAGGCAGCAGGTATTGCAAATATTGCAACAGCGAAAAAAGAAGCTATCCAACCGGCGTTAAAGTAAATGATACCTAAAAGCAAAGTTATGGCTGTCATGATGGTCCACTTAACTACATTCATTCTGAAGTAACCAGCAATCAAAGTCGAAGCCAAAATCAGCCCCAGTAATGTTAAAAATGTCATGATCGTGTCCTAAAATTATACTAACATACGGTATAGTATGGTGCTTATATTGTGTTTTGTCAATACGCATGCGTATGGAAAATATTAAATTCTATTTGACCCATACTAAATACTGGTTATGATGGTAATCATTTTCAATATTTGTACGCACATTTTAAGACATGAAGAATCATTCTAAAAGAAAATCTTTAAATCCTTCAGATTGGGAAGTTGCGACACTTGATGTGATTGCACATCAAGGTGTCAGTGCGGTTGCAGTAGAAAACATAGCTAAAGACTTAGGTGTCACTAAAGGCAGTTTCTATTGGCACTTCACCAATCGGAAAGATTTAATTATAGCCGCATTGAAGCGTTGGCGAGAGGATGATCGGGCTGTCATTAAGGAAAAAATATGGTCAATACCAGATGCGCATGAAAGGTTACAAGCTTGGTTCCTGTTGAGTGCACAGCCATTACAAAGTCACTTGATATATGCCACTTTATTGGCTGATAGACAGCATGAGTTCGTGGCTAAGGTATTAAAAGAAGTGACCTTAGAAAGGTTGGCATATTTACAAAAATCATATCAAGATATAGGCTATGATGAAGCACGTTCTAAACAACAAGCGTTGTTATCATATTCAGTGTATGTGGGTTACTTACATATGGCTAAAACCTTGCATGGTAAGTTTAAAGACAGTGAAAATATCGAAAATTATGCCAAGTATGTGGCATCTCAACTGATCGAAGATTGATAATTTGTAGGTAATCAAGGTGAGTCATAATTACATCTTCAACATAAATTTAAACAAGTAAAAGTAAGTAAAAGTTTGTTGTTAATCTATAATAATTTTGTTATTATCGGCTGATATACGATAAAAAACTTCTAAAAAATATTATAAAGTCATGCTACGCCTATCCATAACAATGTTATTTGTAATTTTCAGTGCACCAACACTTGCTGCTGTGATGGGATACTCTGTGGCTGATGACAATTTTGAAATACCGGATCATTTGGTCTACATAAACCTCGAAACTGGTGAATACGAAAGTATGGGGCAGATTACTGACCCGTATATTGCTTTAGAAGGTTTGGCAATGTCTCCCAGTGGCACTTTATATGGAGCTGATGATAACACCAAAACATTGGTGCAAATCACTCCTTCGGAAGCACGTGCTTTTGCAGTTGCAAATGTCAACCAAAATTTCGGTTTTGGTGCGATTCCAGAAAGTTATGATTTTGGCTTGAGTTTTGCCTGTGATGATAAACTGTATATGGTAGTCAAGGACACACAAGAATTATATGAAGTTAATACCATAACAGGTACAGCTACATTGATTGGCCCAACTGGGCATAATTTTACATCACTGGCCTCTTGGGGTGACGAATTATTCTCTGTGGCCTCTGGCGAATTTAATTTATACAAAATAAATCCTGAAAATGCCGAAGCTACTCTAGTTGGGGCTTTGGGTGATTTAGGTGGTGATATAGAGTTGGCAGGGTCTGGTATGTCATTTGATGAAGAAGGCAACCTGTGGATGGTGGTTAATTTACGACTGTCTGATCCATTAAACCCATTTCCTTCAAGAGTTTTTAAGGTCAATACAGAAACAGGTCAAGCAGAGCTGGTATCAGAAACTTTAGTTGGCATCGAGTCATTAGCCATTGCAGGACCTGGAGGTTGTTCATTAGATCGTGGAACCCAACCACTGGCAGTTCCATCGACAAACTCTATGGGGCAAATCATCATGTTTCTGATGATGTTCATTTTTGGTGTTCTAGGTATTCGCAAAACCAGCAAATAATCACACTTATTTCATTGTTCACTTCTTTTGAATTGATTGGTTTTTGCAGTCATATCAATTTAATGCGTTATTAACAGTAATTTAATTAATCAACCTAATGGGTCAAGTATCTGTCATTTTCTTGAACTGTCACAGTGTTTAGAGCCATAAAATAAAGTTATAATACCTCACTAATTTAGAATTTGGAGAATTTATCATGGGAATCAGTATGCCTCAACTACTAATTATTTTATTGGTGGTTGCTTTGATCTTTGGTACTAAAAAACTCAGGAATATGGGAAATGATTTAGGCAGTGCAGTTAAAGGCTTTAAAAAAGGCATTACTGACGATGAGAAGCAAGAAATAAAAGACCAATCGGTTGATGATGTGACTCAGACCAACAGCACCAAAGAAGAACCTGTACAAAAATAATGTTTGACATTGGGTTTACCGAATTATTGGTGATCTTTGTTGTTGCTTTATTGGTTGTTGGCCCTGAAAGATTGCCTGCAGTGGCTCGAAAAATAGGGTTATATGTGGGGAAAATGCGTCGGTCTTTTCAATCGATCAAGGATGAAGTAGAACAAGAGTTGGAGATTGAAGCTGTGAAAGCCCAACTTAAAGAAAATGCCATGCTCAAAGAAGCCAAAGAGTTAGAGGCTACATTGTCAACAACCATTGAAACCACTGCTGTGGATCAACTGAAAAGCTCGCCAGAAAAAAACCTCAAAAAACCTAAAGATTCGGTTAAGCATAAATGAGTGACCAAGAACAGTCATTGGTTTCGCATTTGGTGGAACTGAGAACTCGGCTGCTGAGGGCCGTTGCATCGGTTGTTATTTTGATAGTTGTTATGTTTCCTTTTGCGGGTGAAATATACACCTTAATTGCTGACCCGGTATTGAGCAATTTAAGTCAAGGTACTGAGATGATAGCCACTGGAGTGCTCTCACCTTTTTTAACACCATTCAAAATGGTCATCATTTTGGCGATAATCTTCAGTATGCCTATTATTATTTATCAAATTTGGGCATTTGTGGCCCCTGGCTTATATAAAACTGAGAAACGAGTCGCTTTACCTATATTAATCTCGAGTATTGTACTGTTTTATTTGGGTTGTGCATTTGCATTTTTCGTGGTGTTCCCCATCCTTTTTGTATTCTTGCCTGGGATAGCACCTGAAGGCGTTACTTACATGCCTGATATCAACTCTTACTTAGATATAGTAGTGCGATTGTTTTTTGCTTTTGGTTTGGCTTTTGAAATTCCGGTTGCAGTTATTATATTAATTTCACTAGGTGTTACTTCGGCTGAGAAGTTAGCCAGGTCACGTCCATTTGTTATCATTGGCATTTTAGTGGTTGCCATGTTATTAACACCACCTGATCCAAGTTCACAAGTTTTGTTGGCTTTGCCGATGTGGGTATTGTTTGAATTTGGCTTGATCTTTGGTCGAATGTTACGCAACAAAAAACTGCAAAACTCAATTCAAGAAAACAACCAAGACCTATGAATAAAATTCAAAAAAATATATGAGTACTCAAAAAGAAGTCATCTATCGCAAAGATTACAAGCAGCCCGATTATTTGGTTAAATCAGTAGATTTGGCGTTTTTGATTGAGCCAGAATTTGTGTTGGTAAAAGCGATAATTAGTTTGTGGAAAAATATTGACACGGCGAAAAACGAAGTGTTTTTAGACGGTGTTGATTTAGAGTTACAAAAGGTTGAAATCAATGGTGTTGAATTGAGCGAGGATGTATTTGAATTATCAGATGCTGGCTTGAGACTTAAAAATGTACCTGATGAGTTTGAATTAAAAACAACTGTAAAAATATATCCCACTAAGAATACTGCATTGGAAGGCTTGTATCAATCAGGTGAATTTTTCTTAACTCAATGTGAGGCAGAGGGTTTTAGGAAAATAACCTACTTCCTTGATCGCCCCGATGTCTTGGCTCCATATATGGTTACTGTGGTCGCTGATAAAAAAAAGTATCCTGTATTACTTTCTAATGGTAATCCTTCGTCAAAAGGAGAGTTAGGAGGGGGGCGACACTATGCCAAATGGGTGGACCCGCACCCTAAACCGAGTTATTTATTTGCTTTAGTAGCTGGTGATTTGTCAGTTTTATCTGACCATTATATGACTCAGGATGGACGTGATGTCAGCTTAAATATCTATACGGAAGACAAAAATATCAATGCTTGTGATTTTGCCATCAAGTCATTGAAAAACTCAATGCGATGGGATGAACAACGTTTTGACTTAACATATGATTTGGATGTTTATAACATTGTGGTTACAGATGATTTCAATATGGGAGCTATGGAAAACAAGGGGTTAAATATATTTAATTCAAAATATGTGTTGGCCAAGCCTGATACCGCCTCAGATCAGGATTTTATTAATGTTGAAGCTGTAATAGGGCACGAGTATTTTCATAATTGGACTGGAAATCGAGTGACTTGTAAAGATTGGTTTCAGTTGTCTTTGAAGGAAGGTTTGACCGTATTCAGAGACCAAGAATTTACCGCTGATTTACAATCCAGGGCTGTTAAAAGGATAGCAGATGTTCGTTTTCTCAGAGCCACACAGTTTGCTGAAGATGCATCACCCATGTCGCATTCGGTGCGACCTGACTCTTATATGGAAATTAATAATTTTTATACATTAACTGTTTATGAGAAAGGCTCAGAAGTTGTCAGGATGTATCATACCCTGTTAGGAGAATCTGGTTTTCAAAAAGGAATGAAACTGTATTTTGATCAATACGATGGGCAGGCGGTAAGTTGTAATGATTTCCGACTTGCTATGGCTGAATCAAATGAAGTGGATCTGGATCAATTTGAACTGTGGTATTCACAAAATGGGACGCCAGTGGTTCATGTACAAGAAACATACGATGCAACTAATAAAAAGCACGCCATCACATTGACACAACAAGCGCCGGATAATTTCCAAGGTACAGATGCTTGGCAAGCAATGCACATACCTGTCAAACTTTCTTTGTATCAAAGGAATGGAAAACCATTTCAGCTCGGTGAGAAAGGCGACTCACAACTTATTTGCGAACTGCGAGAAATGACACAAACTTGGACCTTTGAAGAAATAGATCATGAACCAGTGAGCTCATTGTTTCAAGGTTTCTCAGCTCCTGTGACCGTGAAAAAAGCACAAAGTAATGACGATTTGGCATTTTTGATGAAGTTTGATATGGATTCATTTAATCGCTGGGATGCTGCGCAACAGATGCAGTCGCAAGTCATTATTGAGAAATACCAAGCTTTACTGGTCGGTGATGATTATACATGTCCTGACTTTGTTTTGGATTCATTCAGATATGTGTTGCTAGACGAGAAAGCAGATGCTGCTTTGGTTGCAGAAGCCATTACCTTACCCGCACTAAAGACTATGCAGTTGTCGTTAAAGAATGTTGATATTTTAAAATTGAATGCCGCTAAAAATTGGTTAGCCGCTGTTTTGGTTAATAAATTTCACGTTGAGATACTGTCAGTTTATAACCAAAACTTTTCTACCGATGACTATGAGGTCAATGCCGCACAAGTGGGCAAAAGGAGTTTGAAAAATCGTTGTTTATGGTATTTGTTACAACAGACTGAAGAGCATGACTTGATGCGTAAAGGTTATCAAGAAACTACAAAACTGGCTAAACAACAGTACCATCAAGCTGATAATTATACAGATAAAATCATGGCTTTAACTTTATTAACCCATCAACAAATAGATGGTTATGAAGATTTATTAGGTGCGTATTTTACCCAGTGGCAAGATAATTCATTGGTTATTAATAAGTGGCTGTCGATACAAGCCACAATTCCAGCAGTTGATACTTTGGATCGAGTCAAACAGTTGATGGAGTTGCCGATTTTTTCAATGCAAAATCCGAACGTGGTCAGGAGTTTAATTGGGGCGTTTTGTGGGGCGAATATCACACAATTTCATAAAGAAGATGGAAGTGGTTATGAGTTTTTGGCTGATCAAGTGATAGAGCTTGATGCCATCAATCCGCAGATTTCCGCTCGTCTAGTGAGTTTGTTTAATGACTTTCAACTATACAAAAACAGTATCCAAGAACAGATGATTAAACAATTAAAGCGTATACATGTCGAGCCCTCACTGTCTCCAAATGTGTTTGAGATAGTAGATCGCGCAGTAAAGCTCAGTGATGAAAAAGAACTGTAAAACAAAGCTGTTTAAATTGGTTTCAACAATCAATTGATTTATTCTGATTTAATCTGATTTTATTTTTTTATTTTGAAGTACTGTGTTTGTGTTATCCATAAAAACGGATAAAATGCGTTTATTGTTTTAAATTTTCAATAATACCCATGCACTTTCCAACCATTAAGCAACTTAAATATTTCAATGCTTTGATAGAGCACAATCATTTTGGTAAAGCAGCCGAGAGTTGCTTTGTTTCTCAATCTGCTTTCAGTGTAGCAATCAAGGAACTTGAAAACGCTCTGGGAGGACGTTTGGTTGATCGCACAAATAAAAGTGTTACTGTTACTAATTTAGGCCGAGAAATATACCAACAATCGTTACTTGTTATGGTTGAAATGAAAAAGATGTTGGATATGGCGCAAGGCAACTTATTGCCATTATCAGGTCAGCTATCTGTGGGTATGATTCCTACCATAGGCCCATTTGTGATGCCGGCGTTGTTGCCTGAATTGAATAAAAATTATCCAGATTTAGATTTGGAAATTCATGAAGGAAAATCTGCGGACATTTATGAGCAATTGATGCGTGGACAATTGGATGTCATTATCTTGGCTTTACCTTATGAAATGCGCAGTGTAGAAACTCTGACCTTATTCAAAGATCGATTTAGGTTAATCAGTTCAGTTAATAACGATTGGCTTAAAGGCAGAACATTCAATATAGACGATGTGGGTGATGGTGCTGTTTTGTTGTTAGATGATGGCCATTGTTTACGTGATCACGCCATCAGTGCATGTCATATTAAACATGTAGACAAAGTCAGCCATTTTACTGCCAGTAGTTTGTTAACCCTGGTTGAAATGGTTAAACAAGATCTGGGCGTGAGTTTTATTCCTGAAATGGCGTTGACTTTACCTTTATTTAATCATAATGAGGTGCAAGTTGACGCTCTGGAGTTTGATGCTTACCGTGAAATAGGGTTGGCATGGCGTAAGGGCAGTACCAGAGCCAAAGAATTTCAAATGCTGGGTGACAGTATCATCAAGTCACTTGATGGCAAGATTAACTTATACTGAACAACTTTGGCAATCAGATCAAGCTAATTAAATCAGTGAAGTTTATTTTGTGAGGTTAATTGAGCATCAGTTGCACAGGTTGTTGATCCCTAAGGCGTTCGTTGCCTCGGATCACCACCTGGTCTTGAGCTTTGATTTCACCTTCAACAGCAATCATATCGCCTTCGGCAATTCCAGTGATGACATCAATTTTATGTGCCACGTTGTCCTTCACAATAAAGACTGATGTACCTTGTCTTCGAAGTACCAAGGCATCTCTGGGTACAGCTGTAACCTGTTTAGGCAATGTTTCAGGAACCATTAACTGGATAGGTTCACCAGGTAATAGATGCCCGGAAAGGTCTTTTAAATGAACCTGAATTTGCCTGCTGTTTGACGTGGCAGCAGGAATGAACCTTTCTACCTCTGCTTGGTGTTTTTGTCCTGATTGATCCTGATATTGCCAACGTTGTCCTTGTTGAACGACGGCTTTGAGTTTAAACGGGACCTGCGCCAAAATTTCATTGTCATCTGATGACATAATGGTGAGGAAATCTTGCCCAGGGTTGATGAATTGACCTGGTTGAGCCAATTGTTCTGTCACAAAGGCGTTAAAAGGTGCTTTAGGTGTTAGTTTTTTGATGTCATTTTCTAATTGGTCTGAGCGTGACTTGGCTTGTGCCAAATCAGCCAAAGCAACTTTTAAATCAGCCTGGTTTTTATCTAATGCCGTTTGAGAAGTTAAGTTTTTGGTATCTAATGAATTTAATCTAATTGACTCAGATTTCAAAAAGTCGACTTGTGCTTGTTGACTGTTGATGGCATTCTTTAATTCGTTAAGGCGCAGGGCATATTCATCATCAGCAATTAAACCCAGTTCTTCACCTTGTTGAGCTATTTGTCCAATTGGCGCAATCTCAATAACCCTACCACTGGATTCAGCTTTTAGTGTGGTAATGAATTTGGCTTTTGAAAAAGCGGCAACCGCTCGAGTGGGTGCCATTGAAACTGAGACCACTGCTGAGGTTTTTACCACAGCTGGTGGAGGGCCGCTGGCTTGAGCCCTTAATTCTTCGTTGGCTGTAATTGATATCAACAAAGTAAATATGTATTTAAATTTAAGTGGTTGCAAGGTTTTGCTCCTGTAGATTTTTTCCCGTTAGTTTTAAAAGACTGGGCAATAATACCAAGGTAAATAAAGTGCTGATTAACATGCCACCAACTATCACTGCTGCCAAGCCACGATATAACTCGGTGCCAGAACCGGGGATCAACAATAAAGGTAACATACCAAAAATACTGGTAAACGTACTCATAAATATAGGGCGTAAGCGTAAACGAACGGCGTTTGAAACTGCTTCTTGCGTACTCATGCCAATTTTTTCAGCATCTCGAGCTCGAAGTACCAATAGGATGGCATTGTTGACCACCAAACCCAATAATATAACAAACCCTATCATGGTTAATAAATCCATAGATTGGCTAGAGTTTCCAAACGTTCGTAAGGTCCAATCTAACAAACGAAGACCCAATATTCCTCCTATGGTAGCCATGGGTAGGGTGGTAACTACCAGCAAAGCGTCTTTAAAAGATTGGAACATGGCACTTATCAGAAGGTATAAGATGATGATTGCCAATAAAAATGACCCGGATAGACTGCTTAAAGCTGAGTCTAAAGCTTCAGCTGTTCCACGGTACGAAACGCTGCTGTTTTCAGGTAAGCGGTCCATAATAAAAGGTGTCAGTTCGCGCTTCAATAAATCAATGGCTATTTCCAAAGGCATGTCAATGGGTGGAGTTACCTGTAAGGTCAAAGTTCTTGAACGGTCGACCCTCAAGATTTGAGTGGGGCCTGCTGTTCTCTCAATAAATGTCAATTCATCTAAAGGTACCACGTCGCCATTGGCTGTATATAATGGCGTAGACGCGAGTTGTTCAGGAGTCTGCCAGTGTTCTGCCCTGAGCACCACATTCATCCTTTTATTACCATCGAAATATTCGCCCACAAATGCACCAGTTCCAAGCGAACGCAGCACTGTATTTAATTGATTACGTGACCATCCTGCCTCTGCAATAGCCCGGTCATTGGGTTTAATGTTAATTTCTGGTGCGCCTAGCTCCAGTCCAGGCGTGGTGCTTAGGCGAACTTGTGGGATCAATTCACCCACTTTGTCATAAGCCAACTGACCCACGTTTAATAGTTGGTTAAAGTCTTCAGTTTGAATATCTACATTTATACTGCGCCCAGTTCTTGAGCCACCACCGAATACGCCCCTTCTACCTGCAAACCCTCTTGTATCAGGTAACCCTGTTAAAATTTCGAAGTTTACAATATTCAACATTTTTTCCATTTCATCTGGGTCTTCCATTCTGAAACCCATGAATCCACCACCACCGAATACACCAAAAAAATAGCTGTTGATCTTCGGTGATTTGCTGCCATCAAAATAGGGTTTTAATCGTTCCGCTATCACCCCGGCTAATTCTTTTTCTGCCACTGAATATGACATGCCTGGTGGGGCTTGAATGCCTGCAAAGCTAAAATTTCTTTTACCTTGAGGTAGGTAGTCAGCAGGTGGCCTGAGCAGATAAGCCAGTGTCAATGGCACTAAGATTAAGATTGCTATCCAACTGATTTGTTGTTTTTTACTGCGCGTTAAACGGTCTAAAAAATCAGTGATTTTTCGCCACATACCAGAATGTTTGTCATTGAAATCATTGCGATGTATAAATTTAACTGTTGCTGTAGGTAGTACTGTGATGGCCACAATCAATGAAAAAATTACTGAAATAGAGATGGTTAAAGCCAAGTCGGTAAATAATTGGCCCGCCTCATCTTTAAGAAATACGACCGGTAGGAAAATGGCAACAGTGGTGGCCGTAGAAGCCAATAAAGCGCCCCATACTTGTTGTGATCCAATCTTTGCAGCTTCATTTGCTGACTTGCCCATTTCTCGATGTCTGATTATGTTTTCAAGTACCACGATGGCAGCGTCTAACACCATTCCAGTGGCGAAGGCTAAACCAGCCAAAGAAATGATGTTCAAAGTGCGGCCAAAAGCATCGAGTAAAATAAATGCACCCATCAAACAAATCGGAATCGATACGGCAACGATCAGTGCGGGTGTTTTTTTGCGGAGAAATGCCCACAATATAAATATAGCTAACAACATCCCTAAGATTAAATTGTTTCGAACCATATCGACAGAACCTTTGGTGTAAATCGATTCATCGTATACTTGGGTGATGGTTAAATCTGCAGGGGTTAAAATGGACTCTTGTATTTCGATGACTTTTAGTTTGATGTCATCCATTAAGTCCAGTAAGTTCACACCAGCTTCTGGAATGATATTGGTGGCAATCGATGGGCCACCATTTTGTAATATCAAGCCACTGGGGTCTTGCATGACTACATCAATTTGAGCAATGTCTTTTAAATAAATAGGCTTGCCCTCGCGCCATTCAATCACATAGTCTGATAAAGCTTGGTAGTCATATTTGCTTTCGAAACGCATGGTATATTTGCGTTTGCCCACATCTTTTGTACCCATAGATGTGTTATTAAAGTTGCCGCCAATAGCACCTAATTGAGTCAGATCAACACCCATTGCAGCTGCTTGATGGGGGTCGTAACTGATACGAACTTCATAGGCCCTACCACCTACTGCATTGGCGGATGAAACACCATTGATTTGTTCTAGTTTAGGTAAAACGTTGTCATTAACAAAATCTTGATAGGTGACAATGGGGCGTTTATTTTGTGGATTAGGCTGGATGGCAAACCATGCGATGGCATTACTGAAATTTCGCCCACCGATTTGTAAGGTGGGTTCATTGGCATCAACAGGGTAAGCAGGGACTTGATTTAACCGATTGATAACTTCAATCAATGAGCGTTGCATATCAACATCAGCATCAAACTCCATATCAATACTGGCGCTGGCATAGCTGGCCGTGGCGGCCATCCGTTCAACACCTGGCATGCCTCGGAATACATTTTCTTGTAACTCCAAAATTTCAGATTCGACTTCCTCAGGCGCCGCCCCTGGCCAACTGGTTGAAATGTTGATGGTTGGTCTTTCTACATTGGGTGCCATTTGAATGGGCAAGCGATTCAAACTAATGAATCCAAATATGGCAATCAAAATAATGGCAACCATAACGGCAACACGGTTTGACAATGAAGCTTCAGTTAATTTCACTAGATATTGGAGCTGAAAAGTTGAACCGTAATTTTAACAACAGTGTTTGGGTATTGTTTGTGCCGAAAGTCATGGGTGTGTTGTTTGCGAATCTAGCCAAATTAAACTTGCCATTCTTTTATGGGTGTTATTTTGTCGCCAAGAATAATAGTCATTGAGTGAATACGTACAGAGGTTACATGATGTAATTCGTGTAACACCAGATTCAATTAATTGAATTTGCGCTAAGGTATTCAGGTCTGCATAACTTTTACCCGCATATATTGGCGTAAAAGCAGGTTGACTATTGGGGTGTTTTTTGAGGTAGTGAGCAACAAAATCTTCATCCACTTGATATTGTAATTGTTGTATGTATGGTCCAAACCAAGCTAATACGGGATTGTCAGGTTTAATTTTATGAAGTGTTTTTTGTAAAATATTGGCATATAAACTACGCCACCCACAATGGACAGCCGCCACAAAACTTCCAATGGTGTCTGTGAGTAATACTGGAAGACAGTCAGCAGTCATGATTGTACAGATAACTTGAGATTTTCGGGTAAAACAAGCATCAGCCTGATGCGCCATTTGTATTTTAGGTATTTGAGTGTATTCAACGATTTGATTACCATGGACTTGTTGTAAAAATATGGGCTCATGAGGTAAATTAAAATCAGTTATGAATTGCTTGATCAACTCTGGTTTTGATTGCTTGGGCTGTAAGTCAAATGATTGATGCTGCGCCAAACAGCTGGTGGTTTGAATGGCTCTAATTTGAGTGGGCTGCTGCCAGTTTTCAATCAAGTAAGTCATAAAAAAGAAGGGTCAATTGAAATGTATATGTGGAAGAGGGAGTAAAGCCACATGTATCTAGGAATTGAATAATTGACCCCTTCGGAATCTTCCGATATTATTATGTTAACTAAAATTGCGAACAATTGCTCATATTTTATCAATTATTCGATATATTCCACCACAAAATCATCAAAATTATCCTCTTTGAGGTCTAAAAACTCCAAATCATCTAGTAATTGACACAAATCGTCAGGCAAATCTGAATTGATGGATAAATGTTCTTTGGTTATGGGGTGAGTGAATTCCAGCAGTTGAGCGTGTAAAGCCTGTCTTGGAAATGAGCGAATGGTGTCTTTCAGTTCTTGGTTAACTGGTGCATCGACCCGTTTGGGGTTGCCATACAATGGATCACCAATTAATGGATGACCTAGGTGGTGCATATGGACACGTATCTGGTGTGTACGGCCAGTTTCTAAGTTAACCTGAACACTGGTGTAGTGGTCAAATTGTTGAATTGGTTCATAGTGGGTGATGGCCTCTTTGCCATTCATCACCACGGCCATGCGAATTCTTTGGGTCTTATGCCTGCCGATTTGATTGTGTATGGTTGCGGCATGCTTAATTTGTCCTTTGACGATACAAAAGTATTGACGCTTGATGTCATGAGTTTTGAGCATTTCAATCAAGTTGAGTTGGCATTCAGATGTTTTTGCCACCACCATCAAACCTGAGGTGTCTTTGTCTAATCGATGAACTATACCAGCTCTGGTTAGCATGGCCTGTTGTTGGTTCATGTTTAATAAACCATTTAGGAGTGTTCCATTGGGGTTGCCGTTACCCGGATGGACCACCAAGCCAGCTGGCTTATTGAGCACTATCAAGTGATCATCCTCATACTTTATATCCAAATCCATGGCTTCTGGTTGATCATCTACGACTTGTTCTAAATGGATATCTAAGTCTATAACCTCAAAACCTTTCAAAAGGGTTTTGCTTTTGGTATTATGACCATTTATTTTAACATCTCCATTTTTTATCCATTGTTGAATGCTACCTCTGGAATATTCAGAAAAGTGTTGGGTTAAAAATTGGTCAATACGTTGCCCGGCTGAATCGGTTGTGACGTTGAATTGTTGTTTAATTTTTTGATCATGGTCAGTCATGCCGGTATTTTACCTCGACTCAATTGTTATAAACTATGAAAAAACAACGTGATTTAACTATAATTTACGCACATGCAAGTTAATGTGACAGAAATTTCTAAAACTCACTGGAAACAGTGGCGATAAAGGTATTTATATGATGCTGCAAAATAAGACACATTTAATCAAGTTAATTTGGGTACTGACGATGGCTTTGTTACTACAAGGTTGTGGTAACAAAGAAAAAGTCAGAGAGGTAGAAGTCACTAAGTTAACGGCTTTAGAAATGTATTTAGGTGCTAAACGTGCATTAGATGCTGGCGTTTGGTCAACCGCAGCAGATAAATACAGGGCATTGCGTTCACATTATCCATTTGGGCATTACACCGAGCAAGGATATCTAGAGCTGGCCTATGCACAATACAAGTTGTATCAAATGGAACAAGCAGTTTCGACTGTAGACCGTTTTATTAAAAACTATCCAGCACATAAAAATTTGGATTATGCCTATTATTTAAAAGGCTTGATCTTTTTTGATAGTGACCGTGGCTTGATGCAACGGATCAACCCTGATAAGGCTGCAGATCGCAATCAAGATAACATTAGAAATGGATTCACAGCATTCAAGAATTTCATTGAAAGGTATCCTGAAAGCTCTTATGCGCCTGATGCCAGAAAACGCATGGTTTATCTGAAAAATCAACTGGCAGCTTATGAAGTACAAGTCGCATCATATTATTTGCGACGTGGGGCTCCCATTGCTGCGGTCAATCGTGCTAAGTTTGTGCTTGAATCTTTCCAGGATACCCCAGCGGTTCCTAATGCTTTGGCATTAATGGTAGAATCATACAAGAAATTAGAAGAAGCAGAGTTGGCTGAACAAAGTAAAAACATGTTGGTAGCCAATTATCCGAACCATTCCTATTTACAAGATGGGGAAATTGATTTGAGTACTGATATACTTAAATGGCGAGACATTTGGCCATTCTGATTTTAACAAAATAATCAACAGGCCAATCACTGGAAACAGTTGATTGGCTTTTTTTTAGGTAAGGAATTATGGATATTTTATCAGCAACCATCTTATTGTTTTTGATTCTTGATCCATTGGGTAATATCCCAATTTTTCTGTCACAGCTTGAGCATGTTGAAAATCGCTTCAGGGTTTTAGCTCGTGAATTATTGCTGGCCTTAGCCATTCTGTTTTTGTTTTTATTTTTTGGCAAACAAATGTTGGATTTTCTGCATTTGGAACAAGTTTCAGTCTCAATAGCAGGTGCTATCATCTTGTTCATCATTGCTTTGCGAATGATATTTCCTGCCAGTAAACAATACGGTGAAGAAGAGTCCGATGAAGAAGCGCCATTTTTAGTTCCACTGGCGATTCCATTGGTGGCTGGTCCTTCAATTTTGGCCACATTGATTTTATTAGCAAGTAAACATCCCACTCAGTTTGATGTCTTGGCCATTGCCTTATTCATTGCTTGGTCTTTGTCAGCGATTATTCTATTCTCAGCCACAGCGATGCAAAAATACCTTGGTAAGAATGGCATGATTGCTATTGAACGTTTGATGGGAATGATTTTAATTGCCATTGCAGTACAGATGTTTTTAGATGGCATCAGGGCATTTTTGAGCTCAGTCTAACTAAAACAATAAATTGTTGATTTACAAATCAGTTCCAGATGGTTTTACTCAAAGCCATAGCTAGGGATTGATTCATTGGCACTTGCATCACCTCAATTGAAAATAACCAACTCTCTTTAAAAATAGCATTGTTATGAGTGTCTTTATTCTTATTTGACGTTTAGTTTAAGTAAGCAATAAATAAGTGAGGGCATTATGTATTTTAGGGTTATTTTACTTTTGAGTTTTTCATGGACTGTTGTGGGGGCAGATAAACAAGGAAGTCAGATGGTAACAGTTGGTCCAACTTCGGACTGTGATTATTCAAGTATACAAGCGGCGATCAATTCAAATCCAGATGAAATCAGGGTGACAGATTCAGGTGGGAATGTTTTTGTAGAAAACTTATTGATAGAGAATCAAAATTTGCTCATCAATGGCGCTTTTTCCGACTGTACTTCTGCGTCTATTGGCTTTGAAAATGGCTTCAGGTCTACCATAGCAGGCTCCACTATAACGGGTTCACTTATTCAAATTATGGGTGATCAACAAAGATATGAAGTGACAATTAAAAATATGTCTATAGAAAGTGGTGATGGGCAGTTTGGCGGTGGGCTTGCTGTTCTACAGGCGGATTTACAGTTGGCATTAGAAAATGTGGCTTTTTCGGGTAACACTGCTGATTCTGGTGGTGCCATTGCAGTCGTTGGGGGTGACGTTAATGTCCAGGCCATTGATTTACAAATCAGTCAAAACAATGCAAATGAAGGTGGAGGTATTTACTGCTCTGGTTTTAACAACAAATTGATCTTTCAAGACACTGGGAATCCTGATGTAGGTATATTTAGCAACAGTGCCACAAAAGGTGATGGTGGTGGAGTGTTTCTGACTGAAGGTTGTGAATTTACCAGTTATATGGGGTCTGCATATTTTGATACTTTTACTGACTTTCGTGGTATTAACAGGAACACAGCCACTGGAAAGGGAGGTGGCGTTGCAGTAGAAAACGGCGCAAAACTTTATTTAAAAGGATATCAAGAATGCATCAATGGTGAATGCATCGGTAATAATCAAGACGCGGTAACCATTGGTGAAAACCAAGCAGATGGTTTCGGTGGAGGAATATCTGCAAAAGGAAAAGGCACCTTGGTTGAAGCCTATGCATTTAATATTCACAGTAACAATGCCATCAGTGGTGCTGGAATTTCAATGGAACAAAATGCCCGATTAGTTACCGATAATTTGTATGTCAATTGTTGGCAACCTGGTGCTTGCAATCAAATCATTAACAACAAAGCATCATTTACAGGTGGTGCTTTTTATGCTCAGTCAGGAGCAGAGCTCTACATTACTAAAACACTCTTTAATCGAAACCGTGCGGATTTGGCAGTGATTGCATCGGTGTGGGGCAATGCACTTTTGAATATCGACAGCAGTATAGTGGCTTTTAATGCCAATAATGGCGAAGGGGGCTTTAACGATGAATATTTATTCAATGTATTCAGTGGCGGATTATTCAACCTGAGTTTCAGTACCATAGGTAATAACTTCACTCCTTCAGCAATGATTCGTAATGGAGGTACCCGTGTTCAACTGATCGGTTCGATCATATACGACCCAGACTCGAGTATATATACCACAGTAACCAGCGGCATATTAAATGCTGAATGTTTGGTTCTCAGCGATGATGAAAATATAACAGGTACGGATATTTTGCTAGAAGAGCCGTCATTTATTTCAGCTGTCAGTGGTGATTTTCATCTTTTGCCGAACTCACCTGCGATTGATTTATGTGCACCAGATACGCTTGTAATACAAGATTTAGATTTGAATGCCAGAGGGATTGATGTTCCGAATATGCCTAATAATGAGGGTCCGTATGATGCTGGTGCTTATGAGTTCAGGCCAGATTTGATTTTTGGTAATGGCTTTGAAATTTTGGATTAGTATTTCATATCCAATGATTCACCTTAATTAATTATTTTCAAGTGATTATTCTCACAGGGTTGATAAAGCCGGACAGCCATGTATCCACTTGAATGCTTGCGCAAATGCGCTTATTTCCGGTCAATTAGAGGAAGAAAAAATGAAAAAGTTTATATCGAAAAATTTTGTCAAAAGTTTATTAGTTGTAGCTACATTAGGGGTAACCAGTCTTGTAATGGCTCAAAAACCTGCTGTAAATGCTGGATTAAATAAGGGTTTAACTGGGTTTGTTGAAATTTGTGGTTCGTGTATTAATAACAGACAATATTGTCGAATTTTCCATAATAACAGGATTATTTATAGTTACTATTTACCTTGTAGTTTTAATGCGGCATCTATAGACCAAATAACTACATCGCCAAGTGTATTGGATATTTTTCAAAGAACTACCGATGCAATTATCCCAATCTGGCACATTGATGTCATTAACACCTGATTAATTATATTATGTAATTAACCTCAAATGGTTTGATGTGATTTTGAATATTTAGAATTTACATCATATTCACTAAAAGCCCACCTTAATGGTGGGTTTTGTATATCGAATGAGTGAATTTAATGCCCTCTAGAGTTTAAGAGATTAATACAAAAGGAATGCAGCATGAAAATAGTCTTTTGTATGATGACCAGTGAAAAGTAACATGAATAGGCTTTTGACTCAGCTATTGATGCCGTCGAGGGAGAATTAATGGCAGATACATATTAAGGTAAATCAATAATTAAAACTCAAAACTCACATCTTTTGACTAAAGGGCTATTTTTACCTAATTGTGAAACCAGCCCTTTTAATGCCTCCTTAACCATTACTTTTCCTTTTGTAGCTTCTCCTTCCTGGATCAATGCTTGGCCCAATAAGCATTGTGCATAAGCAAGTTGGTGGCTTACTGGCTCATTAAATTTTTTTAAAGTGGGTAAATGTTGATTTAAGATATGAATGGCTTGTTGAGTATGTTTTAAGTAAATTAAAAAGTTTGCATATTCAATGGCGAAATAAGCGGTATTAACCGATGAATTATCTTGATGCTTAATCCATTGGGTGAAAACAGATTTAGCCAACTTTTTAGCTTTTGATTCTTGGTTAGATTTTAAAAGATATTGAGCTCTGGAAAATGAATTTTTTAAATGTTCAGGGTGATTGGCCCCATATTTTTTTAAAAGTATGTCCTCAATATTGTCGATGTGGCCAAGAATAGAATCATGAGTCCCTAATGACATTTGATGTTTAATTAACAGTTTTAAAAAGTCCACTTCTTGATCTAACCTTCCATTGGCTTTTTGTTTTTCAAAGTTTTGTTTTAACTCCAAAATGACATTCCGGTTGGCATGAATATTCCCTTTTAGTTGATTGATGGTGAATTTTATTTCTAGCCCAAAGAAAGTAAATCTGTCATTTTTTGAAGCCAACAATTCTTCAG
Source organism: uncultured Marinicella sp. (assembly GCA_964631055.1). Classification (GTDB taxonomy): domain Bacteria; phylum Pseudomonadota; class Gammaproteobacteria; order Xanthomonadales; family Marinicellaceae; genus Marinicella. The sequence continues at coordinate 25,488 of CAZVZJ010000029.1, forward strand.
CAATTATTTCTGCTGTTTTGAAACCAGCATTATGTGCTTGTGCTAAACCCAGGTAAGATTTGGTGAAAAGAATAAAACCATGATTCGGAGGGAAGTATTGGTTTAAATTATCCAAAATCTGTTCCGCAGTCGTGATGACTTCATTAAAAAGCCCTTGCGCATAAAGAGGTTTTAAAATATAGGTTTTAGTGGTGTTACTTTGTAAATGGTTCTCACCATGTATCTTATGTGCGATGATGATTGCATCCTGGATGATCTTGGCTGCTTGGTCAAATTTGCCTTGGTGGTATTTAAGGTTCCCATATTTTTGTAATAAATGCAGTTGGTAGTAGTTTTCAATATGTCCAATTTGAGTATTAATCTTGAGTGCTTCTGATAAGCTTTGGTCAGCAGCTTTGAATTTAAACATTCTTGTCTGTAGTTCTCCCAATGCTGATAATACGGCAACAGTTCTGTCATGTTGGTTCCCAAAAATTTCGCGAGACAGTTGCAAAGATTCTTTGAGCTGTTTTTCGGCATCAGAATATTGGTAAAAAGTAGAAAATAATACACCTGTATGATATGTGTTTATTTGTCTAAGATTTAAATTATTTGGAATTAATTGAAGCAAGTCTGATGCTTCTTCCAAATGTTTGTTGGCCTGATCGAAGTTAAGTTGTTCGATACCGATCAAGCCTAAATTATGCAGTATTTCTATTTTACGATGTATGTTATTTTTATCAGAATTATCAAAGATGGATAAAGATTCAATCAACAGTGATTGTGCTTCTTCATATTGACCATCAACAAATAAGTACCCGGCTAATTCGGTGAGAAGATGGGGCGTTATGTGCTTACTTTCTCTGGCAAGATCCACAGCAAGTTGTGCGTCAGAAATCGCATCTTTGAGTTTGCCTTGGTGATTTAATGCAGAAGACCTTGCAACCAATGAGTTAACTAATAAATGATTATCTAATGGATAAGTCTGTTTGGCCAATAAGACTGATTGATTTAATAGCCTATAACCCTCATCATATTCTCCCAGTCCGACATAACTAGAACCCATAACCATTAATAGTTTTGTTTTAACCTCTGGCTGATCATTCAATTGGTTAACTTTTTCGGCGCTGTGATTTAAAATTTGTTTAACTGTAATTTCCTCACCGCCTGACTCGCGCGGGTCGGCATTGGTGATCATGTCGATCAGAAATTCAGAGATTTGTTCAGCAGCTTGGGCTTCGGAGTTGGCCCGCAATTCGGCCTGTTTGGTTTGTTCTAAACTGATCAGAGCAAAGGTCAAACCTCCTAGCAGGGCTAAAACAGCTAGCATTGAAGTGCTGATCACCAACCAATGCCGCCTGAGGTAACGATTCAAGCGATAACCTATACTTAACTTTCTGGCTTTGATTGGTCGGAGTTCTAAGTAAGCACTGAGGTCTGCTTCCAGTTCATTGACTGCGTGGTATCTTTGTGCAGGTTCTTTGTTTAAACACTTAAGTACAATGATGTCCAGATCACCTTTGAGTTTTTTCATTAAACTGGCTGGCTGTGTACTCCTGTTATTGGCGATTTCTGCGCTGGATTGTGTGTTATGTCTGTCAGTTTGTGACATGCGTTGACTGGGGCTTAATGGGTATTCATCCACCACCTTAGATTTTACTTCAGCGACGCTGGCATCGCTCAGTTGAACGGCTTGTTGACCGGTAAGTAGTTGATACAAAACCAAGCCCAATTGATACACATCAGATGCCACACTCATACCCTGGCCTAAAACTTGTTCTGGACTGGCATACTCTGGGGTCATGATCATTTGTTCGCGAGCCGTCACTTGCAGGTTGAGCTCACCGGTTTTGAGTATTTTAGCGATGCCAAAATCCAATAGTTTGGCTTGACCCGAGTCAGAAATCAAAATGTTCGATGGTTTGATGTCACGATGCAGTACCAATTGGCCATGGGCATAGCTGACTGCTTGACATACTTCAATAAAAAGCTTGATGCGTTGTTTGATGTCAAGATTTTGGTTGTCGCAGTATTTAATGATGTTTTGGCCTTGCAAATATTCCATGGCGAAATAGGGCTCGCCTGACTCAGTGGTACCTCCATCTAATAGCAAGGCTATATTGGGATGTTTTAAACCGGCCAGTATTTGCCTTTCGGCCACAAAACGTTGTGCCAAGGTATCGCTTTTATGAGAGCCTGAGATCAGTTTAATTGCCACTTGTTGGTCAAACTGGTCATCGTCACGTTGTGCCAGAAACACTGAGCCCATGCCACCTTGGCCTAATTCTTTGATGATTTTGTAAGGCCCAATTCTGGTGCCTTGATGGTATTGGGTGAGTATTTGTTGGCTGGTTTGTGCTATTTGTTCGGTGAAATCGGCAGAATCTGTGTTCGAGGCTTTGAGTAACTTCAAGACCTCTGTTTTGAGTTCAGGTTGATCGACACAGGCTTGATTGAGAAAAGCATCAAGTTCATCATCAGGCACTTCTTGAGCCTGGTGGAACAGTGTTTGTAGTTTTTCCCAATCAATATCACTCATTTTCTTAATTCTCACATCCAAAGGTTAAACCAACCTTTGAGGAATTTTACAAGACTTGTGTGTTTCAATATAACACAAGGGGCTTTCCTCATATAAACGTTACAACAACAAGAAAACACTCATATGGTTGAAAACTATGAAAAAAGTGGTTAATTCAAAAAAAGAATTGATGGTGATTAATCGTTCTGTATACGTTGTAGTTCATTGGCCAGCCAGGCTTTAGAAAACTTTAACTCTCGTCCTACGGTGGCAGCTGAAATGGATTGAACTTCTGCAATCTCCGTATAACTTAAACCTGCAAAATAATGCAACTCAATCATTCGGGCTTTTCTTTGATCGGTTTTTTCAAGACTTTCTAAAGCTTCATTCAAATCAACAATATCTGGAGTAGCTATCAATTGATCCTGCTCTGCACTGAGGTAGTCTTCAAACATCACATGTGTTTTACCCCCACCGCGTTTCCCTCTGTTTTTGTGACGAATGAAATCAACCATAATATGTCTCATGGTCAAAGCCGCTGCGGCAAAAAAATGAGTTCTATCTACCACTTCATGATGACTCTTTTGTAGTTTAATGAATGCTTCGTTCACCAACGCGGTCGGCCTCATGGTGACATCACCACCTTTGATACCTTGGCTTTTCCAGGCAATTTCATGCAGCTGATCATACACCAGAGGCATTAATTGATTGATCGCAGCATCATCGCCATTTTGCCATTGGTGTATCAGGTTTGTGATGTTCTCAGTGCCCATGATTTATATCAATGATAAATAATCCTTACATTAACTGTAATTGTGTAAACGTTTTGTTAAATGAATATTTTAACAGAGTTCTGTGTTCACTTGAAATTCAGGTTGTGAGACATATAATAACACCACAGCGTTGATTCATTGTGAACAGCGACTATGAACAATTGATCGGTCAATCTAACTAGATTAACCCATCACCTTAATATGAGGACTTGATCTGTGAATCGACAGGTACCTGAAAGCAAAAAAATTGAACCTATTGCCATTATTGGTAATGGCAAAGCGGCTCGTCACATGATGCATTATTTTGATATCGTGGGACAACCGTTCACTCATTGGTTTCGAGCCAAAAAATCATTATCACACTCTCCATTTGATAAAAATCAGTCGCGTTTAAGTAGATATAAACTTAAGCTGCAAAATATATTTAAGTCATCGATGTCCCTCGAGTCATCTTTTTCTGACATTCAAACAGTCTTGATCTTAATACCTGATGATCAAATTGATTCATTCATTGCTAAAAACCCATTCTTAAAAAACAAGGTGCTGATACACTTTTCAGGTTCCCTGAACAGCCAATATGCGATAGGTTGTCATCCCTTAATGACTTTTGGAGAACAGTTTTATTCATTAGAAAAGTATCAAAATATACCATTTGTAGTTGATCAAGGCATAAAATTCAAATCAATATTTCCATTGTTGGAAAACCCAGTCCATGAGATTCACTCAGAAGATAAGGCTCTGTACCATGCTTATTGTGTGATGGCTGGTAATTTCAGTCAAATGTTATGGAAAAACATTCAACAAGGACTCGAACAACTCAATTTACCTGCAGAGTTGATGTCAGCATACTTGCAGCAAAACACAGAAAATTTCATTCAAGACTCGAGTCTTTCTGCCACAGGGCCATTGGTAAGAGGTGATGTTAAAACCATTGCAAAACACCAAAAGGCTTTGTTAGGACATCCTTTACAAAATGTCTATCAAAGTTTTTATGATTTATATAATCCAGATTATCAGCCAGTGAAAAGGAGTGAGTTATGACAAGCAATAAAGTAACCATCAATCAATTATTTGCTAAAAAGCAAGCAGGTGAAAAGCTGGCGATGTTGACTTGTTATGATTATTCAACTGCTGCTATTATGAGCCAATCTGAGGTGGAGATGATCTTAGTAGGAGATTCCGCTGCGATGGTTATGCATGGTGAAAATTCCACCTTGCCAATAGACATTCATACCATGGCACAACATGTCAGTGCAGTTGTAAAAGGTGCGCCAAATAAATTCATTATTGGCGACATGCCATTTCTGTCATACCGCAAATCTCTGGGTGAAAACATGCAGGCTGTTGAGGTCTTGATGAAAGCCGGTGCACATGCCATTAAACTGGAAGGCGTAAATGGTAATGAGGATTTAATTGCGCACATCGTTGAATCAGGTATTCCTGTTATGGGTCATTTAGGTTTGACGCCTCAATCGGTTAATCAATTTGGTGGGTTTAAAGTCCAGGGCAAAACCTCTGATGCCCAAGCGCGCATCATTGCTGAAGCCAAAAAATTGGAATCATTGGGTTGTTTTTCGTTGGTTTTAGAATGCGTTCCAGATGACTTAACCCAAGAATTAGTTGCGCAAACTGAGATGATAACAATAGGCATAGGTGCTGGAGCTGCGGTAGATGGACAGGTTTTGGTATTGCAAGATATGTTGGGTTACTCATCCAGCTTCATTCCTAAATTTTTACGCCGTTATTTAAATACTGAACAATTATTTTTAGACGCATTCAATGCTTATGCAAAAGACGTTAAAGCCGATGATTATCCAAACGAGTCGGAGCAGTATTGATGCAACGATTTGATTCAATTGAAAAGTTACTCAATTTTCGAAAAGAATGTTCAGGCAGTGTGGGCTTGGTGCCAACGATGGGTGCTTTGCATGCAGGACATTTGTCATTGGTAGACGCAGCCAAGGGTGTCAATGATGAAGTGGTGGTCAGTATATTTGTTAATCCCACCCAATTTGATAAAAACAGCGATTTAGCGCATTACCCCAATACTTTAGAAACCGATTTAGAACAGCTAGCAACGGTTGGTGTGGATGCAGTTTTTCTGCCTGATTTTGCCATGATGTACCCAGATAATTATCAGTATCAAATGACTGAAAACTCATTAAGCCAATTATTTTGTGGTGCGCATAGGCCTGGTCATTTTGATGGGGTTTTGTCTGTGGTCATGAAATTGTTTAATTTAATCAAGCCAGATCAGGCTTACTTTGGCGAAAAAGATTACCAACAATTGAGTTTGATCAAAGGCATGGTCGAGGCATTTTTCCTTGATACTCAAATTGTTTCTTCTCCCATCATAAGAGAAGCTGATGGTTTGGCCATGAGTTCACGCAATTTAAGGTTAACAGCCATTGAAAGAAAAATTGCACCACAACTTTATGCCATTTTAATGGCCGATTCTTCTTTGTCTGATAAAAAACAACAGTTGATTTCAATCGGTTTTGATGTCGATTATTTAGATGTTATGGATGGTCGATTATTGGCTGCAGCCAGTTTGGGCGAGATACGTTTGATAGATAATGTGCCTTATTCTTCAAAAGAGGCGGTCTCATGAAACGTTTGTTATTAATGACTGGGTCAATCGCGTGTGCCAAAGCCACCAGTTTAATTTCTGAGTGGGTAAAGCAAGGTGATGAAGTCAAAGTGGTTTGTACGCCTGGTGCATTGAACTTTGTGGGCGAAGCCACTTTAGAAGGCTTGAGTCAACAAAAAGTCATGACTTCTACCTACGAAGTTGGGGCAATGATGGATCACATTCATGTGAGCCGCTGGGCTGATCAAATTATTTTATGCCCAGCCACTGCCAATGTGATTAATAAGCTGGCTGTTGGTATTGCCGATGATGTGGTATCCACTGTTTGGATAGCGGCACATGGTTTGGCGAAACCGATGTTATTGGTGCCCGCCATGAACGCCATGATGTGGCAGTATCCAGCAACACAAAAATCCATGGCGATTTTAAACGATTGGGGTGTGGAAGTGATGTTACCAGAATCAGGTCAGCTGGCTTGTGGTGAAGATGGCATGGGGCGAATGCCTGAAATCGCTGAAATAATTAAACTAGCAGAGCAACAGGTGAGGGGCAAGAGATGAGGGTTTTAGTTACAGCAGGGGGTACCAAAGAGTATATTGATGGTGTCAGGTATATTGGTAATTGTAGCAGTGGTCAAACTGGTGCAGACTTGGTCGATTATTTAACTGATCAAGGGCATGAAGTGGTTTGGTTAGGTGCAAAGTGTGCCATTAAACCGAAGCAAAATGTCATTCAAATCGAGTACGAAACATTTGACGATTTGGCGACAGCGATGCAAAAAGTTTTATCTGAAAATCGTTTTGATGTTGTTTTTCAAGCTGCTGCAGTCAGTGATTTTAAGGTGTCGGCCGTGGTGTTAGATGGTGATCGATTTGATGCTGGGCGTGATGTCAAGTTACCGACTGCAGATGAAGTACAGCTGATCTTGAACAAACAACCAAAATTGGTTTCATCGATTAAAAAATGGTCGATGAATCCTCATATCTTGGTGGTGGCGTTTAAGTTGACCAATTCTCACGATCAAGCAATAAGAAAAACTGCGATTGCTAAATTAATCAATCAAGAGACAATAGATTTGGTGGCACATAATGATTTAAATGAAATTTCAGAGTGTGCGCATGGATTTTGTTTGTACAGTGAGCTTAAGCAATCTGAGAATTGCCTCGATATCAGAGCCATGGCTGATGCAGTCATTCAGGGTTTAGGAAAGAGCTTATGATTTTATGCTTAGACATTGGCAACAGTCACATGCATGGCGGCGTGTTTGACAATGATCAATTGCTGATTCAGTTCCGTATGGCATCAAAGACAGGTGCCTCTTCAGATGAATATGGCGTGTTTTTACGCAGTGTACTCAGAGAAAATGGTATCAATCACGCTGACATTCAAGCCATTTCATTGTGTTCAGTGGTTCCAGAGGTTTTGTATCCAATCAATGCATGTTGTCAGAAATACTTTAATCGAGAACCCTTTGTGCTTCAGGCAGGGGTTAAAACAGGTTTGCAAATTGGTTATCGTAATCCCATAGAGGTGGGTGCTGATCGGATTGCTAATGCCATTGCTGTAACACACTTATTCCCGAATGAAAATGTCATCATCATTGATTTAGGAACTGCCACAACTTTTTGCGCGATATCTGCGCAAAAGTTATATATGGGTGGCGTGATCATGGCGGGTATGAAAATGTCGATGAAAGCGTTGGAATCAGGCGCTTCAAAATTGGGTTCGGTCGAGATCATTGAACGCGATGATGTACTCGGCAAATCCACCAATGAAAGTATCCAGTCAGGTTTGTTTCATGGAGCCAAAGGAGCGATCAAAGAGATTATAGCTGGTCTAACAAACAAGTCCTTTAAGGGCAAAAAACCTATTATTATTGGCACGGGTGGTTTTACATCGGTGTTCAGAAATTCAAATATATTCAACGAAATTATTCCAGATTTAGTCTTAAAGGGCTTGTATCTGGCGCATAAAATTAATGAAGATCCCAGGAGATAAATACCACCATGAACTTAACCATGTTACACAGTAAAATACATCGAGCAACCGTAACCGACGCCAATTTAAACTATGAAGGTTCAGTTTCAATTTGTCCTGATTTAATCAAAGCCGCAGGTTTATTGATTAATCAACAAATTGATGTACTGAACTGTAATTCGGGTTCACGATTAACCACCTATGTAATTGAAGGTGGCCAAGGTGAGATTTGCCTTAATGGCGCAGCAGCAAGGCATAACCAACCAGGTGATTTAGTTATTTTAGCAGCCTATTGTTCTTTGGATGCTGAAGAAGCCCAATCACACCAACCAAATTTGGTGTTTGTAGATGCCGAGAATAAAGTCAGTAGTTTAAAAAACAAAGAAACCCACCAAAAAGAAAATTTTGAACATGCGGCTTGATTCATTTTTATGTCAGTAAAATACCTGAGCTATCATTGGTTTATAGGTGGGGTTAGAAAGTTAAATACTTTAAACGGTAAGTCTCGTCGATCATTTAAATATAAGTGGTTGGGTACACCTGACAAAGGTACTGCATGGAAGCAAGGAATGAAGTGGTTTTATAGTTATGAACACTTAGGGGTATGGTATTTACAACATAAAAAACATAGATGGGTTATTGACTCAAACCATCAGTTTAAAGTTAAACAGTTGAATCTAAAGTACAGGGAATTCATGGTGTTTGTCAATGAAAGGCAGGTTTTTGTTTTCAAATATAAAGTTAAAGGATATAAAATCAAACAATTTGACGTCACTTATGATGATATTGATGCGCAAACGGATGATTTTTTTCTTGAGTTCGTTTCATTGAATAATAACTGAGATTGGAAAATATCGAATATGAACTTTTTGGTATTTAATTTTTAACCCAATTGATCATCAATGTCTTAATCTGTGTTTGGTACTTATAACCGTTTTGTTCACATTTAAAACGAAAAGCATTCAGTAAACTGGGTTGGATTTTAAGACTGATCAGTTTGCTTTTGTCTTGGGCAGGGTTGCCGTGAAGCAACCTGAAGTCATCTAAAAATTGTACTATCTGTTTGGTATCCATTAGCTGTCCCATTTTGACTTTTTTAGGGTCATGTAGTTGGATGGTTTTTTTCATAGTAACTCTAAAGACTTAATGTCTTCAATATCTTGTGGTCTTCCTGCTTTTTTCTTCATAGCAATGAGTCGTTCTTTGTTTAAAATTTGAATTGATTGATTGTCTACCCATTTCTCAATGACATCTTTGGTTTCTAAGTTTTGATTTATGATCAAATCTACTTGTTGAGTCATGTCTTTAGGGTGATAAAAATTCCAGGCTATAAGATTGCGGTTATTGATGTATTCATCCTTAAAGTGGAAAAGTTGCTCTGCGTCGATCGGTAGTTTTGAAACTAAGCCTAGATTAAGCATGCATTGTTCAAAGGCGATTAATTGTTCTCTTTGCCACTCAATCAATAAATCAACGTCAACAGTGCCTCTGACCGCACCATGTAAAGCAACAGCATAGCCGCCAACAATTGCATAATTAATGTTGGCTGCTGAAAGTGATTCACAAATTTTTAGTAAAAACATATATATAGTATATATGGTATATACCAATGAATCAATTCAGTTAGTAGCTGGTGAGAACAGAAAAAACATACAAATTAATATGACAAGTATAATCATCATGAGCCATCAGTTAGAATAGGCGCTTCTTCAATCCAAGCGTGTCAGTATGGCGGAATTCGGTCAAGAATTTACCACCCAGATGGTGGTTGCTAATTTTTTTAATAACCAATGGTCAAAACCTCAGGTACAACCTATTGCGCCATTAAGATTTCACCCCGGAAGCCATGTGCTGCATTACTCAAGTACCTGTTTTGAAGGATTAAAAGCATATCGTTGGGATGATGGTACCATTCATTTGTTCCGCTACCAAGAGAACATCAAACGATTGCGCAACAGCGCAGCTGCACTTTGCTTGCCTGTACCTTCTTATGAACTTTTAGAACAATCAATTTTTTCTGCGGTTAAAGCTGTGGAACAAGAAATTCCAAACTTACCAGGTGCTTTGTATATTCGACCCACTTTGATTGGCACTGAACTCAATATTGGCGCCGCAGGCAGAGGGTCTACAGAAGCGATGTTGTATGTGATCACTTCACCAGTGGGGGATTATTTTTCTGGTGGTATGAGACCGTTGAAATTATTGATTGATGATGAAAATATGCGTTCTACACCTAAGTTTGGCCAAGTCAAAACTGGAGGTAATTATGCGGCCTCATTAGCATCAGTTACTTCAGCTCGAGAAAAATTTGGTGCAGATCAAGTTTTATTTTGCCCAGGTGGTCAAGTGCAAGAAACTGGGGCAGCAAATTTCATCGTTATAAAAGGCAAACAAATCATTACTAAGAAGACAGATGGCTCAATACTGCCAGGAATCACCAGGGCTTCGATATTGCAATTAGCGACAGCAAAAGGTTATCAAGTTTTGGAAACTGACTATTCTGTTCAAGAGTTATTAGATTGGCTACCTGGTTGTGAAGCGTTTTTATCTGGCACCGCTGCAGTGCTTTCACCAGTGGGTGCCTTAATTTATCAAGATATGGAACACAGCGTTGGTGATGGAAAAGTAGGTGCGCATTCGATGCAATTACATTCATTGTTGACTGACATTCAAATAGGTCGAAAACCTGACGAATATGATTGGACCAAGCTGATTAATTAATCAGCAGTTATTGAGTTTTGTAGTTGATTTGAGTAAATGGTCAGTTGGTTTTTGCCTAGTGCTTTTGAGTGATAGAGTGCTAAGTCTGCTTTGTTAAGTAGTGTTTCTAACGTTTCATTAATTCGAGACTCAGCCAAACCAATGCTTGTGGTGATGCTGAGATTTTGACTGGTTAGTTTTTTGTTCACCAGCAGGTGCATGAATTGATTTAACAGCTCTTCACTATAATCGAAATCAATATCACTGAATACCGCGATAAATTCATCCCCGCCTATGCGACCTAATTTTGCATAACCATCAATAGTCTCAGTTAATAATGTGACAAAATCAATGATGGCTTCATCACCAGTTGAGTGTCCGTGTTGATCATTGATCTTTTTAAGGTTATCCAAATCAATATAAGCAAGGGTGGTGCGACTGGCTTTATGCAAAGATTCTGTGATGACCTGTTCAATGCTTCCTCTATTGTGCGCGCCGGTCATACTATCTAAATTGGCGGCTAATGCAACTTGATGAACTTCTCTTGCTTGATTTAAGGCGGCATAAGCGGTTTCGCAATATGATTTGAATTCGTTCACTAATTTGGGATCTATAACTTGGTTGTTTTTCAAGCCGAAAATAAAGCTTGTTTGATTAAACTCTTCAGGATTCAAAGGCAGATAGAGAAAGCTCATGGTCTTGTTATTGGCAGTGATGATTTCAAATTGTGATATCTGGTTATGTTTTTTTGGTGCAAGTATTTCGTTCAATTTGAAATTCAAAAGCTCAATATCTATGGACTGTAATCCAGTTGTGCAAATACCACTGAGCTTTTTATTGACATGGATCAATGAGTTTTTAATGGGAAAGGCTTTATTGATAAGCATGTGAAACTTGATGTTTATTTTTTCCGTGACTTCAGTGATACTCAACGCGGGATCTTTGACTAGATTTTGCATTTGGTGTTGAAATTCTGTGACGGATCTGTGGTCCTTAATGGATTGCTCAGCCGCTGTAAACTTACTCAAAGCTTGATCACGTTGTTTTTTGAATTCCATGGTTCGGTTTGCCATAGCAAATGCCAAGATTAAGCCTTCAAGCATGATGCCCAATTCATAACTGTGTGACATCCATAACAAATCAGGGTGTGGGTTAAATGCGAAGTAAACCCTCAGTACTACTGTGATAATTAATAAAGACCATGCCATGAAGAGAAACTTGGCTTGTGGAAATTTTTGAATTGTTTTGATTAACATGATAATCCAAACCAATAGCGAAGAAACAATGACACTTAGATTAAACAAATTACTTAATAAGTTATATTGAAGGTTGTTCAATAAATGATATTGGGTAAGCGCAGTAAACATGATTCCAAGCCGAAAGACTACACACAGCAAAACGACAGCGGCTAGCCAACTTTTCCGAAAGTTTAAGCCCATAAAACGATAGAAAAACATAATAGCGACTGCGTCATAAATGATAAAGAACAATAAACTGCTGTGAACACCTATCACATGCCATGCTAACCAAGGAAGGTCATTGATTTTACCTTCTTGCCACAGTAAAGAATATAAAGCGGTAATCATATACAGTGTATACAAAAAATATGAGACATCTTTACTGTATAAATAAAATACCGCATTGAATAAAATCATGGCTATTATGATGCTGTATACCATGGTGAAAAAATGACTGAAGTTAGCATCTGATTTTATGTAGGATTTGGAATCCACGATCTCCACGTGGGCATAGCGGTTACTGACCGATTTAAGCAACAGAAAATGGGTGTTTTTAAAGTTTGTGTGATCTATATTGAAAGCGAATCTTTGGCTTGAAAAATAACGGTTCTCATCGACTTTATTGCGGTATAAAGTGACGGTTTCGCTGAATATGTTTTGCTTTGATTGATTAAAGTAACTGACTTGGCTTATGTATTTTGGAAATAGATTCAAAGTAAACTCATAGATGTCATTTGGTTCATCTAGGGTTGTTATTTTGAGTAGAAAGTATTTTTTATTTTTTTTGAAATCAATAATCTGATCAGGGTTAAAAGTTGTGAATGTTAGTTGGTTGAAACTATTAAGATCAGTCAGTCGATTTTCAATGAAGACATCTTCATCGACCCATGCTTGTTCAATTTGAATTTGGGCTTTGTATTTTGATGGATAAGTTAAATCACAACCATTCAAGAGAAATATAATGGGAAGAATGAACCATAGCTTGACTGTTAAATGATGCTTGTGAAATTTGTTCATACCATATTTGCCCCAATATGGTTTCATGTTAACATAGCTATGAACAAAATTAAAAATTCTATTAGGGGGTAAAAATGGAAACGTACAATTCAATTGTCAATGAATTATCAACCGGCGACTTGATCTTGTTTCATGGTCCTGGGCCTGAAAGTGAATTGATAGAGTTGATAGACCACTCACCTTTTTCTCATGTTGCTATGGTTGTTAGGCTGCCAAATTACGAACAGCCTTTATTGTGGACCAGTGATGAGATTGTAACCATCACCGATGTGTTGGATGGTCAGCGTGAAAAAGGTGTTCATTTATTAGATTTGGCCAAAGTTTTGGATTTTTGTAATCATAAAACAGCAAAAAATGGGAAGCATTACAAATATACCTGGCGCAAATTAGATTATGATAAGCCCGATGATTTTATGGAATTGCTGATGCAATTTATGAAAAAAACAGATGGCACAGCTTTTCCAAGTTTGGAAGCCATGGCGTTGCATTTTTTAGCAGGGAAACTGGGTATATCCACTGGAACTAAATCGATGTTTTGTAGTGAGTTGATTACGGATACTTTTGTCCATTTAAACTTATTGCCATCTGATACCATCATCAATAGTTATTCGCCAGGTAGTTACGCAGAAAATCATCATTTAAAGCTGCTTGATGGCGCTTCTTTAGCACCAGAAGTTAACTTCGTTTACCAACAAATATAGGATTAGGTATACAAAGCCTGAAAAAAAAGCGGCATTTAAGGCCGCTTTTTAGTGATTAATGATTAAATGTTTTCAGGTCATTTTAAATTTGCCAGCATAAAATCTACCGTAACTTGAACCTGTTCATCAGTTAAATCAAGACGGCCACCTTTGGCAGGCATCATGCCTTTTTCGCCGGTATAACCCTCAATGGCATTTTTTAGCATCACTTCATCACCTTGAGCAATGCGTGCTTCCCACTCAGCGGCAATCAGTTTAGGCGCGCCGCCAGCACCCGTGGTGTGACATGCCATACAAACATTATCGTAAATCATTTGTCCATCCAGAGAGCCATCAAAAGCAGCAGCCATTGCAACCGGTGCTATTTCAACGATCGCATTGGGATCCGTGTTGACTTCAGCGACGGGTTTAATTAACTCTTGTATCGAGCTGCGATCTGCTTCACCCTGTACATTGGCTACTAATTTATTTTGCATTGATATACCAAACAAGATCAATACAATGGTCAATACAACCAATGCAGCCAGTAAAATGGAGAAATTTCTGAAAAATATCGAATCTTGATCACTCATGAATTATCCTGTAACTTGTAATTTTGTTTTGTAATTGTTCTATAAGCGCCGCATTATAATTGTTAAGACACACTTTGCCAAATGTTTAATCCACTCATCAACCAATGGTTTGCTACTCATTTTAAAGCGCCTACGCCTGTCCAGACGGATGCTTGGCAACAAATTGCCACGGGACAAGATGTTTTATTGTCGGCACCAACTGGTTCTGGTAAAACCTTAGCTGCATTTTTGAGTGCCATTAATCAGTTGTTCGAGTTGGCAGCTGATAAGGAAACTGGGCTCAGGGTAATTTATGTGTCGCCACTAAAGGCACTGTCAAATGACATTAACATTAATCTGAAACAACCGCTTGATGCCATTAACTCATTGTCACAAGAAGGTGTGAATCTCACTTCTGCTGTTTGGACCGGAGATACACCTAATTATGAACGTGAGAAAATTAAAAAACATCCACCTCATATATTGGTTACTACACCAGAGTCTTTATACAATATCCTTACTTCAAAGGGGGGACGAAGGATGATGCCTGCGGTGGAAACCGTGATAATTGATGAGGTACATGCCTTAGCACCCAGTAAAAGAGGAGCGCATTTATTATTAACATTAACGCGATTGGAAGCATTGTCGATTAAAAGACCACAACGGATTGCCGTATCAGCAACCCAGCGCCCAATAGAAAATATGCAGCGTTATATCTTGCACTCAGAGTTTTCTAGTGTGGTTGATAAAGGACATAAAAGAAAGATGGACTTGTCGATTCAATTGCCAGCAAGCCCTTTAGCTGCAGTGATGTCAAATGAGCAATGGTCTGAGATTTATGTCATGCTGGCAGAAGCAATTCAACAACATGAAACCACTGTGGTTTTCGTTAATAACAGGCGATTGGCAGAGCGGGTGGCAAAGCACTTGGCAGAAAAATTAGGTGAGCTATCTGATGGCTCGGTAAGTGTCACGGCTCATCATGGTTCATTGGCCAAGGAGCATCGACTCAAAGCAGAACAGGCGTTGAAAGCTGGTGAGTTAAAAGCCATTGTAGCCACCGCTTCTTTAGAGCTGGGTATAGATATTGGTGATGTCGATTTGGTTTGTCAGTTGGGTTCCCCAGGCAGTATTCAGTCATTTTTACAACGCGTTGGTCGCTCTGGTCATGGGGTTGATCGCATACCTAAAGGGATGATCTATCCTCTGACCATTGATGATTTAATGGAAGTCACGGCTTTATTGGTCGCTATTGATCAAGATGCATTGGAAGTTACTGCATTTCCTTATCAGCCATTAGATGTGTTAGCACAGCAAATTGTTGCTGAAGTATCACAGAAAAATTGGCCAGCAATGCGTTTGTATCATTTGTGCAAAGAAGCTTCTTTATATAATGATTTATCTACAGATGAATTTTATCAAGTGGTTCATATGTTGGCCAATGGATATTCGGGCCGTTCTACTTATCAAAAAGCTTTGATCTTTTATGATGAAGTCAGTGATGAAATACGCCCTCGTAAAGCCGCCTCTTTAACGGCTTTGTTGAATGGTGGTACGATCCCAGAACAGTTTGACTATGATGTACGTTTGCTGCCGGATGATTTGAAAATTGGTACTTTAAATGAAGACTTTTCATTTGAAAGTATCCCAGGAGATATATTTCAACTCGGTAATCATTCTTACCGAATTTTAAAAGTGAAAACTGGTACTGTGTATGTTGAAGATGCCGCTGGTCAACCACCTAATATTCCGTTTTGGTTCGGTGTGCAAATGTGGCGATCAGATGAGTTGAGCAAGGCAGTATCTGAGTTGAGGTATTTGCTTGGTTGTTACTTGATTGATGGTGATCGAATGGGTGAGCTGTCTGCATTGCCAGTCAGTCAATCAGGACAAGATCAATTGTTGAATTATGTAAGTAAGAGCAGGGATGTTTTAGGTGTGGTGCCATCACAGCGGGATATTGTGGTTGAGCGATTCTTCGATGGTAATAATGACATGCATTTGGTTATTCATTCGGTTTTTGGTTCTCGGGTTAATCGGGCATGGGGCTTGGCACTTAGGAAGAAGTTTTGCCGTCAATTTAATTTTGAACTACAAGCCGCTGCCTTGGAAGATGCACTGATCTTATCACTGAGTTCTACTCACAGCTTTGAGTTGTCTGTCATTGAAGGGTATTTGAAACCTTATACAGTCAAAGAAGTTTTGATTCAAGCATTGTTGGACACACCATTTTTTGTGACTCAATGGCGCTGGAATGCCTCGGTGGCTTTAGCGGTTAAAAGACGTCGGGGCGGTAAAAAAGTGATTCCACAGTTCCAACGTAACGAGGCTGAAGATTTGGTGGCAGAAATATTTCCAGATCAAATTGCGTGTGCGGAAAATATAGCTGGAAATCGAACCATCCCTGATCACCCATTGGTTGCTCAAACCATCAGAGATTGCACTGAAGGAATAATGGATGTAGAAAGTTTGGCCGATATTCTGCAAGCCATTGCTGACAGCAAGATAAACATACATTATGTGGATAGCCATACACCATCACCAACTTCTTTGGCCATCATCAATGCCAGAAATTATGCTTTTTTGGATGAAGCACCCGCTGAGGAAAGAAGGACTTTGGCGGTGCATTCGCAAACATTAGATGAGTCATTCTCCGCTGCCAAACTAACCACAGATGAAATTCAGAAGTTTAATCAGCAGCTTAAACCACAAGTACGCGATTTAGATGAGTTGCAAGAATGGGTTTATTTTCATGGTTTAGTTTGGCCTGATGAAGCTAAATTATTTAATAAAGACCTCAGTTTACTTATTAAGGAAGGGCGCTTGTTGCAAAGGGCATATAAAGAACAAGTGGTAATCATCAGCCCCAAATATGATTTGCTGTTATCGACATTGGATTCATTTCCAGATCAATTAAACCTTGAAGAGTTGAGGCTTTTAGTTGCTAATCGTTTGACCATAAGTGGTTTGATTGACTTTGCCGCATTGCATCAACGAATCCCGGTTGCGGCCAGTTTGTTACAACAAGCTTTGATAGAGCTAGAGGTTCAAGGTGTTGCTTTTCGCTTTACTCATGACCGTCCTGCCAAAAAAGAACAATGGATTGAAAGAAATCATTTGGCCAGGTTGCGCCGTTCACAACTGAATCAAGCCAGACGTTCAGTGAATACATTGTCTTCTGATGCTTATGTTGATTTCTTACAAGAATGGCAGTTTCTCTCAAATCCTGTAAACGGTATTGAAGGTCTTTTGCAAGTCTTGCAGCAATGGCAAGGTTTTGCAACCCATGCAAGTGCCTGGGAAACTGAAATATTGAAACCCAGGGTTAAAGACTATCACGGCATGATGTTGGATAGCCTTTGTCAGAGTGGTCAATTTATTTGGAAGAGAGCCAAAGCAGGTTTGGTTTCTAATGATTTGAATCAAATGACCATACAAAAAACCCCGTTTACATTTTTAAAGCACCAATGGTCGCATTTATTTCCTGCAGTTGTTGAAGTGAATCAGTTGAACGAGAAATGTCGCATGATTACCAATTTATTTGAAGTTAATGGTGCGTTGTTTTTTCGTGAAATGCTGGCTGATGTTGGTTGGATGCCAGTAGAATTAGAGCAAGTTTTGATACACCTCATTAAACAAGGTTTAATTGTCGCTGACGGTTTTCAAGCCCTACGCGTTTTTTCATTATCCCCAGCTGAGCGCAGACGACAATTAAATAAGGCCAAGAAACATGCCAATAATCTGGGGTATTTAGAAATGATGGGACGCTGGAGCTTGATAGAAAATAAACAAGCGGACAACAAAGATTATGTTGCAATGATGATAAATCGTTATGGTGTGCTTGGATATGACATATGGAACAAAGAACATATGCCTATAAAGTGGCGAGCGGCATCATTTGAGTTGCAGAGAATGGAAGCGAGGGGTGAAGTCTTGGCTGGTCGTTTTATCAACAATATGTCAGGTATGCAATATGCCCTCCCGAATGCATATCATGACTTTTCAAATTTGATCAAAGCTTAATATAAGGTCATAACTTGGCAGTATGAACTTTTGAAATGTTATCCGGTCTCAATTCCACTCAGACAGAGAGGAAAAGCCGTATGATTAGAGTGACTATTATTTTATTTGGTTTTTGGCTGAGTGCTTCGACCCAAGCAACAGAGCTGCCAAATAAGCCTTGTTATGTTGACTCGGCTTTCAAACGGTTGGCCAGCGATAATAATTTATTGATGTTCGGAGAATTGCATGGCACCCAAGAAATGCCTGCTTATGTGGCGTCGGTTCTGTGTTTTTTATCTACTGACATCAAACCGATCAAACTCGGTATTGAGTACTTACCTGATCAATTACCTTACCTGATAAAATATATTGACTCCTCTGGTACCCGGCAAGATAAGGAGGCATTGGTTTTTAATCCATATTGGTCGGCAAAGTACCAAGATGGAAGAACCAGTCAAGCCATGTTTGAGTTGGTGGATCAAGTCAGGTTATTACGAAAATCAGGTCATGATGTTTCATTGTTTGTATTTGATAACCAGCTTGAACAAAATAGGGATAAAGCCATGGCAGAAATGGTGATCGCTGAGTTAAGTAAAGACCCTGATGTTTTTCACATGTTGATTACAGGAAATATTCACAGTCAAATGAAAAAGGGTGTACCATGGAATAGTTCTTTAGAGACTATGGGAAC
>CAZVZJ010000030.1:0-42001 GCA_964631055.1 uncultured Marinicella sp.
ATTTGGATACTGTTATTGGTATTGATATTTGTTTTACTGACCATCAAAACAGCATGGGTGTTATTTGTGGTATTTTCTGCCTATGCCCTGTCAGGCATTATCATAACAGTCTTGAGTATCAAACAAAAACGAGCTGCCAAAAAGAAAACCACCCCTTCAAATGCCACTGGCTCTAAAAGCAATCAAAAAAACCACGCTGAAATAGATGAAAACTGACAACCCTTTTTATGCAAACAACAAAGATCCTGCGCAGGAATCCGCTGGCACACTGGAACAGTTAACGCTATTAGCAGATCTCAGTCAAGATTTTGTCATGTCAATGGATATCGATGACATATTGATACGGGCAGTGAAGCGCATCAAATCATATATGGATGCAGAAGCAGCCAGTATTTTTTTAATTGACCACGATAAACAAAATTTAATCTGTCGCGCCAGTGCCGGCCCAGTGGATGTCACCAATATGGCAATCAATTGTGACAATGGCATCATAGGCCGCACTTTCACCAGTGGTGAAAGACAAATGATTATTGATGCCAAAAAAGATGCTGATTTCATCTGTCATGTGGACTCCTTAACTGGCTTCCAAACTCGTTCAGTGCTGTGCACTCCTTTAATCATCCAAGGCAATACCATTGGGGTGTTGCAAGTACTTAATAAATTGGATGAACAATTGTTCCAAACCAGAGACAGCGACATCTTAAGACTGTTGGCGACACCAATTTCTCTGGCTGTACAAAATGCGAGATTCACGTTAAATTTTGTCGAACAAAAGCGCATCAAAAAAGAGTTGACCCTGGCCAGAAAACTACAGCGATCATTATTACCTAATCGTGTCGAACCTCCATTCCCAGTGGTTGGAACCAATATATCTGCCAATGAAGTATCAGGTGACTTTTATGATTATTTCACTTTAAATGATGGCACTGTAGGCTTTATTATCGGTGATGTATCAGGCAAAGGGTTAGATGCATCCATGCTGATGGTTCGAGCCAGTAGTTTATTGCGCTGGATAGGTAAAGACCAGTTACCTCCTGGGCAGTGGCTTGCAAAAGCCAATAAAGAATTGTGTGAAAAGGCCTCCCGTGGCTTGTTTGTTTGTGCAGCTGTTGGTTACTACAATCCTAAAACCGATGTGGTTACTTGGTCAAATGCTGGCTTGCCACCGGTTATTTTCAAATGCCCTAAGTGCACCATCGAAACCTGGACTGCTGATGCACCACCTTTAGGCATTAAAGCCAGTGACTTATCATTTCAACAACAAAGTATGCAACTCAAGCAGGGTGGTTTATATTTACTCACAGACGGGTTAACCGATGCCCGTAACAGCGATAACCAACGCCGTGAACTGGCAGGCATTATAGAAGACATTAAAAATACTGAGTCAGAATCTCCCGAAGTCCGTATTGGCAAACTCATCACATCTGCCAGGAGACATACACTTAATGATGACGCCACTGTTTTGTTGATTGAAAAGCGAGACCACCTGCAAGAAGAAGTTTTGCTTGCTGAACAATTTAAAGCAAGTGCCGGAGAGCTTAAACAAATCAGGCACAAAATCATGCAAGTAGCCGAGGAAGTGGACTTTGACCAAGCATGCTGCCAACAAATCATTCTCAGTTTGGATGAAGCCATTACCAACATCATTCGCCATGCATACAAAAACATTAAAGATGGGGAAATTGAATTGGAAATCAAAAAACAAAATAAAACCTTGGTCTTTTATCTCAGAGATTTTGCTCCTGAGGTTTATGACAGTTCAATCAGACCCAGAGACTTATCCAACCCATTGCCAGGACAAATGGGGATTAATTTTATTGATACTGTCATGGATTCTTGGGAATTCGCCACCCCAAAAGACGGCTATGGCAACTTACTTATCATGAAAAAAGAGATTGTTTAAACTAATTTGAAATTCACCAATTCAGGAACAAAACAATAATGGAAATCATTTTAGCCATCATTGCAGCTTGTGCTGTTATGAAACAAACCATTCGATTTTTCTACGCTGACACCGATGATTTACTGGATTGTTTAAAGTACTGGTTTCAACCATCACCTTCGCGATTTTTTTCGAATGGTTGGGATGGTGAGTTTTGGCGCGAGCTGCGACTATTTATTTGGATTTCACTGGGTAGTTTATCTGGTTATGGGGTTTATTACTTTTTAACCAGTTAAATGGACAATTTTTAACTACAGCTAGCAGCACAAACATAGACCTTTCAATGGTCACATGAGATAATATTCCGCTTTATATCATTGTCTCACTAAACATGCCAAAATCCGATCACGCCGTTCGTAAAATTTTGATCACATCAGCACTGCCTTATGCCAGTGGATCTTTACACTTAGGACATTTTGTTGAACACAGCCAATCTGATATTTGGGCCCGCTTAATGCGCTCTTTAGGCCACGACGTTAAGTTTTTATGTGCCGATGATGCCCATGGAACCCCCATCATGCTTAATGCCGAGAAACAAGGCATGACTCCTGAGGCCATGGTAGATGGTATCAAAAATGAGCACTGGCAAGATTTACAGGCTTTTGGTATTTCCTACGACCACTACCACTCAACCCATTCACCTGAAAACAAAGCATTGGTGGAAGAAATATACCTTAAACTAAAAGCTGCTGGACACATTGATGCAAAAATAGTCGAACAATATTACGATCCTGAGAAAGCCATGTTTCTGCCTGACAGGTTTGTTAAAGGCACCTGTCCCAAATGTGGCGCTGAAGATCAATACAGTGATGGCTGTGAATCTTGTGGCTCAACTTATGATTCAACTGAAATTAAGAACCCAGTTTCTGTTGTCAGTGGCGCAACCCCCATCATGAAGGAATCCAAGCACTTATTTGTTAACTTGAAAAATTTTGAACCCATGCTGAAAGCCTGGGTATCATCAGGTACCTTACAAGATGAGGTCAGTAATAAACTGGCAGAATGGTTCGAAGCCGGTTTGCAATCATGGGACATTTCACGCGATGCACCTTACTTTGGATTTGAAATTCCAGAAGAGGAAGGCAAATACTTTTATGTTTGGATGGATGCCCCTGTCGGTTATTTGGCTTGCTTAAAATACCTGTGCAAACAAAATAACGAAGACTTTGCACCATGGATTGACCCCAATACTGAACATGAAATGTACCACTTTATTGGTAAAGACATCCTCTATTTCCATTCATTGTTTTGGCCAGCCATGTTAAAAGGCGCTAACATGAAGTTACCTAATGCTGTTTATGTTCATGGCTTTTTAACAGTTAATGGGACGAAAATGAGTAAATCAAGGGGCACCTTTATCAAAGCATCCACTTATTTAGATCATTTAAACCCTGATTATCTGCGCTATTATTTTGCCGCTAAATTGTCTGATGGGTTGGTAGATATCGATTTAAACATGGAAGATTTTCGACAGCGAGTCAATTCCGATCTGGTAGGTAAAGTGGTGAATATTGCTTCAAGGTGCGCAGGTTTTATCAAGAAAAAATTCGCATCTACCTTATCCAAAGATTTACATAATCCGGCACTTTATGATGATTTTTTAAGCCATTCAAATGACATTGCTCAATTATTTGAAAAGCGAAAATACAATGCGGCAATTCGGCAAATCATGGCATTGGCAGATAAAGCCAATCAATACATCGCTGATATGGCTCCATGGGTGGCTATCAAAGATGAAAACAAACTCGAAGAAGTTCATCAAGTGTGTTCCACTGGTATCAATTTGTTCCGCGTACTGATGACTTGGCTGGCTCCGGTGATTCCATTTACCGCCAGAAAAGCAGCAAGTTTCTTGCAAGTTGACCTGAACAATTGGGCCGCGATTGAACAACCATTACGTGATCATGCGATCAATAAATTCAAACCGTTAATCAGTCGCATTGAACCAGAAACCTTAGAAAAAATTATTGAACAAAGTAAACAAGATTTAAAAGCCGCTGCGCAAGTAACCAAGCTGACTGAGTCTAATGGCCAACTTGATAGTGATCCCATCAGTGATGAAATTGACTTTGATACATTTGCCCAAACTGACTTAAGGGTAGTTAAAATTATCGATGCTCAACATGTTGAAAAAGCCGACAAGTTACTACAACTCACCTTAGACTTAGGTGGCGAAACACGCAATGTCTTTGCTGGTATCAAATCAGCATACCAACCAGAAGACTTGATTGGAAAACACACTGTTATGGTGGCCAATTTAGCACCCAGAAAAATGCGTTTTGGTGTTTCTGAAGGCATGGTTCTGGCTGCTGGGCCAGGTGGCGAAGAACTCTTTATCCTTGAGCCCAACATAGGCGCACAACCTGGCATGCGTGTGAAGTAATGTTTCAATATTGAGCCAAGATGACCAATATATTCCTCATATTCATCAGTGCTGCATTCGTAAACAACTTTGTGTTAGTCCGTTTTTTGGGTTTATGTCCATTTATGGGCGTATCAACACAGTACAAATCAGCCTTAGGCATGAGCTTTGCCACTGCATTTGTTTTGACCATGTCCTCTATAGCCAGTTATTTGGTTAATGAGTATCTGCTACAACCTTTGGAACTAGAATACCTAAAAACATTGAGTTTTATTCTGGTTATTGCTGTCACGGTTCAAGTCACAGAGATGGTTTTGCACAAATCTTCGCCACTGTTGTATCAGGTGTTGGGCTTATTCCTGCCTTTAATTACCACTAACTGCGCGGTCTTAGGCGTCGCTTTACTGAATGTACAACAACAAAACAGCCTGCTTGAATCGGCTTTCTTTGGTTTCGGTGCAGCCTTTGGTTTTGGCCTGGTATTGGTTTTATTTTCTGCCATCAGAGAGCGCTTAGAAATGGCGAATGTTCCAGCCTCCTTCCGAGGCTTACCTATTGCATTGATGACTGCTGGAATCATGTCTTTGGCATTCATGGGCTTTTCTGGAATCACTCAATGAGTCACTGGGGATTGTCTTTGGCGGGCATGGTCACTTTAGCGACATTTTTTGGGCTTGTGATAGTCTGGGTGGCTAAAAAATTTAAGGTTCAAGGTAATCCAATTGTTGATCAAATCAACGCCATATTGCCACAAACCCAATGCGGGCAATGCAATTACCCTGGATGCAAACCCTATGCCCAAGCCATTGCTGATGGCGAAGCTCTGATCAATCAATGTCCACCAGGTGGGCAAGAAGGTATTAAGAGCCTGGCTGAGTTATTGGATATTGAGGTGCTAGAATTAAATCCCGAAAATGGTGCAGAAGAATCAGATCAAGTGGTCGAAATCATCGAAGCAGATTGTATTGGCTGTACTAAATGTATCCAGGTATGCCCTGTAGATGCCATTGTTGGTGCCGCCAAACAAATGCACACAGTTATATTGAATGAATGTACCGGGTGTGACCTATGCATACCAGCTTGTCCGGTCGATTGTATCATCACAATCCCCGCTCCGTTGCCTGAACAAATCAGGCGAAAAAGTAAGCCTCCCCTAATGAGCAGTATCAAAGAAGCGCAAAATCTGCCGGAATCAATGACATGACTAGCAAAACCTTCACAACAGATGGTTTTGGGGCCAATATCCAACACTTATCTCATTTCCAAGGTGGACTGGTGTTACGTCATCACAAAAAAATGTCTTGTGAGCCGTCTCTCCATCATGCTGGCGTTCCAGCTGAGTTAATTATTGCCATTAAAACCAACAGAGGATATTTATCAACACCTGTTGTTAAAGTGGGTGAACATGTGCTTAAAGGACAAGTAATTGCCTCATCAAAGCACCCTTTTGGTACAGTTTTTCATGCACCAACTTCTGGCCAAATCAAAGCCATAAAAGATCATCATACCGCAAAACCTGAAGCCCCCTTGCAAACTTGCATCACCATCCAGGCCGATGGCAATGACCAATGGATAGAACTGGATAAAAACACAGAAAAACCTGAAACGCCGGAGCAAATAATTGCTCAGATCAAAGCAGCTGGAATTACTGGAATGGGTGGAGCTGGTTTCCCAACCCACATCAAGTACGAATCAAAATCTGCTCTTACAGAACCGACATTAATCATCAATGGTGCTGAATGCGAACCATATATTTCATGCGATGAACGTTTAATGGCTGACCAGCCAAATGAAATCATACTTGGAACTTTGTGGTTATTAAAAGCCGCTAAGAGCAAAACAGCAATCATTGCCATTGAAGACAACACTGGTGGCGTTAAGAACAAGTTAGATGCTGAAATTAAACAACTGAACTTGCTTAAAAAAGGCATTCATATTTCAGTGGTTAAAGTACCCACCATATATCCAACCGGTGGTGAAAAACAATTGATAAAAGTCCTCACAGGATTAGAAATACCCAGTGGTCAAACCCCACTTTCTTTGGGCCTAATCATGCAAAATGTAGCCACCGCCAAAGCTGTTTATGACGCCATTGAACTACAAAAGCCTTTGCTGGAAAGGGTGGTAACTGTAACAGGTGATGTGGTTGACGAACCCAGAAATTACATGGCATTGATCGGCACACCATTCAATTATTTACTGTCTTTAGCTCAATGTAACTTTACAGCTGTAGACAAATTAATCATAGGTGGCCCCATGATGGGTTATACCATGCCGCATGATTATATCGGCATTGAAAAAACCACCAATTGCTTACTTGCTTTACCAGTTGAGTCTACTAAACCAGAAATTGAAGCCATGCCCTGTATTCGATGTGGTGACTGTGTCAAAGTATGCCCCCAAGAATTACTTCCACAACAGCTATTATGGTATATCAATGGTAACGAACAAACCAACGATTTAGAAAAGGCTCGCGATCACCATGTTTTCGATTGTATTGAATGCGGGGCATGTTCCTGGGTTTGTCCAAGTCATATCAATTTGGTTGATTTTTACCGCTTCGCTAAGTCAGAGCTCACCTATCTAGATCACAAGAAAACCAAAGCTCAATTAGCCCAGCAAAGACACGAAGATCGTGAAAATCGACTGGAACAAATTAAGCTGGAACGCCAAGCCAAACGTCGCAGCAAAACCTCAAAATTAACCAACAAGAATACTGCGAAGTCTGAAATTTCTGCAGTACTGGCGCGCATCAAGCAACAAGAAAATGACAAAAACACCTGATGAAAAAGTCCAAATCTAAAAACTCTTATACATCACTAAACACTTCAAGTGCGCCACATATACCGGCAAGAATCAGTGTACAAAAAGTGATGCTTTGGGTTTGTTTCACCTTGATACCAGCAACGTTGGCTCACCTGTATTATTTTGGTATTGGTATCTTATGGCAACTTCTTTTGTCTGTAATCAGTGCCTATTTGTTTGAATGGTGGTGTTTAAAATGGCGTAAACAGCCCATAAAACCCTATATCAGTGATCTCAGTGCTTTGGTCACAGCATGGTTATTTGCATTATGTATAGCTCCAATTGCACCTTGGTATATCTCGGTGATTGGCATGTTTTTCGCCATTGTAGTCGCCAAGCATTTATTTGGAGGCTTAGGACATAACATCTTTAATCCTGCCATGGTTGGGTTTTGTGTCATTTTGGTCGCATTTCCTCAGCCTTTATCTTTGTGGCTTCCTCCAATTGGATTATCAAGCATGTCATCATCTTTAGAACACCTAAGTTGGTTGCAGATTACAGACTGGATATTCACTGGTACCATTAATGAACAGATAGATGCTGTAACTGCCGCTACACCTCTTTCTGCAATTCAATCCGGATTACAACAAGGTTACAGTTTAAGTGAAGTAACCAGCAATGCTATATTTGGTGATTTGGGTGGTTTGGGTTGGGAGTGGATTGCTAACT
This sequence comes from uncultured Marinicella sp., assembly GCA_964631055.1. GTDB lineage: Bacteria > Pseudomonadota > Gammaproteobacteria > Xanthomonadales > Marinicellaceae > Marinicella. Next base: position 7,779 of record CAZVZJ010000030.1, read on the forward strand.
GGGTGTTCCTTGGGGGTGCTGTTTTAATTTATAAACGCATCATCACCTGGCACATACCTGCGGCAGTACTGATGACTACCATAGCCTTCTCAACGCCCTTTTATTTATTTAATGCTGATGTGTTTATGTCACCACAACAACATGTTTTTTCAGGCGGTATCATGTTAGCTGCCTTTTTTATTGCCACAGATCCAACCTCTGGTTGTTCATCTTTTCGAGGCAAGCTCATTTTTGGTGCTGGGGTCGCTGTTTTGACCGTATTGATTCGCAATTTTGGTGCCTTTCCAGATGGTGTGGCATTTGCCATTCTTCTCATGAATATGAGTGCCCCATTGATTGATCGCATGACCATCCCGCAACCTTATGGCAAAAAAACAAGCCATCATAAAAAATGACAGAACAACCAAATCAACACATCCGAAACAAGCCTAGCAAAACATGGCTATTACCCGTGATATTGGCAGGCATGACATTGATAACCAGTGGTTTGCTGATGTTTAGCCATGCCTTAACGGCAGATAAAATTGCAGCCATAAAGTTAAAAAATAAACTGGCTTCTTTAAATCGATTGATTCCAAATCAAATGATCGATAATAATTTAGTAGAGGATGCCATTGATTTGTATGAACCAACCTTATTAGGTCATCGCCAAACAGAAAAACTTTACCTAGGCAAAAAAAATGGCTTGATCACAGCCATGGCTGTTCCTGTTACAGCCCGTGATGGCTATTCTGGTGACATCCATTTATTGGTAGGTATTCAGGTTGGCGGTCAAGAGAACGGGCTAATCACTGCGGTAGAAATCATATCGCATAAAGAAACCCCTGGTTTAGGCGATTTGATAGAAAGTAAGAAAAGTGATTGGCTGTTACAATTTATCGGCGCTTCATTAAAGCAACCAACAGAAGCTCAATGGCGAGTTAAAAAAGATCGTGGGGCATTTGACCAAATTACTGCAGCAACCATAACACCTCGAGCAGTGGTTGCGGCGATAAAACAAGCTTTGTTGTTCAATAGGGAGTTTAAACCATGACAGAATTTATCAAAACCCGCCTATTGGACAACAATGCAGCACTGGTACAAATGTTGGGGCTTTGCCCTTTACTAGCGGTTTCAAATACAGCCATCAATGCACTCGGAATGGGATTGGCAACCATTGTCGTGGTAGTGACCACTAACTTATTGGTATCATTGATACGGCCTATCACCCATAAAGAAATACGGATTCCACTGTTTGTATTATTGATAGCCAGTACAGTGACCACTTTAGAAATGATGATGAATGCATATTTTCATCAGTTGTATTTAACCTTGGGAATATTCATACCATTGATAGTCACCAATTGTTTAATCATGGCCCGAGCCGAAGCATTTGCTTCGAAAAATGCCAGTTGGATTTCAATCAAAGATGGTTTTTTTGTTGGCCTTGGTTTTGCTTTGGTGCTATTCCTGATTGGTGTTATGAGAGAAATTCTTGGTCAAGGAACCCTGTTTTCTCAAGCGCACTTATTACTGGGGGACTGGGGGCATCGTTTGGAATTGTCTCTATTTTCTGATTACACCGGTTTTTTGATAGCTGTACTGCCCCCTGGGGCATTTTTTGCCTTGGCCATTTTAGTGGCACTTAAAAATAAGCGAGACCACAAAATCAAAGAAAAAAATCATGACTGTAAATAAAGACTATCATCTTTATATATTGTTGTGTGATCAAAAAATCTTGTATACAGGGATCGCAATTGATCCAAAATTGCGTTTAAAACAACATCAAAAGGGTCACCCTTATGGAGCTAAATTCACCCGCAGGTTTAAACAACTGAAAATAGTATACCAAGTCAAAGTAGGCAGTCGATCTGACGCCCAATCGTTGGAAATTAAACTAAAAAAGTTAGATCGCATTGATAAGCAAACCATTATTAAAGATCAACCTAAATTAGCACAACTAAAACTTACCCTCTGATAATCAGCCTTTACTGATCCGCTTTCTTATATCTGCCATAGGTGCTTCATCACTCAGTAAAACCTCTCCATAATGATTTTTTTTAATGCCTAATGATTCTAATAAAGACTTATATTCTGGATAGGAATTTTTCATTACCTCTTGATGATAAATGTTCGAGAATACTTGAGTTCCACTGATTCTGTCTAACTCTAGAAACAACTGTTCGGCTGACCAATCTTTCCTAGACTCTAAACAACACTCATGCAGCCCTGCCAAAGCTTGCGACAAACTCATTTTTCCTGCCGTGGCTTGTTGCAACGCGACATCTGCCTGTAATGCTATGACAGCACCGCCCCAGTACATCTGCATGTTGTTTCTTCGATTTGATTCCTTCAGCTTGGGCGCATTTTTTTTTGATGCTGATTTCTGCCCCCTTTCAAAGCCAGCCAATAACTTGCTCCATGCTGTTCCTTCATCCAATAAACCAGAACGTAACCGGCTGATGTTTTGATGATAACTGGCGAAGCCTTCAGACAACCAACGATCGTTCGGCGTATAAGGTGTCAATAAATGACTGAATTCATGTGCAGCGGTCCAATCAGAAAACAATTGTTCCTTAGATTTATTGGCATTAACCACGAATAATACGCCAGCTCCACCGGCTCGATTGACTTGACCCCATGGCACAACACCTCGTTTTCCATCTATCAATATCACCAATACTTGAATGTCTTTAAGTGGAAAATTATCAGCAACCTGAGCTACCGATCCAGCCATCGCCTTAATCCATTCCGTTATTAACTTACTTTTCTGTTGATAAGAACCATACATAATGGCCAATCTCAATTCAGAATCACCCAATCGTATAGTCTGCAGCTCCATAGGTCCAAAAGCCACATAACCATCTGAATAACGTGGTGTAGGTTTCATTTGGTAAACTGTTTCTATTTGACTTCGACTGATCAAATCCCATGGCGAAGATACTTGGGCATTCTCATTATGACTGATGGTCACTTTAGGCAAAACTCGTTTATGTTGATCATTCGCTTGCCATAATAAATGATCAATTTTCACCAAGACATGATCTGGGTGTTGTTTTAGTCGACGAGAGTTACTTTTTTGGGTTCCAATGGTATAACTTAAACAACCCTTATCACCTTCAGGTAATTGTGCATATCCTCGTTTGAACCTAATGGGTTTGGACTGCCACTGCATATTTGAAGTCAAAGCGATTATTTGATTTTCTTTGGCGACAAAATAATCTGGCGCTTTCATAAAACAATGTTTGATAGCAAACGATTGATTTTTTTCATCAAAATTCACACTGATGTCTTCATTTCCCTGAGCATGACCTGGTGAAGAAACAACCGCAACACCAAACAAAATGTAAAGAACCACAACAAAAATCTTTAAAAAGTACATAAATATTCCTTAAATATCATTACCCTAAACACCCTATTATCTGACTGAATTTTCATCAATTAATTCAATTTAATAGATAAATTATCTATCATTACTCTAATGGGCATTTGAATGTGTTGAAATACCAAATATTGATGATGAGTTGCTGTTTAATTTCATATATCGATAAACTGCATTGAGTCTTGTTATTGCCAGATTTATCCTGCCAAATGGCTTGCTCAATTTGGTGAATAAATGGGCCTTGAAGACTCGATGAAATCAATTTTGATTGAGCTTTGGGTGTATGTTTAAAATAGTTCACCAGAAAATCAGCCAATGCAGTTTTACTGTTAACTTCGGTGTAAATCTTATCACCAACAACCAACATGTATTTAATTTCAGGGTGTACTAATTCCAACATCATATGATGATCATGCTTATTATAAGCAACTAGAAATCGCTCTCCGATGTTTGGCAATGCTTTATTTACATGCTCACTTTGAGTTGACTTAAGTACACAAGATGTCATGAATATTAATACCCATAACAACATAAGTAGCTTTCTATTAATCACTATATTCGAAAATTTTCACCACACGATCTACCCCACGAAGGTGTCTGATACGTTCTACAACTGCATCTGCTTCATCACGGCTGACTATTCCCATTAGATAGACTTCTCGATTTGCGGTTGTTATTTGAACCCGAGTTGGGTCAAAACCATCTATATCCACCTTTAATAATGATGCTTTCGCTTTGGAACTGATGTAATTATCTTTACTGCGACTGCCTATATGTGAAATTTCACTAACTAATTTCAGCTCATTAACCACATTAATCACACCGTCTTTAATAGCTGCTGAATCCTCAGCTTTGATCCTATCAGAACCACTTTTAACTTCACCTATCAATAATACCACTCCATTATAGGACTCTACTTTAACCCGACTGTCATCAACCAGTGATTTACGAATTTCATTTTTGACACTGGCAGTAATCAATTTATCATCTAAAACTTGTCCTGCAGGGCGTCGATCATGGGCGAGATTAACCCCAGTTACTATGGCACCACCAATGAGTACAGGTGCACACGCTGATAACAAACCAAGCAGCAAAGCTGTAAAAATAAATGACCTCAAAGTTTTAAATAATTTCATCTTTGTTTCCTCATTGGTAATAGTATTTCATAATATAGTACAAATTAAACTTCATTGTTTTTTGAATTTGACCCAGCCATATTAAAAACATTCAATTAAATGCACCAGGAATCCAGTCTATTTTTTCATTGTTCAAACTTGTTTCAATGGTAATCACATCAAACCGACAAGCAACCAAATCATATATTTTATATTGTTGTAAAAATTGCTTGGCTGCATTAATTACTTTAAGTTGTTTATCACGAGTCACAGATTCTGCAGCGCTGGCCCAACCTTGGTTTGTTCGAAATTTAACCTCAACAAAAACCCAGTCGTTTTTATCCCGCATGATCAGATCTATTTCACCTGCTTTGGTCCGATAATTCCTTCGCACCAACTTTAAACCTTGTTGGCATAAATATTGACATGCCATTCTTTCAGCTTGCTCACCTATACTATTAACAGTGTATGCTGACTTTATTGCGGCAAAGCAATTATTGATCCATTGTTGTATTGTGCCCATAACAATCCCCTGTTAAATTGACCATCGTTCCCTAAACTGATTTGACCAGAAAGCCCATCAATCACACCAGTATTCACACGGCTCATCCACTCAAGACGTCCAATCAAATCATACGCATCATAACCCAATGCAAACAATTTTTTATTGTCCCCGATGCGATTCAAATCGAATGGTAAAACCTCGAATAAATCACTGCTTTGCAGTTCTATAGGGCTTAAAGAAAACCTTAAACCCTGCAAATCACGATTATGTTGCTCATTATTGAGCCCATCAAACACATGAGACGTGGCATAAACTGGCACACCGGCAGCATGATGAAATTTCAATTGTGGTACCATTAAACGTGCAAAATCCGGTCGTGCCGCCAAAAATATGGCATCAATATCAGATCTGACCACTTCGTCAGCAGATAAGTTGATTTTTAAAAAGCTTTGCAAATTCTTGGCACGAAGTTGGCTCTCAATCAAGCCTAATGTTTGTCTCAACTGTGATGAATAATCATTCTGCTCACTTTGAAAATATGAGTTATTAATTACTTGTCCACCTAAATCAACCAACCTTTGAGCAAAAGCCGTGGTCATGCGTTCACCCCATGGTTCATTTGGTGCCATGATTAACACACGTTTTCGATCGTCTTTAATCATTTGCTCAGCCACTTGTTGTGCTTCACCTTCAGGTGATAAGGTGAACTGAAAGTACCTATTGCTTAAAGATTGATTTAATAAAACAACGGGAACAGTTGGTGCTGGCATTTGTTCAACAGTTGCAATTGATGTTTTATCCAAAGGACCAATGATTAAGTCTACTTGACGCTCTTGTGCTGAATACCATGATGAAGATAAGTTTTCTCCCTGACTACCGGTGTCATAAAAGATTAATTCATTTTGATTGTCTTCGTCAGCCATTGAAGCTGTCAACATCCCTTTTTGTATTGCCTTGGCTACACTTGCAAAACGTCCTGAGAATGGCAATAAAACGGCCACTTTTTGATTATTATTAACCTGGTTAAGGTCTAAAAAGTAGCTGGCAGCAGGATGATTAGGCCATTGTAACAACCAATTATTCCCAGACACACCATCTGCCCCAAAATTAACATAGGCTGCTTCTAACCAACCTAAAGTTTCTTCACTATAAACAGGGTCACCAATAGCGAAAATCAAAACATCTTCATTGACCTTAATTAAGTTTCTAACAATACGATCATTCAATGTTTTTAGTTCAACAACATCACTGGTAAAAACTTGTAACTGAACCAAGGCTTCTGTGGCTTTGATATATTGTTTCAACTCAAGCTGGCATAGGGCCTGCAACTCCCAATATCTTTGGGGCCATTGATTAGACAATATAAGCGGATCCACAGCATGTATTAAATCAGTCGCAACATCACATTGTTGATTGGCGGCAGCCATTTCAGCTTCAATCACATTCACTTCCGCTGTTCTTAAGTCAGTTTGATTTAACAGTTGCCAAACTTGTGTGACTTCGCCCAATTGCAACCAAGTATCCATTAAGGCAACATAAACTTCAACATCACTGGGGTTCTTTATCCATGCTTTATTCAGCCAATCGGTGGCAGCGAAATAGTTTTGCTGTTGATATAAGTCCATTCCATTAAGTTTGTCCACTTCATTATCTGGCCTAACCACTGATCGCGTACTGCCATTTCCGCAAGCAACTAAAATCCAGCTAGAAATGCAGAGTATTGAAATCAGTAAAACATTTTTAATAATAATTTTCATAGTTAGGATTTTAACCCAGAAAGCATTAAAATACTGTTCGATGAATCATTCTTCTGACACAGCAGCCGGAATTTTATACGTGGTAGCCACCCCCATTGGCAACCTTGATGACATAACAATACGCGCCATTGAAGTATTACAAAACTGTGATTTAGTAGCTTGTGAAGACACCAGGCACAGTCAAAGGCTGTTTCAAGCTCATGGAATTAAAAGTAAAGCCACAGCACTACATCAGCACAATGAAAACCACGATTCAGAAAAAATAATTTCACAACTCAAGAGTGGTTTAAATGTCGCCTTAATCTCCGATGCGGGTACGCCACTAATCAGCGACCCGGGTTTTCCCTTGCTGAAACTGGCTCACCATCAAGGTATTCAAGTTGTACCCATTCCTGGCCCTTCAGCTTTAATCACCTTGTTATCCGTTGCTGCATTGAACACCAACCCATTTGTATTTCATGGTTTCCTACCTCCTAAATCAAAACAACGTTTGCACATATACCAAAGCTGGTTACCATTGGATTCCACTCACATTTTTTATGAATCTTCTCATCGTATACTTGATTCAATCTCCCAATTGAATGAAGTATTTGGTCAGGATACAGAAGTTGCTATGGGGCGAGAATTAACCAAAAGATTTGAACAAATTTTTCGCGGTTCAGCTGTTGATTTACTTGAACTACTGAACAGCAATCATAAAAATCAGAAAGGCGAGTTTGTGATTGCTATTCAAGGGATGAAGCGTACCATTCACCATCAACTGACCAATGATCAAACATCATTAGCAAGGGCTTTGAATCAACACCTACCACCCAAAATAGCTGCTAAGATTGTGGCCGAGCATTACAACATAAATAAAAAACAAGTGTATGAATTTATTTTGAGCCAAGCAGCCACTTAGCAATCAAATATTCCCACCGAGGCCTGTGCTTAGAAAAGTAACGCAACAAGCCTGCTCGCTTCCAAGTTTTAATTTTTTGATTGTCTTGAATTGATTGACCTTTTAAGTGTTTCACCTCTACACTTGAGTCATAAATAATAGAAAAGCCTTCTGTTTGTAATCTGGTAAATAAATCCAAGTCCTCGAAGTGTAAGGGGTACCCCTCATCAAAACCACCTAATTGCTCAAATGCTTCACGCTTCATCAGTATACAAGCGCCATTGACTGCTTCTACCGTTTGTACTGTTGTAAATTTCCCAGAGTCTTTAATATTAATGCCTTTGAATAAACGCCATTTGCTCAGCCCTGTCAAATGCCAAAAGGTACGCCAAAATGTCGGCAGTCTTCGTCTAGATGCAGCCTGTAGACTGCTGTCGTCATTCAACACCCTACAACCAACTAAACCCGCAGTTTGATTGCTTGACAACCCCGCAGATAATTGTGCCAATTGCCGTTGATTAATAAAACAATCAGGGTTAATAAATGCAAGTTGTGTTGCTCGACCCAATTTTGACCCTTGATTACAAGCTTTTGCAAAACCCAAATTACTGGGGTTTTTAACTAATTCAATCGTTTGATATGACCTGTCAAAAAATTTCAACGACTCATCATTTGAATGATTATCAACCACATAAATATTAAGTTCTACTTCAACACCCTGCATAAAATGATTGAGGCATTTCTTGAGCCCTTCACCTGAATTGTAGTTAACAACAACCACATCTAACTCTGGGAATTCTGGCATCAATCTTTATTTTCCTTGGCAGAAAGCCCACAATTTAGGCCATACTTCCATAGCTGCAACAACCTCTGTTAAATCATGTCGGGCTTTAGTTACACAAGCATCAACGTCCATACTTACATCCCAATCTGTAAGAACAGGTGCATGCCCTGATTTTACTGCCTTACCATTGGCTTGAATTATTTCTCGAATATCTGCCTGCCAATAAATAGGGGCATCAGGTACTTCATCTAAAATTTCTTGTAATGATAAAACTAAGTTTGAACGCATCTTAGTCATATATTCATTCAATCGATTTGCTAAATCTTGATCAGCACTCGTTCTTAAGTCATCAATCGAAGCTTGAATACTTTTAAATCGCACATTGACATCATTGGTGTAAATTTTGCCAATAATTGAAAGCACATAATCAGCCACAAAATTATTGAAATTAGGTCTTCTGGCCACGTGGTTAAAACTGCTGCGATCTCTTTTACTGGTTTGAATGTGACCCATCATAAATGGAAAATGCAAAGACACCTGATTCGGGTAACACCCCTTCATCATACAATTAAAAAAATGATCTTCATTCTTGTTAACTGGCATGACAAAAGGAGTAAAAGTACTGTTGTCTATAGTAGAAGCCGCAAAATTTGAACAAGCCAAAGCTTGAAAATTGGGTGAATAATGCAGTAAGTGTGATGCTTCAATATTGTCTAAATATGTTTCCCTGTCTTGCCAAAACGACTCTCGCTGTTTGCCTTTCAATAAATAAAGCCAATAATTACTTTCAGCACGCGGGCTACCCCAGGTACCATTGCCTGTAGACTTTATCACCGACCTGTCTTTTATGCGCTCCAGATCCATCAATCGCCATCCATATAATGATGACTTTCTCTCTTGGTCTTGACGTAACCAATTGCCAAAGTAGTTTCCACAAGCATCCATCATATTTTTTAATACAGGCTCACTGACTTGTTCACTTTTTTCCTTGATGTCACGCACCGACAAACCAAAACCGACATCTAAAGCTTCTTGGTCTGATAGATTGACTTCTTGTAAGTTATAATTACTGGCTTTCCTTGGCTGAATTAAGTAATCATCATCATAAAAGAAAAATTTCTTTCCTGCCAATGCCAACAATGCCAAATTCCATACCCGACCTCCTGTAAAGCCTTCTCGCTCTGCTAACAACCAATCAATTTCCTTTGCATCATCAACAAATTGTTCTTTTAACATGCTTATAAACTGTTGCTGCCAAGACCTGCCATGATATTTCACATTGATGTGAGCCCCTTGACATATTTTTTGATTGGCTTCTTGAGATTTGATATCTGCAGAATCATCAAAAACCAACACATTATCGTCACCGCCATGTATCTGAATGTAATTTTCATAAGATTCTAACAATCTTTGTAAATTATCTGGTCTTTGACATGTCCTGATCACCATTCCCGCCATAGGAACTTCCCGATCTTTAGAATCCTTATTTTTTATTTTGTCTATCCATTGTTTTTCATTGATCATTAAACCTTTATTCTTCAAAAACCCCAAAACTGTTTCAATTGCATCAACCTGACCTTTGAGTTCGACTATATTTGCTTCAATCGTTTGGATGTGCTCATGAATTGGTTTAAATTGTTGAGTTAAGCCCATTGCCTGTAAAACCTGCATGGTCATGATATGATTCTGACCTGTTTCGTGTTCCATAAATACCAACTCTTCTTTTGACAGCTGTTGTACAGTGCCTGCTACTGAAGCATATAGTGTTGAGTCTATGGGTTTGGCCTTACTGATTTGATGTTCGCCAAAGTTAAATTCAAATTCCATGGTTATTCCTTTCCAAACCATTTGATGCATCTACCAATGATAGGATGCTTTCTCCAGGCTTGTTGTTGTAAAGTTAATTTTTCACAATCTTTTTCTGCTTGTATATGGGCACGAATCACTGCATTATAATGCCCATATATTTGCTCAGCTTGTTCTGTAAAACAATAGTAATCTTTCAATATTTCGGGCTCTATTAAACCATCACTGGCGGCCACTATAAAATACATTGGATTAAACAACGGTCGGTTAACGACTCTTTTTGTTTGGTCCATAAAATCGAATTGTAAACACTCAAAAGTTCGATCATTAGCTTCATCCAAACGCCAAATTGATGAATTAAACATCAGTTTTTGTCCATACCAATGACTGTTTTCAAATGAGTTCTGCAATAGTGCTTTAAATTCATGCTGATATAATTCTTTAAAATGATATTCATTATTAAAGCCAGTTTTATCCGAATATTCTCTTTTATCAGGCGTCGAAATTAAAAGTACACCATCGGGTTTAAGCACTCTCTTAAATTCACGCATCAGCTCATCATGTTCCGTTAGATGCTCTAATGTTTCAAAGGAAACCACGACGTCAAAACTGTCATCGGCTAAATCCATTGCAAGTACGTTTGACTGGATGTATTTTAGATTGGCTTGTTGATAGTGTTTATTGGCATGCTGTATGGCTGGTTCTGATAAATCCACTCCCACTACCGATGCTGCTTTTTGAGCCAGTACATGACTACCATAACCTTCTCCACAAGCTGCATCTAATACATTTTTATCAGCCACAAAACACAAGGCCATGGTATATCGATGAAAATGTTCATACCAAATTTCTCTTTCACAATCAGGTAAAAACCGCTCTCCTGTAAATAGCAAGTCTGATTCAGACATGGCACACCCAGTTAAAAAGCTGTTATTTTATCAATGATTGATTGTCTTATCTCAGCTAATGGGTCATTTTCAATATATTTTTGGATATCCATTTGATACTGAGGGTGTTTTGCCAGTAGTCTTTTCATGGTATAGTCATCTGGTTGCAAACCCTTTTCTTTGAATGATTGATTACCTACATGTGCAACATAACAGTTATCGACCAACACATTCTTTAGTCCTGCTGCACTTACTCGCAGTGAATAATCATTTTCTTCACCATAACCCATGCCAAAAGTAGTTTCATCAAAATAGCCTACCTGTTGTTTTGCTTTCGAACTGATTAACATACAAAAACCAACCGCCGTAGGTAACTCGGGATAAACTGGATCATGCTTAGTAACCAATTCATATGCCAATGTACATAAATCTTCCGGTATCGGGTTAAACATTAATGTTTGAGGTATTGAACATATCTCAGCATTGTTTGACCATGGCGTCGCTGTTCCAACTTGTTCAACCGTATTCATCACCTGTTCAAATCTTTGCAGCCAGTTTTTTGTCACCAATGTATCTGAGTTCAATAATATACTGTTATCCAGTGTTTGCTTTAATCCTATATTGGCTGTTTTAACAAAACCCAAATTGTGCTCATTATTGACCACATCCCAAGAATCTGGTAAATGATCAAACAAGCTTATTACTCGTTTATCAGTAGATGCGTCATTGATTAATAACACATGATCATTCTTGTTATATTTCAACAATTGATGGACAGCTCTTTGAGTCACGTCAAAGGCGTTGTATATTGGCATGACTATTTGGGTCTTCAAATCATTTCCATGTGGTTTCTATACGACAAGAGCCCAACTCACGCGTTTGACCTGTAACCCTAAGTTGCTTTTCAAATGTATCAATCATTTGTATATTTTCAGGGGTCATTGTATGGAACCTAAATTCATACAAACCCGGCAATAGTTGCAGTTTTGGCATGACTAGCTCATATACCACATAACCTTCATCATTCAGATACGGATTCGATTGATGTAACTCTGAATAAGTTCCGTAAACCGGGATTCCTGTTTGAGTGACTATACCAATACTGATTCCTGGCATTTGTCCATCTGGCGAATACACTTCAGCTTTCAAATGTAAATCAGAGCCAAAAGGTATTTCATCTATACTGTGATTGTTATATATTAATTGAGCATCATGTATATGATATGTTGACCTATTCACTGTTTCACCGGAAGGAAATGAACTGCTATCAGCAATTGATTCCTGATACGCCTGTGTTACTTCAAATACATCACCATACTCCTTAATTTCACCATTGTCTAACCACATGGCATGAGTACATAGTTTTTGCACATGATATACACTGTGTGAAACTAATAGCAGAGTTCCACCTTGTTTGAGATAAGCATCTATCCAATTCAAACATTTCAACTGAAAACTTTCATCTCCGACAGCCAATACTTCATCAGTTATGAGTAATTCAGGCTTTATTTGTGTAATGACAGAAAAACCTAAACGGACAACCATCCCTGAAGAATAGTTTTTGACTGGTTCATTGATGTATTCCCCAATATCTGCAAATTCAATCATGTGCTTGATTTTATCTTTTGCTTCTTTTCCTGATAAACCAAACATAGCTGCTGACATCTTCAAGTTCTCTATACCAGTGTATTCAGGATCGAAACCAGAACCTAACTCTAACAATGCACCAATTCTCCCATTAATTTTAAATTCTCCAGAAGAAGCCTGTATCACTCCAGATAGAATTTTTAACAATGTACTTTTTCCAGCTCCATTTTTACCAATAATTGCTAATGACTCTCCTTTATTCACTTGAAAACTGATGTCATTAAGTACTTGTTTTCCGTTGCAATCAACACGATTAAGCAAGATATTCAACATGCCTTTTACACGTTGTTTATTACTTGCAATCAACGGGTATGACTTATTAATTTTATTAACTTGTATTAATGACATCAGACAAAATCATCAAATCTAGGTGCGAGTTTTTGAAAATAACGTTCAGCAATGATTAACAACACAACAAATGCAATAGATATATAAATGATGGCATTCCAATTTAATGGGTTTAAACCAAATACCAATTCATGAATAAAAGTGAAAACCGGTAACAATGGATTCATCATAAAATAAGATTTTGCTTTTTCTGGCACCACAGACCATGAGTATATAATTGGAGTACAGAAAAATAACAATGGCAACAAAGCAGATATAATCTGCTTTAAATCGCGATAGAATACATAAAAAGCTGAAAATATAAAACTTAATGCTACAGCTAAGATAAACAACATTAACAACGGAATAATCAATAAAATTAAATCCCAAGAGGGAGTCAAACGACCAAAGGCTGTTAAGACCAGTAAGATTGCAATAAAACCAACTCCATGTAAAATGAAATTAGCTGTGGTTCCTGCCAGAATCACATGCCGTAAATCTATTTTAACTTTACCCAGTAAATCTTTACGAGAAACCACAGCTGTTATGGAATTAAGGACAGATTCAGAAAAAGCCATCCAAGGCCATAAACCTATAGCCAAATAGGTAATAAAAGCTTCATCTGGCAAGTCAGGAATTCGCGATTTAAAAAGAACCCCAAATACGAAATTATAAATTAATAACGTTATTAATGGATGAACTACAATCCATAATAACGCAGAGGAACTTCCAAGATATCGATCCTTTATCTCTTTCCTCAAAAAGAATTTAAACATTTATTCTGTTGCTAGAACCTTGTATCTTTCAAATACATGAGCGACTAACTCAGGATTAACCTCAATTTTATTCTGCCCTTTTTCATTAATAATACTTTGAAATTTTCTTTTTACTGCTTGTTCTTTTAATTGAGTAAAAATCGATGATTTTATATCATCAAAAGAAGACTGTTCCGATGGCAATATGTCGTTTATTTTAACTATATACCGTTTACCCTTATCTTCTAATATAGCTGGAATTACACCTATGGGTGAATTGAATATCAATCTTGAAAATTGATATCGTAAAGCTAATTCTTTATATTCTCCCCAATGACCAGAATCATTTTTAACGTTGGGATCGATTGAATGGTCTTTTGCCAAAATTTCAAACTTAACTTTATCAGATAACTGTGCTGTTTTTAAAATTGATTCAGCATCTTCTTCTGATAACTCAGAATCAAGTACTATCACAGAGATATCTCTTTTTTCTGGTATTAAAAATTCTTTTTTATTAACCATGTAATATTCTAATGCCAAACTTTCAACCACCTCATCAGTAATAGACTCTTTGACATGAGTTAAAAATGTTTTATAAAACTCTGTTTTAATATGATACATTCTTATGGCTTCGCTAATTTCTTTTTCATCTACATTTAAAGCTTTTATAAACTGATCATTTTCATCAAAATCAGGTGTTTTAAAATTGCTCATCACCGTTTTAAATACATCTAAATCATTCATGCCAGTTGCAAGCACATGCTGATAAATAATATTTATATTTAATAATGTGAAAATATTTTGTTCAATCTGCTGTTTTCTTTGTGAAAAACTATTCCTCTGGTCTTCTTGAAGCGAATATACATAAGCATCCAAATCTCCAAGAGGTACCTCGATATCTCCCTGTTTAATCAAATAAGAATCTTGATTAAACAGGGAAATTAAAAATAAAATTATGATTAATTTCATTAATTTAAGAGTGCCTCAGAATAGAAAACTGCGCATGTTTGATTTTGAGCTGAATCACATTCAGGTTGTACAACACCTGGATCCGGAGAGTGAACAAAGTTCACAAAATATGTCTCATTGGGGTCTACAACACAATACAAAGGATCACCAATATCTGTAAGCCTGGTAGAAATTCTGACAGTTCTGTTTGCACCAGATCTTGATATAGGTATAACACATTTAGCGGTATTGGTAAAATCACCTGGACATTCACTGATTGACATGGTTCCTTGACCCATCAATCTGAAATTTGTTGGAGCATCAGCAATTACAATCCTTCTTCTTGAGTCTATTGCATCATATTGGAAACCAGATAAAGCAAAGAATTGTGAAGTATTCATATTCAAAAGGAACGATGTGTTAGTCGATTCTCCAAACTGCTGGTTATCATTAATTTCTATATATGTAGCTTGACCCAAACTTAAACCTTGCGGGTATACATTTGAAGAACAATTTGGGTTGGTATTATCATCATAGGTTACACTCACATTTCTTGTGATCCCATCACATGTCATCGAAACAGTAGTACTTTGAGTTATGGTTAATGTTTGTGTTCCATTGGTTGCTTTTGCTCCTGACCAACCACTCACACTTGGGCTAGCACTAGCTGTACATGCATTGATATCAGTAGTTGACCATGTTACTGTTGCAGTACCTGGTGGGGTTATTGTTACAGCAGGGCTTTGATTATTTACTCTGAATAAAGTAAATGCTGGATTAGTACCACCACCGCCGTTATTTACTTCTTCAGTTAACTGTATTGATTTAACCGTTTGTAGGTTACCTGAATTTTGACAAGTTAAATTTAATGTAGCTGGAAGTTGGGTAACGTTAATACCTGTTTCGGTATATTCACCATTAGCAGATTGTTTACTACCGGTCCAGGATGCAGCACCACTGATCACTGAAGCAGTACAAGATGAAGCAAAAGCAACACTCCAACTTACTGAGATACTGCCACCAACAGCAATGTCATAATCACTGGGGTAAAAACCCAATATAACAGGTTGTGAACCGGCAGAAATTATTTCATGCTCACCGACAGTGACCACTGTAATGTCACCTGTTTGATTATCAATAAATGCATCGCCAGTTATTTCTACTTGTTCATTGTTATTTTGAAAAATCAATTTTTCTGCGAATGCATAATGCGCACAGGAAATCAATAATATTGTTAGGAAGTGTTTCATTGGGTTCTCTCATTTCAAATATATCATTTGTGATTATACAAGACAGGTTGTTAATATTTTATTCAAAAAAAAGGACAAGATACAATCTTGTCCTTTTGAGCTTTATTTTTTGTATCTTTAGTTTGAAACAACTACCAAACCTTTGTGTACAAATAAACCAGCATATTGAGCTAGTAAGCCTGCACCAGCACCAGCATTGGTGAACTGATTAGCTGCAAAACCAGCAACTGGTAAACCAGCATACGCGTTTCCTGCAGCAGGAGCTGTAACATAAGCGGTGTTTGTAAATGACATGTTAGCCCAACCGTTTTCAGTAACAGCATTTGGAGGAGTTGAAACATTAACTAAGTTATCAGATCCCATGATTGAAGATACTGCAACAGGAGCTGCTCCAGGTAAGCGGAATTCAACTACGTTAACTTCTTTACACAAACTTGGGTTTGCGCCAGCTGGAGGTCGTGGAGATACACCACCAACAGTAAGAACTTCAAGTTGTTCCTCTCTATCGTATACGTCTAGACCGAACTCGTGACACGAATTAAGACCATCCCAACGAGTTGTGAATGGAGGAATAACATCTGCATTTGTAGGTACATTTACGTGGAAATTCTTAGTAGGGAATGTAACTACCCATTCAGATTTACCATTTACAAATGTATCCAATGCGTACTCATTATAGATGTTTTGTCTAGTGAATAAACCAGAAACTGCTTCAGCACCTGAGTTGTATGAAGAAGTTTCAGCAACACCATCTAAGAAAACTGTAGAGTCTGTATCACCTTCATCTAAAGTTGGGAACAAGCTACCTGGCTCAGAATGGTTACCAGCACCTGAAATCCAAAACTCATCAATAGCAATAGCATCATAAGTCATGGCTAAACCTTCAGCAACATTAACGATACTTGCTGAACCAAATATACCACCAGTAACTGGAGCTTCATCGGCCAAAGTATCATAAATACCATTGTCAGCCCAATCAGCTTGGATCGCAGCACAGTTTGCAGGAACACCTACATTACCGTGATCAGCAAATGGAACTGTATTTCCAACGAAAGTAGCCATTTCTAATACTTCAAAGTGACCATCAGTTGCACGTCTTAAACTGGTATTACCAGCTAAAACAGCTGGGCCGTCAGCATCGATAGTAAAAGGCAAGAACTCTTGTCCGGCTTTATTCAAGAATGGCGCACAAGATGTATCTGAAGTCAAATGATTAACAGATGGCTCACCTAAGTGACCAGCCTGAGTAGAAACTGTAGGAATCAAAGCACCAGTCCATACATCAAAAGCTGACAAGTAAACGTTAAAATCGAGTACCTCTAAAGTATTTTCACCTTCCAAGAAACGTACTTTAACAGCTTTAGTATCAGCTGTAGTATTTACGATAGAATACAAAGTGTTCAAATCGTTATTTACAGAATAGTAAGGATAGATCAATACTTGTCCAGTACCTTCTGGATTAATATACTGTTGTGCATTTGCGATGCCCGCGACACCCGCGATACCCGCAACAACTGCAACAGTTAGTTTGTTTTTTTTCATTTCTAACTCCAAATTTAATTAAAATATCAGGGCTATATTTAAAATACCCCCGCTCATAAGAACGAAGCTACACAAGATAGCAACACGTATGATAATTTATCCCGACTTCATAAACAAGTACTTTCTATATTTTTTACTTGATTTATCAACCATCAAATTATTTTTCATTGGGTACTAAATACCATTTACCGTCTAAGTTTATCCAATTTTCAAAAAGTTTAGTTTGAGCCGTAACGCCACCCAAACTCCTTTTGGGGAAAGTGTATTCATAATCCAAGGACACCTCAACTTTACAAACAGTCTCTTCTTCACATACCGCATTGACATAAACACCTTTTTTCCATTGCAAATTAATTTGCGCGGTCAATATTCTTAATTTATATGCTTCTATCGTCTCTGTCGTCTTATATCCTGGAGAAAAATACTCGTATGAATTTTCTAGATCACCATTAATTACACCTGCCCACCTATTATTGACACTATCTTCTAAACTTTCAGTATTTTCACATCCCACCAAGATTAACACCATCAATAATATCAGCCATTTAAATTTACTCATCATCTTCCTCACCTTGTTCAATACCTACCTTTGTTTTAATTGGTTTCAAACCTCTGAATTTATTTGCGTATTCCTTAGTCACTTGTCTTGCTTGTTCCGGGTTCTCAATAACGGTTGGAGTAATCAACAACATCAACTCTGTTCGATTAGTCGATTTAGATTTTGAACCAAACATACCACCAATAACCGGAATTCTACTCAACCCTGGGAATCCTGACCTAGAAACAATGTCATTCTCACTGATCAACCCACCCATTACTATCGTATTTCCGCTTTGAACAGCAATTTCTGTATTTAAAGCCCGCGTTGATATAGGAGGAGTTCCACCTTCGGTACTAGGTGTTCCAGGAGCACTCACATCTTGTTGCACTTCCATATAGACTAATCCGCCCGGATTAACTCTGGGCGTTATATCTACTTGTACACCAGTTTGAATAAATCGAGTGCTAGAGATAGAACCAGTGGTGCCGTTATTAATGGTTCCAACATTGGTAATTGGAATTTGATCACCCACATTAATGGTTGCGTTTTTATTATTAAGCACAAGCATGGATGGCGAAGACAATAATGCAATACGCCCGGCTTCTTCCAGTGCTGTCAACCTCGCTTGTGCATCTGTACCCAAAAACCTATAAGCAATTCCCCCACCATTGATTCTAGATCCAGAAGTGCCAAAATCATACGGTGCTGACTTAGTACCTTCACCACCTTCAGTACCACCATCATTATCACTTGCACCTGCCAATTCAGGCGCACCGTCACCGAACAATAAATCCATACCGTAAGACACAGAATCGTTCAAAGTCACTTCGATGATTTTCAATTCAACCAACACTTGCAGTGGCACGAGATCAAGACGCTCTATGGCTGACAGTATTTTTTCATAATCAACCACACCCGCTTTAATCAACAACTGATTAGAATCCTCAATAGCAGTAATTAATATGTCATTGTCATTTGAGCTATTATTATTTCTATTTCTGTTTGTATTTCTTCTGGTCGTGGTATTGGTATTATTAGCGCCTGATGAGCTCACTTCTCTACCTGACTGACCGGGCGTTACAGTACCACCATTGGAAGCCCTTCTGGATGAGCTTGAACCACTGCTACCACCAAAAACATCATTTAAATAAGCGGCCAAATCATCTGCCTTGATATTTTTAACACTGTAAACATATAAGTTGGAAGCACCATCTGAATCAGCTCTATCCAAGCGATCCACCCATTGTTTGGCCTGGTGCAAATAATCTTCTTGAGGGGTGATCACCATAATGGCGTTCAGGCGCTCTAAAGGTAAAAATCTGAACATACCAGCCAATGGGTTTTCAGCGCCTTCCCCAAACAATGCTTCTAATTCTGCCAATATATCAGCTGATTCAACTTGTTTAAGGTAGAATATTCCAGTCGACATTCCTGCCAACCAATCAACATCAAAAACCTCTATAGTTTCAAGGTAATTACTTAGCTCGCTATTGGTCCCTGAAAGAAATAAAATATTACGGGCATTATCGGCTTTGACTATGGCGCCATCTTTGGCATAAGGCTCCAAAATTTTTTCCATTTCAGTCGGGGAAACATAAGTCAAAGGGACAGCCAAAACTTGATAGCCTCCTCCTTGGGCCACTTTATTTAACTTTGGTGTCAACAACCCTTTAATTGCTTGAGCTTCTGGCAAAACATGGTAACGATCTTCGACCATAACCAATGCCGCTTTATTCCAACTAAGCATCATTTCTAATATAGGTATAATCTGCTCTCTAGAAACTGGTCTTGCTGTTGCGAAGGTTACTTTGCCACTGACACCAGGTGCAATCACATAATTTTCTTTAAGCACCTCACCAAGGATAAAATTAACCACAGCTTGCAGCGATTCACCTTCGAAATTAAAAGTCACCTCTCCTTCAGAGGTAACAGCAGGCCTGGTTCTTGATGCTGCATCAAAATTAATAAATTCACCAGTGCCTGGATAGTATTCAGCTTCATCTCTTGCTTGCGGCTCAATATTTCCATCTCCGAAAACCTCGCCTGAATAAGCAGTCGAATCCACATTTTTGAGATAATCTGAATTATCCAGTTCTTTACTTAAATCTATTGGCTGAGTTGCACAACCAGACAAGCCCACAATTAATAATCCCATCGCAAGGATTTTGGTTATTTTTATCATCATTATTTATTTCCTTTGGCAGCATTTGCCCTCATTTGAGCACGTCGTTCAGCGATTTTTTTTCTGATTTCTTCTGCGCTGTTTTTCTGTGTTGTTTTCTTATCGTCTTTAGTAGTTTTTCTGTTTTTATTATTATTCTTCTTTGTCTTGTTAAGTTTCGCCGCTTTAGAGTTCAATTTGCCCGCAAAAATTTCCAGCCCAATTTCAACAGGCTCTTCACCATCGGCTGAAAAAGTGACTGTTCTTGGATTAATGTCTTCAACAATCCACAACCCTTGATTACCTGGCAATGGCATGCCTTGGGTAAGCGTTACACGCTCTTTACTGAGCTCATCAAAAACCATTGCATAACGATTTTCATCAGTAATCATGATGCTGGTTACTTTTGCTTGCAAAGGCTCGGCCTCAAGCTCAACATCAATTACAGTTTCTGGATCAACGTCAGCATCCACAGCAACAAAAGGCTGCCTGTCATAACTGAACAAAGGTGCATCAGTAATTTGTAATAATGTTTTATCATCAACCACTTTCCCATCAGCCGCCACAGCACCATCTTCTAACTGACTCAATGAAGATGCATCGAACGCCTCAGGCTCTAAGGATTGAGTACCACGACCCCAACCAAATAGCTGTAAGGCAGCCAATAGCAATAAAACACCTATCAATATCAACAAACCATTGGCGAATAAATTATTTTTCATCTTGCTTCTCTACCGGGTTTTTTAAATAGGCATACAAATCAAACCGAATCTCTAATTTTTCGGGTGCATTGGCTTGTTTGGCATTCTTTCTGTATCGGTTTACATTCCTGGTTTCTAAGCGCAAATCATTAATAAACATGGAAGGCGTGTTCTCCTCAATCAAATCAACAACTTTGATAAAGGTTTCATATTGGCAGCGCATTCTAACACGCAATATTATTTTTTCAAATTGCTCAGGTTCACGGTCTTGGGTGGGTGACTGACTGATGATTTGACAATCTGCAGGGTCTTCCGATTGTTGATTCACTATATTTTTAAACAAAGATGTGATTTCAGCATTACCTAGGTTTTTTGAATCAGCCTGCAAAAACTCATTATTAGAACCCACCTCAGCCTTGACATCATTTAACAATGCGCGCAAATCAGGTGTTTTAGCTGCTTCATTAATGAACTTTTGACGCGACTCATTCAAAGTATCTATGTCTTCATTTAAACCAGCATGAGCGACAAAAAACCAATGAAAAAACAAAAAGTATACGATCACCAACAACAGCAGTAAAACCATAAGTGCTGACCACCTACTGACGCGCGGATCAAGATTCATTTTCCACCTCCTCTAAACCAGCAGGTTTAAATTCTGATTTAATGGTGAATTTTTCTTTATTCGTTCTTGGATCAATCGTTACATTGCCAACAATTTGTGGCTCATACCACATGTCTGACTGATTCAAAATAGGCACTAAAGAGTTGGCATTATCAGATTGTCCCACCACTTCAACGCGTTCTTGATTGATCATGATACGGGTTAAATAAGTACTGATTGGAATTTTTTGTGTCAGCTCTTGAATAATTAACATTCTATTAGGAGTATTCTTTTTCAAATTACCTAAAAAGTTAGCTGCTTGAATCGAATTATTGAGTTCAGTTTCTAGCAACTTGGCTCTGCGAGCATCCTTCTTCAAAACACTGACCTGCTCTTCCAATGATGCAATTTTAACTCGCTTATTATCCAATGAAGAATACATCACAAACCATAACAAGACCAAAACCACCAGCATCAAACCTGCATTCCATTTAATCTTAGTCCAATCTTTTTTCTTACGAATATCCTTGGGCAAAAAATTGACACCCAGTGTCACCGGCGTCTCAGCCGTCCCAACATTGACATCGATACCAGACAACTGCAAACCTTTGGCTTCAAAGTCACTCACCAACTGATTCAGCTGTTGCTTTTTAATAACAGCCAACATCACTGGAAACTTTTCACTGCCCTCAACAACATCTCCTTTACGAAAAGCAAATTCAACATCCTCAGGTTTAAAGGGTATGTATTTATCTAATTCAAATGTTAACACTGATTCAATTTCACTATATACAGCCACTGGCATAGCTACACTGCGAATCAATACCTCAGACTCCTCTAACAAACAGGTCACTTCGGTTTCCACTTCTGAAGTACCTAAATAATGATTCAGTTGGTGCCACCACTCTTTACCTTCGACTGAATCATCAAATTCTACAGGCTTGATGGTTTGCTTTATATCACACCAAACCACGGCGTCTTTTTCATCGCTTTTCACATCGGTCACATAAACAGCAACAGAGTCTGGAAATAAATCGTTGCGGTATTTATTTGGCACAAGCTCTTTCAGTTCTCCAGACCACCATTCCATGAATGCGTGCACACCAGAACCTTGATACCACTGTGAAACTGGCTCAGATATTTGTTCTAAATAATTCGTCATTTGTGTTCGTTGTCTCTCCAGCGTACCACCCTAAATGGCCGCCCTTGTAAATTACCACCCATACGTATGGTGGCATCAATTTCCGCGTATTGTCTATTTGGCAAAGTGGCTTTGCTGATGATGCTGAATGTGGTGCCACCGCCTCTTAACTGACCTGAAAAACCCTCTGCCAAGAGTGGTAGTTCAGCATTCACATCATCTATTGCATGACGCTCTTGAATAAATAAATCGGCCATTTCCCCTGAAACACCGTCTATAGCCATCAGAACTTCTCTGGGAGCAAATGCCAAATTAACATTTTTTCGACCAGAGTAAACAGTTAATGCTGGCTCAATCTTCAAATACGTTTCATATTCGACACCCATAACCTGAATTAATTCAGGAACTGTATCAAAAGGCGCATCCTTAGCACCATGAGGATATCCTGCTGAAAAATAATCATCATCTTCCGCACCAGCAAGGCGAATTTCTTCATCTGCATCTTTCCAGTCCATGATCTTATCAACTATGCCTATAGACTCATCATAGTCGATACCCAATGAGGCAAATAATCCCACCAAAAGTTCCTCACTGGCCTGATTCAAATCAATTTTACCTGATTCATCAGTGATTTTAATTTCTATTTTAGCATCACCCATCTCGAATTCATGGGTTCTTCCATCAGCAATCCAACGTGTTTCCGGGTCTGGGTTTCTCAGTTCAAACACTGCACGGTTCAAACCAGCCTCAGCCAAAAACCGAGCCTGGGTTTCATTAAACAAGATACGAGACTGTAAACTTTCAGTCCTGGCCGACAGTGCAAAACTACCCGCAATAACACTCATCAACAATGCCACCCAGAGGACCAAAACCAAGGCAATCCCTTGTTGTTTTGAGTTTGTTTGATGACCTCTAAAAGAAAGGAAAATCATCATTTCTCTTCACCCTGGAGATTATTATCTCTACCACGCAGTGTATTTAATGTACTGGTTCGCCGCCTGGCTGAAGAGCTTGAAGCATCTACTTGTATCGCAATCTGCAACAGTGGCCATTTTTCCCTGGCCTCAGAATTCATTTCCAAATCCAACTGCACCATCAAAGGCATGACTGTCGGATTCTCCATCTCGTTCATCCATTCAGTTGGCAAACCCTCCTCATCCAACTCCACAAAAGCAAATGCACCATCCCTGATGTTCTCCAATAAAATAATAGGCTCTGCATCATCAAAACCGGACTGCTCATCTTCATCATCATAATTGCTCATTAATCCATGCGTAAATTGCAACAGCTTACCTCCGTCTGCATTAACCAATTCAAGTTTTTGGATGTGAGGACCTCCACTGCCTAAATAACCAGGCATCTGACCCACAAAAGTGACGGCATTTTCCTCTCCGATGAATTTAAGTATTTCGCCTTCTTCAGATTCTTCCACACCCAAACCCATGGAGCGCGAAATTTGATGTCTAACAATACCTTGTATCACTCGAATTTCATTGATCCCTGTAATTCGTTTCTCTCCTTTTTCTGCTGTTCGTCGTCCAGAGTCAATACCAGAAAATATCATTGCCATGATCATTGCTAGTAAAGTAAACACCACAATCACTTCAATCAAAGTAAAACCTTGTGCTTTTTGTACTGCAAGAGATTGATTGAACGGCTGTCTCATCTTCCTGTACCCACAGATTCAAAATCAGGCGTCATCGCTTTGAGGGTAACAAAATCAACTGAACGCTGTTGATTGTGACCATCTTGCCAAGTCAATGTCAACACCACCCTGAAAAGCTCAACTGGGGCAAAATCCATTTCAACATTACCGTCATATGAAACCTCATAGGGCTGAATGTATAAATCCCAATTAATGTCATCATCGAAACTGCCAGATTGGGAGCCCTCCTCAACCGGGATCAACAAACCCACCTCATCCATTTTACTTTGCGCCAACAAAGAAATTTGAGTCCGTTCAGATGATTTAATGGTGTTCGTGCTAGAGTTCGACAGGATCTCTAAAACCACCATAAACGTCATCGCCAAAATGGTGAATGAAGCGATCACTTCAATCAAGGTAAATCCCTGATTATTTTTGGGTGATTTATGATGCATTGAACGCATTAGATTTCAGTGTCCTTGTACAACCTGATTTCACCGGTAAGCCAAGCCACATTGATGCGCCAAAAACGTTCGTCATAAATCAAGGTAACTCGTCCGCCAGTAGAGCTGCCATCTGAAAAGAATCGAAATCCAGCCATATCGTCCGACGGTATTTCGGACTCTGCAGCAAACACCTTGAGTTCCATACCCTCAGGCAAAACCACATTGGCTTTGCCTGGTGCTGTATAAGATTTATTCCTTACATTGATCATTAATCGCTGTTCTTTATGTTTGATAACAGCTTGAGATCTGGTGTAGCGCAAGGCTGCCACCAAATCTTTACTGGCCGCTCTGATTTTACTGGCCTTTAAAGAACCAGACATGTTGAAAGCAACGGTGCCAGCCAACACCGCCAGCATCACCAATACCACCAACACCTCAATTAAAGTAAAACCTGAGCGACGTAAAGCCATGCTTATTGCCAATTACCTATATCAGCAGCCAATTTATCCCCACCAGGACTTTTATCTGATCCATAAGAGTAGATGTCAAATGATTGACCATGCTGACTGTTGGCTGAAAAAAGATACGGTTCTCCCCAGGGATCTTTCAAGTCTTTTTCCTTCACATAAGGACCCATCCACATAGAATCTCCATTATCATTGTATAGCTGATCTAAACTGTCTGGCATATTGCCTGTATCTAAATAGAACTCGCTCACAGATTGGGATAATTTTTGCACCATTATTTTGGCTTCTTTGTATTTGGCCTTGTCTTGACCTCCTGTCACATTTGACACAACCAACCCAAAAATCACGGCCAAAATGGTCATCACCACCAGCACCTCGATCAAACTAAAACCTTGTTGTTTTCTTCTGTTATTCATCATAAATATTATCCTACTAATTCACTCATGTTCATCATCGGCATCAAGATCGCGAACACAATGGTAAAAATAAACCCTGCCAAAATCAAAACCAAGACTGGTACCAATACTGACAGCATTCGTTCAATGGTGTTTTTCACTTCACCATCATAAGTATCTGAGGCTCGTACGAGCATCTCATCTAAATTTCCAGTTTCCTCGCCAACACTCAGCAATTGTTGAGCCAACTTAGGAAACGCTTCTTCTTTGGCCAATGCATCTGACAAAGGCGCACCGTGTTTAACTTTTTCAGTTGCCTCACTGATGGCCTTAAGAATAACACTGTTATTAACCACTTTTTTAGCCACTGACAACCCAGTCAATAAAGGCACACCGCTTTCCGCCAAAGTACCCAATGTTCTGGTGAATTTAGCTGTTTCAACGCGCGTGGTCAATTCACCAAATAAAGGTAAATTCAAAATTCTTTGATCCCAGTTGTATCTAAATTCCGGCTCTTTAAGTTTTTGCTTAAACAAAATCACAACAACAATAATAACCAGTGCCAATACCCACCAAAAATTTTGCACAACTGCAGCTGCAGCAAATACCACCTGGGTAATTAAAGGTAGTTCGATATTGGCATCTTCAAATAAAGGCTTAAATTTAGGCACTACCTTGGCCAACAGAATAAACAATGACCCCACCGCCAAAACCATTAATATGGCCGGATAGATCATCGCTGAGACCACCGAATCACGCAGCTCTTTAGAGCTTTTCAAATATTCACTTAAACGAGCCAGTGACACTTCTAAGGTGCCGCCCATCTCACCAGCCCTGACCATATTAGTGTACATGGTTGAAAACACACCATGTTGATCTTCCAGAGCATCTGATAAAGTGCCACCACCACGAACTTTGTCACGCACTTGTTCTACCATGGTTCGCACCCTTTCTTCATCAGTCAAATCTATCATGACAGACAACGATCGATCTAAAGGCATGCCTGAATTCAGCAAGGTAGATAATTGTTCCGTAAAAAAACCAACTTGCTTTTGCGTAATTTTACTGCGCTTTGCCAGTAAATTTTCAAGACTGAAACCAGGCTTAAGCTCTCTGGCCGAAACCGGCATATTACCAGCTTCTTGTATTTTGGCAATAACCTCTGCCTGAGAACCTGCCTCTAGCTGGCCTTCTAATTGCTCACCGGTAGGGGTGATTGCTTTGTATATAAATTGTGCCATTATTCGTGTGAGACCCTGATAACTTCTTCAAAGCTGGTATCACCAGCCAAACACTTCAATAAACCATCTTCATACATGGTTAACATCCCTTCAGTTTGCGCTTGTTTTTGCAATTCTCCTGCGGTGGCTCCCTTCATGACCATTCTCCTGAGCTCTTCTGTCATGGTCAGGCATTCAAGTATTGACATTCTGCCAGCATAACCGGTGGGGTTTTCTTCAGAAGGCTGTGGTCGGTAGAAATGCAAATCCTTGCTATCAGAGAATCTATCAAGCCTTAATTCTTCTATCATTTCAGGCATTACTTGATATCTTTCCATACTACTTTTATCTAAACGCCGTACCAACCTTTGCGCCAATATCCCATTTACAGTTGAGGTTAACAAATAATCTTCTACGCCCATATCTAGCATTCTAGAAATACCGCCGGCTGCTGAATTGGTATGAATGGTCGATAATACCAAATGACCTGTTAATGCCGATTGTATGGCAATTTTAGCCGTTTCCAAATCACGCATTTCACCAATCATAATAATATCGGGATCTTGTCTGACGATGGCTCTTAAGGCAGAAGAGAAATCTAAACCAATAGAAGCCTTGGCTTGAATTTGATTGATGCCTGTTAACTGATACTCAACCGGATCTTCTACTGTGATAATTTTACGATCTTCAGTGTTCAGTCGTTGTAATGCAGTATACAAAGTAGTGGTTTTACCAGAACCAGTCGGCCCAGTTACCAACAATATTCCATGAGGCATTTCCAACACTTTTACAAATGGGTCTAAGGTATGTTCCCTGAATCCCAATTGATCGAAATCAAAAACTATACTTTCTCGATCCAAAATCCGCATCACTACGCTTTCACCATATGATGTAGGTACTGTGGAAACCCTTAAGTCTAATTCTTTACCTTGTACTCTGAGCATGATCCGTCCATCTTGTGGCAGACGACGCTCAGCAATGTTCAGCTTGGCCATAATTTTAATCCGGCTGATCACTGCTGCTGTTGACCTGGCAGGTGGTGATTCCACCTCGTGTAAAACACCATCTAAACGATAACGAACTTTTAGCCGATTTTCAAATGGCTCAATGTGAATATCTGATGCCCTTGACTCAACCGCCCTTTGCATAATCATATTGACTAACCTGATGACCGGTGCTTCGCTGGCCAAATCCTTCAGATGTTCAACATCCTCAACTTCGCCTTCTTCATTGGACAGGCCTTCAACCAATTGTCCCATCGCTGACTTGCCACCACCATAGTATCGTTCAATGGCATTTTCTACCTCTGATGGCATACCAATTTTAATTTCCAACTCTTTGTCAGCCACCATTTTAATGGCCTTTGTGATGTGCTCTTCATAGGGGTATACCATGACTACAGTCAGTTTGTCGTCACTTTCTTCCACTGGCACAAATTGACTTTCACGCATGTACCGTATTGGAAACTCTGCATCAACCGATGTATTTTCTGGCATGTCCTTATCTGAAACAATAGGCAGGTCTAACAACTCATTAAGCGATAAGGCGACATCCCTCTCCGAAGCCAAGCCCAATCGCACCAATAAAGGCACCAAGGAGACACCAAAACTTTCTTTGTTTAACCTGAGCCCACGTTGTAAATCCTCATCTTTCAGTCGACCTTGTTCAACCAGGTACTCCGACAATTTCTGCTCAAAAGACATTTCTGGCTTCAAAATTTCTGTTTCTTGTTCTTCAATCACATTATCAGACATATTTTTAATATTAGATTTAGACCTTTAATTAAGTTATTTATTTCGTTTCAGCACAGTACAATTTTTATATGATTTGGGTAAGACAATGTACCTAACACAAAGTTTCTTAAGATTTATCAGTTCTCATGATCCGTTCCTTTATTGTACAGAGTAATGTCTTCAATAAAAGATCTATTAAGCAAAACCCAAATAACAACTGGCACCACCGCAGGCAGTATCAAATACGACATTTGATACATGGCTGCAACTAAATTATGACTGATTCCAGTCTCATTAATGGCTTGAAAAGCGTCACCACCTCCAGAAAACAACAACGACTTACAAGTTTCCCAAAAAACACCGTTTGCTTGGATCAGGCTTACGACCATGAAGCCTATAAACAACTGAATCAACTTAATCCCCACCCTTAAATTCGGCATCGAAATCACCAAACCAGAAAATACCGCCAAACCATATCCATACTTCATCGGATTAACCATTACATCAAGGACGGCTAATTGGGTATCTTGTTGATTAAAGTTTTGCGGGAATATCAAAGTTTGCACGTAAAATAAAAATTGTTTTTGCTCGATGCCATTAAACAGGTCATCTTGCCACATTGACATCACCATCATCGCCAACCATTTAGCAGGCATAACCAACAAAGGCGCTGCATAGAACCAAATAAAAAAGCACAAAGGCAGATACAACAAAGCACTGATAAACAATTCTTTAATGGGCGATTTCATGACTCTTAATTAGCAAGTTATCCAACAAATAACCTTATATTATAAAACATTCTCATCCAAGGAGAATTTTCTCCCCAATCAGCAGGCGCATAAGACATTTGCGCACTGCGAAAAACTCGCTCTGGGTGTGGCATCATGGCAAGAACCCTCCCACCTGCCCCACTGACAGCCGCCACTGATTGTTCAGAGCCATTGGGGTTAAAGGGGTATTGCATCGTTCTCATACCGTTGTTATCAATGTATTGAGCAGCCACTTGATTCTTGTCTATGGATGATTTTTGGTACATTGCACGCCCTTCACCATGAGCTATTGCCACTGGAATACTTGAACCGGCCATGCCTTGAAAGAATATACTGTTGGTTTCATTGATGGTTAATTGTGAAAAACGTGCTTCGAATTGTTCACTTTCATTGTGCAAAAAATCAGGCCAGTGATCAGTATCTGGAATGATTGAACGCAATCCTGACAACATTTGACAACCATTACAAACACCCAGTGCAAATTTATTTGAATCAGCAAAAAAGTCAGAAAATTGTTGTCTTAAACTTGAGTTAAACAAAATAGTTTTCGCCCAGCCTAAACCAGCACCCAGCACATCACCATAAGAAAAACCGCCACAAGCCACCAACCCGCTGAAATCAGCTAGATCAACTTGTTGATCAATTAAATCTTGCATGTGTACATCCACACAATCGAAACCCGCACGCATAAAAGCGGCAGCCATTTCATTTTGTCCATTTACTCCTTGCTCTCGCAAGATGGCTACTTGAGGTCGAGGTTGTTGTTGTAAACCACTGATTAAATCTGCCCCATACTTAAAATTAATTACTGGCTGAATACCTGGATTACCAGCAGAAATCTGGGAAAACTCTTGAACCACTGCCTTGGGGTTATCACGTTCCATAGCCATTAAGTGGCTGGTTTGTGCCCAAATAGCTTCCAACTCATCACATGACCAACGCGATTCGCCATCTTCGCTACTAATCACAAAGTCTCGAGACTCAATTAACTCACCCACTTTTTGAGTTAAATGCAACAAACCCGAAGACTCTACCAATGCCATAAACTCAGCCTGCTTAGTTTGATCTACCTCAACAACCATGCCTGGTTCTTCATTAAACAACCAAGCACTCAAGTCAGCTGAAGGCGTTTGTAGTTTAACGCCACAATGGCCCGCAAAACTCATTTCCGCAACTGTCGCTAACAACCCGCCATCCGAACGATCATGACAAGCATTGATGAGATCACTGTGCACCGCTACTCTCATCAACTCAAACAAAGCAGTCAAATCAGATGCCGAATCCAAATCAGGGCTTTGTTGACCTAGTTGGTTTTGACTTTGATACAGCACCGATCCACCCATCCGGTTCTTACCAGCGGACAAATCAAATAAATACAAATCATTACCTATTGTTCCTGAAAGCTGAGGCGTTTTATGAAGCCTGACATTGGCAACTGGTGCAAAAACAGAAATAATCAATGACATCGGTGACACCACTGCTTTATTAGCTTGACCATCTTGCCAACTGGTTTGCATTGACATCGAATCTTTGCCGACAGGGATGCCTATATCCAGATCTGGACACAGCTCCATACCAATTGCTTTAACGGCCTCATACAATGCTTGAAATTCGCCCGGAGATGAGCTGGCTGCCATCCAGTTGGCTGAAATTTTCAATTCACTTAAGCTATTGATTCCAGCACCCATCAAATTAGTAATGGCTTCTGTGACTGCCATCCGGGCAGCAGCAGCCGGGTTAAGCAAAGCCAAAGGTGTACGTTCGCCAACGGCCATCGCTTCTCCGGCTAAGGATTCATAATCACGTAATGTAATACCGCAATCTGCAACTGGCACTTGCCATGGCCCAACCATTTGATCCCTATGAACCAAGCCCGAAACAGTTCTGTCACCAATGGTAATTAGATACTTTTTACTGGCCACAGTTGGAAATGACAACACATGTTCAACTTGTTGCTTGAGCGTTAACCCTGAAGAATCGAAGCGCTTTGTGACTGGTTGTTTACGATCAATGTCAATGGCAGTTTTAGGCGTATTACCAAACAACAAGTCCATAGATATATCTACTGGTTTGTTATTAAATACCTCATCAGTTACCCGCAGATTTTGTGTGGTTGTGGCACGTCCCATAACCGCATAAGGACATCGTTCTCTATGACAAATCGCCTCAAACTCGGATAATTTTTCGGGTTTAATTGATAAAACATAACGCTCTTGTGATTCATTACACCAAATTTCCATAGGCGACATCGACACGTGATCGATTTGTAAACGACGTAATTCAATTTCACCACCCAATTGAGCATCATCTAAAATCTCAGGAATCGCATTTGATAAACCGCCAGCGCCCACATCATGGATAGATCTGATTGGACTGTTATTTTCTTTAAACCAACAACGATCAATAACTTCCTGACAGCGCCTTTGCATTTCAGGATTTCCACGTTGTACTGAGGCGAAATCAAGATCCTCTTGTCCATCTGCACTGCTGATTGAACTGGCTGCTCCTCCACCCAACCCTATCAACATAGCAGGTCCACCTAAAACGATGATGTAATCACCAGCTTGAGTATCTTGTTTTTTGGTATGTATGTGATTGATACAGCCCATACCACCTGCCAGCATAATCGGTTTGTGATATCCACTCCACTGATTAGCCTGATCATTTTTCATCTCAAAATTTCTGAAGTAACCACATATATTTGGACGACCAAATTCATTATTGAAAGCAGCCGCACCTACCGGTCCTTTTTGCATTATTTCAAATGAATTAGCCATTCTCGATGGTGTACCAGGCGAATTTAATTCCCATGGTTGCTCATGAGCAGGGATATGCAAATGGCTGACTGAAAAACCACATAAGCCTGCTTTGGGTCTAGCGCCTTGACCCGTTGCAGCTTCATCACGAATTTCTCCACCAGCGCCGGTTGCAGCACCAGCAAAAGGCTCAATACCTGTTGGGTGATTGTGTGTTTCAACTTTAATCAATACATCTATATTTTGTTCTACTTCCTTATATTTATGCTTACCATCTGTGATTATACGCTTACCTATACCTCCTCTAAATACAGCTGCATTGTCTTTATAAGCAGATAAAGCGGGTTGAGTGCTTTTGGCTTCTGTATTTTTTATCATTTTAAACAATGACAATGGTTGATACTCACCATCTATCTTCCACTCTGCATTAAAAATCTTATGGCGACAGTGTTCTGAATTGGCTTGAGCGAACATCATTAATTCCACATCAGTTGGCTGTTTACCAATGGCTTGATATTGTTCAAAGAGGTAATCAATTTCCTCATTCGACAATGCCAGGCCTAACGATTGATTCAAATTAACCAAAGCAGACTTTCCTAGTTCATTGGTATTTACATCAACTACAGGTTTAGGATCATGGTGATCAAACAAACCTTGCAATGATTCAACACTTGGATAAATTTCTTCAACCATACAATCATGAATAAATTGTCCGCTGATTGTACAATTTTTATTTACACTGAGTAAGCGACCGGCTTCAACTCGTTGAATTTTTTCTAAACCACAATGATGAAATATATCCGTTGACTTGGTTGACCAGGGTGAAATAGTTCCGGTTCTGGGCAATATTAAAATTTCCTTAGCCGTAAGCTCTACTTGTTCCAATTGAGCTGAAAGTAGCTGTTCAATTTGAGCAAGTTGATCAGACCCAAGCTCACCTTCTGACTCAAGCACATAATAAGATCGAGCATCTTCAACCTGCTGTATGCTTTTTTGCTCTGCCAATGTTTGATTAATTTTCTTTAACCTGAATGGCGAAAATATTGAGCAACCCCTAAATGTATACAACTGAAATTTCATGCTATCAGAGAGAAAAAGAAGGGTATTTTACATGATGTGATACCACATCGCTAAGCGCCACAAACATATTTTAATCGTACGCATAAAAAAAGCTGCTCTATCGTAAATAAATACAGCAGCTTGTAAATAATTGTGATTAAATTATTTAGCGTTGAGACTTTGTAGTCTTTGTTTCAACTGTTGAGGTGGCAGGTAACCAGGCATGATCATACCATTATCTAATACCAGGGCAGGCGTTCCTGAAACCCCAGATGATAAACCTGCTTGATAATGTTCAGCTATAGGGTTATCACAGGTCTTGGTTGCAACCTCCTCCCCAGCTTTCGACATGGTCATTGCTTCTTGTTGGTTAGCAGCACACCACACGTTAACGGCTTTGTCATAAGAACCTGATTTCAAACCAGCTCTTGGAAAGAACAAGTACGAAATACCGATACCCAACTCGTTGTATTGCTGAACTTCAGCATGCAACTTACGACAGTACCCACAATCGATATCAGTAAATACAGTCACGTGATGTTCCATTTTCTCTGGATAAAAGTTAATCCTTTGAGAATCACCCATTTTGGACATTAAGTCTTTACGAATAACAGATTTTTTCTGGTCGGTTAAATCAACACGGTTTTCAATATCAAACAATGAACCGTTTATGATGTACTTACCATCATCACTTAAATACAAAATCTCACTGCCCCTACCGCCATCAACCATAACCTCCTTAACACCTGAGATTGGTGTATCGTTTACAGAAATGACTTTAACGTTAGATGCTGTGACTTTACTCAACGCAGCAGTGAACTTCTCTTTATCTGTTTCTGCTAACACCAGTGAAGTGGTTAGTAAAAGTGCTAATATACTGATTTTTTTCATGGGTTTTCCTTCATAATAGTTGGTAATAGGACAATTAAACCAAGCTTTTGTTCTAATAAATTTCAGTTATTCTAACCGTAGAAGCTAAAAAATCCACAGCTAAATCAATTAATTTGCATTGAATTACAA
>CAZVZJ010000031.1:0-34557 GCA_964631055.1 uncultured Marinicella sp.
ACCATATGAAGCTTGCTTATTTTCTATTATTTATTTTCTTTCTGAATGAGTCAGCAGCTTCAGACAATGCCTTTAAGAAAATACAATGGTCAGAACTGATGCCAGCAGAAGATGCTAAAATTTTGTATGAAGAACCGCCTGAAGAATTACTCAATATTCCCGAAGGTGGTATTGGAGATGAAGTTTCTGATGAGGTTTTCAGTACATTAATGCTTGCTATGGATAATGATTATCAACAGGCTTTGTCATCTACCAATGTCATAGCAGCGCTTGATAATAAAAAAATTCAAATTCCTGGGTTCATTGTTCCTGTGGTTATGAAAGAGGATAAAACCACAGAATTCTTCATTGTCCCGTATTTCGGTGCTTGCATGCATTACCCACCCCCACCACCCAATCAAACCATTTATGCCAGTTATATAAATGGATATAGCATAGATACCATATATGAACCGTTTATTTTTTCAGGGCTACTCACAACTTCGATTAAAGAAAACGAAGTGGCCACAGCCGCATATCATTTAGAAATTGATCAAGTAGATATCTACGATGAATATTGATATCGAAAATACGATTTAAAAAAATTCTCTTGTAAGTTCTCATAGACTTTCTAAGAAGCTTCGGGCAATCAATTGGTTGCCCTTTTTTTTAAAGTTTTTTATCTGATAGAAACAGCTAACAATAGAAACGATTTCTTTAAAAAATGTGCTTTAACTAGGTAAGAAATTGTCTTTAAACAGATTGATTAAAATTCAAGGAAAGATCCTTACAGGAAATAGTTGGGATCAATTTGAATGTTTTGATAACAGGTGTTTGGGCATCTATCTCATTATTTCTAACAGCTATGGATAATTGGTAGTTTTTAAATGCCTGAGTGTTAAAAAAATCCCAACGCTTAGTTTTTTCTTGTTTCTTATAATGGTTGATTAATATATTTCTATTTAAAAAATCAAATGAAAAACTGTCAAGATCGATTGATAAACCCTTACCAATGGCTTTGATATATGCTTCTTTTAAAGTCCATAACGTAAAAAATGTTTCTATTCGCTTTTCTTCGGGTTTATTCAACAACAAAGCAACCTCATGTTTTGAAAAAAAATGAGACGCCAAATTTAATAACTCACCGCCACGGTCTTGACATTCAATATCTATGCCAAGTTCTTGTTCAAGGTTATGACTTACAACCAATGCAACAGCTTTTTTTGAATGTGAAAGATTAAATTTAATATTTAAGTGATTTATAAGTGATGGTTTTCCATACTTATTTCTTTTAAATAAGATGTTTTCTATAGGCTTATTGATGTACTTTGATAGAACATATTTAAGCATGAAATGAGCCAATAAATACAGTTTTCTATCTTTACTGAAGTGAAATGAATGGTATTTTTCAAGTTCCGATGGGCTCAAATAACTGAGGTATAAATCATTAAGATGTTCATCGACATGATTATCAATCTGAGATAAAAACACATTTATTTGATTCTGTTTTAGAGGCGGCAACATAATATCTGAAAATATATCAAACCACTTTATCTATTAATTCATTAACCTCTTTTAAGAACAAGTTTTCTTGGCTAGAAATAAAGAAATGCCCATCATTGAATTCAATTAAATTAGTTTCCCCAGTGATAAGCTCTTTCCATGCCAACACATCATTCAAAGGCACATCTTCATCTTGATTACCCCAAAATAAGGTGGCATTAGAATCTAATGAGTATTCACGATCAAAATCATGGGTATCACTCAACGAAAAGTCAGCTCGCAACATGGGTAAAAACAGTTCCATCAGTTCATCATTCTCCAAAACCTCATCAGGCGTAAAATTATAACCTTTTAATTCTTTGATAAATTCCTTATTGGGTAGATCATGTATAGGTTCTTTTATATCCGGTAAATGTGGCGCCCTCTTGGCTGATAGAATGATGTGTTTCAAATTTGAATGGCCACTTTTCTGCAGCTCTCGGGCCAATTCATAAGCCAATAACGCGCCATTAGAGTGACCAATAAATAAATAAGGCTCATTGGCATATGGCAATATTTCTTGATGTAACATCTGAACTTTAGTCTTCAAACAACCGATAGGCTTTTCCGAGAATCTGCGCCCTCTTCCTGGCGATTGAATGGCTATAACATCTACAAAACCAGGTAAATATTCAGCCCACTTTGAAAAAATTTGTGCACTACCTCCAGCATAAGGAAAACAAAACAATCTGAGCTTAGTTATCGGTGATGTTTTGTATATTTTGAACCAGTTTGACATGTTAGTTATATTGTTCTTCAGGTTTTTAAAATAATATCAGCAATAATACTTAGTCATTAGATGACCAAATATTAAAGCTAAATATTATTGATATCATTAATAATTATATCTTTTAAAACTTGGATATTGCTAGCTTCTAAAACATCGAGATGACCACCTTTTAAATATTGTTTTTTGGTTTTACATTCAAAACCTTCCTTCCATCCTGCTAACAATAAATCGTGTTCATTATTATCTTCAGCAATAAAAAGCCGGGCTGTTTTAATGTTTTTCAGTAAGTTTAAATTAATTTTGGCTTTAAATATATCAATACCAAATCTAATACCTTTGATCAGTTGTTCAGTGTTCTTATCCTTTTCTTTATCTAGTAATTTATTAGCCGAAAAATTAATCTGCTCATTAATGCTTTTTTCAAGTACCTCTGGAGGGAAAAAATTGGCATCCAATGTGTCTTGACCTTTTATGAATGCCACTACTTTTTGCAAAGCTTCACGTTCATTGGATGCTTGTTCAGACACCATAACCATAAAACTATCAATCCCAATAAAGTAATCTACTTTTTTACCAACTTTATCTAATTCATGGGAGATATGTTGAGCGATTAAGCCTCCTATTGACCACCCTCCTAGCCTATATGGGCCCTCAGGTTGATTTAATATAATTGCAGACATGTAATAATTGGCTAATTGACTGAGCTGATCAAATTCAATAATGTCATCGAACATAAATGGGGCCTGTACTCCATAAACTGGAGCTACACCCTCAAGTTGCATTGCCAGTTGATTGTAACAATCAGCACGACCGCCCATGGGGTGAATTAAATACAATGGCACTCCGCTAAGTGTCGAATTTAGTTTAATTAAACAACTTGACGTCATTAAACTATTTTTATTGTTAGTGGTTAGGCAAACTTCTCTCAGTGATTCACTTTCATAAAATAATTTAATACTGGTCTCAAATCCTTTATTTTTTAGCTGATTAATTACATTGAGTAATGATAACGAATTACCGCCTATATCAAAAAAATTAGCATTCATACTGATTGCACTTTTTTCCAAGCATAGTTCATCTGCAAGGATACTCACCAAGATTCTTTCATGGTTGTTTGAAGGTGCTAAGTATTGCTTTGTTATAGATGAAAAATTAGTTTCTGGTAATTTTTTACGATCAATCTTTCCATTTGCATTCATAGGCAACTCTGTTAAGCAAACAAAAAATGAAGGCAACATATAATCTGGTAGGCTTTTGCGCAACTCTGATCTAACTTTGTCTTGTATTTCATCTTGATTTGTCAATGAAGCAACTTTTAAATATGCAATCAAATATTTATTACCCTTCTTGTTTTGTTTCATCAAAACAACTGCGGAAAGAACTTCTTTATTGTTAAGTATTTCCTGTTCAATTTCACCTAATTCAACTCTAAAGCCTCTGATCTTTACTTGATTATCGACACGTCCAATAAATTCTAGGTTACCATCATCTAAGTACTTAACTAAATCACCAGTTCGATATAAACGTTTGCATTCACCATCTTCAAAAACATGATTAATAAAGCATTTTTTAGTTAAGTCAGGTTGATTTAAATAACCTCTGGCTAAACCCTCGCCTCCTATATATAACTCTCCAACCAAACCATATGCTCTTATTTGACGTTTATCATCAAATACATATAAATGTGTGTTAGAAATGGGTTTTCCTATATTCACTTTATTCCTTAACGCTGCACTGATGCTTGCACAAACGGTGGCTTCAGTAGGGCCGTAAGCATTATAGAATTGGTACTCTCTACCCCATACTTTGCTAAGTTTTTGATCAAATGATTCTCCTGCCACAATCAAAGCTTCAAAATTGAAATTTGTATCAGGGT
This sequence comes from uncultured Marinicella sp., assembly GCA_964631055.1. GTDB lineage: Bacteria > Pseudomonadota > Gammaproteobacteria > Xanthomonadales > Marinicellaceae > Marinicella. Next base: position 4,128 of record CAZVZJ010000031.1, read on the forward strand.
TTAATTGCTGTAGCATTACCGGTGGAAGTGTTAAATGAGTTATGCCTGTAGAAATGAGGTAATTTGATAATTTTTTAGAGTCATAACGGCATTCATTATTACAAATATATAAAGTAGCACCCGATAATAAAGCCATCATCCACTCCCAAGTCGCACCATCAAAATTGATTGATGCAAACTGTAATACTTTGTTTTTTGGGCTTACACAAAAATATCCTTGCATAACCCTGGCTAAGTTCACAGCGCCACGATGTTCGAGCATAACACCTTTGGGCTTACCGGTCGAACCAGAAGTATAAATCACATAAGCAAGGCTTTGTTGATCTACTTTTTTAATAGGCAAGTTTTCTGCTGAACATTCATTGATCAATTCACTGCTATTACTTTCATCAATGACCACTTGTTGACTTACAACACCATGGGTAATGTTTAACAAGTGTTTCTGAGTCAAAACCACGTCGACGCAACTGTCTTTTATTATATGCAAAAGACGTTCTTTGGGATAATTAGGGTCAAGAGGTAAATACGCTCCATCTGATTTTAATATTGCAATAATACATACAATCATATCTACTGATCTATCAATACAAAGTCCAATCAAATCGCCTTTCTGCATGTTGACATGACTAAGTAAATATCGACACAACTTATTTGCACGTTGATTTAGTTCTGAATAAGTCAGTGATTTATTTTCAAAAACCACTGCTATATTTTCAGGATATTCTTCCACCATTTGTTCAAAACAGTGATGCAAATTGAGATCATTTTCAATATCGGCTTTAGTATCATTTAGCAGGTACTGTTGATAAATCCTTTCTTCCGAACTCAGCAATGTTAACTGACTCACTTTATCAGCTGGATTGCGGATAATTTCGCTCAAAATGTTTTTAAAATGTACAGCCAGTTGCTTTAATGACTGTTCTGAAAAACAACTGTTTTGACCAGCAAAGTCAATATGAATTTTAGTGTCCATAGAAGCTTTAACCGAAAGATTATTATCTGTTTCTTCAAAACTTGTATGGCCAGATGTTTTAAACAAGTATTCATCTTCAGCATCCAATGATTTTTGTCCTAGAGGATAATTTTCAAAGACGAACAAATTTTCAATTAAATGGTCTTTTTTTCCACTGCCTGACAACTGAAATATCTCTATCAAAGGTAGATATGCATATTCATTTCTTTCTACCTGTCTTTCCTGTAAGTGCTGAAGCCACTTAATGATTGATTGATCCAATTCAATATTCACCCTAACTGGTACAGTGTTGATAAATAAGCCGACCATTTTCTCAACACCTTTTAAATTGGCCGGTCTACCTGAAACAGTGGTTCCGTATACCACTGTCTTTAGATTACTGTATGATGATAACAAATAAGCCCATGCGGCTTGTAAAATTACATTTACAGTAAGTTGATTATTTTTAGCCAGTAATTTAATTTCAGCTGTAACTTCTTCGTCTAACGTTTCTTTGTAAATGTTTAACTGGTTCTGAGACTTTCTTGGTGATTCTGATATTGTTGTAGGACTCTCTATCCCTAAAAGCTCTTCTTTCCAAAACTCTATAGCTTCATCAAAATTTTGTTCTCTCTGCCATTTGATATAACCTTTAAATGTAGGAATAGATTCTAATATAGGTTTATTTTTTTTAATTCCAGCTTGATAAAACTGCATTAATTCACCAAATATCAATGGCATGCTCCAACCATCAATTAGTGCATGGTGAATACTCAGTAAAACTTGATATCTACCTTTGCCTAAGCTCCAGACTGTAATTCGCAGCAAAGGTCCTTGTTCAATTTCAAAACCTAAAGATTTATCAACTTTACGGTCATTTTCAATCTGTATATTTTGATTTTCTTGGTTTAAAGACTCAATTTGTATTTCACGCCAAGGTAAATCAATGTTGTTTAAAACGACTTGCTGCATTTCACCTGATGTAGAAAGCTTGAAAACTGTTCTTAAAACAGCATGTCTATTCAATATATTTTGCCATGATTCACGGAATACATTTAATTGCACCCCTGCTTCAATAGTCGACATGAGTTGAGTGACATATGCACTTTTATCCAATGAGCTATGAAATAACAAGCCTTTTTGCATTGCTGTTGCAGGATATATGTCTTCAATTGCATGTTCATTTTGCCACTCATTTAACTGACTTTGATAGACTGAGGCTAAAGGAAAATCTGATGGAGTAAAACACCCTTGACCCGTTTCAACGCAGTGGTTGACAATATCCACTAATGACTCTTTTACATTGGCTGACAATTGATTCATTTCAGTTGAAATATACTTAGTAGAGTCATAACTCACTGAAAAAACCAAACATCCATTATTCACAGAACCATTGAAATTTATATCATGCTGATGTTGTCTTAATGGGCTGACAGTATTTCCAATATTTTCATTGGCTAAAGTGAACAGACTTTGTTCTTTCTCATCATTAAAAAACTGGCCAAGGTAATTAAATAAAATTGGTGAAGGTGCCGTTTGAGCAATATTTTCATCACAAGTTAAATATTTTAATAATCCAAAACCTATTCCATGATTTGGAATAGCTCTGATTTGTTCTTTAACATTACAAATTACTGAAGTAATATCCATCAAGTCACTGCTCAAGTTCACTGGAAACAATGTAGTGAACCAACCCATCGTTTGACTGAGGTTGATCGTGTCGCTCAACTCTTCACGACCATGACCTTCTAAGTCTATTCTTATACTTTGGTCTCCTGACCACCGATATAGACCTAATAATAAAGCTGATAGCAATAGTTCATTAATATTTGTTTTATAGGATATTTGAGCTTTAGTTAATAATTTTTCTGTTGTTTTTTTAGCAAGTGTAAAATTAATAACTGACAAGGCATCAGTTTTTTTTTGCTGTCTATCAAGTAAAGCCAATCTATCTTTAAAGTCGGGTGTTGGTGTACTGATGATTTTTTGCCAATAACACAATTCATTTAATAACTGCTCTCCTTGTGAATATTCACGTAGAAAGTCACCCCACTGTTGATATGATGAACTTTTAGGTTCAAGTTTAAGTTTTGAACCCTCAATACTCTGTTGGTATAAAGAAGAAATATCATTTAACAATATCCGCCAAGAAACACCGTCAACTATCAAATGATGAATAATTAAAAGTAGACGAACTTCGCCCGTTCTATTAGTGCAATGAACGGCCTTTATCAGTGGGGCGCGATCTAGTTTAAACGATGTTTGAAAGACTTCTGCTTGCTCTTTGATTTTATCGAAAGCAGCTTCTTGCAATTTGATATACCCCAAACTGTCACTCAACATCTGATCAGAATATTCACGGTGGTATGATTGCCATAATCCTTCATTTTTTTGAAAATACAATCTCAAGGCATCATGTCTCTTAAATAATAACTCAAAACATTGTTTCATTAACTCTGGTGTGAAATCGTCTGGTGTTTTTAATAAGACTGCTTGATTGTAATGGTGGAGTTCTGTTTCGTCAGCGAAGAAATTATGATGAATTGGCAGTAAATTCATGGCTCCTTTTACTGAGCCTTGAAATATGACCGCTTCACTTAAAGTTACATGAGGCGCTAATAACTGAATAGTCTGGAATTCAAAAATTTGTTTGACTGATACTTTTAGCCCAACCTTCAAAGCCCTTGACACAACTTGAATTGATAGTATTGAATCTCCTCCCAGATTAAAAAAATTACTATTTACACTGAGTTTATTAAATGGCACATTTAATAAACTAGCCCAAATATGACACAACTTAGTTTCAACTTCATTGTTAGGAGCTTGATATTCTTCAGTAATCATTTCTCCAATATTTAACTCAGGCAATGATTTCTTATCAATCTTGCCATTGATATTCAAAGGCATACTATCTAAGTGTATGAAAAAAGATGGCACCATATAATCAGGAAGTTGATTAATAGATTTTTGTTTAACTTTTTCTTTGAGTGTGGATCCACGTTCTTTTGAATCACTGGTAAAATATGCCACCAGCTGTTTATTCTTTGACTTATTTTCTCTAAGTAATACCACAGATTCACTAACTTCATCCATTGATGAAATATTTGATTCAATTTCTCCTAACTCAACTCTAAATCCTCTTATTTTTACTTGGTCATCAAGCCTACCAATAAACTCTAAATTATCATCACCTAAATAACGAACCAAATCTCCAGTTTTATACAGCCTTTCAATTTGCTTGCCATTGAATGAATGATTGATGAATTTTTCAGCTGTCAATTGCTTTTGGTTTAAATAACCTCTGGCTAGGCCATCACCGCCAATACAAAGCTCTCCTATACTTCCTTTGGGTAATAGTTGTTGGTTCTCACCCAAAACGTACAACCTATGGTTTGAGATTGCATGACCAATATTTACCTTTTGACCATTTAACAGCCTAGTGGCACTGGCACAAACTGTCGACTCACTGGGCCCATAGCAGTTGTAAAATTTAAATTTAGAGTTCCATTTGTCGCACAACCTTTGATCAAAGGCCTCTCCGGCAACAATCAACGCTTCAAATACATAATCTTTATTCTCATCTAAATGTTGGAGCAGTGCTGGTGGGAGGGTTAAATGTGTAATTCTATGATCACATAAAAATTCTTCCAATTGATCAGTGTTATGCCTGGTCTCATTGTCTGCGATGTATAAAGTGGCTCCATTGCATAGTGCCATAGACCATTCCCAAGTAGCAGCATCAAAGCTTAATGAAGCAAAATGTAATAAATGGTTTTCTTGTTTAATATTAAAATATTGCTTCTGAAAAGTGGCTAAATTCACTAAACCAGAATGCTCAATCATTACCCCTTTAGGGCGACCAGTTGAACCTGATGTATATATAATGTATGCTAAATTTTTAGAAGTTAAGTTATTGATCTCTAGGTTTTCAGACGAGCCTAAATCAAAATCGAACTCCTCTATAAACACATATTTAATGTTTTGAGAAATTGGCAATAACTGATTTTGAGTAATTATATAATTTAATTGACTTTCCAATATTATCTGATTAACACGTTGTTTAGGGTAACTTGAGTCTATGGGTAAGTATGCACCACCTGCCTTCAAGACGCCTAATACTGCCACAATCATTTCTAAAGAACGCTCAAGACAAATACCAATAATGTCATCCGGCTTAACACCTTGATTAATTAAATAATTAGCCAGTCTATTCGCTTTTTCGTTGAGTTCTTGATAACTCAGTGACTGGTCCTCGAAAACCAAAGCAATATTGTCCGGCTCTTTCTCAACTTGTTCTTCGAATAATTGATGAATCAGTAGATGTTTAGGGTAACTGGTTGCAGTGGCATTCAATTCATTTATCAAATAGTTCTTTTCTTGCTTACTTATAATTGGCAATGAATTTATTTTTTCATTTACATTATGAGCAACTCCAATTAATAGTTGAATCAAGCTATTACCAATTTTTTTTGCAGTTTGCTTCGAAAATATACTTGTGTTGAACTGTAATGAAAATTGTAAGTCAGTGTCTATGTCATTTACTGGAGGTATAGCAATTAAAACCAAGTCAAATTTCGCAGTTTCCTTGTTTGACTTTTTAACTGGACTTAACGAAACGCCTGGCATCTTTAACTCATTATATTCATTTGTGTTCATAGTGAACATAACTTGGAATAATGCATTATGGCTTGTGCTTCTGACAGTATTTAATCGATCAACTAAGTGTTCAAAAGGCACATCTTGGTTACTTTGAGCATCTAAGTTTATGTCTTTAACATGATCGAGAAAATCAATAAATTTAGGGTTGTTTGAACAATTGGTCCGTAAAACCAAAGTATTAACAAAAAAACCTATTAATGGTTCTAATTCCTTTTGTAGACGATTAGCTACGGGTGTTCCAATCACAACATCATGATTATTCGAATATCGCGCTATTAAAACTGCAAAAGCGGCATGAAGCACCATAAATAGCGTTGCTTGATTATCTACTGCAATTTTCTGCAAATCATTCAAAACTTCAGCTTCTAAACTAAACTGATAAGAAGCACCATTGTAAGTTTGGATAAGTGGCCTATTAAAATCTATTGGGATATTATGAATTTGAGGTAAGTCTGATAATTGTTTTTCCCAATAATTTAATTGTTTTTCTAACTCTTTCCCTTTTAGCCAATGATTTTGCCAATGTGCATAATCTGCATATTGAATAGCCAAAGGCTCTAAATGCAAATCTTCACTTTTGTATATGGTCGTGTAGAAACTAACAAATTCATTAACCAGAATCCCAATCGACCATCCATCAGATGCAATATGATGCATGTTTAAAATCAAAATACCCGAATTATCATTTAATTTGATGTAACTCACACGAAGCATCAAATCTTGAGCTAAATCAAATGGTTTTTGTGCATCTTCATCAATCTTTTTCTTAATCAAAAGGCCTGCTTCATCAGCGGAAAAAGAAGTCAGGTCAGTGTGCAATATTTTAAAGTTAAAGTTTTCATGAATATGTTGTAAAGGCCCACTCCCTTTATCGGCAAAAACAGTACGTAAAATTTCGTGGCGACGAATGATTAGATCAAAGGCCGTTTCTGCAATATCAACATTAAAGTCTCCATTTATATGCATCGCAGATGGCATATTATAATGGGTGCTGCCTTCTTCCATTTGATCAATAAACCACAATCTTTTTTGAGCAAAAGATGTATTTAAAAATTTTGACTTCCTGTCAAAAGGGGTTATTTTAGGACGTTTTTGTAATACAGAAGACTCGGCTTTGTTTTTCAAATATTCAATTAAGCTGAACTTATGGGCTTTAATCAATTTTGACAAATCTGAGTTTAACTGACCTTTCAATGCTCTGGCTTTAAGTTTTTCACCTTCTAAATAAACATCAACCCCTGCTTTTGCGAGTTTTTTAATAATAATTATAATGTCATTCATAATTAAAACTCTATCTCTTCAATTTCATCATCTGATGCGTTCGCAAGTTTTTCTACCACATTGGCTTGCTCAACTATTGAATCAATTAATTCTGCCATGGCCTTAAGGTTTGGAGATTCGAACAAATGTTTTAGATTAATTTCAATTTTGAAAACTTGACGTATCTCTGTTATCAGTTTTATTAACAATAAAGAATGGCCTCCCATTTCAAAAAAATTAGATGTCATGCTGATTTTTTCTTTGGGTGCTTTAAGTAAATTCGAGCATATTTGAACTAGTGATATTTCAGTTTCAGTTTCAGGTGCAATAAATTGATTTATATACTTTTTATCTTTAGGAGCAGGTAAAGATTTACGGTCAACTTTTCTGTTAACTGTTAATGGTATTTTATCAAGTATGATAAATGCTGAAGGCACCATATATGGCGGTAAGTTATTGTGAAGGTATGTTTTACATTGTTTAATTACCTCAGTTTCATCTTCAACTTCATTTTCAGCAACGAAATAAGCAGCTATGTGAACTTGATCATATATTTGTACCGTGCACTTTTTAACCAATTCATGTAAAGACAGTTGGTATTCAATTTCACCCAACTCGATTCGATAGCCCCGAATATTAACTTGAGAATCTTGGCGTCCTAAGTATTTGATGTATTGACCATCCAAGCTGACACCTAAATCTCCAGTCATATACCTTCTAGCACCATTTTTCAGCGCAATAAACTTTTGTTTGGTTAAATCCGAATCATTTAAATAACCTTGTGCAACCCGATCACTTTCTGTACAGATCATCCCTATTTCACCCACACCACATACATCATCATTTTGATTGATTAACTTGATGTTTGTGTCTGGTGTTGATAAGGAAATAGGCACTACAGTTTCAAGGTCTGTGTGCTTATTCATTTTAAAATAAGTGGCTGCCCTTTGTGTCTCAGTGGCCCCATAGCAATTCAGTATTTGCAATTCTGAGTTATGGGCTAATAAAGCATCAACTGTGTCTTTACGTAAGGCTTCGCCCGTTAGAAAGACAGTTCTTAATGAGCTTAAATCAACCTGTTCTTCCATGCATATAACCTCTGCCATTGCAGGTGTTAAGTGCAACACTGAAATGTCATGTTCTTTAATCCAATGACCGAATTGAAAGTTCTCATAGTCTGTTTTTGCTGGAATGTTCAAAGTGGCTCCAAGACACAGCGCACCAAAAATATCTCGCTGTAAAGGGTCATGTGCCAAACCCGATAACATGCCAAAGTGATCACGCTTGGAAAACCCAATAGAATCAGGCAACCATTGCAAGTATCCTGCCAAACCCAAATGAGACCCTGCTACAGCTTTAGGAACCCCAGATGAGCCCGAAGTGAAGATCACACTGGCTGTTTCGCTCAGCAAGTTAGTTTCGGATGCGAATTCATTATCAGCTTGTGCATAATAAGCAGGGTCGTTACTCATCGTTTTTATAACACTTAAAGTTTTGATTTTATCCAGTAAGCCTGCGTCATAACTTGCTTCGCTCTCACACAACAATGTCACTTGATTCTCTACTATTTTCAGGTGTTGAACAATTTTATTAGCTGGTGAATCAGTGGTCACAATTGAATAGGCTGCTCCGGTTTGTAAAATGGCCAAGATCCCAGCAACCAGATTGGCTTGGCGTGATGCCATGATGGTCACTATATGACCTCGCCTAACTCCCATTGATTGTAGTTCAAAAGCCAATTGATGCGAATACTTCAATAACGCTTGATAAGACCAGCTGTTATCCTCATCTATGATAGCAACAGCTTCAGGAGATGATTGTGCACGTTGTCTGAATAACGCTGTCACATCTTTAACATCGTCACTTTTCACAGTATCTTTTTCAGAGTATTGAACCGACATAGGTGTTTCATTCAATGAATACGAATCACATTTCGCTTCAATATTCACAGCTACTTGTGACAACAATGAAATATACTGGTCTATGAAGTTCTCTATGTGCTGATGGGAAAAGGCACTGTTGTTATAATTACAGACAAGACCAACACCTTCTTCAGAATCCTTAAGGTATAAAGTGATGTTGAATTTATTGGCAATTTCAGCTGATTCTTCTGGCAATATCTCAAAATCAAGTTGCTGATTTTTGGTATCCATTTCTGGAACACTGAGCATATTAAACAGGATTTGAAATAATGGTGTGCTTTGGGTATTCCTCTCACATTCTGATATTTTAAGAATTTCCTCTAAAGGTAAATCTTGATTAGATAAAATGTTTTCAATGTTATCTATTTGTTGTTTCAACAACATTGTAAATGAATCCTTGCTGTTAATCGCATGCCGAACCGGCAAAGTGTTCAGAAACATCCCCAACATATCTTGGGTGCCATAAACATGTCTGCCAGTAACTGGTAGGCCTAAATTAAAATCACCCTCACCACTTAACCGAGCTAATAACAAGGCAAAGCCAGTGTGTAACACATTAAATAAACTGCCACGATGATTATGACCAATGGCTTTAAGCTGATTCCTTAAATCAACACCAATGAACTTTTCTACCATGTTTTGTTGTCCATCTAAGTTCCCATCTGGCTTTTGTATGGGTAAGACAAACTGCTCGTTACAACCTATTAAATACGTTTTCCAAAAGTCGGCTTGTTTTTGGGCTTCTTTCGAAGCCATCCACTCTACTTGCCACACCGCATAATCAGCATAATTCAAGGCATTCGTATTTATCGGTATAGGGAGGTTGTTTTTCAACAAGTGATAGAAGTTTAAAAGTTCTTGGTAAAACAACTGTTGTGACCAACCATCTGAAATGAGATGGTGCTGATTAAAATGTAAGGTGTATCTTTGCTGATCTGTTTGTAACAATAAAACCGATAACAACGGCAACTGACAAAGGTCAAAATGCTGAGTATCGTGCTGCTGGGTTAAAGCAGTTATTTGTTGTGCTTTATCATCATCAGGCAATGCAGTCAGGTCAATGGGATCCAACTTAAATTGATATTGTGCAGCAATGCGTTGCATCGGCGTATTCTCATCAGCAACAATTGTGGTTCGCAGAATGTCATGGCGTTTGAACATCATATTAAGCGCTGCTTCAAGGACCTTAACATCGAGTGAACCTTTGATTTGTGTGGCCACAGGCATGTTATGCTCATTGGTTTGGTCTTTGAGTTGTTCTATGAACCAAATTCGAGATTGTCCATAAGATAAGGGCAATAATTGTGTGTTATCTTGTTTTTCAATCAGTTGAACCTTGGCTGATGACTGCGCTGTAATTATCTTGCCAATGCCCACAATGGTTGGGTTTTGAAAAACCTCTTTCACGACCAGTTGTACACTCATCTGTTCAACAATTTGATGCAACATACTGGTTAATAACAAAGAATGACCACCTAATTCGAAAAAGTTGGCGTCAGTACTGATCTGCTCTTTAGGAATCGATAATAATTCAGACCAAATTCCTAACAATTCATGTTCAGTGGTGTTTTCAGGCTTAACATGATTGACAGTTAATTGGGGTACAGGCACTTCGAGCAAGGACTTTTTATCGATCTTACCATGGGTATTTAAAGGCAATGCATCAAGACAAACGAAACCACTTGGAATCATATAATTAGGCAGTTGACTATTCAACTCACTGCGCAAGTCATTCAGATCAACAGCAACTGCATCATCAACAACCAGATATGCATTCAATATTTCATTATCTACATCAAACACCACTGTTGATTGTTTAACTCCAACATAAGAATTGACTGCGGACTCAATTTCACCCAACTCAACTCGGTGACCGCGAATCTTAATTTGATTATCTATCCTACCAATAAACTCCAACTGCCCTTGTGCATTCCATTTAACACTGTCACCGGTTCGATAAATTTTGTCATCACTGCTTTGAGAAAAGGGATTAACAATGAATTTTTCAGCCGTTAATTCCGGTTGATTCAAATAACCTCTTGATACGCCCAAACCACCCACACACAACTCACCAGGCACACCCAATGGCGTCAACTGTTGGTATTCATTCAATACATACAATGAAACATTGTCATTAGGCTTGCCAATAGGTGCTGTTGTATTATTTTGAGTAACAGGGATACTGTAAGCACATGAGATATCTGTACACTCTGTGGGGCCATACATGTTGATCAATTGAAAATCAGGACCGACCTGATCTAGCCATTGATTCAGACGTTCAAATGCAATCGCCTCTCCACCAAATAACACACACCGCAAACTCGATAGTTGTGCAACATTCTTTTCATGTTCAACCAAAGGATAAAATACACTGGGCGCACAATTAGTTAAGGTAATTTGATTCTTTTCAATGAAATCACAAATCACATTCACATCATAAAACCTGGCTGTGGCAAACTGTAATGAAGCACCACAAATCAATGGTGCAAATAAATTCTTCTGCGTTAAATCAAAACCAATCGCACTCATCACCAAAACTTTATCTTTGGCGTTTAGATCATATTGATCACAATACCAATACAACAGATTGGTTTCATTTTTGTGCTCAACTGCTGCACCTTTGGGCTTACCGGTTGAACCTGATGTATAAATGATATAAGCCAGGTTATTAGCGCTCAGGCCGATGGCCTCTTTGTTGATATTCTCAACAGCTTGTTCACTCAATTCACCTAATTGATCTAAACAGACAATTTGTTGTTGTTCAAAATCTAAACCATCAAGCACATTGGAATGAGTTAACAGTAAGTCAACTTCAGAATCCTCCAGCATATGCTTTAAACGTTCCAAAGGATAACTTGGATCAAGTGGTAAGTATCCTGCCCCTGCTTTTAATATAGCCAACAAACCCACAACCAAATCTAAAGATCGCTCCATACATAATCCAACAAAACCATCAGGTTTGACCTTACCTTGAGTGAGTAAATAATGAGCCAGTTGATTGGCCCGTTGATTAAGTTGTTGGTATGTCAGCGATTGTTCTGCAAAGACAACAGCTAAATTATCCGGTGTCTTAATGACTTGTTGTTCAAATAATTCATGAATACATAAATCACGTGGGTGCTCAGCAGCAGTGTCATTGAGCGTGTGTAATAAAAACTGATGTTGCTTTTCACTTAATAAAGGCAACTGAGATATTTTTTGCTCTGCCTCTGTTGTGATACTTTTCAATAGCAACAACAAACTATCGGCCATATTCCCTATACTCTCTTCTTTGAAAAGGTCGGTGTTGTACTCAAAATTAAACTTTAAACCTTCATCCTCGACTACATTTAAACTCAAATCAAATAAAGATGTCACCTGCTTTGGTTTGATCGGGGTAAAACTCACATCAGGCAACTTCAAATCATGCATCTCATTGGTGTTCATATTGAGCATGATTTGGAACAAGGCATTGTACTGAGTGCTGCGAGCGGGATTGACCCGATCAACCAGATGTTCAAAAGGTACATCTTGGTTATCTTGGGCTTGTAAGTTAACTTCTTTGACTTGTGCCAAAAAATCAATCAATGATGGGTTGTTCGAACAGTCAACCCTTAAGACCAGAGTGTTTACAAAAAAACCTATCAATGACTCCAGTTCTTTTTGCATGCGATTGGCAACAGGCGTCCCAATTACAACATCAGTTTCATTTGAATACCGAGCTATCAATATCGAATAAATCGCATGAATCAGCATGAATAAAGTGACTTGGTTGTCTTTAGCAAACACCTTGAGCTGGTCTGTTGTACTTTGATCTAAATTAAATTGATAATAAGCACCCGAGTAGGTTTGAAACTCTGGGCGTTCATAATCAAGTCTCAAACTATGTACCTGTGGTAAATCAGCCAATTGAGTATCCCAGTAACTTAATTGTTGTTCTAAAACCTCACCACTGAGCCATGCTCGTTGCCAATGGGCATAATCTGCATATTGAATGGATAATTCAGGCAACTTGGCTTCTTCACCACTGTTCAAGGCAGAATAAATTTCAACAAACTCATCAATTAAAACACCAATTGACCAGCCATCAGATGCAATGTGATGCATGTTGAATAATAAAATGCCTTCTTCTTTTGATAGTTTTAAATATGTAGCGCGCAATTTAAGGTCAGAAGATAAGTCAAATGGTCGTTCGGCATCGTCTTCCATAGCCTTATAGACTAATGAATTTTGATCACTATCAGACATATGAGTAAATGGCACTTGCTTAAGAACAAACTCGAATTTCTCTTTAACTATTTGTTGAGGACCTTCATTCGTCTCAGTAAATACCGTTCTCAATGAATGATGACGTTGAATTATTTTTATAAAAGATTTTTCAGCTACTTGTATATTAAAGTCACCCAATACTCTTATTGCATTTGGCATATTATAGTGCGAACTATTATTTGCCTCCATTTCGTTGATGAACCAAAGCCGTTGTTGTGCGTATGAAAGTTTAATTATATTTTCATTGTTAGCCAGTGGTTTAATTTTGGGTCTTGTGGTTGGTTTAGACTGATGAATTTGTTGTGCTAAAAGAAAAAGTTGAGGGTTTTCGAAAACAACTTTAATTGATAATTGACATGAAAATTGGCTGTTTATTTCAGAGAGTAATTTGATTGCTAATAAAGAATGACCGCCTAACTCGAAAAAATCTGCATTTGCACTGACACTCTGTACTGGAATGTTTAAAAGGTTTGACCAAATGACAGCTAATTTTTTTTCTAAGTCAGTTTGTGGAGTTATATAATCCGAATTAAGTTCAACCTTCTTCAGTTGTGCAATGGCTTTATAGTCAATTTTTCCATTTCTAGTTAAAGGAAAGTGATCAGTCAAAACATAAGTATACGGGATCATATATTCTGGCAGGTGTCTCACCAATGAATTACGAATACTTTTAATAAGCTTTGCATCATCATCTGTTGAATCTGTACATATGTAAGCAATAATTTGTTTATTAGATTGCTTGTCTATAATGGTATTTACCAGACAGTTATTCACATCTGCATGTTTAGATATTTGTTGTTCAATCTCCCCAAGTTCAATTCTAAACCCGCGAAATTTTATTTGATTATCAATACGCCCTACAAAATCTAAGTTACCATCACTAAGACGCCTTACTAAATCTCCAGTTTTATACAACCTTTCAACTGCGCCATCCTCAAATGTATGTTCAATAAACTTTTCAGCTGTAAGCTCAGCCTTATTTAAATACCCCCGAGCAAGCCCAGTACCACCAATATATAGTTCTCCAACAGAATTTATTGGTGCCAGCTTCAAGTTTTTTGTGAGTACATATGCTTTGGTATTACTAATTGACTTACCAATAGGAGGCGCGCCTGTTGAACTTGAACTTACTGGATAATAAGTGGTGGCAACTGTTGTTTCCGTAGGCCCGTAGTTATTTATTAGAATAGTGTGAGGGTTTGAAAAATTTGATTTAGTCAACTTTTCACCACCAGTTAAAAGAAACTTTAAATTATGATTGTTTTTATCATTAAACAAATCAAAAGAAGCTTCAAATAAAGCGGTAGTCAAAAAGCAATGAGTTACATTATGATATTTGAACTCTTCAATTAATTCAGATGGAGATAATCTTGTATCATCCGAGATAATTTGTATCCTACTGCCTGCAAGTAAACTAGGCCAAATTTCCCAAACAGCGGCATCAAAGCTGACGCTAGCTAAATGTGCCATTGCACTGTATTCTGTTACATTGAACGCTTTTATGTGCCAGTGACAAAAATTATTCAATGAATTTTGTTCAATCATAACCCCTTTAGGTTTACCTGTTGATCCTGAGGTATAAACCACATATGCTAAGTCTTTAGGTGAACAGCCAATAAAACGTGGATTTTCTTGTGCATATTTTTCTAATCGAGCATTTACTTTATTATCATCTAGAATCAATTGATCACATTTAGACTTAGCGGTATATTGTGCTAGACGTTGTTCAGTAATAATGAATAATAATTGACTGTCTTCAATCATATAGTTGAGACGGGCTTCTGGATAACTTGGATCAAGTGGCAAATAAGCTGCACCTGATTTGAGCGTTGCTATAATACCCACCAACATGTTAAATGAGCGGTTAAAACACAGCCCTATCAAATCATCTGATTGAGTACCTTTGTCTATCAAGTAGTTTGCCAGCTGATTTGCTTTGCGATTTAAATCTTCATATGTAAGTGATTCGTTTTGATCTGCAATTGCAATATTTTTAGGCGTTTTTAATACTTGATTTTCGAACAGTTGATGGATGCATAAATGTTCAGGGTATTCAGCCTGAGTATTATTCAAAGACTCACAATAAAAATTTATTTCTTGACTCGATAAAATAGGGATTCGTTTAACAATTTGATCAGGCGCCTCTACTATACTTAACAATATATTTTTATAATGGTTTGTTAATTGGTTAAGAAAATGTTCATCATAATGGCTGGCTTGTCCGTTTAATTCAATATTCAAAACATCAATAATAGATACTTTTGCAGTTAATTTATATTCTGTTTCTTCAATTCCTGAGTGGTCAGAAATTTGAATGTCATTATCTAAATATAATTCACCGTCTTCAATTGGAAAGTTCTCAAATACAAATAAGTTCTCAGTCAATTGGACATTTTTATCTCGATTGACTAACCCTTGAATCTCTACCAAAGGCAAATAAGCATATTCATCTCTTTCAATTTGTTTTGCTTGAAGTGTTTTAATCCATTGATTAAATGCTAATTCTGAGGATATATCGACCTTAACCGGAATGGTGTTGATGAAAAGGCCAACCATTTTTTCAACACCCTGTAAATTAGCAGGTCTTCCAGATACTGTGGTACCAAAAACAACTGTACTTTGTCCACTGTAGCATGAAAGCAGATAAGCCCATACTGCTTGCAACAAGACGTTTGTAGTCACTTCTGACTCTTGTGCAATCTTCTGTATTAGATCTGTTGTTTGCCGCTCTATAGTCAAGTTTTTAATAATTCGCCGCTTATCATTTGCACTTTTTTCTTCAGCTATTATTGTTGGGCCAATAATTTCTGACAATTCTTCTTGCCAAAATTTGAGGGCTTTTTCTTGGTCTTGTTGTATGAGCCAATCAACATAGTTTTTAAAGGGTATTACTGCTTCCTGCTCAATTTCATTGCCAGTTACTTTTGCCTTGTAAATTTTCATGACTTCTGTAAATATCAAAGGCATGCTCCAACCATCTGTTAAAGCGTGATGGTCGCTTAATAAAACTCTATAACGTTCCTCACCTAAATGCCAAATTGTAAATCGCAACAAAGGGCCTTTTTCAAGTTCAAAACCAAGGCCTCTATCAATCTTACAAAATGACTCTATTTCTTGAGTTTGACTCAACTCATTTAACTGCTCTAAATTTATTTGTTTCCAAGGAAGTTTTACTTTTTTTATTACCAATTGTTGCATTTGACCTGAATCGTCAGTAACAAATACAGTTCTTAAAATCTGATGCCTATTTAACAGTATTTGCCACGAGTCACGAAAAACATCTAAATTTACTCCAGACTCAAGTGTGAACTTTAACTGGCTTACATAAGCACTTTTATCCAGCTTACTTTGAAACAACAGACCTTCTTGCATGGCAGTGGCTGGATAAATATCTTCAATTGAATAACGTTCTTGCCACTTATTTAGTTGCAGCTGGTTAATTTTGCTTAATGGAAAGTCGGAAGGAGTTAAGCAACCATCTTTTAATTCTGCACAATGTTGAACTATGTCAATAATTGACTGACTAACACATTCTGATAAAACTTCGATATCGGCTTTATGATACATTGAAGAATCAAAACTCAGATTGAATGACAAACAGCCATTATTTACCATGCCATTAAAATTCAATCCATGTTCGTTTTTTCTTAGAGGACTGATTAATTGACCAATTTTTTCCTCTGCAAAGGTAAATATCAAATCATCCTGGGTATCTGTAAACTGACCTAAATAATTAAATAAAATTGGAGCTGGTTTAGCGTTTTGAATACCATCAGTACAGGATATATATTTAAGAAGCCCAAAACCAATCCCTTGGTTTGGTGTTGCTCTATATTGTTCTTTTATAGCACAAATCACTGACTTTAAATCCATCGAGTTACTGTGGAGTTGTAATGGATAAATACTGGTAAACCAACCAACCGTTTCACTCAGATTTATTTCTGAATTTAATTCTGCTCTGCCGTGACTTTCTAAATCAATACAAATTGATTGTTCCCCAGACCATCGATAACAAGCCAATAATAAAGCAGATAATAACAATTCATTAATTTGTACTTTATAAGCCTCTTTCGCTTTAGTCAGCAAGTCAGATGTAATAGCGTAATTGAGACTGAATTCGACTGATCCAAAATTGCTTGTTTCTAATTCTGTCTCAGAATGCTTAGTGACCTTACTTTTAAAATTTGGAAATGAATTATTTATTATATTTTGCCAATAGCTTATTTCCTTTGATAGATTTGTACTGTGAGAATAACTTTGTAAAAACTCGCCCCATTCCTTAAAAGAAGATGTCTTCGGTGCTAAACACAACGGTTTATTGTCATTACTTTGTTTATATAAACACTCTAGATCATTGACTATTATTCGCCATGAAACAGCATCGACGATTAAATGATGAATGATAATTAATAACCGCTTTTCACCCATTTCATCTTTACAGTAAACAGCTTTAAATAATGGCCCTGACTGTAGTGAAAATGAACTTTGAATAACCTTTGTATAATCTTCAAGTTTCTCAAATCCACGTTCTTTTATCACAAGACGTTCTAAAACATCTATTAACATTTTTTTACTATATGGCGTGTGATTTGCATACCAGTTAGAATTTGTACAATGAAAGCGTAAACGAAGAGCATCATGTCTGTGAATCAATAACTCAAAGCATTTTTCCATTAATTCAAATGTGAAATTATTTGGTGGTTTTATTAATATACCTTGGTTGTAATGATGCAAATCATTTGAATCAACAAAAAAGTTATGCTGGATTGGTAATAACTGTGCTTTTCCTCTAACAGGCCCTTGAGGAGTAATAACTTCATTCGATACAGTTAAAACATGAGGTGCAAGTAGTTCAATGGTTTGAAATTCAAAAATTTGCTTAATTGTTATTTTTAAGCCAACCTCTGAAGCCCTTGATA
Organism: uncultured Marinicella sp.; assembly: GCA_964631055.1. Classification (GTDB taxonomy): domain Bacteria; phylum Pseudomonadota; class Gammaproteobacteria; order Xanthomonadales; family Marinicellaceae; genus Marinicella. Next base: position 22,088 of record CAZVZJ010000031.1, read on the forward strand.
CCATTTGAATAGATAATATTGAATCACCTCCTAAGTTGAAGAAGTTTCCATTTGTGCTTATTTGATCATTTGAGATACTTAATAATTCAGCCCAAATTTTACACAGCTTCTCTTCTATCTCATTTTTAGGGCTCTTATATTTTTCAGTATCTAACTTTTTTAAATCAGGTGCAGGCAAAGCTTTCCGGTCTATTTTCCCGTTTGGGTCTATAGGTAGTTTTTTCAGCCATACAAAAACTGATGGCAGCATATATTTAGGTAAGGTTTTTTTAAGTTCTTCCTTTAATTCTTGTCCAAATTCAGGAGAACTTTGCGAACTTTCATAATATGCAACAATACACTTTTTGCCTTTAATATCTTCTTTTAATGCTACGGCACATGAAACTATGTACTTCTGTTGTGATAATGAGTGCTCGATTTCTCCCAATTCAATTCGAAATCCATGAATTTTGACTTGCTCATCAACCCGACCAATAAACGTTAACTCTCCAGAGCCATCATTTAAATAACTTACTAAGTCCCCTGTTCGGTACAAACGATGTATGCTGCCATCACTGAACTGGTGTTCAATGAATTTCTCTGCAGTCAAGTCTTCTTGATTCAAGTAACCTCGTGCCAGACCATTACCCCCTAGGTAAAGCTCTCCAACAAGTTGATTTGGTGTTAAATTTCGATTTTTATCTAAAATATAAGCCAACCTTCCAGGTAAAACTTTTCCCATGGAAACTGGAGAACTACTTTTCATTTCATTTGGGGTGATGCACTTTAGGTGACTGGTAATTGTAGCTTCCGTAGGTCCATAGGCATTATACAAACGGCAATTGTTATCACCTATCAAATTAAACCACTGACTCAATAACCTTCTAGATACTCGGTCTCCACCAATCACCACATGACTTAAACTTGTATTTGACCAAAATGTTTCGGCTTGAGGGTTGGACATTAATTCCATTAAATAAGCTGGTGCAAGGTCGGTAACAGTTATCTTATGTTCATTCACATACTGGTAAAATTCTACGGCACTCCAGATAGCTTCATCCCTGATGTATAAACAGCCGCCCACAGAAAGTGACGCAAATGTTTGTTCAACAAAAGTATCAAAACTCATCGAAGCGAACTGTAAGAAACGATCAGTTTCTGTAAACTCAAATGCATCAATGATATTGAGCAAGTGATTAGTGACACCTTGATGTTCAATCAGAACACCTTTGGGTTTGCCTGTAGAGCCTGATGTATAGATTACATATGCCAGATCATCGGGTTGAAACTTATCAATCTTGATGTTTTGATTACTTTGTTTTGTCAGCTCATGTTTAAACTCACCTGAATCAATAAAAACAGGGGTTGCATCCGATTTTTTAATAAGCTCAGACAGTTTGCTTTGTGTGATGACCACTGATAATTTCGAATCAGAAATCATATGCGTCAAACGTTTGCTTGGGTAGGACGGATCTAAAGGAAGGTATGCAGCGCCGGCTTTTAATATCCCCAATATTGCAACGAACATATCCAAGGATCGTTCTACACATATGCCCAACAAAACACCTGGTTTTATGTCTTGGGTTGTGATTAAGTAATGAGCCAATTGGTTGGCAAGCTTATTTAATTCAAGATAAGTTATGGATTGATTGGCAAATACCAGTGCTTGGTTATAAGGTTTTATATTTACTTGTTCTTCAAATAACTCATGAATACAAAGGTCACTGCTGGGTTCAAATGTTTGATTGTTTAACTCATGCAGTAAATACGCAGTCTCGTCAGGTCTAAAAACTGGAATATCAAACAGCTTCTGATTGGCATTTTCAACTATACTCTCCAGAGCCATACTTATACCATCAGCCAAGCGTTCGATGGTTTTAGGCTTAAATAGATCTGTATTATAAATTATGGAACCATATAAACCAGCGGGTTTAGCCTCATCGACAGGGTCAAAAATAGTCTGAGCATTTATTTCTAAATCAAATTTAACATTAATTTGGGAACTCTCATGTGGCTTTAAAATGACGTCTGAAAATCCTAACTCAGAAACCTCATTGGTATCCATACTCAGTAAGATTTGAAACAATGGGTTATAGCTTGTACTGCGTTGTGGACTGAGTTTGTCAACAATGCATTCAATAGGAACTTGTTGATTGTTTTGTGCATTAAAATTGGTTTGTTTGATTTGCTCCAAAAACTCTATAAATGACATATTAACTGAGCAATCACTGCGCAAAACCAAGGTATTAACAAAAAGGCCAATCAATGGTTCTAATTGCTTATGCATTCTGTTAGCTACTGGTGTACCAACGACAATATCAGTTTGATTTGAAAACCTTGATAAAACAATTGAGACAACTGCGTGAAACAGCATAAACATAGTTGACTGGCTCTTAAGAGCCAGCATATTCAGGCTTTTTAAGGTTCTTGAATCCAGGTAAAATTTTATTTCAGAGCCATTGTAAGTTTGATACTTTGGCCGTTTTAAATCTAATGGTAAGCTATGAACTTGAGGCAAATCTAGTAGTTGTCTTTCCCAGTAATTTAACTGATGTTCAAACGCTTCACTACTCAACCATTTACGTTGCCAAATAGCATAGTCAGCGTATTGGATTTGTAAGGGTTTAATTGATGTATTACTGCCATCTAATTCTGAAACATAGTATTGTTTAAATTCATTAATTAAAACTCCTGAAGACCAACCATCAGATGCAATGTGATGCATATTAAATAATAAAACACCTTGAGATTCATTTTGCTTCAAGTGACACACTCTTATCATCAACCCTTCAACTAAGTCGAATGGCATTTCTGCATCTTGTTTAATCTTTTTCTCTATGTAAGAATTTTGTTCCTCAGAGGAAAGTTCACTGATATCTATTTGCTTTATCTTGAATTCGAACTTTTGTCGAATAACTTGTAAGCCTCCATCAGCTCCTTCATAATAATTTGTTCTCAGTGGCTCATGCCTATTTATGATTTGTATGAAAGCATTTTCCGCAGCCTTTAAATTAAATTTACCTTTGACATTCATGGCTGATGGGAGGTTGTAATTTGAACTGCCCTCTTCCATCTGGTCTAAAAACCATAGTCGTTGTTGAGCAAACGAAAGAAGTATATCCTGATCTCTGGAAATAGCAGGAATATTCGTTTGTTTTGCTGATGAATTTGAAAGTGTATTGACTAACTTTTGTTTATTCTCCTTTAATAAAGATAAGATTTCTTGACTCATCGAACCTTTTGGCGCATCAATTTTTAACTTATCATCATCAACAGTTACTTGTATGTTTTTGCTGTTCAAAAGCTTTATTAATTCAAATATATTCATATTTCAAAATGTTCTGTATCTGATTCCTCAGTATTGCATTCAATCTCTTGATTTCGATCTTTTTCATTAACCATCAACATATCAATATAAGAAGCAAGCATAGACAAATTTTGTGATTCAAAAAGAGTTTCTACTTTCAATAGAATTGGGAATTTATGATTAATCTTAACAATCATTTTTACTGCAAGTAATGAATGACCACCAAGCTCAAAGAAATTTGAATTTGCTCCAATTTCTTCTATAGGAATAACTAATAGTTCAGACCAAATTTTTACTAATGCCAGCTCAGTCTCTCCCTTAGGAGCCTTATAATCATCCTTCATTAAACTGGTATCAGGTTCAGGTAATTTTTTGCGATTAATTTTACCGTTTGGTGTTTTAGGTAAGGATTCCATTTGTATGAACCTTGATGGAATCATATAGTTGGGCAGTACTTTCTTTAGTTTAACTTTTAAGTCTTCTATTAGTTCTGCTTCTTTCAAATTACCTTCGCTGACAAAATAGGCAACAATATACTTTTCTTCGGACAAGCTGCTATGTACTATAACAGCACATGAACTGATGTTTTCTTGCTTTGATAGAACATGCTCAATCTCACCTAATTCAATTCTGTAACCTCGAATTTTTACCTGTTCATCTATGCGTCCTAAGAATTCTAAATTACCATTATCAATATAACGAACTAGGTCTCCAGTCTGATATAAAAGCTCTTCTTTGTCCGGTATAAATGGGTTTATAATAAATCGTTCTTTGGTTTGTTCGGGTTCATTTAAATAACCTCGTGCCAAACCAGAACCACCAATATACAACTCCCCTTTTACTCCTAAAGGTGATAACTTTTTACTCTTATCAAGTACATAAAACTGATAATTATTTAATGCTTTACCAATATTGGGTTTAGTTCCTTTTATTACAGACGCACTGCTGTCAACACAGCACTCTGTTGGCCCATATACATTGATTGCTTTTTTTCCATATTGTTCTTGCCAGTTAACCAGTTTTTCCCAAAGCGCATAAGAAATGGCTTCACCACCAATGATTAAATTAGGTAATAATTCACCAAGGCCTGTACTTAACCACAGTTCAAGTAATGTAGGTGTACAATCCATGACTCCAATTTCATTTTTAATCAATTCATTTTTTATCGCATTGATGTCTTTTTTATCCTTTTCTGAAAATATTTGTAGTGTTTGGCCATGCAACATCATAACGATCCCTTGTAATGACGCATCAAATGCAAATGAAGAGATCCAACCCCATTTTTGCCTATCATCACTTAACGATAAGTCATTGATATTATGCGAGAGATTAATCACGCTGTGATGTTCAATCATGACCCCTTTAGGTCTTCCAGTGGACCCTGATGTGTAAATCACATATGCCAAGTCTTTTGAACTTAAACATGTGTTTTTAGGGTTATTTATGGAGTAACTTGACAATTGATCTTTAAATTGCTCATCAAATAAAATTTGTTTACAGCCTAAGTTATCAATTGATTCAAACAAGTTATTCTGACAGAGCAAGACATCTAGATTACTGTTGTTGATCATGTAGCTTAGTCTTTCTTGAGGGTATTCTGGATCTAAGGGGACATATGCACCACCCGCTTTCAATACTGCTAATATAGCAACAAGCATATCTAAACTACGTTCAAAATATATTCCTATTAAAAATTCACCACCTTGAATCGAATGCTCTCTATGATCTATTAAGAAATGAGCTAATCGATTTGCATGTGAATTCAATTCTGAATACGACAATGAATTTCCATCAAAAATAATTGCAGCTTTATTGGGTGATAAATTAACTTGATTCTCAAATAAATCTTGAATACATAAATCATTTGAATATTGTTTTCGGCTTTGATTCAATTCCGATAACAAATAATTTAATTCACCTTCACTTTGTAAAGGCAACCTTGAAATCATTTGGTTAGGACGTTCTATTATTCCTGACAAAATATTTTTGTAATGGCTGACTAGAGTCTGTAAAGAACTTTTATCGAAATTGCTCTCTTTGCCAGCAAATTTGATTGTTAATCCATTATTCTCAAATGCAGTTACAGTCAAATTAAAACTGGTTTCTTCATAATTTTTATGATCTGAAGTTTGCAGTACAGAACCTTTAAACTCTTCTTCATCAATTGGGTAATTTTCAAAAATAAATAAATGATCAAATAAATGTCTATTTTCGGTTTCTGACAGTGATTGGATTTCTACCAGTGGTAAATAAGCATATTCATTTCTTTCTACCTGTTTTATATGTAGATGTTTTAACCATTCGTTAAAAGGTATATCTGTTACCATATCTACCCTAACCGGTATGGTATTAATAAATAACCCGATAATTTCTTCAACTTTTTCCAGATCAGCTGGTCGACCTGATACTGTCGTTCCAAATACCACACTAGACTGATCACAATATCTCGCTAACAAAATTGACCATGCTGCTTGCAATAAAGTGCTAACTGTTACTTGTGAATTACGAGCAATATTTTTAAGTATGGTTGTATAATCTGAATTTAAATTTATATTTTGAACCAATAAATTTTTATTTTTATCATTCTTATTTTCAGAAAATAGAGATGATCCATCATTAAGTCCTGAAAGTTCTTGGCTCCAAAATTTTGTGGCTCTATCAAAATCCTGTTGGCATAACCACTCTACATAATTTCGATATGGCACAGATTGCTTTAGTTTAATATGTTTATTCTCAATACCTGCTTGATATAATTGTAATATTTCAGAGTAAATCAATGGCATACTCCAACCATCGATCAATGTATGATGAATGCTAAATAAAACTCGATAACGGCCTCCTCCAATTTGCCAAATCATTAAACGAAAAAGAGGTCCATTTTTAAAATCAAACCCAGCAGCTTTATCTTGTCTACGTTCATTTTCTATTTGATTTTTTTGTTGTTCTTCATTTAACTTCTCTAAGTTATACTCAGACCATAAAAGAATCATCTTACTAACCACTAACTGTTGCTTTTCCCCAGCATTTGTATCTATAAATATAGTTCTTAAAATATCATGCCTATCTATAAGTGTTTGCCAACATTGTTTGAATAACGCTATATCAGCACCTTTCTCTAAGGTATACATTGATTGAGTTACATATGCACTTTTATCTAACTCACTGTGATAAAGCAATCCGTCTTGCATTGTTGTTGTTGGATACAAGTCCTTTATATTGTACATTTTTTGCCATCTATTTAATTCAATATGATTTATAGAAGACAAAGGAAAGTCAGATGGAGTTAAGAATTTTTCACTTACATCTATACAATGTTCAATGACATCTTTGATGGCTTGTTTAATGTATATATGTAACTCCTTCATGGAGACAGCATTATATTTAGTCTGGTCGTAACTCAAAATGAAAGACAAGCGGTCATCTAAAATCATACCGTTAAAATTTAATCCATGCTCTGGCTGTCTGTATGGGTCAATCAACAACCCCATTCCCTCATCAGCGAATGAAAATCTTTGAGTGGACGATTTAGCTCCAAAGAATTGTCCCATATAATTAAATAATATTGGTGACTCCTCCGCCTTATTTAAGTCTTCTACTTTGGCTAAATATTTCAGCACACCAAAACCAATACCATGACTAGGAATTGCTCGGTGTTGTTCTTTTACTGCACAGATAACAGACTTAATATCGATAGATTCACATTTTAGAGCTACAGGAAATAAAGTTGTAAACCAACCAATTGTTTGATTCAGATTGATATCTTTACTTAGTTCTTCGCGTCCATGGCTTTCCAAGTCAACCCTAAGAGAATTAACTCCAGACCAACGATTAAAGCCTATCAACAGTGCTGAGAGAAGCAATTCATTTATTTGAGTTCTATAGGCCCCTTGAGTTTCAGACAATAGCTGAGTGGTTAATTTTTTATTAATTTCAAACTCAACAGATGAAAAACCATTCAATGTTTGTTCAGACTTTGGACTTAACTCAATAGATCCTTTGTTAAAATCAGGTGTTGGTACAGATAAGACTTGTTTCCAATAATCCAATTGAGTGCCCAAGGAATCACTATTTGAGTACTCATGTAGAAATCTTCCCCATGATTTATATGAAGAGGTTTTTGCTCCCAACTTTAATGCTTTACCAGCACTATGTTGCTCATATAACAACTCTAAATCTTCAAGAATTACTCTCCAAGAAACCCCATCTATTACCAAATGATGAAATATGAGTAATATTCGTGACTCATCATTTTTATCAGAATAATAAACAACCTTGAATAATTGACCCAGTTCTAAATCCAAAGACGTTTGATACTCACTTGCCGAATCTTCCAGCCCATCAAAACCTACATCATTAAACCTGACTTCAGCCAATGTGTCAGTAACCATCTGTTGATTGAAATCCACATGATTGGCCACCCACTTATCTTTAACTAGTTGATAATTCAACCTCAAAGCGTCATGACGTTTATAAAGTTTTTCTACAAAGCGCTGTAATAAATCAAATGAAAAACCCTGTGGAGGCTTTAACAATACCGACTGGTTAAAATGATGAAGAGCGGTATCATCGGTAAAAAAACGATGATGTATAGGCAACAAAGGCATACTGCCAGTCACTGCTTCTTGTGGAGCAATTAACTCACTTGAAACAACATGTGGTGCCAAAGACTCAATGGTCTGATGATCAAATATTTGTTTTACAGTCACTTTAAGCCCAACAGCTGAGGCCCTAGATGCAACTTGTATAGATAAAATGGAGTCGCCACCTAGTTCAAAGAAATTCGAACGTATGCTTAACTCACCTTGTTGAATTTTCAATAATCCAGACCAAATTTCACACAGCTTAATTTCAACTTCTGTACTTGGCGCTTTAAAACCATCTGTTTGTTCATGCGTCAATGGCGCTGGCAAAGCTTTGCGATCAATCTTTCCATTGACTGTTTCTGGTATTTTATCCAGACGTACATATGATTTAGGTAACATATAATCAGGCAGCTTACGTTTCAACTTAGTCTGAACTGTACTCACCAACTCTGATTCTTCTGTCTTTGAATCACTTACATAATAAGCAACTATGCGTTTTTCACTTAATCGGCCTGAGCGAACCACAACCACGCATGAATTAACCTCAGATAATGACAACAATTGCTGTTCAATTTCTCCTAATTCTATTCGATAACCCCTGATCTTAATCTGATCATCGGCTCGACCAATAAAGTTTAAATTACCATCTTCCCTATACTTCACCAAATCACCAGTGCGGTATAAACGTTCAGAAGTACCATCAGCAAAGGTATGTTCTATAAAATACTTTGATGTCAGTTGCGGATCATTGATATAGCCACGAGCTAAACCATCACCAGCAATATATAATTCACCAACTGAACCATAAGGCATCAACACCATGCGCTTACTCAGTACATAAGCCCGTGTATTAGCAATGGGCTTACCTATTGGTGGACTCTGTTTAGCAGCTGTCTTAGTAACATAACAGCAGGCAACTACTGTTGATTCAGTTGGACCATAATTATTAACTAATTGAGTTTGGCTATGAGTAAAGCTTGGACGAGTTAATCTATCTCCACCGGTTAGTACGTATTTCAAGTCATGGGCACTTGAGTCATTAATCAAGTCAAATGACGCTTCTAACAATGCTGTGGGGATAAAGCTGTGACTAACTTTATATAACTTAAATTGACTTAATAAGGTATCAGGTGAAATTCGAATTTCATCAGAAATAATTTGAACCCTGCTCCCAGATATTAGATAAGGCCATAGCTCCCATACTGCAGCATCAAAACCGATACTGGCCAAATGAGAAGCCGTTGATTCATGATTTACTTCGTACTGTTCTATGTGCCACTGGCACAGGTTACTTAAAGCCCTGTGCTCAATCATTACCCCTTTAGGCTTACCTGTTGATCCAGAGGTGTAAATAGCATAAGCCAAATGATCAGAACTGTTACTTTCAATAGCAGGGTTATCTGCTGAAAATATTGATAAATCAGTGAGTAATGAATCAGAGTCCAAAAACAACTGTTCTGTATCTTTGCTTTGTGTTATCTCCGACAATTCTTTTCTGGTTATCACCAGTGACAGTCCGCTGTCTTGTATCATGTACAATAATCGTTCTTTCGGATAACTCGGATCCAGTGGTAAATATGCCGCTCCGGCTTTTAAAATTGCCATTAAGCCTATGATCATGTCTAATGATCGATCCATGCACAACCCGACAAATTCATCGGCTTTGAGATTCTCATGCTTAATTAAATAGTGAGCCAGACGATTGGCACGTGCATTCAATTCACTGTAACTTAAACAGTTATCTTCCTCAGCCACTGCAACACCGTCAGGAGTCAACAAAACCTGCTCTTCGAATAAATGATGAATACACTGATCAGTTTGATATGCACGACCGGTAACATTCAATCCATGAATTTGATGGTGCTTCTCTGACTGACTTAACATCGATAAGTCTTTTAATTTTTGTTCAGGTTTTTTTAAAATATTATTTAATATCTCTTTAAAATGTTCGGCCAACTGTTTTAAAGAGTTGATTGAAAAGTGACTGTATTTACCCATGAAATCTACAGTCAACATGTCTTTCAAATGGGCAGTAACAGTTAATTCATAATCTGTTTCTTCAAATGTCAAATGATCGAATGTTTTTATATCAGTTGATTCTAACGCTGATTTATCAACCGGATAATTTTCGAAAACGAATAAATTATCAAAAAGTTGGCTATTATCTAGTTGTGTAACTTGCTTAATTTTCGGCAACGGCAAAAATGCAAAATCATTTCTTTCTATTTGCCTTGTATGTAAGCTTTTTAACCAATGTTCAAAAGATTGATGAAGTGGTATATCTACCCTTACAGGAATTGTATTAATGAACAAACCAATCATCTCATCAACTCGATTCAAATCTTCAGGACGTCCAGAAACTGTAGTACCATACATAACAACATTTTGGTCTGTATAACAATGGATCAAATAAGCCCAAGCAGCTTGTAATAAATTATTTATGGTTACTTGGTTTCTTCGGGCAAGAAGTTGAAGTGCTTCTGTCAGCTCTTTCTCAAATTTAAGGCTATGAAAAACTCGTTTTTTTTCTTTATTGTTCTTCTTGCCTGCAATCAAGGAAGGCTGTTCTATATCACAGAGTTCATTTGCCCAAAAATCAGTAGCAAGATCAATATTTTGATTACCTAACCATTTGACATAATTGCGGTACGGAACTGTAGATTCAAGAGTTAACCTGGTATTTTCAGCAATTGTTCTGTAATATTTAATAACTTGAGTAAAGGCCAGTGGCATACTCCATCCATCTATTAATGCATGATGAATACTTAACAGTATTCGATGACACCCTTTACCTAAATGCCAACTATTAAGCCTCAGCAATGGCCCCTTGTTTAGTTCAAAGCCCATAGACCTCTCTTGAAGTCTAAACATATCAATTTTTTTATCTATCTCGGTTTTATCCAATAGCTCTAAATCGTCTTCAAGCCATCTTAAATTCGTTTCTTGCAAAACCAATTGTTGTATTTGACCAGCTTCAGAGTTGACAAAAATAGTTCTTAATACAGCATAAGAGTCAATTAAATGCTGCCAAGCTTTCTTGAATAAAGGCAAACTCACATCGGAGTTAATTGTGAACATTGATTGTGTTACATAAGCACTTTTATTAAGCTCGCTGTGATACAACAACCCTTCTTGCATAGCAGTGGCTGGGTAAATGTCTTCTATCAGATATTCTTTTTGCCATTTATCAATTTCCTTTTGGGACAATACTGACATTGGAAAATCAGAAGGTGTTAAACAACCATTAGACTGATCTAAACAGTGCATCAATAATTGCTCAAATGCAGATTCGATCAATTCAACTAGGTTGCTGATCGAAGACGAGTCATACAAAGTTTGATCATAGTCTAATCTAAATGACAAACATCCTTCTTTAACAATGCCATTAAAATTCAAGCCATGTTCTGGGTGGCGAGAAGAGCCTACCATGTCACCTATATTTTCATGTGAAAGCGAAAAATACTTATTGTCACTTTCTGTATTAGAAAATTGCCCCATGTAATTAAAAAGCATGGGTGATAATTCAGCGCCATTAATACCAGGTGCTTCCGATAAATATTTCAGTATGCCAAATCCAATACCTTGATTAGGAACGCTTCTATACTGTTCTTTGACAGCACAAATAACCGACTTAATATCTTTAAACTGGCACTTTAAATTAACAGGATACAAAGAACTGAACCAACCCACTGTTTGACTCAGATCAATATCTGCCACCAATTCTTGACGACCGTGACTTTCTAAATCAACTTGAATACTCTGCCCCCCTGTCCAGTTATTACAACCTAACAGTAGAGCCGACAATAGCAATTCATTAATTTGCGTCTTATAAGCTTCATTCGCGATAGAGAGTAGCATCGAGGTTTTATTTTCACTGATAACAAATGTTTGGCAATCATAGTGATTTGAAGCGTCTATTTTTGTTTTGTTGGACTTTTGTTTATTTAAAATGTCTGATTTTGGGTAATTTAAGGTTTTTAACCAATACTTGCTTTCATTTAATAATTCATCATTTTTAGCATGGTTAACAAGAAACTCACTCCAAATTTTGTATGACGAAGTTTTCGCTTGTAAAGCCAAACTTTTTCCGTATGAGTATTGCTCATACAACTGTTCAAGATCTTCAAAAATTACTCGCCATGAAACGCCATCTATTACTAGGTGATGAACAATAAACAGAATTCCTACCTTACCACCTAAATCACTACAATGTATCACTCTAAATATAGGCCCTTCTTTGATAGATAACGAACGTTGAAATGAATTGGCCTTTTCCTCAAGTTCACTAAAACCATGAATATCTAATTTAATTTCGCCCATTACCTCACTGATCATTTGAGCTGAGAAAGGCAGGTGGCTTGCCACCCATTGATCATTTTTTAAGTTAAACCTAAGACGTAAAGAGTCGTGTCGTTGAATTAATAGTTCTGTGAATTTTTCTAATATAATAGGAGACAAATCATCTGGTGCTACCAATAATACTGCATGGTTATAATGATTAATGTCATTTTCATTTGCAAAGAAATATTGCTGTATAGGCAACAATGGCATACTGCCAGTCACTGCTTCTTGTGGAGCAATTAACTCACTTGAAACAACAT
>CAZVZJ010000031.1:34657-41842 GCA_964631055.1 uncultured Marinicella sp.
CCATGAATTTGATGGTGCTTCTCTGACTGACTTAACATCGATAAGTCTTTTAATTCAGCATTGGGTTTAGGGGTGTATGTTACAAGACTTTCTAAGACATTTGCATAATGAGTACTTAATGAATTTATATTTTGTTTATTAAATTTTTCTTTTTTTCCTGATAAATTAATTTTAAGTTGGTTATTGATAATTCCTGCACTTATTGTTAAATCATAATTAGAATCTTCATGGACTTCCCAATTTGAAAATTTGATATTATCATCTGGTGATAAATTGCCTGCATCGTTTATGGGATAATTTTCAAACACTAACAAACTTTCAAAAAATGAATTTTGATTTTTAAAGCTTGAAAGTGTCTGAATTTCATTCAATGGTAAAAAGCTGAACTCATTCCTCTCTACTTGTTTCTGATGTAGTGACTTTAACCACTCAATGACGTTTAAATCAGCATCAACCTGATTAACTACAGGAATCGTGTTAATGAAGATACCTACCATCGACTCCACATGTGCTAATTCTGCTGGCCTTCCTGAAACTGTGGTACCAAAAATCACATCTTTTTGAGCAGTGTATCGATATAACACATATGACCACGCAGCTTGTAGTATTGTGTTGATAGTTATTTGATACTTTTTAGCCAAATCATTTAAATCAGCCGTAAATTTTTTACAAAAAATACGATCATATGAATCATCTGTAGCATTTGGTTTTGATCGTTTTGTTTGGGAAAGTTTACTTATGACATCAATCGTTGCTAACTCTTTTTCCCAATACTTTTGTGCAGCCGTTTTATCCTGTTTCAGCAACCATTGTATATAGCTATAAAAGTTAAACGGAGTTGGTAACTTAGGTACTTCTTTATTATAAAAATAGTCGTAGCCTTTAGTCACTTCATGTAATAATAATGAAAAACTCCAACCATCAAGCAGCACATGATGGTTTGTAACAAGTAAACGATGACGATTATTACCTAAATGAAAGACTGCAACCCTAATCAATGGGGCCATCGATACATCAAACCCTTTATCTTTATCAATGGTTCTATAATTGTTTATTGCTTCACTTTGTGATTGATTATTTTCATTCTTTAAACACTGATAATGCCAAGGTAATTTAGCTTGATTTAAAACCACTTGATGAGTATGCCCAGATTTTGTTTTTACAAATACTGTTCTCAAAACTTGGTGTCGGTCAATCAGATGCTGCCATGAAGAACGTAATACATTTATTTTACAATTCCCTTCTATAGTAAATAGAAATTGACTGATGTAGGAACTGTGTTCTAATTCAGTATGAAACAACAACCCTTCTTGCATAGCTGTCGCAGGATAAATATCAGCGATTTGGTATTTTCCTTGCCATTGATTTAACTGCTTTTGAGAAATTTTACTTAATGGAAAATCTGAAGGTGTAAAACAACCATTGCTTGTATCAAGGCAATGATTTGTGACTTGTTCTATGGCTGATTTAAATTCCTTTGTGAATAATTTTATATTTTCTTTATTGTACAAATCAGAGTCGTAGTCGATGTCAAAAGATAATTTCTGGTTAATCGCAATACCATTTATAGTGATTGAATATCTTTTCTTTCGTAAATGACTGATGGATTCTCCAGTATCTTGATTAAGTAGTACGAAGTTCTTATCAGAATCATTTTTACTAGAGAGCTGACCTAAATAGTTAAATAAAACCTCAGATCGAGAGTGATCATCATTCAATGATTTTTCAATGTATTTCAATATCCCAAATCCCAAACCATTATTGGGGATATTCCTCAAGTTTTCTTTTACATGACAAATAACATTTGAAACTTGCATAGAGTCACTGGTAAGAACAACAGGAAAAATTGAAGTAAACCAACCTACAGTTTCACTCAAGTCGATCTGTTCCGACAACCCTTCCCTACCATGACCCTCTAAATCAATTTTTGTTGATTCATTTCCTGACCATTTATTCATACTGAGTAGTAAGGCAGAAAGTAGTAGTTCATTTACTTGGGTCTTATAGGCCTTAGGCGCTTGAATAAGTAATTTTTTTGTTAATGACTCATCAAATTCGACTCGTACTTGTGAAAAGTTGTTTGATTTTTTTATATGGTTTATATGGTTTATTAGTGACGGTTTATGATTTACTTTAGTTTGCCAGTATTCTTTTTCATCGTCCAACACATCATTTTTACTGTATTGATATAAAAAACCTGCCCAGTCTTGATAAGAAGAGGTTTTATGTTTCAATTTCATGGGTAAATCTTGGGTGTGTTGACTGAATAATCTGTTTATATCATCGATTAAAATACGCCAAGAAACACCATCAATCACTAAATGATGAAAAATTAAAAGTAAGCGTTTTTCTTGTTTTAAATTATTAAAGATGATGGCTCTAAATAACTGACCTTGTTCAATAGCTAAAGATGTCTGAATGTCATTTACATACTTTTCAATATCATTAAAGTTGTTACTTAATAAATCTATTTGTCCAACCAGTTTTTTAACTAGTTCATTGGCTTTACTTACATATTCTGCTTGCCATTTCGATTCAGTTTTTGAGAAAACCAGTCGAAAAACATCATGCCTATCAATTAATTGAGTAATGATTTGTTTTAATAGAGGAAGAGACAAATTACTTGGCGCTGAATAAATCAAGGCTTGGTTATAATGATTCAATTCAATTTCATCAGTGAAAAATTCATGCTGTATGGGTAACAATAACTGCTTTCCAACTACAGGGTTTTGCTTTTGAACCACTTCATTTATACGAGCTGAATTAATCGCCAACTGTGAAATAGTTTTATGTTGAAACAGTTGTTTTACAGTTAATTTTATACCTTGATCTAGAGCTCTTGAAACCACTTGAATTGAAGTTATTGAATCGCCCCCTAATTCAAAAAAATTAGTATCAGTACTGATCAACTCTTTATTTACACCTAACAATTCCGCCCATATTTCAACTAAAATTTGTTCTATTTGATTACTTGGAGCACTATAGTTGTCAATCTTAAAGTTTTGATTAGCAGGTTTTGGCAAAGCTTTTCGGTTTATTTTCCCATTGGCACTTAGTGGCATATCATTTATACGTATAAAATCCAATGGCATCATATAGTCAGGTAAATGATCTTTAATATTAGACTTGATCTTCTCTTTTAAACTTGATTCACTCTCCTCTGATTCACTGGTATAGTAGGCAATTAAATGTTTGTTTGCTGCTACTTCATTAACTAAAACAACTGAAGCATCTACTTCATCAATTAATAACAGCTGTGATTCAATTTCTCCTAGCTCTATTCTCAGACCTCTCAATTTAACTTGATGATCAATACGCCCCAGAAATTCGATGTTGCCATCATTTAAATACCTAACCAAATCACCCGTTCGATAAAGGCGTTGCTGCACACCACCTATTTCGATTTCAATAAATTTTTCATGAGTCAAATCTGGTTGATTTAAATAACCACGAGCCAAGCCAACACCGGCAATAAATAACTCACCAGGAGCGCCATATGGTTGATACTGTAAATGTTCGTTTAAAATATATAATTGAATGTTTTGTATTGGTTTACCAATCGGGATTTTTGATAGTTTTTTATTCGGTACTTCCCAATAACTAACATCTATAGCCGCTTCTGTTGGCCCATATAAATTATGTAAGCTGGCTTTATTCATTTCATAATGAATATCGGGTAAATCTATAGATAGGGATTCCCCACTACAAAACACCTGGCGCAACGAGTCGCAATCTGCCCAACCCTTATTCGACAACATAGCTCTGAGCATGGAAGGAACAAAATGTAAGGTAGATACTTGATGTTGTTGAATAATAGTTGATAAATATTCAGGATCTTTGTGACCTCCTGGTTCAGCGATAACTAATTTTGCACCCACTGTATAAAACCAACATAATTCCCAAACTGAAACATCAAAGCTATAGGGCGTTTTTTGTAACACCACATCACAGTTATTCAGTTTGTAAGTTTTTTGCATCCAGTCAATGCGATTGACTAAGGCTTGATGTTCAATCATGACGCCTTTGGGAACGCCAGTAGACCCTGAAGTATAAATTACATAAGCCAAGTGTCTAGAGTTCAAACCATTAACTTTAGGGTTGGTGGTGACTTGGTCTTGTAGTTCATTGATGAATAATTGATTATCCAGTATCAATTGTCTATATCCTTCACAAATTCCAGATAAATGATTTTGTGTTACTACAAAAGACAATCCACTGTCAGTCATCATATGTTTTAATCGCCCTTGAGGTAATGATGGATCCAATGGTAAGTAAGCAGCACCTGCTTTGTGAATCGCTATAATACCAATCATCATCTCCAGCGATCTTTCAATACACAACCCCACAATATCATCACATAAAACGCCTTGAGCAATTAAATAATGAGCAAGTTGGTTAGCACGGATATTTAATTCAGAGTAAGTGAGAAAATCCTCTTTATAAACCAATGCGATGTTATCGGGAGCCTGGATAACTTGTTGTTCAAATAACTGATGAATACATGCAGTATCTGGGAAGGTTGATTCGGTTTCATTCAAAGCATTTAATAATGATTTATCCTTATCGTTGATAACTTCTAGTTTGGCTATGTGTTGATCTGCATCTCGTACTATCGAATTTAGTAAACATCTAAAGTGATGTGCTAAACGCTCTATTAATTGAGGTTTAAACAAGTCGTTATTGAATTCAAAAGCACAACTTAAGGCTTTACTTTCAGTGACATGCAAGGTCAGGTCAAACTTAGATTTAATCTCTCGATTAAAATCTAAAACGGTCTCTGCCCCAGGAATGTTTAATTTAATTTTTTCAGCATTATTAATGCTTAGCATTATTTGAAATAAAGCGTTATGATCTGTACTTCGCTCTACTTTTAATTCATCTACTAACAACTCAAGCGGCACATCTTGGTTGGCATGAGCATCTAAGTTAACGGCTTTAATTTGTTCTAAAAACTCTTTAAATATTGGATTGTTAGAGCAATCTGTTCTTAATACTAGAGTATTAACGAATAGACCAACAATAGGTTCCAACTCTTTCTTTTGTCTATTTGCAACAGGAATACCTATGACTATGTCCTCAATATGAGAATAACGAGCTAGTAAAATGGCATAAGCTGCATGCATTACCATGAAAAAAGTGGCATTGTTTTCAACAGCCAATTTCTGTAACTTTTGAGTAATATCAATATCTATTTCAAATTCATATAAACCACCGTTATAAGTTTGGAACTGTGGTCGTTCATAATCAGTAGGTAAACTATGTAACTGTGGTAAAGAGTCAAGTTGTTTATTCCAATATCTTAATTGAGGTTTAAGTGTTTCTTTATTTACAAATTTACGTTGCCAATGAGAATAGTCATGATACTGTACCGGCAAAGTTGCTAGTGGGCTTGGCTTTTTATTTAAGAAAGCCTCATATAACAGATTAAATTCCTCGATAAAAACCTGCATTGACCAACCATCAGTTGCAATATGATGAATATTTAATAACAAGACTCCTTGATCCATGCTTTTATTGAAATAGCTCACTCTGATCATCAAGTCATGGACTAAATCAAAAGTTTCATTGGCATCTTTGTTGATCAATTCATTTATTTTATTCTGTTGATCACTGGCATTTAAATGGCTTAAGTCTAATTGCTCTATTTCGAATTCAAAATAATCTCGAATCTGTTGTAATAAACCACCTGGCTTCTTTACAAAATTAGTTCTGAGCGGTGCATGTCTTTTAATCAATTCAATAAAAACTCTTTCAGCAATTTCGAGCTTAAAACTGCCTTTAATTTTCAATACAAAAGGCATGTTATATTGCGAACTCTCGCCCTCTAACTGATGAATAAACCACAATCTTTGTTGAGCAAATGACGCCCTAGTTTTACCATCGATTAGTTCAACTTTTTCGATAGGTGTTATTTGTAACTCAACTGAACCCTCATTTTGCTCTAATTTTAATTGAGCGATAATCCTTTCTTTATTATCCTTTATTAATTCAATTAACAACGGAGTAAGGGCATTTCTAGCAGATTTAGTTTTCAACTTTCCATGATCAAGAAAAACATGTATACCAGAATTTGTTAACGTATTTATAATTTCAGCAATGTTTTTCATTGAGCTACCATTCAATCTCTTCTAAAGAATCAAGTTCAGATTCTTTTAACGATTCTGACAAACTTAACCTTGTTATTTTTTGATCTAAGAACTCACTCATTTCTTTTACATTTGAATGTACTAAAACATCTTTATAAGTTATTGATAAACTCATTTCTAATCTGATGTCATTGATGAGTTTTGCCACCATTAAGGAATGCCCTCCCAATTCAAAGAAGCCAGAATTCATACTGATTGTTTCCACAGGAATGCTTAACAAAGTTGCCCAAATCTCAACCAGACATTTTTCAATTTGACTTTTTGCATGCAAGAATTCTTTATTGTCTAAACTTAGCTCAGGTAAAGGCAAAGCTCTTTTATCAATTTTTCCATTGGTATTTAAAGGAAATTCTTTTAAAACGATAAAATATGAAGGAATCATGTAATCAGGTAGTAAATCTAAAAGTTTCATTCTTAACTCAGACTTGAATTCATCATCACTTAGATTGACATGATTTTTTTCTCTTAATAAGTACGCTGTTATTCTGGTTTGATCATCTATCTCATGAGCCAGAACTATTGATGAGTGGGTGCCTGGAATAGATAAAAGGCATTTTTCAATCTCAGCAACTTCAACACGAAAACCACGAATTTTAATTTGATCATCAACTCTTCCAACAAAGACTAATTGACCATCATCTATGTACCTAACTAAATCACCAGTTTTATATAAAATATCATCAGATTCATAACTGAATGGATTTTGAATAAATCTATTTGCGGTTAACTCAGACTGGTTTACATATCCCTTTGCTAAACCAGCACCTCCTACATACAATTCACCAATTGATCCATAGGGAGCTAATTGTAAATTTTGATCAAAAACAAACAATGAGGTGTTAGAAATTGGTTTGCCAATGGGCTCGGATTTATTATTTTTTGAAATATCAATAATTGATTGTGTTACAACATGAGTCTCTGTCGGCCCATACTGATTCCATAACAATGTGCTTTCATTGTTTTCAAGATATGATCTTAAATGCTTAGAGATGACTAAAGCCTCTCCAGCAACAATAATTTCTTTTAATTCAATTAATTG
>CAZVZJ010000032.1:0-41632 GCA_964631055.1 uncultured Marinicella sp.
GTATAAATAGCATTGATGGCCTTTATATCCCACACCCTGCAATAGACTTAGCTATTGCAGGTATTAGACAATCAATTCTCTTATCCAACAACTCAAAAGAACCTGTTTGTTCAGTTTTAACTGGGCCAGCCGGTACGGGAAAAACGACTACCTGCGAAATATTAGTGAATGAGTTTAAAAGGAGAGTAGAGAAACGAGAAGGAAAGGAAGTTTGGATTATTCCTGCTTTTTATTCCTCTGTACCAAGCCCTGTAACAATAAAAGGTGTGGCCTCTGCGATGCTTTATTCTATGAAAGATCCTGCTCCTACCAAAGGCACAGCTTTGGAACTTACTTACCGCCTTGGTAAATTGCTTCATGAATGTGAAACTAAAGTCATTATCCTTGATGAATTGCATCATCTATTTGGTAAGGAAGAAACCGCAAATGAATTGGTTAGAGATTGGCTCAAAACCTTAATTAACCAATTCAAGGTTTCAGTGGTTATTGTTGGGATGCATGAATGTAACAAAGTAATTGATAATAGCGCTCAATTGAGTAGGAGGTTCACTAACAGGTATAAGCTAAAGAACCTCAGCTTTGGAGAGTTTCAAATATTTATTTCAAAACTATGTTCGTTATTCAAATCAAATGTATCTGTAAAGGCTTTTCCTGATTTTCAACAAAGTTCAATTGGGCTGCCCTTGTTTTTAGCTACAGGAGGCAACCCATCTGATACTGTAAAACTATTTAAATCAGCGTTAATTCATTCATTTGAAAACAATAAAAAAGAAGTTAATATTCAATCCTTTGAATTGGCTTTTGAGCAACTGGCTTTACCTAGTTCGCTTACTAAAAATCTAAAAAAGCAAAAAAACCCCTTTGACTATTCCGAAAAAGAAATTCATAAAATTTTGAAAAACGCCAAAAGTAAGGAGAAAGCAAAATGACAGCTCCAATCGTTAGGCCAATACCATACATGGATGAATCCCCTGGCAGTATACTTTTAAGAGCATCGAGTTTAAACGGGTGGAAGTCTGTTAGATATTTTCTAACTTATAATACAGGTAGAACATCATTTAACTCAATAATTGCTTTGTTCAAGAATACTGAGCTATGGAAAGATGTGACAAAACAATTAGGAATAAGAGATCACAGATCATTACCTGCCAGTTATAAACTGGCAGGGTTCTCAAATCAAGGCCCCCTCATGTTCATGGGGCATCCAATTCATTACAGTTATTTAAGGTTTAGAAAACCAGCGATATGCCCAAAATGTATCGATGAATTGGGTTACATTCCAAAATTATGGGATTACAGTTTAATAAATATTTGCACAAAGCATAAAGTCCTTTTGACCAACACTTGTAATCATTGTGGTAAAGCTATTTCTTGGAACAGACAAGGTTTAATCATATGTAAATGTGGTTCAAAAATCCCTCCAGGAGTAAAAGTTAAAAAGGGAATCAAAGCAGCAAAATGCTTTGAAAAAATCTTAGAAAATGATAACCATGAAGAATTATTGTTGATTCAAGAAACTTATTCTCTTCTTAAAGGTTTTTTTGAAACTTGGGAAATACAATTACCAAAAAACTTCACTTATTTGAAGCTATCTTTGGGTATTGTTGAATCAAGTCCGAACATTGTTACTAAGTTTCATTCAATTTGTCAGACTTTAGCTAATCAAAAGGGCATTCACCCGAGAGTAAGTTTATTTACACTACTTAGCTCTAAAAAAACCAAGATACGTAACTTCGTAAGATCTGTTTTAATCAAGTTTGATTCAAAAACAATCAACTATTCAAAGAAAATATTTTCTACTAGTAAAACAATAACCAAACTTCAAGCCAGCTTTATCCTTGGTGTAAGTGATCACATTACAGTTAGGCTTATTCAAAACAACGTACTTGACCACAACCCGGAAAGTCGTCCAATGTGGAAAGTGAAAGTTGAGAGTATTAATAAATTGTTAATTAAATTAAACCAACCGAGTATTGAAATGAATCAGCCTCAAAACTTTGTTTCAATTGCACACAACTACACAAACCAAGCATTAAGAATGAAGATGCACGAAATACTTCAGAAAATATTAACTAATGAAATTGAACACAAAAATTTCAAAATTTCAGAAGGAATTGATAGCTTATTCGTAAATGTAGTCAAAAAAATAAAAAAGAATAATGATTATTACACATTAAGTAAAGCAGCAAAAATATGTAACATTAATTATGCTTACTTAAAACATGTGATTAATATTGGTTTAATCAAACGTGTAACGACATACAAAACAACCAATAGACTGGTGTATGTATACAAACATAGTGTTAATCAATTTAACCAAAAATATGTCTCTGGAAGTGCTTTTGCCAGAAGTATTGGCATGCCGTTTAACAACATAGCAAGGAAACTTATGGGCTTGGGTTGCAAACCTGTCTCAGGGCCAGGAGTCGACAAAGGCAATGTTTATATTTTTAAAAGAACTGATCTGAATGATCTAACAAAAGAATCAATACTTAATTCAAGAGAACCTGTAAGGAAAAAGCACTTCATAAAAGATGAAAGTAGCATGCTTCTGACTGAAGCCAGTCGAACATTGGGTGTTTCATACAGTAAGATCTCACATCTCATTAAACATGGATTACTCATTGAAAAAAATGTGAGCATTTCACAAAGAGTTATCGATACAAAGTCATTTGATGACTTTGTTCTAAAGTTGAATAACAAGTCAATGATTTCTTTGGATGATGCTATGAAATCTACATCTGAGACAAAGAATGAATTTTACAGGCGATGGGTTCATACTGGATTTGTTAGTATGATCGACTTAGTACTCAATAAGTTTATAACAAAAAAAGACTTATACAAGATTAAAGGGTTTAAAAATGAATTTGTAACAGTAATTGAAGCTGCAAAAATCTCAAATACTAACAAATGTTATATAAGCAACTGTATTCGACTTAAAAAACTAAAGGTTTCAAAAACCCTTCTTAACAATTCAGGAAATGTGAGATTCATTCATATTGATGATGTTGAGGCATTAATACGGCAGTAAAAAAACTTTCCATCATACGTAATGTTGACCGGATACTTAGGTTGCTATTTTTACTATAATAAGTGTCTACTTATCTCAGGCCTTACCAATTTGATTAGCAAGCTAATACTCTTAATAAAATGAGTTAGAACAATAGAGTATAAAAATAAATTGCTGGTTACGAAAAATAATCTAGACAAATGTTTTGAATCACGATATTATCTGCTGACTTTAATTTTATAAGGAAAGATTATGAGAGAACTTACAAGTGAAGAACTTTTGTTGGTAACTGGTGGAAATGATTATACTAGTATTTTTGATTACGTTGGATATGGACCAGCAGACTCATTAATGACAGTTGCGGAATTAGCAGCTGCTCTAGGAAATAACACTATGATTGGTGCAAGGAATGACATTCGCGCCTTCTTTGCTAGTGGAAACCATGTGTTACATGCACCTGGATCTGTTTTACCTTGGCAAGAAATGAGAGTTGATTGGAGCCGCTGGGGTAATGCCACAATGAGTTATGAACAGATTATACATAATGCCTATGTACATGGAGCGACCGGCAATAATCCATACAACGGCGGTGGATCAGGCGGTGGCGGAGGTGGCGGAGGAAACAGCCAACAATAACCTGTCAAACTTCAACATTAATCAGGCCATAATCCTTTTCAATGGATTATGGCCTATTCTAAGGTTTTAAAATGGACTATAAAAACTCAACTGAAGAACTTTTTTCAAAAGATGCATTGGCCGCAAAGCAAAATAAGTATGGTAGATTAATTAACCCTATAGGGAAATTTCCCACATCCTACCTTTTAATTTGTTTGTCTTTGATTTTCATTTTTTTGTGGTTTGCTAAAAATTATAAATTTGAAAATTATGTTACCCTTAGTGGCGTAACTTTGTTAAAAAATAAACCTGTCAAAATAGTCAGTCAGCAAACAGGTTCCATCTCAAAAAAATTCGTGAACAACGGAGATTCTGTTGAAAGTAATGTTCCCATATACTCCGTAGTTAATTGTGACTTAATATTAGTAGCCAAATGTGAAAAGGAAAGTTTAATAATGGGACAAGTTAATGGAACTGTTGAACAACTATATAAATCCATAGGAGATTTTGTAAAAATTAATGAGCCTCTTGGTATAATTGTACCCTTAAATGATGATATTGTTTTTGAATTTTACATCCCTGTAGGTTTGAGTGGGAAATTGAAACTGAACGACGTTTTGGAGGTTGAAATTTTAAATCCATTCGCTAGTAATCTAAATTTGGTCTCAACTAAAGTTATTTTTAAATCAAAAATCCCGATAGAAAAAAATAATAATCGTTATTATATCTTAACTTCATCGCCTATAGATCAAGCATTGAAAGTACCGGTTGGATCTACAGTTAAATTCAAAATCAAAAATTCTTCAAAAGCTTTTTTTGATTTTATTAGAACGTCATGATAGCTAGAGAATTAATGGATATTGATGACTCACTAAAAGGCATCCAAATTTCTGAAATCAAAAAAGATATCCCTTTCGGTTTTGATAATTCAAAACTGTTAAGAAACTTTGATAACTTCAAAATTTCTAGTAAAGATTTTACTTTGTTTTATCATAAGCTCTCTCAGTATACGGACCCTAAAAATTTATTTAAGTTAAGGCAGACCGCTGAAGAAATTATTATTTTTAAGGAGTCTTTAGGAAGAAAAATTACATTTGAATTTCTGATTTCATTGAATGACAAGTTAACAAAATCTGTGGGTAAACTGAGAAAAGGCGAATTGTTCCTCAATTCGAATCGTTATAATAAATTAGTAAAATTTCCCGACCCTGTTATTTCAAAACGTAGACTTTTTGAAATAGTTGAATATGTAGATCAAAATAAAATTGGTTTAAAAGAAGCAATACTGGTTTATGTATTAATTCTTAACTCCCATGCCTTTACGGATGGGAATGGCAGACTTGCTAGAGTCATATTTAATTTATTAGTCTGCTCTACTTCTAGTTCTTATCTCCCAATCTATGAAATTAAGGAAATGTCACGAGGTGGATATGAAATAAGATTGAGAAAAGCTGAAATATTCAATGATTGGCAACCTTTATGTAACTACTTTATTAACTGTATTGAATTTTGTGAAAAATATAATCACTAAAAACCGTTATATTTTTAAGAGTGCTTTAGAAATGAGCTTTCCTGCTTTTTTGGATACAATCAGTTGTAGCAGTCCATCAAACTCTTCCCCTTACATATGTGAAATTGATGACCTTTTGAGTTTATTCAAAAATAATTATAAGCATGACTTGGTCGAGAATTTAGATTCGATTGTTAAAGAAATTTCAAAACTGATTGGAAACCCGATAGCTGCGATTATTGGTGGTAGTATTCTTGATAATAAAATCAAAAAACCAAAAGATATAGATGTAGTTGTTTTTTATGTTCAAAACTCGCAGACAAACAATATTGAGAGTGGTTCAAGTGAGCGGATTATGCAAAAAGCTGCTGAAAACTCAATTGATTTGAAATTATTTCCGTTCGATTACAGTCCTATTTTTACACTAAAAATGTGTAGTTTTTACACACATCTTTTTTCTAGTTCAAGAGAGCCTCAGAACAGTAAAGGGTGTATTTTATTAGATTTAACGGATAACAATGATTAATTACGATTTGCAAATACAACAATCTGAATGTGGTTTGGCTTGTATCGCAGCAATCTTAAAGCATAAAGGGAGTAGTTTAAGTCTTAGAGACCTTAGATCTAAATTCAATATTTCTTCAAGAGGGGCAAGCTTATCTGACCTTAAAGATATATCAGCTAAAGTTGGATTAATTACTAGGGCTATGAAAGTAGATTTTCATGAACTTAAGTCCTTGAAGCTTCCTGCAATACTGCATTGGAACTTTAATCATTATGTGGTTCTAGAAAAGGTTAAAAAAAATAAATTTTATATATTCGATCCAACAGTAGGCCATAGAGAAGTTAGTCGAAGTGAATTTTTGGACTGTTTTACTGGAGTGGCTCTGGAAGTAAGTGGAAACAAATCTTTTGAGGCTAATATTGAGCAGAAATCATTAAAACTATCATCTTTTATTAGATTTAGCTCTGATGTCAAAAAAACATTTCTATTAGCATTTTCATTTTTCTTTTTGACTGAAATATTTGTTTTACTGACACCAATATTTTTAAGGTTTACTATTGATCAATCCGTTAACAATGGAAGTTTAGAATTAGTGTTTTTTGTTTGTATTTCTTTTGGGCTTTTTGCGGTAATTAATTCATTTACTGATTATCTTAAAGAAAGAGCTTTAATAAGATTGAATTTACTATTTTCTTGGGACATGACAATTCGCTTGTTTATGCATTTGTTGAGACTACCAATGAAGTGGTTTGATAAAAGAACTTTGGCAGATATTTTAACCCGATTTGATTCGCTTGAACCAATTAAATCTCTTTTATCAAGCGGAACAATTACATCTCTTTTGAATGGGGTTTTTTTGATTGTTTTAACTGTGTTGTTATTTTGGCTGTCATACCATCTGGCAATAGTAGTCATAATGGGAACTATTACATATTCATTAATAAAGTTTTTAACTTTGAGGAAAACGTTGAATTTAGCAGCAGATGCATTTTTAGCAGGAATAAATGAAAAAACAAAAAAAATTGAAACCGTAAAAGGAATTCAAAGTATAAAAACATCATCTGGTGAGTCAAATGTTGAGTCTGAGTGGTTCAATGTATATTCCCATGTTATTTCAACAAATGAAAAAGATGTAATCTTCAGCTCAAAAGTAAAAGTTATTAATAAAATGATTGACAACATTTTCTTTGTTATAGTGATTTACTTTGGTGTTAGCTTGATTCTTTCCAATATGATTTCAGTAGGGACGCTGTTCGCATTTTTAGCTTACCGAGGTATGTTTGCTGGTAGGTTCAATGCTTTAATTGACATCTACATTCAAATAAAATTAATTTCAATACATACTAATAGAATTGCTGACCTAGTTCTAGAAGAAAAGGACGAGGATATTCACATTTCAAATATCGATATCAAAGGTTCAATACAAATAAAAGACCTAGCTTTCACTTACTCAAATTTTGAAGATACAATTTTTCAGAATGTAACTTTTGAAGTTGGAGCGGGAGAGCTGGTTTCAATTATTGGAAAGTCTGGTTGCGGCAAAAGCACTTTTTTAAAAGTCATTTTGGGTTTATACAACTCAAATTATGGGGAAATTATATATGATAATATATCCCTGAAAAATATTGGCCCCCAGCTACTTAGAAAAAAAATAGGAACGGTTCTTCAAAGTGATTGTCTATTTGAGGGAAGCGTTGCAGACAACGTTTCTTTTTTTTCCGAAGTAATTGATGATGAAAAAATAAATAAATGCCTTGAGTTAGCATGCATCAAAGAGGATGTTTACAAATTACCGATGGGACTTAATAGTGAAGTAAAGAAAACATTTTCAGCTGGACAATCTCAAAGATTGCTTCTTGCTAGAGCATTATACAAAGATCCCAAAATTCTGATTTTAGATGAAGCAACTTCAAATTTGAACGAAGAAATTGAAAATAAAATTTTGAACAACATAAGAGATTTAAATATAACAACTTTAATGGTTTCACATAAACCACAGATAGCTAAATTTTCTGACAAAGTCTATGATTTTGAGAATAAAGTTTGGGTTAAACACTTAGATGATAATAAAAATGATTAAAGCCGGTAGAAAGAAAATGTCAAAAAAATATCTATTAATATTTTTAGTTGGTTTACTAATTTTTTTATATTTTATTTTCAGTAACAAAATTTCTTATAACTTTTTTTCTGAAGATACATCAATTAAATCTGAATCTCAATCTGTAGCATATGAGAGTAAAGAAATTAGAGGTACAAACATAAGTCAGTCAAACGAAGATATTTATACATCCGATGACTATAGTTCTTTTGCTATCAAGGTTGATGATGAGTTTCGTGAAAGGTTTGACAATGTATTTCCTGTAATTCCTGTAGATAAATTAGAAAATGAATTTAAAGACAGTGAGGAAATTGAATTATATATTGATTCGATACTACAAAATGTTGAGTCTCATACTATTGAAGCTATGGAAATTGCTAATTTATGCAACAATAAAAGAAAAGTGATATCGAGAGCAAGTGATAAAAGTCAAAATCTTAAATTGTACTACGATGCTTTATTTCAAAACTGTGGTTTAGTGACTCAAGAAAATGATATTTTCTTCATTGTTGAAAAATTGGCATTTTCTGGAAATACATTTGAACAGTTGAACTACTTAGATAGTCTAAACAATGCCATCTTAAGAAAAGTATTTAATCCATTAGCAAACCCATATGAATACATTGAAAAAAGAGATGTTGCAATTAGCTGGTTGAACCAATTGGCATCAAAAGGTGTAGTTTCAGCATATGAAAAATTGGCCAACCTGTACATGTCTGGACATAATGTGGAAAAAGATTACGTGCTCTCTTATTTTTATGCTTCAAAAGCATCAGAAAACGCATTAGTTACTGACTATAGCGACTTTTATTTTAACCGATTAAAATCTAAGATGAGTAAGGCCGATTTGGACAGACTAAAAAGAATATTAAATCGTTAATTTTTCTTAAAATCATGAGTAAAATTTATAACATATATGCTATTTTGGTCAGTTCACTGGGTGTGCTATTTTTTTTTACGAATGACTATTCCGGTTTCCCTAGATCCGGCAAGATTCTTACTGCTTTATTATTGTTCTTAATAGTTTGCTTAATGGCTGAAAAAATCGTTTCTCATCAGTATGCAGATTTGTTTTTAAAGTTTTTCTGTTGTATCTCTATATCGATTATTGTATTTTTTTTGATTTAACTTATAAGTGATTGATTTTAAAATTGAAAATAATTTCAGTTTATGAGCCAGCAAATGAAGATAGTTTCAGCTTATGAGTTACTCAGGTTCAACTTATGTGTAATTCACAGCTGAAAAATGAACCTAAGTTATTGATTCAACATCTTTTGAATTTCAACTTATGAGCCGTTCCAAGTCACGCATGAGCACAACTAAAAATGCTACTTGCAACATTCAGTCTTGTAATAATCAAACAGAAAAGAACAATGAGTTTTGCATATTACACTGTAAAAAGAGTGAATATTCATCGGACTTTAAAGATGGTACGCTAGCTAAATTTGGTAAAAAACTTGCAGAGCACATAATCAATATTGTTAATGATCATATTAATGATAGAAGTCAATTTTCAGATAAACCAAAGATCATTATGGGATCAAATGCTTTCTTAAAGTATTTAGATGAAGAGGAACTTAAAAAAAATAACTTAGACTCTAAACTAGTCAAATCAACATCAATAGTACTTAACGCTGTTAAATTTCCAGCAAGAAAAGACCAAGATAAATTTGATTATTTAAAACTATTGAATAAAGTGAAATCTATACACTTTTTGAGGTGTGAATTTAATACATCAGACTTAGACATCGAGGAAGTAAAATGTTTTTTTGATCAATGCGACTTCAATTCTAACTGGTACATTTATGATACACAACTCTTAGCTAATTCTCCAAATTCACTTTATTCGAAATGTAATTTTCATGGAGAAGTAACAACAAATATAGAAAACATAGAAAATTTCAGCATATCAAATAACTTATTTTCAAATTGCCAATTTAATGAACCACTTCATTTTGAAAATACTGATTTTCAGAGTGTGGTGTTTATAGATTTAATATCGCCTGTAAATGTAGGGAATTTGACAATAGAAAACTGTAGATTTGATGAAAAGTTTCAGATAGCTGATGTTGAATCTGATGCATCCCTGGTCATCAACAACGTACTTTTTAATAGCGAGTTCGAAGTTTCAAATTCACGATTTAATGATGTTAAAATCACCAATTGTAACTTCAAAACTGTTAGTGATTTTTCAAAATTGATTTGTCCCAACTTGGAAATATCAAATTCGAGATTTGATGATGTTGCCAATTTTGACTACTTAAAACTAGTTAAAGAACATGATGATATAAATAAATTTGTCGAGGCAAGGTTTGAATATGTCACATTTATGTCTACTGCAAGTTTTAAAAATTCAACATTCAACCATGGACTTGACTTAGCAACATCTATCTTTAAGGAAAATCCAAATTTTTTGAACTCAGAAATTAGTTTGACTGGTTCGAACAGAGAAACTTTTAGACTGATAAAAAATTCATTTGACAAGATCGGGAATCATATTGAAGCGAACCAATATTTTGCTTCAGAAATGAAATTGTATCGAATGGAATTGTTAAACACTGACAAAACAAAGGAAAAATTCATCCATAACTTAAACTATTATATTTCTGAGTATGGACAGAACTATTGGCGTCCAATTTGGATTACTTTACTTGTTTTATTTGTATTCTATTTAATTACCATTGGATTTGAAAAAAACTACTTATACAAAATTTATCCAGATGTAAATAATACAATATCATCTATAAGCTCAACCCTAAATAATTTTGCAAAGGGCTTCATACCGTTTAAGAAAGTTTTAAAGGAAGGAATGGAGTTATTAAGCCTGTTTTTTGGAATAATTCTATCCGGGCTCACATGGCAAATAATTGTTGCGGTAAAAAGGCAAACTCGTAGATAGTTATAGTTTTTTTCTCATTCCCAAGCTCCTGCTTGGTAATACATAGAAATGATTGGAAGCCTATATTTGTATGCCAGAAACCATAAGACTGACACCAAACCAAAGTTCATGGCAAAATTAATAAAGGACAGTCGCCAATTAAGAAAATCAAAATAGATTTAATTTGACAATTTTTCTTTAAAAATTACAGGTTTCAGTTGTGAGTTAGATGGCTTTAGCTCAATTCAAATCAGTGGTGTCAGAGTAATTGATTTATAACTGCTCATCTTTCATACGTATACATAAAAAGATTGACGACTTTAATACAAATAACAGTAAAGTAGGTTGTGCTGAGCAACGCGAAGCCCAATAATTTTACCTTAACGAATTGAAGCTGATCGAGTAAGTTATAGGTTGTCTTTCTATTCAAGTTTTTTATCTTTTTTAATGAGATGATGTTGGGCTTCGCTGAACTCAATCCAACCTACATGCTAAATTAGTTATAAAAAATGAGAAAACATTTTGATACTTATTTTTATGTCATAGACTGTTATTTTTTAATCAGGAATAATTATGACTTTTTTACCAAAACCACCTACTGATAATATTTATAAATTTGCTGCGTTATCTGGAACTTGGATACTTGCATTAATAATTGGTTATTATTTATTTTTAGGGTATTTAAACTTAAACTTAAAAAAAGAATCAGTTCAACAAAACACCTTATTTACGTCTCAATCAATGATAAAAAAAATTGATAAAAGATTGCTTGCGATTTATGAGAAAAGATTAGAGGATGACAAATTGAATTGGGTGCCCAATTCTGATGGTAGTGTTCAAGAAGAATCATTTCTGAAAAAGCAGAAAGAAATACATAACAAGAAAGTATCAAAATATCAGCCATTGGTTCAGAAAGCAGAATTTAAAAACTTGGCATCATTGTTATTTAAAACTGGTGCCCACCTTGTTTTTCTGATTTTTATTCCTATCGGTGTTTTTTTAGTCTGGCAGGGCTATAAGCAATGGTATGTCCGTATTCAGAAGCCAATTGACAACCAATATAAATATGACTTGGAAATAAAAAAGCTGACCATTGAAAAATTAAACAGGGAAATAAAGAAGTTAAAAAGAAAAAAATAGCCTAAAAAAATGGCTCTTTCAAAATGTAGAATTTATAAGTTTATGTGGTTAACTAAGTTAACCACATAAAACCATTCTAAAACAGTCATAGGTTAAGAAACCAAGTTAGATATGTTGAATTTATAGTTGCCATAATATGCCAACATAATTGGTGATAAACCTAATCAATAGGTTCAGAGTGATTGATTTCACCAGAAGAAAATTGTTAATTAGAAAGTAAGGGATTCACACCGTTTTTGTATTTAATTCGACCTACTTTGCCAAGTTTTAACTATTTTCTTAATATGATATGATCATGAAGTTTCTGGCTATTGACAATAGTCATGATCACGCAAAACTCATTTCATTCATACATATGGAAAAATAGGGATAACCAATGAAACAGAAATTAAATTCAAGGAAATTTGGCATAATCGGTGGTGTACTTGGACTGATGGCATTCGGTCTTGCACTGTTCTTATTTTTTGCTGGACCAGTGGGAGAAACCAAACCACTTGAAGAAGAAGCTGTCGACTTTGCCTTGAAAATAAAGGATGTGGTTGTAGCAAAAGTAAAAGGAGTTGAATACACTGCAAAGGAGCCTGGCAATCAATGGGGTATCAATCGCACTCTCGAGCTTGTTGTTATTGGCTTGGGCTTTGCTGCTGTTGTGTTTGGCGCAATTGGAGTACTCACTCACGGAGACAAAAGAGCCAATTCCTTGGCAATTGGAATCGGAGCTGCTGCCATTGTATTCCAATTTTTTGTGGTATTAGCTGGTGCTTTGGTATTTTTGATGCTCATCTTTATAGTACTCAGTTTCCTCGGTGGTGCCTAATTTCAATGCCTTAATCTGCATTACCAACTATCCTATAAAGGACCAAATCATAAATGTTTTTTTAATTGACAATTGAAAACTGTTTCTGTATTCTGCCGCTCATGAACTTTTATCGCAATCATTCGGACCTACAAATAAGCCTGAGGAACTCAAGCTTAGAGAGGTGTGCGCGATAATTTTTTACTGAAAAACAAATTATTTAAGAAACCCTCTCAGAACATTTCGAGAGGGTTTTTTTTTGGTTTTAATTAGGCCTAGGTGACGGAATTGGCATACGTGCCGGTTTTAGAAACCGGATTTTGTGGGTTCGAGTCCCACCCTGGGCACCAACTATTTTGATTGGGCTTTTGATGCTTAAAAACAGATCTAGTCAATCAAGGTAAGCGAACTGGAGTTATCCAGTATTGTGGCCAGAAGATGGTATTTCGGCTGTAATTTTTGAAGGAGAAAGAAGATGAGAAATTATGAAGTATATGAATCTAAAAACAAGCACATAAAAGCATGGACTAAAGGCGTCCCAATTGAACCTGAAGCGATCAAGCAATTACAGAACACCGCTTCTTTGCCTTTTATCTTTAACCACATTGCGGTGATGCCTGATGTGCATTTTGGCTTAGGCGCAACCATCGGTTCAGTTGTCGCTACCAAAGGAGCAGTGATACCTGCTGCTGTGGGTGTGGATATTGGCTGTGGAATGATGGCCATCCAATTAAGCTTGAATGCCAAAGATCTTCCTGAGAGCTTAGCGACTGTTCGTAGCGAGATAGAAAAGGCAGTTCCTGTTGGGTTTGCACAACACAAAGAAAATGTACTTGATGATGTTCAACAAAAAATTTGGGCGAAGGATGTCAAAGACTTAACTGATCAACATCCTGAAATTAACAAGATGCTCAAAGATCCAGTGGCCAAAGTGATGAACCAATCTGGAACTTTAGGTGGTGGAAATCACTTTATTGAATTGTGCTTGGATGAAAATGATGGTGTATGGGTGATTTTGCATTCTGGATCTCGTGGGATTGGTAATATCATTGGCCGACACTTTATTGAGAAAGCCAAAAACGATATGCGCGTACATCACATCAACTTAGAAGATACTAATTTGTCTTATTTAAGTGAAGGCACTCAGCATTTTGATGAGTATGTGACTTGGGTTGAGTGGGCGCAAAAATATGCAGCTAAAAATCGTCAAGTGATGATGAATTTGGTGTTGGAAGCTTTGGCAAAACATTTGCCTGAATTCGGTATCAAGAAACAAGCGATCAACTGTCACCACAATTACATTTCGCGTGAGAATCACTTTGGTTCAAATGTGATTGTGACCAGGAAAGGTGCGGTTCGAGCTCGGGTGGATGATTATGGAATCATTCCAGGCTCAATGGGTGCCAAGTCTTTCATTGTGAAAGGGTTGGGTAATGAAGATTCTTTTTGTTCTTGCTCACATGGCGCAGGACGTGTGATGAGCCGAACCAAAGCCAAGAAAGTGTTTTCATTACAAGATCACATTGATGCCACCAAAGGCGTAGAATGTAGAAAAGATGCCGCTGTTATCGATGAAACACCCAAAGCTTATAAAGACATCGATGCAGTGATGAACGCACAAAAAGACCTGGTTGAAATCGTGCACACATTGAAGCAAGTGGTGTGTGTTAAAGGCTAATGTAGTTATTAGCAAAAAACCTGGAGCGTTGAATTTCAACGCTCTGGTTTAGTTAGAATAATTAAATCATGAATAATCAAATACAAAAAGCATGGGATAAGCACACTAAGGTAATTTACCCATTAAAAAAAGACGTAATGGTTCAAGAAATAGACTTGTATAAACTTCAACAAACCGTACATGGAATTGTTGATAACTATATCAAGACCGAAGGAGAAGATTTAAATCTAGATAACCAACAGTTGCTTGAGAAATGTAAACACGATTTTAAAAAGGTGATTCCTAAATTAGCAGGTGATGCTTTGATATACTTCAGACGTTTGGCTGAATTAGCTCAGCTTGTGTTGAATGATTCTGGCACTAAGTTTCCTGCAAGATTACATGTGTTAGTTGCCAGGAAGGGAAACAATGCCATTGTTATTAGGCGCGGCCCATCAAAACAAGTTTGCACTTTTGAATGGGATAGAAAGACCCATAAATTCATTCAAGGTCAATGGTTAAAAAAGGCAAGAATTTTCGAACGACGCTCTGATATTTCGGCCAATGGTAAGTATTGGATATATTTTGCTATGGATGGTCGTTGGCAATCTAAGACCAAAGGTTCTTATACCGTGATAGCCAAAACGCCTTGGTTAAAAGCACTGACATTGTATGCCAAAGGTGATGGGTGGCATGGTGGCGGCCTGTTTTCCTATGACAAAGTTTATTGGCTTAATGATGGATATGGTCATGAAAAAATGCAACAAAGCAATCTGGTTAAAAGAAATGGTGATTATCAACCGAAAGATAATTTTGGTGGTGAGTGCCCGCATGTCTACTACAACAGGTTGCAAAGAGATGGCTGGAAATTAATTGATAGGGCTCAAACAGGCAAATGGAAAGCCAATACTGTATTTGTGAGAGAGATTGCCAGAAACTGGACACTAAGAAAAGTTTGTCATGAAGAAGTGGGGAGTCCAGTTGGTAAAGGTTGTTACTGGGATGAACATGAATTGATCAATAAACAGGGAGATACCATTTTAAAACCTGATTGGGAATGGGCAGAATGGATGGATGATGCCATTTTTTTTGCTGAATTTGGGAAACTATTTAAATTGAAAATAAAAAACCAAAAAGAATTAATGAAGCCGGAATTAATTCATGATTTTAATGATTACAAATTTAGAGATTTATTGGCTCCTTATTGATTATAGAATGCTGAATAAAATACTATTTATTAGATCTGATTGAGAACCAAGTATGGAAGCAATAAAAAATAAAAATACCGAGTATCTTGCTTCACTTGGTATCAAGGTGCCTGAACACCTTCCTCTTATCGAAAGCTTAGATGAAGTATCCCCAAGATCATCAACAGATGTCGCTAGCCGCCTTTGTGCCATAGCATATGTTATTGGATTAGGGTTTGATGTAAATGGTTCTGAACTAATGGTCCAAATTGAAAAATACAATTTAGTGCACTTCGTTAGTGATTATGAGAAAGAACTCCTTGAAAGAAAATCTGTTGAAGGCCAAGACAAAATTAACATGACATGGCTAACTGAAAGTGCTCAGTCTTTGGCTTGGTGCATAGGCTTAGTTGTACTAGATCATTTCACACATTGCGATGATGACTTAGCTGACCAGATCCCATTTAAAACAGATCCAAGTGACTTTATTACCAATGCTAAACTTAGGCCAATTGAAGAGATTCAGGAACAATCCGACTTGTTATATCGAATGCACTGGTATGCTAGAAACTGTAGCTTAACTGGAAAAGAATGTGAGTTTAGTATGAGTATAATTTCAGAAAGACGCAAAGCAATAGATTGGGTATATGGTCTTGAAGAAAACTGGGATGAAGTGCCTTCGGATACTTAATTCTGCTAAAAGCATTTCATGTAAAGAAAAATGACAGCTATAGTTGAACAATGAATGCATTAGTTACAATCTTACAGGTATTAATGATTGTGATATTTGCTTTAATTACTATAGCTGTCATTCAGTGGTTACTACCGCCAACGAATGCATACATCCCGTATGTAAGTGAACTTGAGCAATTGAAGAAATCTCAGATAAATATAATAAGCTTTTTCACACAAGGCTTGGTATCAACCACTATAGTTTCCTTGTTAGCCAATGACTGTAATATAAAGCATAGGTACTTAATTGTTATCTTTTCAATAATCTCTGTTTTATGGACCCTAAATGCAAATATTTTTTCAGGTTCTTTGATAAATTACGAATTCTTAAACTCTATCCTCCCATTTTTTGTAGGTGGTATTATTGGTTTGACTGTTGGAGTTTATTTGAATAAGTTAAAGAACAAAGGAGGACGCCTTTGATACAGATAATTAAACTAACAAGTTAGTTATTTGTAATCCAACCTGGCCTAAAGCCCATAGATTGAGTAACAAGCAAGATAGATCGGGTGGAAATTAGAGAAGCCTAACATTAATAAATCATTGGGATCAGAGGGATTGATTTTTCGGCTTTCATAAAACACTATCTTCATCAGTATTAAGATTGCCGATGATTGGGTAGAGGCCTGTACTTTGGTGACTACCAAGGTCTTTTCACGTCCTCGCAATGACGTCGTAACTAAGGAGTCTGAGCTTTCCACAATGATTAAATCTTAATTAATATGTTGTTT
Source organism: uncultured Marinicella sp. (assembly GCA_964631055.1). GTDB lineage: Bacteria > Pseudomonadota > Gammaproteobacteria > Xanthomonadales > Marinicellaceae > Marinicella. Next base: position 16,860 of record CAZVZJ010000032.1, read on the forward strand.
ACATAACAGTTTAAAGTGTTACCATATACCTCTACTACAAATGGAAAATATCATCATGGAACAGAATGAAAACCCTGTCGCAACCCTAAATATAGAACCGGATAGCAGCAGTGAAAATACATCTAAAGAAATCACACTGATTCACTTATTTAAAAACTTTTTCTGGTTGTGGATTCAACCCAATAGGTTCTTCATTAATGTCAATGCAAAACTGACCAGCATAGCAGTGGTCTTGTGTGTTTACCTCATGGGTATCAGTGCGGTGGCAGATCGTATTGATATCAACATAATGAGAACTTATTCAGGCGGCAGATCAAATGAGTTTATAATGAATTTGACAACCAACTGGATCAGTTACTGGGGATTTGTATTAGGGGCCGGGGTTTTAGCAGCTGGAATTGCTTGGCTCTTTTGGGGTTGGATTTTCAATTTGAGGTTAAAGTGGTCAGGAGATAAAGATTTTGATCCAACCCATGGTAGGGTGGTTTACAGTATTACAGATTTGGTGCTAAGTTTACCTTACTTGGTTGTCATGGTAATTCCTGTTTTATACTATCCAGATTACATAACTTATTATAACCATGATGAGCTTTGGACATCCAGCATCATCATTTTTTCCATTTGGAAACACGTCACAAAATTTATAGTGGTGAAAAAGCAGTTCAATGTGATGACTTGGAAAGCTTGTATTTGGTTTTTAGCACTACCAATTTCAATATTACTTGGTGCTGTTTTTGTCTTTACAAAGATGATGGGCAACTAATATGAAAAGAATGACTCTCTTGTTATCCCTCTTTGTGATGTTAGCTTCATGCGATCAAATGAAATTATCAGCTAATTCTTATGAAAATAGTCAAAAAACCATATGGACTTATGTTGAGACCAAATCAGATGAGACTGAATCTCAGTATCGATATCATTTATTTGGGCAGATGAAGGAAAGCTTGTTTTACGAAATCAGCAATAATGTCATAGAATCAGGTTTTTTTATGCTGTCATCAGTGAAATATTATGACAACAATAATTTAGTGGCAGAATACGCTGATGACCAGTACACAGGCAACTTGGTTTTCAGAATCGAAGACATTCAAATGATTAAGCAAATGAAAAAGGCACCAAAAATTGGCTTAGAACCGAATGAAGCCACAGCAGAACTAGACATTAAAAAGTTACCAGAATAATTCGCTCGTTTGTAAATCATTAGGGTCGGAGATTTTGATTTCTTTGCTTTGATAAAACTATTTTAATTTGACCAAAGATTCCGAATGATTTGGGGGAATGACACAGTCATTTCACGCCTTCGCAATCAAGTTGAAACTTCAGATAGTAGGTTTTTTAAAAAATTGTTTTTGATGCCATTCACTTAATATACCTGCAGTAAACCCAATTAGGTGTGCTGCAGTAAAACTCATGACAGAAGGTGAAGTAAAGTGGCCGTATTCATTAATCATTAGATAACCTAAAAAAATAATAACTACGGCCAGTGCTTCAAAAAGGTCATCTCGATAGATCCGGCCAACATAGCACCCTGGTATGCAATAAAGTAATGCTGATGACCCTTGAAATGATTCAATATGATTTAAGTCAGCATAAATAGCAACTGCGAAAATAGTCACAGTAAAGGCAGTCAATGATGCTCTGATGTTTGTCTTAAATAAAATTAACAGTATCATTAAAGCTGTCATATTAGCTAATAAATGTTGAAGGCCTGAATGACTGAAATGAGTAGTTAAAAGTGACAACAATCCAGATTCACTGCTGTTATAGCTGATAACAGGGTGTGACCAACCAAACAACAGTGCAATGGTTAAATTGATCGTCAGCAATGATACAAATATTAGATAAGGAAAACGAGACATAAAACTACTGACTATGCTCGCCACCAACGAACTATCAATAAGCTTATTAAGGCCAATAAGCTGAACCAATTAAAATTCATCTGATAACCCTCTTTAGCAACCACTTGAATATCTTCATTGGCTTTCCTTGAGCGCAGACGTTGTTCAAATGCAGTCAATTCGATGTTAAGTTGGGTGCGCATTTGCTTATTGGCTTCAATTAAACCGGCCTTTTGATGTTTAAGGTATTTTTCAGGTGTATAAGCCTCGGCAGTTCTGCCATTACTTGTGTGAGTGCCGGCAGCGCGGAACAGTAAACGCTTAGTCTTCACATCAATCACAGCCAAATCAAGTAAAGTACTTGCGTCAAAATCAGATCCTTTAAAAATATAGGCACCCACTATAGTAAGGTAACTGAGTGAGAGGGCATTGTCAGTTCGATTGACAATTTGATCATAGGAAACGAGTGCCAGCACATCCAATTGATATAACTGTGCCAGCTGATCAAAACGATGGGTATTTTGGCTGTGACTCAAATAGGTTTCTGGGATGACTGTTATTTCAGCAACATACTCGCGATCTGCAAATTCTCTTTTTATTTCGCCGAGTAATTGTAATTTGATTACATTATCTACGCTGCCTTGATTGTGATAATAGTTTTTATGCTCTGGAACAAAAGCCAAGCCCACGCGAAGGGGTAAATTTAGCACAGGTGATTGAACATCTTTTGGGATTTCACCATCTGGATAAAGAAAATTGACCAGTGGTGTGGATTGATGATGTCTGACCTGATGTTGGCCTAACAGTGCACAGCCATTTAAAGTAATGATTAGGATGCAAACTATAATATTTTTCATGTGTATGATCTCGAATGGTTTTCAAAACAATGGCTATCATGGATATTTTTGTGCGCCAAAGCAAAACAATTAGAAATCAAGGCTATAATCAGTACTTAAGTGGCTTATTGCGATACTGTTAAAAAATAGATAAGCCATCATCTCAACTTATGGAAATCCACTTAGGTTCGTGGTGAGACACTATGCTTATTAATCCAACTATCCATTAAAATAATGAATACCAAAGCCAAGTAGAATCAGCTTTACCCAGCAAAAATTCAATTAAACGGAATCAGCGCGAATTTTATATAATTCATAAACCAATGAAATTAAATATGTAAATGGTGGGCGAAGCCCACGAACTAAATTCAAAAGTTTAGTTAGAACATTATTCAAAGACTTCGTTATTGAATTGACAGTGTGTGTCCTCTATTCCTGACTTAATTTTCGCCAATGGTTTTGAGCGAAAAATATGAGGCTTTCATATTCTGTATCCATTCAAACAGGCTAAAGGGTTTCTCCTTCAAGCAGCGCCCTTTTTGCCTGCTTATTTAATTATTCAGTCAATGAAAAAGTTCTTATTGATGACAAGTTACATTTGCAGAAAATTTAATTCCGAGTAAGTCTGAAAAAACACCCTGTTCACCTTTGGTAAACATCTCTAGTCCGGCTGGGCCAGAGTTGAAATTAATGGTATTATTTTTAATTTCAGACTGACCAAATGAGCGAACCTTTTTGGATTCTTTTAACAATAATTCTTGGCGAGCATCATTAAGTTCTTTACTGGCTTTATCAGACATTGCAAGCACTTGTTCGACAGTCATGTCTTTAGTGGCCGCATTTCTTTTTTGGATCGCAACTTGTTCATTTTGATACCAAGTATGAAGCTCTGAATCTAGATTCCGTGACAAATTGTTTTTGTTTTTGTTGGTTAAATCTTCAATACTGATATCAGTATGCCAAATTTGCAAATCTTCAAACAACTGTCCTGGAGCACCTACTGGATGGCTTTGATCAATAAACAAAACCACTTTTTGATTGTTTATTTCACCATGAGCACTGACACTGGCGTTTATAATCAAGTTACCATCTTGTTGAGGGTCGGTGCGACATACCACTGCATTAAAATGTTGGCTTTCGCCATTTTCCAGCTTCAGAGTAACGGTGCTACTGTTTACTAAACCACTTTGAAACATTAGCATCCCAAAAAACAATACATGACTCATATAATTTACTTTCATAATATGAAACCTCTTTTATCAATTTTAGTTTAACCAACTGGTAATTCATCCCAAATTTTACACACAATAATACTGTATTAGAAATCGCGGATTTAATGATTTCTTAATTTTTCATCGAAAAATAACAGATTCAACCAAGAATTCATGGATAAATATTGAATTAAACATAATTATTGTAAAGAACAAAGCGACGCTTAATCAAGTTGAGCTGCCATTGTTGCACCCTCGTAACGCTGTCGTTGACCTTAGGGGGTCGCAGCGTTACCGAATAGGCAGAACCTTGTTGTTTCCTCACCATGATGTCATATGTTAATTACATGAGTCTTGCCCACGAACTAACTTACACAAGCGTCCCAAAAGATATTGCCATTATTGATCACATCATCATTAAATCATCATATAACCATCATAATGTGGCTGGGTGTACCGTGCTATGTTGTTTCTGCCATAACAATCAGGAATCAACTCATGAAAACATGCCTAACAACAACTGCCATTTTTTGGGTGATTAGCGCCTCGGCACAAATCAGTGAAATCATCGATTCTGATGGCGATGGTGGTGAGCATGAACTGGAGGCACCTTACTCTGTGGTGACAGACAGTCTGGGGAATATCTACCTAGGTGGCTCTGAAAGCAACAACGTCTTTCGTTTAGATGCCAATGCCGATTGTTTAACCAACAATGCCCCTTGCCAGTGGGTGGAAATCCTGGATGCCACAGGTGCAGGGATTTCAGGACAAACACATCAGAACACACGTGGGTTAGCAGTCGACTCCCTGGATAATTTATATGTTGTGGGGCGATTCAGTGACAATGTCTGGCGCATCAACAACCCGCAAGTTTGTAGCACATCGGCCTCATCCTGTGAGGTTCATGAGGTCATCAATGCCCTGGGTGACGGGGAACATGAGTTTAATGGACCTTATGATGTGGTGGTTGATCACATGGATAACTTGTATGTAACAGGAACCTCCAGCAACAACATCTTCCGCATTGCTGCTTCATCGACCTGTAGTACCCAATCAAACCCATGTACTGTCACAGAAGTGGCCGATAACAATGGCGACGGTAACGATAATTTGTTCCAACCTGGTAATGTCGCTGTTGACCAGTTCGGTAATGTTTTTACCAGTAATTTTGGTGACAATGTATTGATGATCCACACACCAGGCGACTGTTCAACCAACCAACAAAATTGTCTGGTTACAACAATTTTCGATGAGGACGATTTCGATTTATTGGAATTAGGTAGAGGGCTAGATGTAGATAGTCAAAACAATGTATTTGTCAGCTCTTTTCGCTCGTCCTCAGGTGCCACCATTTTTAGAATCAACGCTCCTGCCACCTGTGGTTCAGCAGGTCAGCCCTGCCAGATCACAGAAATATTCAATGATGCCATACCACAACAAGCTGATGAGTTGGTTGTTGATGGTGCTGGCAATCTTTTTGTTGCCGGTGGTAACGCGGATTCTGTGCTTCGAATCAAACAAGCGCAAAGCTGCACGCTGTTAAATATGGATTGTGAAATCACTGAATTCATCAACTCAGCTGGCGATGGCAACGCCATACTCACTGGTGTCCGAACCCTGGCTGTATCTGGTCGTGATATCCTGGTGCCTGGGTTCAGCTCTGATAATGCTTTCAGAGTAGCAGGGGTCGCTGAACTTAATGACCTTATATTTGAGGATGGTTTTGAATGAGTTTTTCAAAAACCAAACTCTGTATCTAGTTCACAATAAATCCACTGGTTTTAAAAATAGTTATCCTTGAGCCAAGACTACATTAACACCAATGGGGTCTTGAATCAGCGCTTGGGTGATTTTTCCATCTTTGCTTTCTGATTGATTCACTATTTGACCACCAGCTGCCTTAACATGCGTTAAACTCGCTGATAAATCATCTACTGGCAAATACAGCATCCACACAGCTGGCACCTTACCGTTAACTCCCCTGGCATGGCAGACACCAGCTACTGGTTGTCCGTCGCCACTTAGCATGTTGTAATCGCTGTATGAACCACCCTCATGCTGCATGGTCACATCTTCTGATTTCCAACCAATCACAGCAGTATAGAAATCACGGGTCGTTTTGGCATCATCCACGGTCAAGTCAAGCCAAGCAATGCAACCCATATGAGCCAGCTCATCGGCATTTTTATCTTCTAATTGAGGTGGCATTTCATCAGCCACCACAGCAACCAAACCAAATGCAGCACCATTAGGGTCCAGCAGTACCGCCCATTGTCTGTGCCCAGCTTCGTCTTTACCTTGCATCAATTCAGAACCACCCAAGGCAATAGCTTGGGCCACACTTTGGTCGATATTGGCTACTTGAATGTGTGGCATCCACTGTAAAGGCAACTCGGCATATTCAGGACTTTGTGCACCGATTCCAATGACAGGCATACCGAAGTTGTTCATCAAATCCTGTTGCCACAATGGCTGTTCACCAGTGGTTAAAACTTGGCTATAAAACTGCACCACTCTGTCATGCTGTGGCACGGCGATATCGGCACTCATTGTCATGCCTACACTGGGTTTAAATGGATTACTCATGGTTCACAACTAAATGAATTCTGTTGATATTAATATCATCTCTATGGATAGGCAAATGTTTTCATTAAATCTTAATTTAAATAGACCATAGGGGTTAAAGGCATCAACCTGGCACAGCCACAACTGATCCATTTCGTTTGGAGAAAATCAATAGCTATATTTATATAAACCCTTCAACAGCTGAAGTACATACAAACTTCTGTTATTAATTTTTTATACAAAATATTTCAGTAACTCTTGACTTATATAATCAATTAAGTAAACTACCTATCAGTAGGTAGATAAAAGTGTATTCACTTTTCATTCTGCCATTGAAACAATTTAATCAATTTCATCCAATGGAGAAACCCATGAAACATAATATTCTTTTGTTGTCATTTTTATCAATGACATTGATTGATAGCCCATCTCACGGCGCAAAAAATGACGACTCCTTGATTGAATGGTCTGATTGGTCCGATGAAGCGTTCAAGCGAGCTGCTAAGAATGACCAAATGATTCTTGTCAATGTTGGCATAGAAGTTTGTTTCGCCTGCCGTTGGATGGAAGAAGGGACCTATCAAGTTCCTGAAGTGGCTAAACTGGTAAACGATAACTTTGTTACTATTCAGGTAGATGCCAATGCTCGACCAGATTTAGGTGAGCGGTATTCAGACTGGGCATGGCCAGCAACTATTTTTATGGCACCTGATGGCGAACAAGTATTGGGGGTTCGAGGCAATCGTCGGCCAAGAAATTTCATACCTATACTTAATAAATTGATTGAGCAACATGCCAATGATGCTCTAGAACCCGATTCATTAGCACCTTATGCTGCACCACAAAAACCTGCTGAAACTGCTTTAACTAAAATCCGTGACGGCATTCGTAGTCACCTCGATAGAGATTTTGATGATGCCATTGGTGGTTGGGGAGATGAGTTAAAAGAAATTGATGATGTCGGTCGAATTGAACAGTTAATATACCGGGCATATATTGAATCAGATACTAAATCTCGTGAACGTGCCTTAAAAACTGCTTATGCGATGGTCAAAAGATCAGATCCGGTTTGGGGTGGTTTTTATGCTGCTGGTTACCAGGGGTGGAATGAGCCAGTTCCAGAAAAACGCACTGGAGCACAAGCCAGTGCATTATTGACTTATGCTTGGGCATACCAAATGACTGGCGATGCAGTTTTTACCAAAGCTGCTGCTGAAGTTGATCGATACTTACATCACTGGATGTTAACTAAAGACGGTACTTTCTACACCAGCCAAGAAGATCAACCAGAAAATTTACCTAACGGCATGAAACCATTGGAGTACTTTGCATTAGATGACAAAGCCAGGCGTCAACTGGGCATTCCTCCGATTGACCACGCAGTATATACTGACCTGAATGCCCGGTTAATAGTCGCATACGCTCGCCTTTATGAAGCCACAAACAATGAAGGGTATTTAATAACAGCCAAACGAGCAGCGCAACAAATTCTAGACACAGGACAACATGCAGACGGCTGGGTGCGGCTGACGTTTGCTAATGATGCGCTACAAAATGACGACCGCATTCATAAGTTGGTCTCAAACGGGGGCCCTTTTCTGCGAGCTCAATCGCACATGGGTAATGCTTTATTGGCATTGGCTCGTGCCAGTGGAGATAAGAAGTGGATCAACTCAGCGGTTCGCTTAGCTGAAGGAATGCGAGCAAAACTTGAAGATCCAAAATTAGGCGGTTTTTTCGCCAGTCCAGTCACTTCTTCGAATGCTGCCATTGCTCCAAGAAAACCACTTGAGGACAATGGTGTGGCGGCTAGGTTTTTTCACCAACTGTCTACATATACTAAAAACAAACAATATGATGAAGTAGCAGAACGAGCTATACGTGCTGTTGCTGTTCCTGAAATTTTAGCACGCGAAGGCAGAATAGTCGGAAATATGGCTGTTGCCTTGGAAAGTGTTACTGGTAGTTATGTAGAATTTTCAGTGGTAGGTACAGATCCTACAGACCCAAAGGCAGCCGAGCTTTATTCAGCATCGCGAGCGGTTACAGAGCCCAGAAAAATTCTCCATTATGAAGCACCTGGACGATACCCTGATAGTGGTAAACCATCTCTTTATATTTGTAGCCCACAAGCCTGCTCAAGACCCATTTTTAACCCAGAATTGGTAGCGACTGAAGCCAAGAAATTCCGAAATTTTGTTGCAAATGTTAGTGTTGCCAGTAACAAGTAATCATCAACCAGGTCATAGTCATGGTTAAAACCCAATTAAACTTTGTTACCCCAAATAACCAACAAGCACCTAGAGTGACATATTCTGGAACAAGCAAAGGTCAGTCTTATAATGATGCTTACCAAATGGAAGAAGTTGAAATAGACAATGCGCGTCTATTTTCAGATATATTTAAGCTACATCAAAATGGCTTTGAAAAGATCCCTCATACATTGGTGGCACCTGATTTTAATGATGAAGACTGGATAACGAATAAGCTATATAAAGAAATAACAGAGCTGGTAAAAACAACCAGCGGCGCTTCAGATGTTTTTATTTTTGATCACACCATCAGGCGTGGTACCCAAAGCAGCTTAAGGAAACCCGCACAACATGTACATGTTGACTACACCCATAACACGGGGCCATCAAGAGCTAGACAAATGATTGATTCTGCTGAATTAAAAAGGCTGCGAGGCAAACGTTATATACAAGTAAACTTTTGGCGATCTATCAATGGTCCTGTCGAACAAATGCCATTAACTTTTCTTGATTCCAGGACCTTAGATGAAAGTGACTTAACCATAGCTGAAATTGAATTTCCAGATACCAACCATTTGGGTGAAATATACGCATTAAGAAAAAATAAAGACCAGCGTTGGTTCTATTATCCTGATATGCAAGATGATGAAGCCTTATTAATCAAAGGTTATGATACCGACACCGATGCCATGTCACGATTTACACCACATTCAGCATTTGTGGACCCAACATCAAAGACTAACGCTGCACCAAGACACAGTATTGAGGTACGTACTTTTGCATTTTTTGATTAGTTAAATTGAAGTACTGATCATTGTTATTGATGAAATGTCTTTGATTTTGTTACGAAAAACCTATAAAAATCACTGATTGGAATATGATAGAGCTACTCTAGTCCAATAAATGTTCTGTGGATAGGTCAAACAATTTCAAATCATTCCCCACATTACAAATGATCATGGCGCCTTCTAAACATGAAATGGTTTGCAATGCCTTTTTGTAATCAAGGTCTTGCGCAACTCCTTTTAACTGGTATGATTTTTGTAACCATTCTATATTACGGTTAAAAAAAGTACGGGTTTCATCTCGAATCAAACCGGATAATTCATTGGCCTCTGCACCTAATACACCACACAAACACATACCATTGTCTTGAACTAATTCATTTCTAAATGCTGACACATAGATTGCAATGGGGTCATCACCACGGCTCAATAATTCACTGGGATCTTGTAAGTGCTCGATAAAACTTTTTGTATAGTATTGAGTAACAGCGACAATCAAATCTTCTTTGGTCGCAAAATGATAATGAACAGAAGAACTTTTAATGCCTATGGCATCAGCAATCTGACGAAAGCTAAAACTGTTATACCCACCTTGACGAATCATGCCGATGGCTGTTTCAATGATTGCGAGTTCTTTATCTTCTTTGATTTCTTTTGGACACATGAATTTTAATCTGAAAGCACTGTAAGCTATATTCTAAACCATTCATTAAAAAAACAAATGCATTATAAATTATTTATCAAGCCAATAAGCCGGTGACATTTATAGTTCATTCACATGTAGAGGGTGATGTTTTACGCCCTGTGAAGCATAAAAACAGAACGTAAAACAATCTACATGGTCAATAAAATTAACCAGCGACACTGGGCCTTGAAGCCACTTTAGAGCGCCATGCCTGTAGGTGGCTCAGTTCTGATGGAACTTCCACTTCAGCAAAGTCTGCAAAAGCCAAGCCAGCAAACAATGTAATATCAGCACTACTGAACTGAGAACCCGTAACATATTCACTTTCAGCCAATACGCTATTGAAGTATTCCATACCAGCTGCAGCCCGCTCTTTTTCTTTTAGGCCCCAATCAGCATTTTGATAAGTTTCTAAGGCTGGGCCCAAACCTGCTGTGGCATGGTGAAAGTAACCACCAACAGCATCAAGTACCATGAATTCCGCACGGCGATTCATCATGTTTACTAAAGCCTTTTCCTTGGCGTTTGAGCCCGTTAAACTGATGCCATCAAATGATTGATCAATGTACTCAATAATGGCTGAACATTCAGAGATACAGGTACCGTCATCTAATTCTAGTATTGGCACCGCACCTGCTGGGTTTTTAGCTATAAATGTTTCATTTCTATGCTCTCCATTCATTACATCAACATCATGGAATGATACTTGTTCTGATGCATTTTTTTCTGCTAATGCTATGCGTACACGTGCTGGATTTGGAAATGCTGGAACGTCATAAATTTTCATGGTTTTATCCTATTTTGTTTCACTATTTTTTATAAGTGGTGTTTGTTGCGTAACTTCTATGTAAACAGCCTATTAATAAGTTTTACATTGTATTATTACGGTATTAAATTAATTATCTACCTATCGATAGATAGTTTTCTTATTTAAATATATTCATTTACACAAGTCAAGTAAATTACTAACAAGTCTTAATAAAAACAACCAAAATCTACTTAGGCCTTTCCTGCTTCCATCCTTATGGTCAAATTAAGCATTTTCTCAATTTAGCTAATAGAAAGATTTTTGATAAAAAAGAAATTTAACATTGATTTCTATATTTGGCTTGATATACTAACTTGTAAGTACTAAATTATTAGTACGTAATAGAGGAGAATACAATGAATCATTTTAAAAACACATGTCACCTGTTAATTTTAGTTTTAACCAGTTTAACGGTTCAAAGTGAAAACAATGAGGTGCTAAGGCAAAAAAGTTCGGAAAGGATCAATCAATTTATTGGGCTTAATCAACTCAATAAAGACTTTAAAACCACTAAGCATAACGGCGATACACCAGATAACATTTTTTTGTTTGAGTCATTTGAGGACGGTGAGTTTCCAGCTGATTGGGTGCGATTTGATCTTGATGGCAATACCCCCAACCCCAACCCGATTGTCACAGATTTTACAGAAGCTTGGAACGTAAGATCAGCCTTTAACTCTTTTGGCTACAGTTTACAAAGCACTTCGTATTACATTCAAGCAGCACAGGCTGATGACTGGGTTATTACCAAGAGAGTGACGATTCAGGACAATACCAGATTACGCTGGGAGGCTTTTACCGATGTGACTTTTCCTGACGGTTATGAAGTATATATATCAACCACAACTCAAGATATAAAAGGATGCATGGCTAATCCCTTGTTATTTTCAATTGACGCGGAGATGGGCAGTTTGACACAAAGAACGGTTAATTTAGCTGAATTGGGTTATCAGAACCAAGACATTTATATTTGTTACCGAAACAATACTTTTAATGGCTTTGTTTTAGAAATAGACGATATTCAAATTTTTAAGCCATTCAATAATGATTTGACCATTATTTCAGCCAGTAGACCCAGCGAATATACAATTTCTGCAGCTGCCGCAGGAAATAAACATTTAACACTGGAAGCTGAAGTACTTAATGATGGATCATTGACACAAGAAAATTATTCAGTCACCGCTTTTATTATTAAGGACAATCAGTTGTTTGATGAGTTGACTGTTGAAGTTCCTACGCCACTACTTGCAGATGAGTCAATTTTGGTTCAATTACCTGATTATGAGGTTTCTGATGAAGGAGAATATGCCGTATTATTCAGAGTAGTCTCTGCACTTGGAGCAGATGAAAATATCAATAATGACTCTTTTTACATGGATAACGTATTGGTTGTCGACTCAAATATAATGGCCAGAGATAATGGTTTTGCATATGATGATTTAGGAATCAACAGTGATTTCGGTGGTTATCTAGGTCACACAATCACGGTCGAAAAACCAACTATACTAGAAAAAATATCTTTCAACTTCACCAGCATATGCCAAAACTCTTGTCCGCTTGTTGGTTTAGAATTTAATGCAGCTGTCCTTTCATTTGATGATAACAACAATATCCCCGGAGAGTTGCTAGGTGAAACTCAAACTTATGCCATTCCACAACAAGATATTTTTGCAGAAGAAATCATTTTAGATCTACCAACGCCGATCACTTTACAACCCGGCAAATACTTATTAGCCATCGAACAACCTGTTGGGCCAAACCAAACTATTTTCATTGGAACGTCAATGGATAAACTCACACCCAGAGAAAGCTGGATATCTTTTACGATAGAAGGTGAAGCCAATTGGGATAATTTTGAATTTTATGGAATCGAAGAAACATTAATGATTCGAGGCTATTTTGCTGAGGCCGATTTACCGGATGTCATTTTTTCGAATGGCTTTGATTAAACCAATAGTATTGAAACAAAAAGGGTCAGCTGACCCTTTTTGTTTCAAAATCACATAAAAACATAAATCATTCATAAAAAGTTCAAATCGAGTGCCGAAAAACGGCAGTCTGATTCGTAATAAAATATCAATCGCGTCCTCATGCCAAAATCTGTGACGCCAATTGTCACAATATCCTTGTTTTAACATTTGTTTTAATAGTTTTATCCAACGAGGTTGTTCTCGGTTTGATTGAATGGCTATTATAAAACTGTAGCTGTTTCTCAAGGTCACAACCAAAGGAATCAGACAAAGCGTATTTTTGAACAGTAAAAACATTATTATTCGGAGGTGTATTGTGAACAACTTAATGGGAAGTGATTTATTTATAGAAATGATGAACTGGGATTTCATAAAGAAGGAAAACCAATTCCATACCGGTGTTTTAATGAACGAAGAGCGCATTGGCCCTGTACCGCTGAAGAAATCTCCGACCTTAATTAATGTGTTCAATCAATATGCCCTGGTAGTCAACGTCAATGATCAATTTCAACCTGAGCCTGAAAGCGATCAGGGTTTTGGTTTTAATAAAAAGCCCCACTACACAATCAAAAAGAGCCCTTATGACTTGTTTTAAAACTCAGAAATAGAATTGATAGAGTCGATTGAGGTTAACGGAATTCAGCACCACTAAGAATTGATCTAACCAAACCACACAAGAATAATTACCTGAGTAATGAGCAGACTGATAAAGGTGATCAAAAACCAGTGAACACTGCTTTGAATATTCTGGAATTTACGTTGCACCCATGATGAAACCGGCAACATGAGAAATGGCCACAACAATGAAATCATAATAACAACTGGCCAAGTGTCATCACCAGATAATTGGATGGCCCCCATACCAGTAAGCACTAAGAACCAACCAACCGCACCAACCAGCAACGCACCAGGAATACCAACCAATAAAAACCCACCAACTACACTCAAAATAATACACACCGTCCACAGTAATTTTCGACTGGGTTTATTTAACAATTCTTGTTTTTTTGGAATAGTCATCGAATATCATTAGAGCAAAGATTGAATATACTGATTGTAGAAGATCCTAGATAATTAATGTTAAAAACGCACCTCAAATCTACAACCTTAAATTCAGACTCGGCTCAAAATCATTTAATGGTGCGTATGTATATTGCTTATAAAATTCCATAACCGCTGGATTCGTAAAACAATTCAAGAAATGAACCCAATCACGAGTTGAGCCATCACAATCTTAAATAAATCATTATTGTTCATAATATTTATACATTTATATAACTATATTTTTACTGTATTGAAACAAATTATTAACCTTGGATTGTTATGATGTATGCCTCAATGAACAGGATAATTACAACAAAAACCGCCTTCATTGATTCGAATATTCACTTATAAGGTGAATGTATTTCAAAAATTTCTAGAGAGAGTAAATCATGAAAATAAAACTATTAAAATTAACCGCTTTATCAACTCTATGCATTACCGGAATTATTTCTACCGCTTCTGCCAAAGAGTTAACAGCTGAACAAGATTTTGAATATGCGCTTAAAGCCTTGCCTGAACTTGCTGATGATTTAGAAAGCAACAATGCCAACAAATCTTCTGCCACTCAAATGAAGTGTTATGTTGACACATTAGCCTATGACCTATTCACTTATAATTACTGTTTCAGTGCAGCTTGGCCCAGAACGACCACGGCAGTCTTCGCGATAGATAATGTACCTGCAGGATCAACCATCAATTGGTCAAACAGCAATTGTAACGCCAATAACAGTGTTTGTTTTGTTCCAATTCGCCAATACCAATCAATAACAGTTAACGCCACAGTTCTTAAACCTAATGGCACTTACAGCAGTGTTTCTGCAACTGCCGAATACGAGGGTTTATTCTAATTGAGCTCATATGTCGTTTTAAAAGACGTTGTCATTTAACAACGTCTTTTAACAACATTTTTTATTCTTCCATTATAGACATTCAATCTCTATCTGCTTCGACCTGAGCACAAATCGCTGAATAAATTTTTGTACCTTTGCTTTCGATGTCAAAACAATCACATTGCCAGTCAATACCAATACCAAACCTAAAAAGATGTTCGCTGTCCACTCAAACCCCTCGAATATACCACTCAAAATCACAGCGACTATTGGAAATAGGACAATCAAATAACTGGCTTTTTCTGGACCTAAATTTTTTAATAAAGAAAAGTAACTAGCAAAGGCGATCACTGAGCCAAACACAGCTAGATACAGCAATGAAAGCAGGTAACTTAACTCAAAAGAAAATGTAAATTCAACGCCACTTATATAAGCAAACCCAGCTAAACCAATCGAACCATAAAGCATCCCCCATGCATTGGTGGCGAAAATATTCATACCAACATTTGAGTTTCTGACACTGACCATGTTACCCAATGAAGCAATCACAGTACCAACCAATGCCAAACCCAAGCCCCATAGAGACTCACTGCCCATATGCACAGACTTTAAATCATTCCAAAATAATGCGACAATACCTAACACACCTAGCACCGCACCCAAATAAGTTCTTAAGGCTATGGATTTGCCAAAAAACAATCGCGTATTCACTATATTCATCAATAATAAAGTAGAAAATGCAATAGAAGTCATCGCAGAAGTTAAATAATTTTGAGCATAATACAGCACCACATAATTAATGCTGAAATTACCCAAAGCAAGTAGCGCTATAAAAATATGATTCCGCGTTGAAAACTTCATGGGAACTTTCTGCCACCAGCAATAAATCCACATAATCAAAGCTGCCAGCGCAAATCTATAAGCCAAGGAGACTTCTACAGCCACTGAACCTAATTGATATTCAATGGCAAGCCATGTCGAGCCCCAAATTAAAACTGTAGTTACATATAAAATCTTGTTTTTCATTGTTATCACCTTTAAAGGTTAAATTAATTAGTTGACAAAACTTAAGTTTAATGAGAATCTGCATACTTAACAGATACAGTTTGATAGAAATACAACGTATACAGATTAAGTGTGATTGGATAAATAAATATGTCAAAGGCGATCGAAAGAAACAGTCAACAATACCTCTACCAACAGGTGATCTCAATGATGTTGGAAATGCAGGCTTCTGGCACGTTAAGACCAGGTGATAAGCTGCCATCATTGAGAAAACTCAGTCAACAACTGTCCCTCAGTATTCCGACCATAAAACTGGCATATACTGAACTAGAAAGACAAAATGTGATTGTGGCCAAACCGAAATCCGGGTATTTCATGAAGCCAAATTTAAAAATACTGGACATACCCACCAGAGGAAAGCTGGGTCGCTCACCTACACATGTCAACAATCAAAGTTTAATAGAACAAGTCTATGCAGCACTGCACCTGCCTGATATGGTTTCTTTAGGCATAGCCAACCCATCAAGTGCCCACCCTTGTGACAAAGCATTGGCTCGAATTATGCGTCAAGTATTATCTAAAGCAGGTGCAAAGGCCATTTCTTATGCACCAACCACAGGCTTTGAACCTTTAAAAAGACAATTAGCATTGCGGTATTTCGATTATGGATTACAGTTGAACCCCGAAGAAGTGATCGTAACTAACGGCGCTCAAGAAGCCTTATCAATTGCACTACAATGTGTAGCCAATAAAGGTGATGTGATAGCCATTGAGTCTCCTGCTTTTTTTGGGGTCCTCGAATTAATCGAATCTTTAGGCATGATGGCATTAGAAATTCCTGTGTGTTCTGATGATGGCATCTGGGTCAATGATTTAGTCACTGCGATTAACAAACATTCGATCAAAGCCTGCCTTTTTTCAACTTCTATCAACAACCCAACCGGCTCTTTTATGCCAGATGGAAAAAGAAAAGAGTTGGTTGAATTACTCGAATCACACAACATTCCATTGATTGAAGACGACGTCTATGGCGACTTGTATTTCACCCAAAACCGCGGCACTCCTGCTCAGTGTTATGCCAAGCAAGGCTTGGTTTTAACCTGCAGTTCATTTTCGAAAACTGCTGCACCAGGCTATCGTATTGGCTGGTTGATAGCAGGCCAGTTTGAAGCACAAGCCAGGCGGTTAAAACGAGCCCTCTCCTGCTCAAGTTCCTTGATCAATCAATGGACTCTGACTGAGTTTATCGCTGGCTCAGAGTATGACCGAAATATGCATAAACTCAGAGCAGTTCTGAAATTGAATAAAGCCAGAATGCTGGCTTGTATCAAAGACTCATTTCCACAAGGAACCAAAGTGAGTAATCCGAAGGGAGGTGGCGTTGTTTGGGTTGAATTGCCGGTAAGAGTAGATTCTGAGCAACTGTTTCATCTGGCGATTGAAAAAAACATCAGTATCGCTCCTGGCATTATTTTTTCTGCCAGTCAAAAATTTAAAAACTATATAAGACTGAGTTTTGGTATGCCCTGGACAGACCAAGTAGAAAACGCCATCAAAACCCTGGGACAGTTGGTTGCAAATCAACAATAAAGAATCAGTCAAACTAGACTACGCTGAATCAATTACTGAAATAATCATTGCAGTTGATTTTGCGATTAAGTTTCAGTTGTATTTAATTTCATCCGACATAGAAAGCAATACAGAATCTATTTGATTTTTGGTCCGGCTAATGTCCACTTTTATCACTTCACTTGTGCTATCAAACTGCCTGAGAATCATTGAGTTACTCAAAATTCTTACAACCCTGATTTAACACCAACCTCAGCCATGGACCAACACACAGTAACCATAAAGACATGAACGCTTAACAAACACATAATCTTATCTTCATGTCCTTGTCATCGAGCCAAAATACAATCGTAATCTCTATTAATTAACATGAGGTCTGATATGAAAAATTTATTTTTAACCCTGTCATTATGCACCATGGCGGCCCCTTCATTTGCTGCTCAGGTTTTTTGCACTGGAGTGGTTGATTCAATTCAAGTTAACAGCAATGGCACCATTAACCTTGGACTTACCACAGCATTCGATGGTACCACAGTTCCTGTTGCATCAAGCCTTCAAGCTTTATCCTTGGCTCAGTATTCATTCGAGAATAATGCAACTGTTAGAATCACTGGATTCTCAGATTCAAGTGACAGCCGTTGTCGTGATAATAATGAAACCATTGAATTCAGAAGCATCAGTTTGTTCTAAACAAGTCTACGGCAAATTGAATGAAAGTCTGACAAATTTATTTGCCAGACTTTCATCGATTAAAATTCAAGCGGCGCTCAAATATTTTGAGATGAAACCAGTCACTTTGTAAAAAACACTGTGGCAATTTGCTTGTTTAGTTTTTTCTGGGTAGATTAATTCCTTCAGTTCCTTCACTTATCAGTGCTAAACATTAGTTTGTATTTTCCCTTTATTTTCCCTATAATCAACCAATGCTTACAGATCGCGAACAAGATACATTAAACTTCATCGCCACTTATTATCAGCAAAATCAAAAAGCCCCTCGGTTGGTGGACATTGGTGAGGCGCTTAATATCAAAGCCGTGGCTCATATTTCACGCTTACTTAAAGCCATTGAAGACAAGGGGTATATTGAACGAACCCGTGCCAATCGTGGAATTCGTCTAATACACCCTCAGTACGAAACCATCACCGACTCAGCATCTCCTGGATTGCCATTTATGGGGCGTATTGCTGCGGGAACACCTATTGAAGCCATCGCTGATGAAGAAAGCATAGACATCAATGACATGTTGGCTGGCAATGATCATTTTGTCCTGAAGGTAGAAGGCCAATCAATGCAGGATATTGGCATAATGGATCAAGATTGGGTGGTCATCAAATCCTCTCAACATGCTAAAAACAATGATGTTGTAGCCGTCATGATCAATGGCTGGGAAACCACTTTAAAACGCATCCAGTTTATCGATGAGGAAACAACCCGACTGATTCCTGAAAACAGCGAATTAGAGCCTATCGACTACCACCCCAATCAACTGACCATTCAAGGCATACTTGTGGGACAGTTCAGACGTTATTGATTAATAATTAAGGAAAATCAATACAAACTATACTTAAAACAATTTTATATCAACGTTTATGTCGATATATAAACTCAATGCGATTTCCACCAGGTTCACGAACCATCATATGCCTATTAGGACCGCCATAGGCCAATTCAGGTTTAAATTCAATCATCAGCCCAGGATGTTCCTTGATATTTTCATACAACTGATCCAACGCTTCAGAACTAGGTACAGATAAGGCTAAATGATGCAGTCCAATATTGTTTTTACGGTTGAATTCAACCGTATTTTCTCTATCTGTCTGCCATAATGTTACGGTAATTAAACCATTGTTAAGAAATTTAGCAGGGTATTTTGGGTCTTCGCCTACCACCTTAAATGATAGTTTTTCAATAAAAAATTGAGCGCTTAGATCTAAACTTTTTACTGCCAAACCAACATGATCAAAACCACTGATAACTGTCTTATTGTCCTCAGCCAGTGCGCTGCTGTTTGATTTCAACAGTAACAACGCCAAGAATGATGTGATTAAATAAATATTTTTGTTCATGAGTTTTAAGTTCCTAGTTAGAAGTTGGCTTACAGCCTAGTTAATAGGTTCGTTAAAAGACTCTGAATAGCATAATTACCTTACATATAATATTTATTTAACCACTCACAGCAAATTTGTAGCGTTGTTCTGGCCCCAAATTTATGTACACAAACATGTGACCAGAAATTTAATTAACTCATTATTGATTGGTAAGTTTATGCGTCAAATCATTTTATTCATTTCAAACACTGAGCAAAAAAACCCATCATCGACTGGTATAACTCAATCCGATTATCTTCATGAGCAAAACCATGTCCTTCATTGTACTTAACCATATAAGGTACATCAAAACCTCGTCCTCTGAGGTTTTCTACCATTTGATCTGATTCATTGATATTAACCCGTGGGTCATTTGCACCCTGAACCACAAACAATGGCTTGGTAATTTTATCTACATTCAAGGCAGGTGATACGGCTTTCATGATCGTGTTTTCTTCAGGATTGGTTTCGTCATACCATTGGGCATAAACTTGTTTTAGATAAGGTTTCCAATAATCAGGAAATGAATCATAAAAAGTAAATAAGTTTGACACACCTACATAATCAACACCACAAGCATATAAGTCGGGGGTTTTAACTAAACTTCCCAAAGTCGCCAAACCACCATAACTACCTCCATAGATTGCTGTTTTATTGTCATCTATAAAGTCCATGGTTTTTACATAAGCCAACCCATCTTCCAAATCATTGAGCATTTTACGTCCAATTTGTTTACTGCCGGCCAAATAAAACTTTTTACCAAAACCACCTGATCCACGATAATTAATTTGTAATGTGGCATAACCACGACTTGCAAAAAGTTGAGACTCAGGATTAAAACCCCAAGAGTCTCTGGGGCCATAAGGGCCACCATGCGGGTTCATGATAACTGCCACCTTATTGTTAGCGCTTGCTTGCTGTGGAATGGTTAAATAACCATGCACTGTTAAGCCATCTCTGGTCTTGAATTTTATTGGGCGCATTTCAGCCATGTCTGTCGGTTTGAGCTGCGGCATTAAATCAAAAACCAACTTAAAAGATTTTTGTTTGGCATTATAAAGGTGGTAAGTACCATACAATTTATCACTGCTAACATACAGCAAATATTTATCTTCATCATCTGTGGCACTGATTACAGAGTAGTTTTTATTTTTGAACTGCTTATTGAATCGCTTATGTAATTTTTTAAAGGTCTTACTGATCGGTATAATTTGGCTTTTGGTGCCATTGTAATAAATGTAATCAATTTCATAACCGCGCTTTCTTGATGTTGACATACCACCTAAATCAAACTCAGGGTTTGCGTATATCTTTTTTATTGTCTTTTGTTCAGAGAAGTCATACAACAGAATTTCATCTGTGTCATTTTCTAGGTTAGACATCACATAAGCATCATGAGGGTTAGATGTTTCATAATTAAAATCGATGATATAAAAGTTATCCTGCCATGTTGTTTCAAGCACTGCCTTAAATGGTTCTTGTACTGATTTTCTGTATTTCAATACATAATCAGTGCCATTTTGTTGTTGGGTGTATGCTTTTAAGTTGCCATCTTTATCAAAGGAGTATCCTGCAATGGGGTTGTTGGTGTCACTGTTTTCAAATAACTTTTCTAGCTCTCCACTGTTGATGTTAATCTTGAACGGCTCAAACACCTGAGGGTTGTCTTTGTTCATTGAAATAATCATGTGATCCTTCTGATCTTTCAGTTCATCTATGATACCAACCTGAACCTTTTCAAAAGGTGTCAGGTGTTTTTGGTTTTTTCCATCCAAATCAACTGCATATAAACTAAAATTTTCATCACCACCTTTGTCTTTGACATAAATGAGTCGACTGTCGTTCGCCCACCCATAACCACTGACCAAGTCATCACCTTCAACTATGACCCGCTTTACTTCATTGGTATCAGTGTTTTTGACAAAAATATGTCGTTTACTGTCTTCATCTTTTTCTCGGTAAGATATATATTTACCATTAGGTGAAAACTGAAATGTACTTTGTTGTGGTCTTTGAAAGTAGTCTTTTACCGAATATGAGTAACGACCCTTTTCTAAGTCAGCCAATTGTTTCAATTCAGCTTGAGACGAAGGCAATGCCAGATTACCAGGTAATTCATCTTTTGTGCCTGCTTTGTTACTTACCTGGGCCGATAAGTTCGTTATGAAAAAACAACTCACCAACATAAATGTTGAACACAGTTGTTTCAGTTTCGCATTTATAAACAATATTTTCATTTTGTATACCCTCTGGCTAATAATATACAAATAACGCATCAGCAGTAAAATGGTTACTTAAAAGTTCAGATATCTTTCGATTAACTACAACCTGTTAAAAAAAGCTGCATTAAAATAAATAAATGTCATATTATTCGGTGGGCACTGTCTAATATATATGAATCGTTTTAACAGGGAATTATCAATGAAAAAATTTATATTAATTGGTTTATTAATATCAGGTTTCAGCACATTGGCATCAGCTGAAGAAGTCATGACACCGAAAATTTTACAAGATGTCATTACCGAATTAGCACAAGAGGTTAAAGTGGATAATAATGTCATTCAGTTTTCATACCAAGGGATAGAGATGATATTGGTTTACGATACAGCTGCTGATCGCATGCGCATGATGTCCCCCATTATTGCAACCAAAGATTTACAAGAAGGCATGTTAGAAAAAGCGATGGCTGCTAATTACCACTCTGCGTTAGATGCGCGTTATGCAATATTTGATGAAATAGTTTGGTCGGTATTTATTCATCCATTATCGGATCTAAAAGTTTCGTTTTTTAAATCCGCTGTATTGCAAGTTGCCACAGCCAAAGCCACTTTTGGTAATGGTTACACCAGCGGGGCCATGTCCTTTGGAACAAGCCAAGAAGATGTTATTTGAAAACATCCGTTTTTTATTCTAAATTAAGACCTTATAAATCAAGGTGTTGTCTTTAATGACAACACCTTGCTCTTATTACAAAACTAAGCTTTCAGCAGTTTTGCTGCCAATGGTTGATAGTTAATCAAACCCAATAATATTTACCGGCATATGTGTAGGTTGACACAGGCTAAATATCGATCAAAACACACTGAAGCTGGCCTATTACCTTGAGCTATGCAGACATTGTGTGCAGCCCAACAAGCCCTCTCACATGCACCAAAATCTAGACTTTTTGATGCTGTGTTGTCATTCAGTAACAAATCACTTGGTTGTTTTTGACTCATGAATACTTCAAACGCGAATGAATTGACTTCTTTGCTTTGCAGTGAATCATTCGAAATCGCTGAGCCATAACTGAATATCAAAAAACTGATTATTAATATTTTTTTCATTTTTACCCTCTTTTTTAAAATTTATTGTTTAAAATTATCTTCCTGATTGGCTTTCCTTACCCAAGCTTAGCTGTTGAGGTATAAAAATTCAGTTAAGAAAACCGTAATAATGTACATTTACGGTTCATAATTTAAGTCATATCATTACTTTATTTATATTTAATAATATTAAATTCCACGTTTGATATCTTTACATTCGATGTAAAGCACAAACTTTATTTCCAGAAGGATCTCGTAGATATGCTAAATAAAGCTTTCCAATTGGCGCTTCTCTGACACCAGGTGCATCTTCACAAGCTGTGCCGCCATTTTCTAAACCAATTTGGTGCCAAGCATCTGCTTGCGCTGGGGTTTCTGCAGCGAATCCTATGGTGCTGCCGTTACCATGGCCAGCTGGCTCACCATCAATGGGTTTACTGATGGCAAATGTACCCGCTTTGGTGAAATAAAAACAACGACCTTTTTCATCAATGACACCTGGCTTATGGCCCAATTGGCCAAGAATGGCATCATAAAAAGCTTTTGACTGTTCGATGTCGTTGGCACCGACCATAATATGGCTGAACATAGAGAGTTCTCCTATTTTTGTGATTAATGTTGAGTTAAATAGAGCTTTCATTCATCATTTTAATGACAAAAACCTGACTCACTTAATGACTATTTTAAAGTTGAGATAACATCTCATCAGTGGCACTGACCAAGGCATTGACCATAGCTGGTTCTTTCGAAGCATGACCAGCACGATCAACAATGGTCAGTTTTGAATCAGGCAATGCTTGATGTAGTTGATAAGCTCTAATGGGTGGGCACAATAAATCATAGCGCCCATTAACAATAAACACCGGCATATCTCGTAACACCTCAAGATGGTTTGCAATGGGTCGATCTTCGATAAAACAATTGTGCACACAATAATGAGCTTCCAGCATGCCTTGGTGCCAGTTATCATCATCCGGATTGGCTGTTGATTCATAATCTTGCATGGTGAAGCCCGCATCTTCCCAACGCATCATTTCGGCGGCGGCTAAGTTTCGTTTTCGAACATCACCACTGGTCATCATTTGGTAATAATATTCAAGTATATGTGCTTGACGTTCTGCTGGGACCAACGAGCGATAGCGTTCATAAGCCTCAGGATTAAAGCGACTCAATCCTTCTTGCCATAACCATTTATTTTCTTCTGGTGTTCCAAAGAATACGCCCCTAACAATCAACCCCAATACCCGATTCCTGTGAGTTTGTGCATAAACTAAACTTAAGGTTGAGCCCCAAGAACCACCGAAAACCACCCACTGGTCGATGCTCAAATGTTCACGAATGGCTTCAATGTCTTGCACTAAATGCGCGGTGGTATTTTGCTCTATATTTCCCAGTGGTTTTGAACGATTACATCCCCTTTGGTCAAACAATACAATGTGGTATTTTTCTGGGTTAAAGAAACATCTATCATCTAACCCGCAGCCAGCACCCGGACCACCATGCACAAACACCACAGGAACGCCATCAGGATTACCACAGGTTTCGACATAGATTTGATGGGTGTCATTGACGTCCAAATAAAAAGTTTGATTGGGTTCAATGCAGGGATATAGTTTTTTCATCATGCCGTACAGGCTTTATTTTGTATTTAAATGGATTCTTAATAGCCTTAACTATGAGTCACTTTTTTCTTTTAAACAAACTGGCAGTGATCGCACCTGCCACACCACCTGCGACGCCCCCACCAATGACCGCAGGATTTTCATGCCCAACATATTTCAAGATAACCACCGAAACAACTGCTGACAAGACAGAAATTATACAAACTTTTAGCATTGGATTCATTTTCTCCACCTCTTTGAAATAACTCTCTACAACCAGTATATGCCAACTTTATAAGCTTAAAAATAACTTTTGCATAAATTTAAAAAAACTTATGCAATGTTTAGTCCTTGACCCACTTGCTTCACCTTGATACATTC
>CAZVZJ010000033.1:0-39983 GCA_964631055.1 uncultured Marinicella sp.
GCCTAGGCTCGGCTGGAATGACAGAGGTTGGTTTTTACTCGTTCCCAAGCTCCTGTTTGGTAATGTATAGGAATGGAAAATTAAACTTGGTTAATTAATCGGGTCAAATATGAAGTGTCTGCAGCGCTGGCTTAATTTCTTCGCCTGAAGCTCGGCTGGAATGACGGTGGTTGATTTGGACTGTTGGTTTGTACATTCCCTAACTCTTGCTTTGGTAATGCATAGGACAGATACTTAATTCAAGTGAAATGGTTTACTTATATGTGCTCGGCAAGAATGACATTGAAGGAGTGTGTGATTGAATTGAAAATCTCATGTACAGTCATCAAACACATAAAAATAGGTCTTGTGTTCTATATAACCTTCACATGCAATCGTTTAAAATAGTGACTATTAAATAACAATTTCTGCACAGCATGAGTCAGCCGTTTGTTTGACAATTAGCCATCAGATCATTTGCATAATACAATGGAAAAAATCAATCACGACATATCGCCAAAACCATCAATCATTCAAAGAGTCATCCCGATTATTTTGGTCATTGCAGTGGTTTTCATATTAATGTCTGTAATGAGAGGCATGAAAACCGAACCAGCAAAGGTACCTGAAAAACCGATTGGGTTTTTGGTAGAAACTGCAACAGTTGAACCCACTGATTTGACATTAAGTATAGAGTCGCAAGGTCCTTTACAGCCCAGGAGACAAATCGCTTTGGTGTCAGAAATCAGTGGTAAGGTTTCATCTTTAAGCCCAGTATTTACGGTTGGTGGTTTATTTAAAGCAGGTGAGGTTTTAGTTACTCTTGACCCTGCTGATTATCAAGTGGCTGTGGCTCGAGCTGAAGCGGGTTTGGCCAGCGCACAGGCACAAATGGATTTAGAACAAGCCCGTTCCGAACAGGCACAAAAAGATTGGCAATCATTCGGTAAAAAAGGGCAGCCCAGCGACTTATTGCTCAACAAACCTCAATTAGCAGGTGCAAAAGCCAGTGTCAAAGCGGCGGCAGCAGATCTAGAAAAGGCCAAACGTGATCTGGCTAAAACTAAAATTAAGGCACCGTTTAATGGCACTGTATTAAGTAAAACCATTGATTTGGGCCAATATATTAGTATGAATGGCCAACTGGGATCATTGGCTGGTACAGAAGTTGGAGAGGTGCGTTTGCCCTTGAGTAATGAGGACATCGGAAAACTTAATATCAGCAGTTCATCACTGCAAGAAAATCCATTGCCAGTCACATTTATGAGTGAGCAAAATGAAAAACAGGTATCTGGTTTGGTGAAACGAATTGAGTCCAGCAAAGACAGCCGAACCTTGATGAATTATGTAGTGGCTGAAATAGAACAACCTTTTGAAGCTGATTTATTATTCAATGCTTTTTTACAAGCCAAAATAACAGGTTCAAGTTTTACTGGTTTATATGCGGTTCCTAGTGCATGGATGATGCCCAATGATCAATTGGCAGTTTTTATTAACAGTGATGAAGTAAACAAAGGACAACTAGAGATTAAGTCAGTCAAAGTAGCGCATACAACGAAAGACTATTTTTATGTTGAACAAGGCTTGACTACCAATGACCAAATCATCACCACTCCAATTCAAGCACCAGAAGAGGGTATGAAACTCAGAAAATTAGATCTGATTGACACCCAAACTGAGTTGGCGTTAAAACCTGAGCTCACACCATGAGGGGCGCCATATGAAAAAGCAATGGGATCGAGGCATTATTTATTGGTTTGCCAGTAACCCTGTAGCCTCAAACTTATTGATGGTTTGCCTGGTTATTGGTGGGTTATATTCTGCCTATACTTTGAAAAAAGAAATGTTTCCAGCGACATCCATTAATCAAGTGTTGGTCAGTATGACTTATCCAGGAGCGGCGCCAGATGAAGTTGAGAAAGGCATTTGTGTCAAAGTTGAAGATGCCGTTACTGGATTAGAAGGTATTGATAAAACGACCTGTGTTGCTAATGAAGGTTTCGCCCGTACTAACATAGAAATTGGCAGTGATTATGATGTGAAAAATGTCATGGCCGAGATCAAAAACAGAGTTGATGGCATCAACTCATTTCCCGAACAAGCTGAAAAACCCATCATCAGTGAAATTCTGATCCAGCAACCAGTGCTGTTTTTATCAGTTTATGGCAATGTACCAGAAGACGATTTATTACAAGCCACCCGAGATGTGCGTGATGACATCATTGACTTACCTGATGTATCAATGGCCACATTAGTCGGAAGTCGTGATTATGAAATAGCCATTGAAATCGATGAAAATACACTGAGGCAATATCAGCTTACTTTTGATGAAATTGCCAGCGCGCTCAGAGCTGCTTCCATTGACTTGCCGGGTGGTTCAATCAAAACTGATCGAGGCGATGTGCTGCTCAGGTCTGTAGGTCAATCTTATACAGGCCAAGAGTTCGCGCAAACTGTGATTCGTACCAACTCTGATGGTTCTAGGTTGATGTTGTCTGAATTGGCTACCATCAAAGATGGTTTTATAGAGACAGCTGATATTGGGACTTTCGATGGTAAACCGGCCATCAGTATCCAAGTTAATGCAGTGGAAAATGAATCGGTGTTGATTATTTCTGATCAGGTTAATGCATATGTAGCGCAAATGCAGGATAAACTGCCCGCTAATATGTCGGTTGCTTCTTGGTCCGATACTTCGCACTATGTTCGAGGTCGTTTGGACATGATGGAACGTAATATGCTCCAAGGTGCGGTTTTGGTGTTGTTAACGCTGACCTTATTCCTGCGTTTAAAAGTTGCTTTTTGGGTCATGCTTGGCTTACCAGTGGCATTTTTGGGTGCCTTCATGTTTTTACCCATGACTGGTATCAGCATCAACATGCTCAGTATGTTTGGATTTATCTTGGTGCTTGGCATTGTGGTTGATGATGCGATTGTGATTGGTGAAAGTGCCTATTCAGAAATTCAACACAATGGGCATTCATTAAAGAATGTAGTGGTAGGCGCACAAAAAGTGGCCACCCCAGCAACATTTGGTGTATTAACTACCATTGCTGCTTTTGCTCCCATGTTATTCGTTGGTACCTTATTTGGTTCATTTTTTGAAGCCATTGGTTGGGTGGTCATTCTGTGTTTAATCTTTTCTTTGGTTGAGTCCAAACTGATTCTTCCAGCACATTTGGCCCACATGAGATCTGACGACATTGGTACCAATAAGCCAGGGCCTTTGTTGCGAGTTCAAAGAAAAGTCAACGATGGCTTAGAACATGTCATCAAAAATTGGTACAAACCCACCATTGGTAAAGCAATTAATAGACCTGGGTTCACCTTAACCGTGTTTGTGGGAATCTTTGTGCTGAGTATAGGTTTAATTGCCAATGGTTTAGTAAGGTTCGTTTTGATGCCAGATTTTGTGGCTGATTTTGTGCAAGCTGATTTCGCTATGGCGCAAGGAACACCGCAAGAAAATACAGAAAAAGTATTGCAGCAAGTCGAACAAGCGCTGGTCAGGTTAGATAAAGATGTCAGTGAATCGGTTGGTAAAGAAAGTGGTGCAGTTTTTACCCATCGCTTGTCATTCATTGATTCACAAATATCAGGTAAAGTCATCGTTGAATTGGTGAAAGACGAGGTGGCAGTGATTGATGGTAAAGAAATGCTCAAACGCTGGACCGAATACATCGGTGAAATTCCAGGCGCCACTTACTTGGGCACCATGTCATTGACTGGTCCAGGCCAAGGCCCCGATGTCAGTTTGAAATTAGTGGGAAGTGATACTGAAGAGTTAAGGTTGGCCACTGAAATTTTGGCAGCACAACTAACTAATTATGAAGGTGTATCAGATGTCAGAAATTCTATTGAAGCCGGAAAAGATGAAATTGAGTTGTCGGTTAAACCTTTAGGTCAAAACTTAGGCATCAGCCAGAGTGACATCGGCAGACAAATCAGACAAGCCTATTACGGTGAAGAGATACAACGGCTGCAACGTGGTAATGACGAAGTTAAGGTGATGTTACGTTATGATCGCAAAACCCGTGAGTCACTACAATCTTTAGAGGATTTGCGCATACGTACAACACAAGGTGATGAACTGCCATTAAATACCGTAGCAACCATTAAACTTGGAAAAGCTGCTAATTCAATTGAGCGGGTTAATCGCAAGCGAGCAGCACGCCTAACTGCTATGGTAGATAAGTCTGTTGCAGATCCGCAAACCATAGTGGGCCAACTGATGCCAAAACCTGGAAATCCAATTGTACCTGAATATCCTGATGTTACTTTCGATTTGGATGGCACCAGCAAAGAAATGACCGATTTAGTATATAACTTAGGTGTAGGCATGTTATCTGCAGTTTTACTGATTTATGTTTTATTGGCCATTCCACTGAAATCCTATTTACAGCCTTTGATCATTATGTTGGTGATTCCATTTGGAATAACAGGTGCCATTATGGGTCATTTATTGTTGGGAATGACCTTCAGTATGATGTCGATTTTTGGTGTGATAGCGCTGACAGGAGTGGTGGTCAATGATTCCCTGGTGATGGTGGACTACATCAACAAAGAACGCAGTTTAGGAACCGACATCATCACTGCTGTTAAAAATGCCGGCAGTAAAAGATTCCGTGCTATTTTATTGACCTCACTAACCACTTTCTTTGGCTTATTACCCATCATGTTTGAAACGTCTTTACAAGCTAAGGTGATTATTCCCATGGCGGTATCATTGGCTTTTGGCATCTTATTTGCAACAGTGATTACTTTGATACTTATTCCATCATTGTATGCCATCTTAGAACGCATGAAATACCGATTTATTCGAGTTGATGGTTATGAAAGAAAAGGTGGGCCTACTGCACCGGTTGTTAATGGCGTTGTCGAATAATATTAATCATTCAATTGATGCGTTTAATATGGTGACAATTAATTCAAGATACAAATATCGGAGTTTCAAGTTCTTATAAGTATATGAATATAAGAACAAAATAACAAAGTTTAAATTAACGGATTTTTTTTTTAACTTTACGAACTTTGCCCTTGTCAGAAGATTATTCAATGTTATCATTCCGAATCTCTTAAACTTAAAGGAAAACGAAATGAAAAAATTACATATTATGCTTATTACAGCGGTTATGATAACTTCAGGATTGATGGTTCCTGTGGAGCCTGCACAGGCTATTCAACCATTAATTACAACCGAATGTTACTATATGTTTGAAAGTCATGAGCTAGTTACTATTCGTGGCGAATATAACGGTAACGTCAGCTGTGCCCCATTCCCCCAAGGTTATGAGCTTGAACTAGTTCTAGCAGCTAATGGCATTTTTTTACTTGGTGATGAGAACGGTATACCGACCGAACATTGTGAAACCATCAGAATCGTCTTAACTGAATATTAAGTCCATCATGATTTTTAATATCAGTTAATACTTCTGATCATATTTTTGTATAAACCTCAAGCCAAGACTTTAATGTTGGATTGGGGTTTGTTGTAAATATAATAACCTGATATTAAAATTTTGTTTAGTGATCCTTATAAAACTTTGTATTGAATTAATTCCGAAAGTTATTTATTCTGATATGTATTAAATATCTATAAAGTTCTGTTTCTTAACGAATGATTAATCGCTTAAAGGTTTTATTTTTTCTTTTTCTCTTGTTATCTTTTGTAGGCTCATCATGGGCTCAGTTTTCTTTAATTGATAGTCCTTTTGATACCAAAATACATACGATATTACAAGACTCTCAAGAAACCATTTGGGTCGCATCCAAGAATTCTATTGCCCAATTTGATGGTTACCAATTTAACCCTATTCAGTTGAATTACGAACAATCTAAAAATGCTGTTCAGGTTTTGACTATGGCTTTTGTTAGTGAAAATGAATTGTATATTGGAACTAAGAATCAAGGATTGCTTTCATACCACTTAGGAAGGGCTGCAATATCACAACCAATTGAAGCCATTACGAACGATGCCATCTATGTTATTAGAAAAATAGAAAATAATATTTGGGCGGTTTCTAAGCATGGCTTATATAAACTGAATTCCTCAGGGCATCATTTTTACCCATTCAAAGAGTCCAAAACTTATATCGATGCTATGGTTTATCAAAACAATCAACTTTTGATTGCCACTTCGAATCAATTACTTGGTTTTGAGATAAAAGGCAAAACATTTGCTGACATCACCTATCCTTTTAAGGATCAAACACTTAATATTTGGAATTTATATGTTGATCATGAAAACAATTTGTTGATTTCAACCAGTCAAGGTGTTTTTCAAAAAAGTATGTATAACCAAGAATGGACACATGCTAACCAAGATTCATCAGGCTTCAATATCAGAAATATGATTTCTGATTCAGAACACTTGTGGTTAGGAACAACAACACAAGGATTAATTAGAAGCTCATTAAAGGGTCAATTTCTGCCTCAACATTTTTTGACAAGTAATTCAAATATTGTTAATGATTCAATAACAGCGTTATTCATTGATCAAAATCAAAACCTCTGGGTTGGTAGTTATGATGGTAGCCTCACTTTGATTAGCTTTACGGCAATGCATTTTGGACTAAATGCTGATACATTGAACTTTGACAATTGTCCAAAATCACAAGAGATTAAGAGTTTTGTAGAAGATTTAGAAGGAAATCTTTGGTTAACTACCAGTAAAGAGGTAATCAAAGTAGATGCAAAAGATAAAAGTTGCATACAGTTTAAACTGGGTCAAGATTATTTACAGAATAAACATGAGCCATTTCCTTATCTTTTCCAAGACGACGATAAGAACATTTGGGTCAATTACCTAGATATTGGTTTGGCCAAAATACAAGATTCTGAGTCTACCAATCTTAAGCTTGATCATCCTTTAAAAAATTCTAGTTTTTTTATTAAAGACTTTATTACACAGACTGACTCAAAGACATTTGTGTTTGGTACCTCAAGAGGGTTGGTTTCCTATGACATTGCAAAAAAACAATTAAAACGCATTCCATCAGAACCAACTTATTTACAGCAAAGTAATTTTCGTGGTTCTTATCCTATATCCAATAATGAGTTTCTTATCGCGACCACAAAAGGTTTGGCCACGTTTGATGGAATAACAATGCGGGCTATGAATGTAGTTCAAAGTCAGTTATCTACTCAAAGTACTGAAACAGTATTCAGGGATTCACTTGGAAATATCTGGGTTGGAACTGTTGATGCTGGTTTATTTAAGTTTAATGAAAGACAAGAGCTTGTAAAACATTTTATAAGTGAACCAGAATGGCAAGGGTACAATAATATTAATAACTTATTGGAGGATGGCAGTAAAAGACTGTGGGTGAGTGCAGGAAGCAGACTTATTAGACTGGATATAGTAACGAATCAAACATTGGTATTTGATCACAGTGATGGCTTACAAAATAAGTTATTCTCGCTCAATTCAGGTTACAAGTCGCCCAATGGTAAAATGTATTTTGCTGGCACAAATGGTTATAATGCTTTTTATCCAGATAATATTGCAGTTGATCAAACACCACCGCCTATCATCTTAACCAGGTTGTCCAGATTCAATAAAAGTGTAGAAGCTGGAGTCAACTATGACGGTTTTCAAATCAATAATCCAATTAATTTTATCAATGAGATAACTTTATCTCATAAAGATTATGTCATGGGCTTTGAGTTTGCTGCTTTAGACTATGCCGCACCTGATCAAAATCAATATGCATATATGTTAGAAGGATTCGATCCAGACTGGAATTATGTGGATGCCAATAACCGAAAAGCCACATACACTGATTTACCCAGTGGTGATTATACTTTTAAGGTGAAAGGCAGTAATAAATACGGTGTCTGGAATGAACAAGGTAAAAGTTTGGCTATCAGGGTTAATCCGGCACCTTGGTTCAGTTGGTGGGCTTGGTTGAGTTATGCTGTTATGTTTGTACTTGCCGTTGCTTTGTTTATAAAGAAGAAAATCCAAGACAGTAAAAAACAAGCGGCCTTATTGAAAGTTGAGGTAGATAACAAGACCCGAGAATTAAAAGTCCAGAAACAAAGGGTGGAGTCTTTACTGGTTAAAAAGAATGAATTGTTTTCGAATGTCTCACATGAATTCAGAACGCCTTTAACTTTAATCTTGGGTCCAATTAAAGAACTGATTAATCAAGGTCACAATGCGGAAGGTGTACAGTCTTTGAATGTGATCAATCGCAATGCCAATCGTCTGTTGTCATTGGTCGAGCAGTTACTGCAATTGGCACGAGTATCTGACACAGAAAAGGTGAGTAAAAGTACTCAAAAAACCGCAAGTCAAGTCCAGTCAGTGGTCGATTCCTTTGAACACATGGCACACAATAAAAAACTAAAACTTCATTTATTACAAAATGAAAATGCTCATATTCATGTCACCGATCAATGTTTAGATGCCATCATGGGTAACCTGATATCTAACGCGATCAAGTACACCCAAATAGGTGGGCAAGTAGACGTGACAGCTGAAGTTGAGGGTTCGTCATTTGTGCTGAAGGTTAAAGATACAGGTGCCGGATTGACTGAAGAGCAACAAAAAGACATTTTTAAAAGGTTTAAAAGACTAGATTCTCACCAAGAGATTGAGGGCATAGGCATAGGCCTTGCCGTGGTTGAAGAAGTGGTTAAAATCAATCAAGGCCATATAGAAGTGATCAGTGAGGTTGGTGTCGGCAGTGAGTTCATTGTCACACTGCCTTTGTCAGCGTCTATAGAAACTACAGAATTGAGTTCAAATCATTCATTGGTTAATCAGCTTGCATCAGAACTACCAACTACAGGGCAGGTCATAGAGATAGAAAGTGATTCTAAAATCATGAATGATTCGTTGAATCAGGTGCTGGTGATCGAAGACAATCAAGATATGCGTAACCACATAGTCAGCATCATTAAGCCTCATTACAACACCATCACAGCAAAACATGGAAAAGAAGGCGTGGCGCTTGCAATAGAACACATACCTGATCTGATCATTTGTGATGTGATGATGCCTGA
Organism: uncultured Marinicella sp.; assembly: GCA_964631055.1. Lineage (GTDB taxonomy): Bacteria > Pseudomonadota > Gammaproteobacteria > Xanthomonadales > Marinicellaceae > Marinicella. Next base: position 8,989 of record CAZVZJ010000033.1, read on the forward strand.
AATGGATGGTTTTAAAGTCAGTCGCATCATCCGTTCAGATGAACGAACTTCGCACATTCCGCTGATTTTACTCACAGCTTTGAATGATAAAACCAGCAGGATTAAAGGTTGGCGCGAACATGTGGATGCCTACATGACCAAGCCCTTTGATCGTGATGAGTTATTGGTGCAGTTAGAAAACATGCTCACCATCCGTGATATTCTGAAAAAGAAAACTGGTCAAAGTGTTTTGTCATCAGAACAAGGTTCAAAAAACGAACACATCACTTTGCCGAAAAAAGACCAACAGTTTCTCAACAAACTGATGAAGTTGATTGAGGAATTGTACCCTGACCCGATGTTAACACTGACAGTCCTGGCAGGTAAAATGGCTGTTTCAGACCGTCAGTTACAAAGGAAACTCAAAGCACTTACAGACCAAAATCCAACTGACTTGCTGAGGGAATTCAGGCTTAAAAAAGCCAGCGAACTCCTCAAAGATGGCTACCAAGTCAGTCAAATAGCAGACAACTGCGGATTCAATTCAGTTTCCTATTTTTCATCATGCTTCAAAGCACAATATGGTATGCCACCGAAAAAATATCAGCAGATGAATTAATAATGGAGGCATTTGCTTAATTAATCATTAATGATAGATTCAGTTCATTGTTTATGAAAGTTTTTTTACCAGTGTAAAGGAAAATATTGAGTGGTTGGACTGGGGTATTCTATTGGTGAGCACTATCGAATCTAAGGGCACTAATTAAGCTTTTTCTAGGGTTAGGTTCTGAACTAATTGCGTTTGTTTCGTTAATTATTCTAATTACGGATGCAACACAATTATCTATGTTGTCTTATTGCAAAAAAATGTCATTTATTTTTAATTGATGGGTTATTCTGCGGACAAGTTTTTGCTGTTGCGAGCGCCAAGTTCTTTCAGCTTATCAGCTTGGGAGATGAGGTTGCCACGGCCAGTTTTTAATTTCTTTTCCGCGTCGTACCAGGCTTTGTCAGCTTGATCTAAGCGAAATTTGATGTCATTAAGGTTATCTACAAAGCCTACAAATTTATCATACATCTTGCCAGCTTTATCGGCGATCACTTGGGCGTTCTTATTTTGGTTTTCGTTTTGCCACAAGACCATGATCGTTCGCAGTGTAGCCAATAAATTACTGGCCGATAAAATCAACACGTTCTTTTTGTAAGCTTCTTCAATCAGGTTGGGTTGTGAGTTAACCGCTTCTAAAAATGCCGATTCTACGGGCACAAACATCATCACAAAATCCAGGGAGTCAATTTGTTCAATTTTTTGATAAGCTTTATCCGAAAGTGTTTTGATGTGTTGTTGCATGCTTTGGACATGGCGTTTCAATTGAGATTGTCGCTCTTCATCGGTTTCAGCATTGACGTATTGTTCAAATGCGGTCAATGAAACTTTGGCATCGACAATCATGGTTTTGTGTTGGGGTAGGTGGACCAAAACATCCGGTCTGAAACGTTTGTTGTCTTCATTGGTGAATGATACTTCAGTTTCAAACTCACGCCCTTTTTCTAGCCCGGCCACTTCTAACAAACGATGCAAGATCAATTCACCCCAATTACCTTGAGTTTTACTTTCCGAGGTCAATGCTTTGGTTAAATCTGTGGCTTTTTTACTGAGCTCTTGATTGAGTTGGTAAATGCGTTCAATCTCAGATTTCATTGATTTTTGTTGGGCCAAGCCTTCAGTGGCATTGCGGTTGATCAGAGCCTGAAATTCTTGTAATTGCTTTTGCAGAGGGGTGACAACTTGGTTCATTTGTTCTTTGTTCTTGTCAGTGAATTTTGCGGTTTTTTCTTCCAGAATTTTCTGCCCCAATGTGTTGAAGTGATCAGAAAGGGTGGTTTGAGAGTTTTTAATGAACTCGGTTTGTTCTTTGAAGCGCGTGGCCTGGTGTTCGGCATCCGATTTAAGCTGTGTGAGTTGTTTTTCGGCTTGAGAAAGCGCCAGCTGTTTTTCGTCTACCAACAGTGCTTTTTCTTGACTGAATTTGTATTGTTCAGCTAATTTAACGGTTAATTTATTTAACCGCAATAATTCACGTTCTTGGTGTTCATTATCAGTTTGAATTTTTTGATTTTCTGTCTGTATCTGTAACAACATCTGTTCATGTAATTGTGCTTCGGCGTAGCGTTTTTCTTCTGCTGTTACAATGATTTGTTCACGGCTTTTTTTCCACCAAAACCAGACAACTATGAGGGTTAAAAAAACACCTAAAAATATACTCAGTAATAAGCTTTCTAACAGATAATTCTGTGCATAACTTAAAAGATTATTCATATGGTTTGTTTCAGTTGTGTTGTTAAACAAGTGTTACTCATCTGTATAAAATTTAATCCAATGGTTAATTATAGAATAATGTATTCAAAATGACTAAGCTACTTTTAATCACAATTTAGCACATTAAGTGAGCAGTCAATAAAAGTCATTAAGCCAACGACAGAGTCAATTTATTCGTTTTCATTACCCTTAAGGCTCTGGCGTTGGTTCCATATGGTACAAGACACAAAAAACTCCCTTAAATCGATCATGAATGAAGGCCCAATACTGTGCTATTGTGCTATCATTTGTGCCATAGAAAATACAGGGTATTATGATGAGAGTTTTTAAGTATTTATTTTTTGCATTGCTGTTTTTAGTGATTGCATTTTATGTTTATGGTTTCTTTTTTTTAGAAGATAAAGTTCAAATTTCTCGCACCATAACCATAGATAGACCTGCTTCTAAAGTTTTTAAAGCTGTGAATTCTATGCACCATTTCAATAAGTGGTCGCCTTGGGCTCAGTTGGATCCTGGTGCGACATATGAGTTTACTGGTCCTGAATTCGGCGTAGGGTCAAAAATGTCGTGGCAGGGTAATGAAGAGGTTGGTAGTGGAAGACAAACCATTATTGAGTCAGTAGCTGGCGAAATGGTCAAGGCTGAGTTGTATTTTGATGGACAAGGGGACGATCCTTCATGGGCGACCTATCTCATTAAAGCCAAAGGTGATCAGTCTGAAATCAGTTGGGTTTTTGATGCTGATTTTAACGGTGATATTTTAGGGCGTTATTTTGGCATGATGATGGACAGCATGCTTGGACCTCAATACGAAACAGGTTTAAAAAACCTCAAGAATTTGGTAGAAGCCCAACCAGTCTATGATTTTTCTGGGTTCAGTATTGAAAAGGTAGATTCACAGAATGTACTTTTTGTCAGTACGTCAGGAAATATCAATGATGATATGAGTGTGGTGATTGGTAATGCTTATGCCCAAATTACAGCATTTATGGGAGCTAATGGCATAGATTTTGGTGGTCAGCCAATGACCATTACTCGAAGTTTAGAAAATGATATTTGGGAATTTGATGCTGCCATACCTGTTAACATTAACAGTATTGAGGGGGAAACTGGAATCATTCAATTGGGTCAAACCTATGCCGGCAAAGCCATTAAATACATACAGAAAGGCCCATATGATCAAGGTGAGACTTCTTATGCTTTGATGGATGCTTACATTGAAGAGAGTGAATTACAGCGCAGTGGTAACCCGTGGGAAGTTTATGCCAATGATCCCGCCTCTGTGCCTGAGTCAGAAATATTGACCTTGATTTATCAGCCTATTCAGTAATCCCCAGCCATACAAATTAGGATTATAGCCTGGCAGAGTGCGAGATAATAACTCTGCCATGAATCACGTTTGGCTTTATTCGGACGCAGAAAACTCAGGTCTGATTTCACGATCCATGAGGGATGACAGGGCTTCAACAGTAGTCATTTCACCATGTACTACTTTCCATACATGTTCAGTGATCGGCATGTCAACATGGTGTTTTTTGGACAAACGCATGACTTCATCAGTGGTACCTATGCCTTCCACCACTTGTCCAATTATCTTTTGTGCAGTGTCAATCGATTGTCCCTGTCCCAAAGCCAAGCCCATGCGACGATTTCTGGACAAGTCACCAGTAGAGGTTAATACCAAGTCACCCAGGCCGGATAGTCCCATCAGGGTCTCTGGTTTACAGCCCAAAGCTTCACCCAGTCGCATCATTTCGGCCATGCCTCGAGTCATCAAGGCGGCGCGGGTGTTGTCACCCAGTTGCATACCATCAGCGATACCTGTAGCCAATGCCAGCACGTTTTTTACTGCACCACCCAGCTCCGCGCCAATGACATCTTGAGAAATGTAAGCACGAAAATTATCGGTATGCAAAGCTTGACTGACTTGCATGGCGAATGCTTGGTCATCTGAATGTGAAGCCACTGTCACCAGTGTGGGTTTATTGTTGGCCACATCTTTAGCAAATGATGGGCCGGTTACCAAAGCCATTGGGACATCATCGCCAATGATTTCTTCAGCAACTTGATGGAGAAACCTACCAGTGCCTGGTTCAAAACCCTTACTGGCCCAAGCCAAAGGTTTGTCACCAAGTAAGGGTTTGATTTGTTGCAATATGTCACCAAAAGCATGTGATGGGCAAACTACCAAGACGGCATCAGATTTTTTTATGGCTGCCTCTAAACTTAATTCTATGATCAACTTTTCTGGAAATATTATGCCAGGTAAGTATTTATCATTACTTCTGGTTTGTTGCATGGCATCCATGCCAGCTTGGTTTCGACCCCAAAGAAAAGTATCACCATTACGCGATAATTGCATCGCCAAAGCCGTACCCCAAGAGCCAGCACCAAGTACAGCAAATTTCATTATTGTTTTGTGCTTGAAGCAGCTTGTTCTTGTGCATGCTGCATTTGTTGTGCATACATTTGTTCGAAATTAACAGGCTGAAGAATCAGAGGTTGAAAACCGCCGGCTGTCACTAAGTCACTGACCTGTTGGCGAACATAAGGGAAAAGTACATTAGGACAATAAACCCCTAAAGTTTGATGTAATGCTTGTTCTTCGAAATTCTTCATGCCAAAAAGGCCCGCTTGGCAGACTTCAACCAAATAAGTGGTTTTTTCATTTAAAGTACAAGTCACAGTAGCTGTTAATGCCACTTCATAAGTGATGTCATCCAATTTATTGACTTTTTGGTTCATGTTCAATTTAATTTCTGGTTGACCTTGTTCACTGAAAACATGTGGCGCATTAGGTGCTTCAAATGAGACATCCTTGGTATAAATTTTTTGCAAAGACATGGATGGTCCTTGGTTTTCAGTAGTTGCTGCTGCTTTACTTTCTTCTGTCATGATTAATTCCTATGATTAAATTTGAATCTTTATGAAGATTCCTGAATAATGAATTTTTGCTTAGATAAATTTATTGTTTTTATGTTTTGCTCAATGGTAATTTTTCACTGATCCATGTGTTGATACCACCTTGTAAATTAAATACCTGTTCTATGCCAGCATCAGTTAAATTTTTACTGGCTTTTGATGAGCTTCTACCCATTTGGCAGTAAACCACCACTGGCTTCTTTTTTAGCTTATCTAGTTTTATTTTACCTGAAGTGATGTCTTCTAATGGCATATTAAGTGCGTTGACAATGTGACCTTGTTGATAGGCTTCTTTAGGTCTAACATCAATAACCTGAGCATTTTCTTGGTTCACGAGTCGCGTTAATTGATCAATATTTATGGTTTGAAATGCCCGGCTTTTTTCTTTATAAAGACTGCTCAGATATAAAAATAAAACCAGCAGAAATAAAGTCACCAAAAAAGGGTGGTTACCAATAAATTCAACCAATTGTGACATCGACTGTCTACCTAAAATTAGAAAAGGGACAATATAAGGTATCAGCGTAAAAAATCAAGTCATAAGCCTTAAAAATAGACCATAACTATGACTTTGATTGATATTGATGTGTAAAACAGTTTTTTCTCTGGGTTGACTTTGCTACTATGTTCGCCTGTTATCATCATTGACTTGATCCCATTTATATGCATTTAGGATGTTATTTTTTAGTTCTATTATTTGTTAGTTTTGCATCTTTAGCACAACCTGAAATGGATGAGGCAGAAATTAACGACAAACTAGAAAATATTCGTCAGCGATTGGTTAGTCTAAAAACAGAGTTGAATCAAGCCAAAGGGGATGAGGCTAAGTTGATTCAGGAGTTAGAATCACAAGATCAAAAAATTAATTTACAAGGAAAAAAACTCAGGGAAATTAAAACCAAGATAGATACAGCAGAAAAGCAGGTTGAGGTATTAGGCGAACAAATTAAAATCAAAAATGACAGCATCAGTGAGCAAAAGACGCAAATGTCTGAGTTATTGCGATTACATGTTTTTATCAACCATGACCGAATATTGAAAATGATGTTGTTTAACCCCAACACCGAGAATGCTGAAATCACACAACATCAAATCAAATACCTACAATTTAAGCTGTATGATTTAATCAAAAGCATTGCCGAACAAATCAAACAACTGGAACAATATCAAGTTCAAATTTCTCAACAACAACAAACTTTACAGCTTGAAGAACAAGCGCTTAACGATGAACAAGTCATCATGGTGGAGCAAAAAAGACAACGTGCGGTGGTATTGAATGGTTTGAAAAAAACCATTGCCGAATACCAAAATGAAAATGAAACGTTAACTCAAGACAGTCAACGACTTAATGAACTTCTGACACAAATCTCTCAATACTTGGATGACTTACCAGAAAATTTGGGCGAAGATATTTCCTTTGCCAAACTCAAAGGCCAATTGGTTAAACCCCTTACTGGAAAAATCATCCGCTCATACCGTTCTTTGCGCGCAGGCTACAGTCGATGGGATGGTGTGGTGATAGGTAATGAGGCAGGTGAAAATATAGTTGCTACTGCATACGGTCGGGTCGCTTTTGCCGATTGGTTACGCGGGTACGGGCTATTGATAGTTTTAGACCATGGTGATGATTACATGACTTTATATGGTCACAATGAGACGCTTTTGATTGAGGTGGGAGATTGGGTACAAGCTGATCAAGTGATAGCCACGGCGGGTAATTCAGGCAACATCGACCCCAGTGGCGTTTATTTTGAAATTCGCAAAGCAGCTGATCCGACCAATCCTGTACCCTGGTTCAAATAATTTATTACGGCGCCACTTGACCTATATGGATGCAGGTCTGCAGCGTTAGCAGGACGCGGAAGCAGCCTTTTTGCTGCGCAAAAAATCGTAACTCTTAAATAAATTTAATATAAAGATTCCTCTGACTCGCAAGCTCATGGCCTTATTGGTTGCCAAAACAACGTTTCTTGGCTAACAGTCAATTCGAATGATTGGTCTGATCAGTCCTAAAGCAAATCGCATTGATTCTGCAACCAGGCCTAACCAAAACCGTTTTGGTTTTGCTTGTGGAGATAGGTTGCTTGGTTTGCCGCGATTTTGAAGTTTTGATTCAGCTTTTATTCAGTGTTTTAAATGTATTATAGTGATCATATGAAAAACTACGCACCCAATATGAAAATTATAATTCCTTTGATGACTTTGTTTTTGGCTTCTTGTGGGGTTCATAACCACCGTTATGACAGTGGCCAAGACGTTTATTACGAAGAAGATTATTACGCTTATGACAACTATGACCCATATTATGGATATGGTTCGTCAGACTATTCAACTGCCGGTGATGGTGTTTATTATAATAATTATAATTACTACCCAGATCGCTGGGGAGTGACCTACAGTAATGTTAATTACAGCCCATACAGATATCCTAGAGTCGGGTTCTATTTTTCCTCAGGTTATAATTGTGGGTACTCTTATTGGTCTACACGTTGCTCACCCAGCTATTTTGGTTCGGGGTATAACCACTATGTTTCAAGTTGGTGGCCTTCTTACGGGTTTGGCCTAGGTTATGGCGGTTATGGTGGTTATTTCGCCAGCAACTACTGGTGGTATAACCATTGGCGAAATCGCAACTATTATCATCAGCGCCCAAGTGCAAGGGGATACTATTCTGCTCGTAACGAAGCAGGGCGCTTGATTAACAGACGTTATTATTCGAACTCCAAGAATAATCAACCCAGAAGAAATAGCACTGGCAACCACAGCAGCCGCAATGCGGTTTATCGTGGCCGCAGCACTGGAAACAGAAGTGCTAACAGAACATCAGGTAATCGTGCGATCAACCGCTCAGCTGGTAGTCGTTCCAACCGCAACAGCAGGCCGGTACAAAGAGGCCGTCAAGAGGCAGCCATACGATCAAATGATTCAAATTACAGGCAGTCTAATGGTGAGATAAATTCATCAAGACAGGCAGTAACCAGTCAATTGAACTCGGGACGTTTACAAAATAACAGCCGTGAAAATCACGTACCAAGAAAAATACCTAATAACAACGGTAACCGATATCAGAAACCAGCTTTGGTGGCCAGTAACATAAGCAGTCAAAGAGTCAGACAAACCAATCAAGTCAGAAGAAATGCCAGGGCAACTCATTATTCTCAAAGACCAAGTTCGGTCAATGTTAAGCCAGTGAGTAGTCAAGCACCGGTTTATCATAATAACCGTTCCAGTGTTTCTCGACAATCCACGCCACAAAGAAATTCGCAATCGACACGCTCAAATGTGCAGCGCTCAAATGTGCCAAGGGGGAACCAGTCAAGTAACCGAGTGTCTCAAGCCAGAGTGCAGTCTAAGCCTAAACAGAGCAATCAGTCTAGTCGATCATCTTCGAATTCGAAGCCCAAGAGTAGCAAACAATCAAGTAAAAAACAAAGCAGATCTAGCCGTCCTGCAGCCAATCGTTCGAGCAGCAGACAAAGACAATGAATAAAAAGACCTAAGCGAACAATATACAGTTTAACTAAGACCTCAAGAATACCCAGCACATGCTGGGTTTTTTTGTGTGCTGCGTTCAACAACTTGGATGGCTTTGTTGTAGAATATGGTCGTTTTAAGAAATGTCTTGGTGGTATGTATACCTGACAAGACTGTATTATCAAGTATTAAATCTTCAGATTGATTATCAAACTTTTACACCAATTAGGTTTAATAGCGCAACGGGACAACAACACATCATGAAAAAAATAACGATTTTATGTCTGATGATGTCATTAATGGCATGTCATAACAACACCACAACCAAACCAATGAATGGCGACAATAAAAAGTCCGTCACAGTGGCCGATGCACAAGCATTTTTGGACAGGGTGGAAGACACTTATATCCAAGAAGGTGAATATGCAGCCAGAGTGGCTTGGGTTCAAGCGAACTTCATCACCGATGACACCATTTGGCTGGGTGCTAAAAGTATTGAAAAAATGGGGGGGCTGTCTGTTAAGTTTGCTAACGAAGCAAAAAAATTTGATGGTTTGAATTTATCTGATGACATGCGTCGTCGTTTGAATTTAATCAAAGGAAGTCTGACACTGGCAGCTCCTGATGATGTTGAGAAAAATGCGGAATTGGCTCAAATTATGGCCAATTTAGAGGCCATGTATGGTTCTGGTAAATTTTGTGTTGATGGCCAGTGTCAAAGCTTAGGGGAATTATCTAGAACCATTGCAGAGTCAAATGATCACCATAAATTGTTAGAAGCTTGGCAAGGATGGAGAACCATTTCACCAGATATGCGTGATAAATACCAACGCATGGTTGAGTTGGCCAATGAAGGTGCTAAAGATTTGGGATATGACGACACGGGAGCGATGTGGCGTGCAGGTTATGACATGCCGGCCAGTGAATTTCCAGTAGAGTTAGATCGTTTGTGGTCACAAGTGAAACCTTTGTATGATTCATTACAATGTCATGTTCGCACTAAATTAACAGATCATTATGGCAGTGATGTGATGGGTAATGATGGCATGATTCCTGCCCACTTGTTAGGCAACATGTGGGCTCAGGATTGGACTGGTGTTTATGATTTGGTTAAGCCAGACGATGCAGGTACAACCATCGATGTCACCGCTTTGTTAGCCAAGCATGATTATGATGCCAAAAAGATGACCAAAACCGCGGAAGGTTTTTTCACCTCTTTAGGTCTGCCGCCACTTCCGGAAACATTCTGGCAACGCTCATTGTTTACCAAACCACAAGACCGTGATGTGGTCTGCCATGCCAGTGCTTGGAATATTGATAATGTGGATGACATTCGCATGAAAATGTGTATCAAGGAGGACTATGAAGATTTTGTAACCATTCACCATGAGTTGGGACATAATTTCTATCAACGCGCATATAACGATAAAAGCATTTTATACAGAACCGGAGCCAATGATGGTTTCCATGAAGCCATTGGCGATACAGTGGCTTTGTCAATCACGCCACAATACTTTAAAGAAATTGGGTTGATTGATGAAGTGCCTGCATCTTCTAATGACTTAGGTATGTTGATGCAGAAAGCACTGGAAAAAATTGCATTTGTACCTTTTGGTTTATTGGTCGACCAGTGGCGCTGGAAAGTGTTCAATGGTGAAATTTCACCAGCTGAATACAACGCGGGTTGGTGGCAATTAAGAAATAAATACCAAGGGGTTAAAGCACCCATTCAACGTACCGAAAATGATTTTGACCCAGGTGCGAAATATCACATACCTGGCAACACGCCCTATACCCGTTATTTCTTGGCCCATATACTGCAATTTCAGTTCCACCGTGAATTATGTAAAGCAGCCGGCTTTCAAGGTGATTTACACCGTTGTTCAATCTACAACAACAAAGCCGCTGGTGAAAAGTTAATTAAAGTATTGGAAATGGGTGCGCAAAGACCTTGGCAAGATGCGATGGAAGCGCTGGCCAACTCTCGTGAAATGGATGCCACTGCTGTGATTGATTATTTTGCACCATTGAAAGTATGGCTGGATGAACAAAACCAAGGGCGTGATTGCGGTTGGTGATAGTTATCTGAAAATGAAATGAAAAGCCAATCAATGGTTGGCTTTTTTTATGCCATTAAAAGCAGTGAAATTAAAACAAAAGTGAAATCACCGGCGCATTGATGGAAAGTTGATACCTATTTTGCTATCCTATTTGTTCATTTTTATTTAAACAAAAACATAAAGGAGAAGATCATGAGTGTAGCAAGAGTCACAGAAATCATTGCAGGTTCTAAAAAGAGTTTTGAAAAAGCAGCGCAAAATGGTATTGATAGAGCCACTCAAACATTGAAAAATGTATCAGGTGCTTGGGTTGAAAGCCAAAAAGTAATCGTAGAAGACAATAAGATCGTTGAATACCGAGTTGCCTTAAAAGTAACTTTTGTATTAGAAGATTAATTGCATCGCATTTATATGTTAAGAAACCAGCCCAAGTGGCTGGTTTTTTTGTGTTTGAAACAAATTTAAGTTGAACTTGAGAAAAGACGAACATAATGGTTAAATACATCTAAAAAATCAAGTCTAAAACGTACAACAAGGAATTAATACTTATGTCATCTGCTCATTTACCTGTTCAAAAAAACTGGCAAAAAACATCATTGTCCATGGCCATTTCAATGGCACTGGCCCTACCAGCAGCTCAAGCTGCGACTTTCAATGTATCAGAGCCTCAAGATGATGGCACTGGTTTAGTAGCTGACACGCTTAGTTGGGCCATTTTACAAGCCAACACCACAGCGGGTGATGATGTGATTGAATTGAACACTGATGTAACCATCACTGGCGTGATGAAGCGCCTGATTGATTCAAACACCATTTTACAAAGTGATGCCATTCGAAGAACCATTGATGGCAACAACCAATTCAGACCCTTGTTCATTAAGTCGGGGCAGGTCACTATTCAGGATTTGGATATTGAGAATGGCTTGGCTGAAGGTGGATCAAGTCATCGTGGCGGTAAAGGAGCAGGCTTAGGTGGAGCTGTTTTCTTATACAGTGGAAGTTCAATATTTCAAAATATTTCCATCAGAAACTCTATAGCTACTGGTAATCCAAACATAATCGGATTCGGTGCTGGTGGCGCTGGTATGTATGGAACCAGTTCACAACATGGTGGTGGGCTATTTGCAGATGCAGATGGCATTGAAGGTGGATACGGCGGTTATGGAAACTATCAATATAATGACGCCAATTTTGGCCAAGGTGGTCTTTTTGACAACAATGTAGGAGAAGCAGGTGGTTTTGGCGCAGGTGGTGGATACGGTTATAACCAAGAAGGTGGTGCTGGTGGATTCGGCGCTGGCGGGGGCTATAGTTATTATGGTAATGGCGGCAATGGCGGTTTTGGTGCCGGCGGAGGAAACAGTGAATTTGGCGTTGGTGGCGTTGGTGGTTTTGGTGCTGTCGGAGTAAATGCTGCAGGGTTTGGTGGTGGTATATTTGTTCGTTCAGGCTCATTACAATTAAATGATGTAACAATCGAAAACTCACAAGCTAATAGCACAGGTACTGTGCCTAATAATTCCGAAGGGTTTGGTGGAGCCGTTTTTATTCTACACACAAGCTCAAACACTAATAACAACAACCAAGGCATGCCATCCAGTTTACCTAATGTTAATGCGTGTGGCATCACATTTACTAATAATATTGCAGATACTGATCCAAATTCATCAAATAACAATGATGATATTTTTGATTTAGGTAATCGAATCACTGCGAGCAATGGAGTTTCTATTACTGAACCTTGCGGAATACCTGATCAAGAAATTCAATTGACAGGTAATGATATTGAAATAATAGATGGTGATACGACTCCTGACCTCACTGATGGTTCTGACTTGGGTGCAGTGGAGCAATCATCTGATGCTATTTCACAACAATTTTCGATCAACAATCTAGGGACTTTCAGCCTGCAATTAACTGGTGATCCTTTGGTGGAGTTGGTGGATAATAACAACAACCAATTCAGTATCACACAATTACCCAATGCCACTATTGGAGGTAATGGTTCTAGTGGCTTTGAAGTGACTTTTACACCAGGAGTTGTCGTTGGTGTGGATACTGCAACAGTTATTATTGCCAGTAATGATACCGATGAAAACCCTTATGAATTTACTGTCCAGGCAGAGGTTTTGCCTGCTACACCTGAAATATCAGTGACTGGAAATGGCATCACCATTGAAGATGGAGATAGCACGCCAGATATGAATGATTTCACTTCAATGGGCCAAGCACAAGAATCGGCACAAAGCATCACTCAAACTTTTTCAATCAATAATGAGGGTTTAGGCGATTTGTTGTTAACAGGAATGCCGATTGTTGAATTGCAGAATAACAATGGTCAATTCAGTGTTACAGCTCAGCCATCATTAAGCACAGTAGGTAGCAATGAACAGGTTAGCTTTGATCTGACTTTTACACCAACCAGTATGGGTGTTGATTCGGCAACTGTAGTGATTCAAAATAATGACTCTGATGAATCAACTTATGATTTCGTAATTGAAGCTGAGGGCGTGGCACAAGCGGGTATTATTCAAGTATCGGGTAACGGTTTGGTGATTGCAAATGGTGATGAAGACCCTCAAGTTGACGATGGCACAGATTTTGGATTCACACCAGTAATTGGTGGCTTGATTGAGCATGAGTTTGAAATAACCAATGTTGGTTTCGCTGATATTGATGTGGCAGGTGTGAGCTCAAATCCTAACACTTCTTTTATTTTTATAAGTCAACAACCATCATTAATTTCGATACAACCACAGCAATCAACCACTTTCAAAGTAATCTTTGCTCCGTCATTTTCTGGGCAAATTTCTGGTGTTGACATTGATATTCTTGGGCCTAGTGGCTTATTACATATGTTTCAAGTGACAGGTTATGGACAACCCACAATAACCATTAATACAGATAATAACTATTTGCAAGAAGGGGAAACAGCAGAGTTTACAGTGACTGCAGATGTCCCAATTGAAGATTTTTCTGTCTTTGATTGGCAAGTAAATGGTCAAGTTGATGGTCTGGATTTTGGTGGTGACTTACCTTCAGGCAATGGTTTTGTTGATAGCTTTAATGATCAAGCCCTTATTCAAGTTTTGACAGTACAAGATGGCATATATGAAGGCCCTGAAATATTCAATGTGAGTTTGACTACCTCTGACCCTAGATTAAACATTGGCTTTCCCAATGTTTCTGGAGGGGTGATTGATGATGATTTGATTTATGTTGATGGCTTTGATGCTTTGGGCGTTAATCAGTTGATCGCTAATATGGGCAAATATGCCATAGAAATCGATGAGTTACCTGTTTGTGATTCTTACGCCTGTAATTTCTATAACAGGTCAATGACATTGGGTTTAGATAAAAATCTACATGGAGCTGAGGCATTGGTTTGGTTCGAGGAAACTTTGGTTTTGATGCAACCATTCGGCGATTGGGATGGTGATGGCTTACCCAATAACCATGACTTAAACCCGTTTGGTATAGAGCAAAACTTGTTAGAGAAATTTTACTTCAGACAGTGACAGTACAAATTAACAAGTCCATTATTTATGTAGCTGGCTTGCCTCGCTCGGGCTCAACTTTGATGTGCCAATTGCTAGCGCAACACCCCGAGATATACAGCACCGGACATTCATCACCTTTATCCAATACGCTGAAAAAAATCAGAGGCGGTTTAACGGAAGATTCTTTTCTGTTGGCCCAGATGGATGTGGATTTTGATTTGGCTTATCAGCGAATTCAGCATGCCATGAGGGGTTTTATCAATGGTTGGTTTACTGAAACGGAACTGAAAACAGTGGTAGATAAAAACCGTGGTTGGTTATCAGATTTATCACTATTAAAAACCTTAGATCCCGAGTTTAAAATGATTGTTTGTGTTCGCAGTCCCGATCAAATTTTAGGATCAGTAGAATCAAGACATCAAAAAACGCCACTGATAGATTTTCCAGATGGTTTAGCCAATCTCTCACCTTATGAAAGGGCTGATAAATTGTTTGCTCCTAAAGGCGTGGTTGGTGGTCCATTAAAATTGATTCATGATTTACAGGATATAGGTGCAGAAATTCAACAAAGGCTCTATTACGTATTGTTTGAAGATATGTTACTTAGGCCGCTTGAGGTCATGGCAGAGGTTTACCAATGGTGCGAAGTTTCTGATTTCAGATTCAATCCACAGAAATTAGTGGTTAAACCGCATGAAAGTGACAGTCATTATCGTTTCAAATACCCGCACCATACTTATGCACAACTTAAGCCGCCCAAAGCACATCAAATTCCTACCAGAATAGCCCAAGAAATAAAAACCAAATACGATTGGTTCTATGAGTTGTTTTATCCTGGTCAAGCCTTACCTAAGAATTAATTAATTCGGCCATTGAATTTTTTTGAATGAAAACAGTCTGAAAGATTATGCGTATATTAATTTCAGTAACCCTTTTATTTATTGGACAATGGGTCAGCGCCAATCCTTTGGTTAAAGCCGCTAAAGAACGTCTTGAGCATTTCGTTATATACGATGGTTCTTATCAAAAAATTGCTTATCCTATGGGTGATGTGAACCCAAGTAAAGGTGTTTGTACTGATGTGATTATCAGGTCGTACAGAACGCTCGATATTGATTTGCAACGATTAGTGCATGAAGACATGAAGGCCCACTTCGATCAGTACCCAGCTATATGGGGCTTAAAAAAGCCAGATTCTAATATTGACCACCGTCGTGTACCCAATTTAGAAGCGTTCTTCGCTCGATACGGAAAAGTGTTGCCAATTACTGATCAAGGTAAAGATTATCAACCAGGAGAAATAGTAACTTGGCGTTTAAAAGGGTCTAATTTGCCACATATTGGTATAGTAAGCGATGAAAAAGCAAGCTCTGGAAATTACAAAATCATCCATAACATAGGTTGGGGGCCTCAACTGAATGACATGTTGTTCGATCATCGAATCGAAGGTCATTTTGTTTATTGAAAGCTGTACTTGATAGCTGGATTTCGGGTGTCCATTTAAGTAAAAAACCATTTATATAGATGAAATTCACAGCATATATGGTGTGAATTGATCATGTTTTTTGATTGTATTGAGCTGTGTTTTTACAGCTCAATACAAATTTATTTTGCCAGAAAATTTATGGGTAAGTCCTGCCAGAGCCAAATACACGTTCGCCAGGAGTTCCTTGACCATTTGTATCCTCACAGTTCAAGCCTCTAGAAACTTGAGTGGTTGATCCATTTGCAGTTACATTAACTACGATAGATCCAACAGTATTGTTACAACTTACTAACGCAGTGTCTTGGTTGCCTTGAACGCTAACGCCTCCAGTACCGTACCACTGATAGGTTGCCGTATGAGGAGCAACACCTGCTACGTGTGCATCGCATAAGTATCCACCACCGCCCATAGGCTCACATAAGATGGCACCTGAAGCAACAAAAGAACTGGCAAAAATGATTGTCTTTAATTTGTTTTTCATAATATTCTCACTGAGGAATAAACACTTTTGGCAGCCTCTGCGTTATTGGATTTACTACTGGTAGCACGTTTCACGCCAATTTTTTTAAACTTATTTATTGCTGTTCAAAAGCCATCGATTGTATTCATGCAACAAGGCAGATTTCGGATCAATGATTTGTAGTGTTTCTATCATCCCATTCAGTGCATTTTTACCCGCAGCGTTGAGGAAAATGATGACGCCATCATGGCTGCCAGAATAATAGTAAGCTTGTGATATTTCTGACCAATCAGCGCCGCCATGACCGACCAATTGATTGCCATTGGGCTCATTTATATACCAACCCAGTCCGTAGCCTTGTTCTATAGGACATTCAGCCTTTGGGTTCAGCTTACAATCAATTTGTTTTTTAGAAGCCAGGTCTTCATTAATGTCAATACGTTGCTTCATTAACTTTTTATTTAAGCCTATGCCATGCATGGCAGAAATCATAAATTTTGCATAATCCCTCACAGTGGTTACCATGTCATCAGCAACTGATAATTGACCTTCAGGACTACACCAGCCTTCTGGTCGACAGTAATAGCCATAGAAGTCTCCAGCGGCAGAGGTCGGCTTTGCTATGCTCTGATGATTACCTTCCTGGGCTGTGATGAATGTATTGCTCATTCCTAAAGGTTTAAATAAGACTTCATCAACAATCGTCTCAAAGGGCTTGCCAAGTTTCAACTCAACATATTTGGCTAAATACTCAAAACCTTCACCTGAATAGCCAAATTGTTCACCCGGTTCATTGATTAATTCAAGTTTTCCATCGGCTGAAAAAAAGCGCCAATTTAAAAAACCAGTGTTGTGGTTCAAAACCATTCTTGGGGTCAGTAAATGATGTCTGGGATCATTTTTAATGTCTGGATCTACCCAATACTTTGACATGGATTCATCTAAACTTAATTGGCCATCTGCGACCAATCGCAACACAGTTTCAGCAGCGACCGTTTTAGTGATTGAGGCCACATTAAATAAAGTATATTCACTGGCTGCGGTACCAGGGTATTGTTCACCATAGTAACCTTCCCAAACCAAGACGCCACCCTTAATGATACCAATACCCGCTGTGTTGATGTCATGGTTTTTTATCATGGTTTTCAATGCATCATCAAATCGAGCAGCTTGGACTAGGCTGACAGGTTCTATGTCACTGTCGTTGTACCAATTAACTTCATAGTGAAAACGACAACTATTTAAGATAGTTAGAATGAATACGAAGATGATGGGGTGTTTAAGGGTTTTCATTAAGTTCTCCAATTTATGATGACAAAGGAATTACTAAAAATTGCCAAATGTACTATTGGAAAAGACGAACTGTCGAAGAAAAAGTTACAACTTCATGAACTTGCAAGTGGAGAGGCTTTGCTGAAACTCAACAAAGCTTCTCACCACCAAAAAGAATGATTGTTAAATTATTTTACTCGTTTACCATGTTTAATGACCATATCCACATCTTGCAATAAATTGATGTAGCGCAAAACATCGCCTTTGACTGCAATGATATCGGCATATTTGCCAGGTGTAATCGTGCCGACTTCATGATCAACTTTCATCATCACTGAGGGCCAATAACTGGCACCTCGAATGGCATCCATGGCAGAAATACCCATTTCACGCACCCAAATATCCAGTTCATTCCAAGTTGATTGGCTGTGGAATTTCAATGGAATGCCACTGTCAGTTCCGACCATTAATACCACGCCTGCATCAAGTAACTGATGAATTTTACGTTTGAGTGTTGGTTTTCGTTTGCTGGTGATTTGGAAATAGGGTAAACGCTCAGGGAATGTAATTGATTGTTTTATGTCATCAATGATGTCTTGAGGCATGCCGAGATGCCAACTGTGGTTATCCAATTTTTCGGTGTTGTTTTTAACATAGTCATAGTTGAATAAGCCTTCAACTGTAGGAGTCCAAAACAAAGGGCCGAGGTTCATTTGTGCAGCACGCTCACGTAGCCCAGCCATGACTTCTGGTGGGTATTCAGGAGCCGTTGCTAAACCAGTGTGTTCAAAATTATCAACGCCAGCTTTAAGACCCAATAAAATTTCTTTCGGTCGGTGGGCATGTGCAACCACTGGAAGTTTGTGTTTATGGGCTTCATCAACCACCGCCATCAATTCAGCCTCACTCATTTGATCTTGATCAATCAATTTAATCACGTCAACCCCTGCATCAGCCAGCTTCTTTACCTTAGCTCTGGCATCTTTGGGGCCATCTACGCCCCAACGATAAATATCTGTGCCTGCATAGGGTGTTTTTTGAATAAAAGGGCCAGACATATACATCGTGGGTCCTGGGATGTCACCGCGATTGATGGCATCGCGGACATTGATACTGGCTTCAAGTGGCGCACCCAGGTCGCGAGCGGAAGTCACACCTGCCATCAGTAATTGGTGCGCTGAGGCTGGCATGATTTCTTTTTCAAAACGATCTGGATAGGTGCTGTGCCAGTGTCCATAATCGGCATGACCATTGATCATTAAATGCACGTGCATGTCCCATAAACCTGGCATCACAGTCATGCCTTCGGTGGAAATAATTTCGGCATTTTTAGGTATTTCTATTTGACCCATCTTGCCTACTGCTGAAATTTTATCACCACGAATGATGACCACCGAGTTTTGTATGGGTTCATCTTTGAAGCCATCAATCAACATGCCGCCAACCAGGGCTTTGATGTCTTCAGCTTGCACAGAAAACTGTATCAACATTGTCAAAATAATCAGTTTTGTTTTTTTCATAGACTACTCTCTTTTTTAAAATTATAGTTTTTTCAAGAAACAAACCACACGCTCTGTTTCTTGAAACCCTAAGTGTTCATGTATTGCTATACTTTTGTGGTTATCAATCTCTGTATCACTGGCCAATTCTGAGAAACCCAGTTTTTTTGCCCAAGATTCGGCTTTTTTCATTAATTGAGTTCCCCAACCTTGACCTCTTACTGCTGATTTAATGAACCAGCCCTCAACATAAGGAACAGCTTCTTGACGACTGGCTTCAGCAAAATTTCTGATATTCAACTCAATGAATCCTAATAAGTCTCCTGCATTGTCTTCTATGACAAAACAAACTTCTATATCAATAGAGTCACCAGCGAAAAATGCTGTTAATTCGCTGTAATGCTCATCCTCGCTGCTCGGCCATAACTGGTTGCGCATTTGTTTCCATGAATTGAAATCACTGGTTTGCACTGGTCTGATTATCATGACATTAACTGCTATTAGCTTCACCGCCTTCAGGGCCATAGAAAATGACCCATGTGGCAAAGTCATCAGAAAAATCTTCAAATCGATGTTCAATACCAGCGGGCACAAACAACACTTCGCCAGATTCAAATGGCTGTCGACTGTCGCCATTAACAAACCAGCCTGTTCCTGATACCACAACATACAACTCATCTCTGCTGTGAGGAGTTTGGTGATCAATTTTATCTGGTTGATACATTTCAACCACCAAAGAGCCATGCTTGAATAGTTCAATAAATGGACGATCGTGTTTTGACAATACATTCAGGGCATTGTTAACTGTTATTCTATGGTGAGGTATTTGATCCGTCATGTGTTTTGTTGATTGAGCTGTTTTAATAAAGCGTCTAATCGGAGTAAGCTGTCTTTGGGCCACATTTCATCGCGGTTATAGAATCGCTTGGAAGCTGGCTTGTCGGTAGGGAGAATAAACCATTGTTGTTTGGACTGGGTGAAAATTTGTATGTCTGGTGGCATGAGATGGGGGTTGTCTAAAGTGCCGACTTTGATAAAACTCATGAGTTTGCCGAAATTGGGGTAGTGACTCCATAAGGCAACTTGACAGTTAGGACAGCGCGCCATCAGTTGACCACCCCTACTTTCAGAGGGTGTATCAATCAATGCAGGTACTCCATGAGTGACTTCAATAGCAGAGGATTCTATCAATGCATTGATCGCAAAAGCGGCGCCAGATTCTCTTTGACACCAAGTGCAATGACAGCAGTGTACGTACAAGGGTGATTGATTCACTGCGTATTGAATTTGGTCACAATCACACCTGCCCAAGATGCTTTCTTTGTCTCTATTAACTTGGGTCACCGATAGTTATCTTTGTTATTAAATGATTTCTATAATCATAGCATTGATTCACAATTCATTCACTGAATTGCGATAAAATACCCATTCCGAAATGCTGCTTTGCCGCTACAATATTATTGGAATTTCTTATGCGTTTATCGATTTTACTGATTTTTACATTGCTTTGTGATTCGGTTTATTCACAAGAACTTTCCGTTATTCCTGTGACGGTCAAACCCATATCTGAAGTATTGGTTGAACGCCGCTTATCTGCCAATGCCGAGGTAATGGCAGCCAATAACAGCCAGCTTTCAGCTGAAATAACAGCAATGGTGAACAAAATACATGTAGACATTGGTGATCAAGTTTCTGCAGGTGATTTATTGATCAGCTTGGATGATGTGGATTTGAACCTTCAAGTAGAGCAAGCCAAAGCCAATACACAGGCGGGCAAAGCAAGATTAACTCAAGCAGAGTTGCGTCTAAAAAGAGCTCAAGAACTGAAAACCAGTCAATACATATCAGCCGATGATTTGCTTTCCAGAGAAACAGATGTGATGGTTTTACGTGCTGACTTGATGCGGTTAAAAGTGGCTGAAAAAGCAGCGCTCAGACAAGCTCAGAAAACCAAAATCAAAGCGCCTTTCGATGGTGTGGTCACCAGTAGACAAGCCCAACAAGGACAGTTGTTGGTTTTGGGGTCCCCGGTGTTAAATATGGTGCAAGTTTCAGACAAACAAATTCATGCCAAGATCCCAGGACACTTAAGTGATCAACTGGCAAATGCAAACCGCATGGTGTTTATTCAGAACAATGCTGAAATCCCGGTTGAGCTGATTAAATTATCTGCAGTACTTGAATCCCAATCATCGATGCAAACAGCACGTTTTAAACCCAATGGAGAAGTCTTGGTAGGCCAAACAGGACAATTGGTGTGGTTTTTACAAGGCCAGTTATTATCAGCTGACTTGGTGGTGAAACGCGGTGGTCAATTGGGGGTGTTTATTGCTCAAGACGGTAAGGCCCAATTCAAACCATTGCCAAGTGCTCAAGAAGGCAGACCAGTGGCTATTGAAGACATAGAAAACTGGCCAGGCCCCGTTGTCATTGGTGGACGTGAACGCATTCAAGATGGTCAATCCATCACAGTAAAGTGAGGATGTAAAGATGTTATCAAGGATGCTCACTAATCACCCTTTGGTTAATATCATGTTCACTGTGGTAGTGGCCATGGGTATGATTTCCTATTTCATCATGCCACGTGAGCAAGACCCAGAAATCAATTTTTATTGGGTTAATATCAGTACGGTTTTACCTGGCGCATCAGCAGAAGATGTTGAAAAACTGGTCACTTCGCCCTTAGAAGACTCGATCAAAAATGTTCAAGACATCAGTTTCACCAATTCAACTTCGCGTGAATCTATCTCTAATATTTTAGTGAGGTTCAGAGACATTGGTGATCGAAACTTTGATAAGCGCATCAATGATCTGCGTCGAGAAATTCAAAACAAGGCCAGTGCAGAACTACCAGATGATGCAGATGATCCACTGATTTTAGAATTGACCACATCCAATGGTTTCCCAACTGCATTGGTGGTGGTTACTGGCCAGGCAGATGATGAGACACTTCGCTCTCAAGCACGAAAGGTTAAAGAAGATTTGGAAGGTCTTCGAGGTGTTGATCAAGTCACACCATCTGGTTTGCATGACCCTGAAATGCATGTTGAATTTGACCCGGACTTATTAGCGGCTCATGGTTTGAATGCGGCACAGTTGGCAGAAACAGTTCGTGGTGCATTCAAAGATGTGTCAGCCGGTACCGCAAAAGTGGCGGGTAATGAATGGTTGATTCGTGTTGCAGGAACCACTGACCAACCGGATTTGATAGCCCAAATACAATTGCCAAGTGTGGCTGGTGCTTCAGTTACACTGGATAACATTGCCACCATTTCTCGAGGTCGCGAGGATGCGTCGCAATTGGCAGCTTACAATGGAAAACCTGCTGTTTCAATGGCTGTGACTAAAGTTTCGATGGTTAATACCTTACAACTGGTTGACCGCATCAATGCTTATATCGATGAAAAAAACGAACAAGTGGCTCACATGGGCATTCAATTGGTATTGGCTGATGACCAAACCATCATGACCCGAAATGCCCTGTCAGTCATGCAAACCAATGCCGGTTTAGGGTTGCTATTGGTGTTGTTTGTTTGTTGGTTGTTTTTAGGTTTTAAAATTGCATTTTTTGTTACCTTAGGCATTGGGTTTTCAATTACTGGAACGATATGGATATTAAACATGACTGGCAACACTTTGAATGTTTCGGTGTTATTGGGTATAGTGATTGTGCTTGGTATGTTGGTCGATGATGCGGTGGTGGTGGTCGAAGCCATTTATTATCGGATGCAACGAGGAGCCAATGCGCTGACAGCAGCTTTAGATTCATTGCGAGAAGTCGGCGCACCTGTTACAGCTGGCGTATTGACCACCATAGCAGCGTTTTTACCTTTAATGTTATTACCTGGAATTCTTGGCGCATTCATGTTTGTCATTCCTTTTGTGGTGACTTTAGGTTTGGCCATCAGTTTGATAGAAGCCTTTTGGATATTGCCCTCACATGTGATTGGTAGTGAATCGAAACCAAATAAACCAGTCAAAGTTCGCAGCCGTTTTAACCCCATTAAATACCTTGTTACTGGAATGACCGCAATGGTCAAACCTGTGAGAGCATGGCTAACTCGAGGTTCTGACGGCATGCAAAACTGGCGCAGCGGCTGGACCAGAAAGCTGCGAACTAAATACACCAAAGCACTGTGCTTTATGTTGCGTCGTCCTTACGTGATTATTGTGTTTGGAGTGCTGTGTTTTGTGGGTGCAATTAATATCTTACAGTCCGGTAAAGTCAGGGCCGATTTTTTCACCTTTGACCCATTCAGGATATTTTATGTCAATGTTGATATGCCATCCAATTCACCCTTGGAAAGAACTTTGGCCCAAACCATTGAGGTTGAAAAACGATTGCGTCAATTCGTTGAGGAAGAAGAGGTCAGGGCGATCACCTCATTGGCTGGAATTAAATTCACAGACATAGAAATTTTAGTGGGAGATCAATACGGTCAGATACAAGTATCTTTGATGCCAAAAACTGGCGATATGCGTCCGGTTTCAGAGTTGGTGGAAACCATGCGAGAAACTTTGGTTAATACCCCGGGTGATGGCATGATTTCATTTTTTGAAGTTTCTGGTGGCCCACCGGCTGGTAAACCAGTCAGTGTTAAAGTCAGAAGTGATGACTTCATTGAATTACGTGCTGCAGCCGATGCCGTTAAACGCATCGTCGAAACCCGTGAAGGTTCGCGTGATGTGGCTGATAATGATGTGCCAGGTCGATCTGAATTGGTGCTTGAGTTAAACCACCAAAACATTAGAAATTTAGGTCTGGATCCTGCCACTGCGTCGCGCTTATTGCGGTTGCATTTAGATGGAGAAATTGTTGCCTTGATGCGGGATGAAGGTGAAAAGGTTGAAATGCGGGTTCGGGCGCAAAAACGCAATTTACAAGCCATAGATGAAATCATGAATGACCCTGTGGCACTGCCTGGTGGTGGACAAACTACCTTAGGTCATTTATTCACACAAACCACCGGCCAAGGCCGCAGCACCATTAAGCACTATAATTTGCGCCGTGCCATTACAGTTGAAGCTGAAATTGATACAGCACTGACTGACACCACCAAAATCAATGCCGATATTGTTGCCGCTTGGGATGAAATCAAAAGCCAATTTCCCAATACCGACTTGGATTTTTCTGGTGAATTGGATGATGTCAATGAAAGCTTGGGGGCGATGGGCTCGCTATTTTTATTGGGCTTGGGTTTGATTTATTTAATCCTAGCCACCCAACTGCGCAGTTATTTCCAACCATTTTTAATTTTGGTTACCGTTCCGATGGCTTTCACTGGCGTGGTTTTTGGTTTGTTCGCCACCACCAATCCACTGAGTTTATATACCTTATATGGCATCATTGCGCTGACTGGCATTGCAGTTAACGGTGCGATTGTTTTGATCGATGCCGCGAATCAGCGAATCAAAGCCGGAAAACGACCATTACATGCCACTGTATATGCGGCCAGACGTCGCGTGGTACCGATTATCATGACCACCACCACGACCATTGCCGGCTTGTTTTCATTGGCAGCAGGCTTAGGTGGTAAATCACTGTTATGGGGCCCGGTTGCCTCATCGATTGTGTTTGGTTTGGCTTTTGCCTCATTATTGACTTTGTTTATGGTGCCGGTTTTATACCGACAGTTTATGAAGGATCATTGAGCCAATAAAGGCTGTATTCTTAGTGGTTTAATTTGATTCAGCCGCTTCAATTTGACGTTTTTTATCTTGGATTCTTAGCACCAAATCATTGACTGGATCTTTGCTGTTCAGCCTGTGTGGCGAAAGCCATGTGAATGAAAGTAAAGCAATCAAACCTAATACCACAGCCGCTGGCCATATCAACAAGTAGGATGTTAAATAAACGACACCCAGCATCAATAACAAAACAAACCACTCTAGCCAATCCATGAGGAACTCCCATGCCGACTGAATGAATTCGGGTGGGGTGTATGCAGATGAGCCTAATTCATATCGGGCGTCGCACAATTTACATTTCATGGGTAAAGTAAATGCCATCAATAATTTACTGTACCACCTCAAACCATCTTGTCTACAAACTTCGCATTTCATAGTTATGTGACTCTCAGTAGATTAAATCGTTCAATCGAGATCTGTTTTAACTATCACAACCAAGCTTCAAACAGTCTTTTAATGAGTTCTTTGAAATGCCCTCAGGTACAAATGTTGTTTTACTATGCCTTGAGGCGTGTATTAGAATGTTGATTTTTTATCGCATATTAATACATGAAAACCATATTACTAAGTTTGTTACTTTCATTTTCTTCTTTCGTTTGTGCCACGAAAGCACAAGAAGCAGCGGTGGATAAAATATTTTCTGATTGGAACCACGTTGATGAACCCGGCGCGGCTATGGGGATTTTTAGAGAAGGTAAGATCATATATTCTCGAGGTTATGGCTTGGCTAATTTAGAATATGACATCCCAATTGACGAAAATTCTGTTTTTAGAATTGGATCAACATCCAAGCAATTTACTGCGGCCTGTATAGTATTACTGGCAGAACAAGGCAAGCTTAAGCTAACCGACAGCTTACATTCTTTTTTCCCTGCATTCCCTGATTATGCGAAAGACATAACAGTGCGTCAGCTGTTACATCACACCAGCGGTATCAGAGATTACCTGACCTTGTCATTCCTGAAAGGGTTGGGCAATGAAGATTACTATGAAGATAAAGATGTCATGCAATGGCTGATTAATCAAAAAGAGCTCAATTTTAAGCCAGGTGAACAAGACATGTATTCCAATTCAGGATACTGGTTACTGAGTCAGATTGTAAAGCAAGTATCAGGCATGGATATGGCTGAGTATGCAGAAAAAAATATTTTCAAACCTTTAAATATGCACCAAACTCATTTTCATAACAATCACAAAAGCATCGTGAAAAAACGTGCCTCTGGATACAGTCCAAAAAATGGTGAAGCAAATGAGTTTGAGATCAATATGACCAAACTTAACATGATTGGTGATGGTGGTATTTTTACTACCATTAATGACATTAAAAAATGGGATGATGCCTATTACGATTCACAAATATTGAGTAAGCAATTTTGGCAAGAAATGACCTCAGAGGGAGAACTGAATAACGGTAAAAAAATAGGG
Source organism: uncultured Marinicella sp. (assembly GCA_964631055.1). GTDB lineage: Bacteria > Pseudomonadota > Gammaproteobacteria > Xanthomonadales > Marinicellaceae > Marinicella. The sequence goes on from CAZVZJ010000033.1 coordinate 35,074, forward strand.
TATGCTTCAGGTTTAGTTATTGAAAAATACAAAGGATTGGATGCCATCAGCCATGGTGGCGCATTTGTTGGATACAGAGCTGAATTGTTGAGATTCCCTGAACAAAAATTCACCGTTGCCGTATTTGCCAACAGAAGTGATGCCAGACCAACATCCATGGCTTTTCAAGTGGCTGACGTTTTCCTCAAGGAAGTTTTTAAAGAAGAATTAAAAGATGAACTTCAAGCAAGTACCAATGAAGAGTTGAACACCCAAGTCAAGCCAGCACTCTTTGAACACTTAACCGGTGATTATCAGATTGAACCTGGAATCATTTTAACCATAAGTATCAAGGATGAAAAGCTGCATGCTTTTCAGAGCTGGAACGAAAAAGAATATGATTTCGAACCCATAAATAACGCCATAAACTCTTATAAAATTGTTGATGATAAGAACTTTATTTTTGCATTCAATGAATTTATAAATGATCAGGCACAAGTCATCAATCTGGACCAGAATGGCAGCCAATCTGAATGGAAAAGAATTGAAAGAGTTGACTTCAGTGATGTTGTGCAAACTGATTTTGTCAATGATTACTACAGCGAAGAACTAGATGTTATATTTCGAATACAAATGCATGAGGGTGCACTCACATTAAAAGTCGGTAACAATGATCCAATTCTCTTAAAAGTTAGTGCCATCAATCAGCTCATGTTCAATGGTTTTATTTTGGATTTCCAAAGACAAGATGGAGCCATTGTTGGTTTCAAAATGGCAAGTCCTGGTGTTAAAAACTTGTCATTTGTAAAACAATAAGACTTAAGAATCATATCGGTTAGTGATGATTCACTGATTTTAAAATTTATCAGAACGCTCACTGATGCGCTTTTTAAATGCCACTAAATCCTCCTTGCGCTCTGAATAGCGATCGACTAAATGATCTTTGATGTCACGGGTTAATAAAGTGAACTTCACCAACTCCTCCATCACATCCACAATGCGGTCATAAAGCGATGAGGGTTTCATGCGGTCATCGTCATCAAATTCTAACCAGGCTTTAGGAATCGATGATTGGTTAGGAATGGTCAACATCCTCATCCATCGGCCTAATACCCTGAGTTGATTCACTGTGTTGAAAGATTGAGACCCACCTGAAACCTGCATCACTGCCAAGGTTTTTCCTTGGCTGGGCCTGACTGCACCAATGGACAAAGGAATCCAGTCAATTTGGGATTTCATGATACCAGTCATAGACCCGTGTCGCTCAGGTGAACACCAGACCATGCCTTCAGACCATGTGACTAAATCGCGTAGTTCTTGAACTTTTTCATGGTTCTCGTCACAACTGTCAGGCTGAGGCAACCCCAGCGGATCAAATGTTTTCGTTTCAGCACCAAAATATCGCAAGATACGCGCTGCTTCCTCAGTAGCCAGACGGCTGAAAGAACGTTCCCGCAATGATCCGTATAACAACAATATCCGCGGTGCATGGGTTGATTGATTGTTGTTAAACAAAGTCTCTTGATCAATTTTTTTAATGCTTTCCGCATCAATATTAGGTAATTCTGTATTCATTTTTATACCCTATAAAAGTCACTATTCCAAACGGATGCCGTCATTCCCGCGTAGGCGGGAATCTTCTTATTCTAATGATTTATTTAAACCTTTGTTTTAATCCCTTACGGGTAAGTCTCAAACCCCCGCTGGTAGAGGGTTTACTTACTCAGCCGAGCCACATTTTACCTTCACCTTAACCGAGCTACATTTATAGCGTGTAACCTGGCACTTAACCAACCGAACTTCAGCATACGACCTGTCAGACTTCAGCCGACTGAGTCTGTCGAATTCTCTTTTATATCTGAAAGCTCTGTCAGTAATCTGAAAACACTTCGATGAGCTCAGTGACCTAGATTTCTTCAATACTTTATTCATTTAGGCTCAAACCAATGCCGAGTCCGATTCGCAAATGCCACCAAAGACAACATCACTGGCACTTCCACCAGTACCCCCACCACCGTGGCCAAAGCAGCTCCTGAATTCAAGCCAAATAAAGAAATGGCCACTGCCACGGCCAACTCAAAAAAGTTCGAAGTGCCAATCATACAAGCTGGTGCCGCAATGTCATGCGTCAGGCGCATGCGTTTGGCAATGAAATAAGCGATAAAGAAAATGCCATAAGTCTGGATCAACAAAGGAATCGCGATCAACACAATCGCTGTTGGGTTACCAATGATTTTCTCAGCCTGAAAACCGAACAGTAAAACAACCGTGGCCAACAAACCAATGATAGACCAGGGTTTTAAAGTACTTAATAAACCTTCAATGCGACCTGCCACCAGTTTACGTGTAATGGCTCCAGCTACCAGCGGTAACAGCACATACAGCACCACCGACAGCACCAATGTCTCCCAAGGTATCTCAATGTCATTGATACCCAGTAAGAATGCGGCGATTGGCGCAAAAGCAAAGATCATGATCACATCATTGACCGACACTTGCACCAGGGTGTAGTTCGGGTTGCCCTTGGTCAGTTGAGACCACACAAAGACCATCGCAGTACAAGGTGCTACGCCTAATAAAATCATCCCAGCGATGTATTCATTCGCCGTTTGCGGATCCACCCAACTGGCGAAAAACACTTTAAAGAACAGATAACCCAATGCGGCCATCGAAAAGGGTTTGATCAGCCAATTAATCACCAAGGTCAAAATCAAACCCCGTGGGTTCTTACCCGAATCCTTAACTGCCGAAAAATCTACCTGCACCATCATCGGATAAATCATCACCCAAATCAGCACCGCCACCACCAGATTCACATGCGCATATTCAATTGCCGCTATCTGTTGAAACATCCCCGGAAAGAATTTCCCCAGCACCACGCCAGCCAGAATACACAAGCCCACCCAAACCGATAAATACCTTTCAAATAATCCCATTGTTTTCTCTGTTATTTTATTTCCGTCATGCCGGCGAAGGCCGGTATCAACCCACATGGATGTGGGGAATGCAGCAAATTGTCTGGAACAATTGCTGCCAGTGTCTTTCTGTATGAACAGCCAGTGTTCATATACTTTAAAATTCGTCATCCTCGGGCTTGACCCGGGGATCCAGAGCGTAGCGGGTTCGAACGCATTTCGTAAACCCCCTCAACCCTTCACCATCCTAACCAAAACTAAACCGACATAACCCAAAACCGCAAACAGCGCCCACAAAGGCCAAATCCAACTGCTGAAAGTTTCCCACAGCATCAACCAATTAGTGCCCACATCTGATCTGAATAAGCCACTGAAGTTTTCCCATAAGTCCAACCAAGTAGCAAAAGTCCCCAGCAGCAAAGCCAACAAAAAACTGATTCCAACCAACCACCAAAACTGTTTGGGTTTCAACTTAAATTTAATCATGGGTATTGGCTGTCTCCAATTTCTACTTTTATCAAAAAATTCAAGCCGACTGAGCCTGTCGAAGTCTCTCTCAATCCTGAAATTTCTAACAGAAAACTGAACACACTTCGACAAGCTCAGTGAACTGATTTAACCTAAACTCTAAACCCATAATAAACTATTGGTTGAATATACTTTCAATACCGACCACAAACTCCCTTATCTCATTCCGCACCTTTCGATAACAGTCCAGTTTGCTCTCCTCATCCTCAAATGCCAAAGCCATCTTCGGTGGATCATCAAAACCTACATGAATCACTTCAGTTTCACCCAAAAATACAGGACAACTCTCATGCGCATGACCACAAACTGTAATCACAAAATCAAGTGGTTGATCATCAAATTCTGATAACAACTGCGATCGCTGCCCAGATATATCCACACCAGCTTCAGACATCACCTGCACCGCATTCGGATTCAACCCATGGGTCTCAATCCCCGCAGAAAAAACATTGAAATGATCACCCTTCAAATGCCGCAACCACCCCTCAGCCATCTGCGACCGACAAGAATTCCCCGTACATAAAAAAAGGATGTTCCGCTTCATCACATTCATAAACCCTCCGTCATCCCAGCCGAGCGCCAGCGAGAGCAGGGACCCAAAGCGCAGCGGGTTCGAACGAAGTTCGAAAATTAACTTTGAAACACCTTTCAAGCAACATCAACAACACCCCTTCTCCTGATAAACCTTCAACCTTTCCAAATCATTTACAAACGGTTCCTGCCCCCGTACATGATTCATATTCTGCTTCAACATATCCCGCCACTCAGGTGCTAACTCAGGATTAATCCGATAATGCACCCACTGATCACGCCGCTCATCAACCACCAAACCCGCATCCCTTAAGTATTTAAAATGCCGCGAGATCCGCGACTGCGGTGCATCCAGAATTTCCATAAAATCACAAACACACAAACTTTTACACTGCGACAACAAAAACAAACACCGCAAACGCGTCGCATCACTTAAAGTCTTAAAGAAGCCCGTGGCATTGATCATGCTGTAATCATATATCTGTATATGCGAATATGCAACATTAAAGATTGCTTTATAACAAAAACTGAATTGATTTCTGATTTTAAACTGAATCAGATTGAGACCATGAGAAAAGAGGCGGCTTTTGACAACCACCTCATGTTTTACGGTTAGTTTAAATATTTCTGAAAAATAACTTTGTCATCATTTTCTGAATAATAATCAGGAATTGTAGCAACCTGGGTGTATCCGCATTTTGGATAGAATTCTCTGGTCAAATCAAAATTCGGCAATGATGAAGTCTCGACCAATAAAACCCTGACATCCAGTTTCATGAACGTTTCTTCCACATGACTGATTAACTTGCTACCAATACCTTTTCCTTGTTGGTTTAAAGTGACAGCTATCAGTAAAAGGTTCCAAGTGCCCTCTGTCATTTTCTCAGGGGCGATGTATGCCACCGCAACAACATCGTTGTGGTTATTTTCAGCGACCAACCAAACTTCATCTGATTG
>CAZVZJ010000034.1:0-38251 GCA_964631055.1 uncultured Marinicella sp.
GGTCACTACTGTTCGCAACCAATCCGCATTAACTGTTAATACTTTGGCAGTTTTAATTGACACCGTATCACCAGTATCCAAAACGTGAGACAAGGTTGCTGGGTTACCATTAACCAATCCACTTTCAGCATGTGAACCAACGGCACTGTGAATCGCAAAAGCAAAATCTAAAACACATGATTTACTGGGTAATTGCACAATGTCACCTTTAGGCGTAAAAACATATATTTCATCAGTCCCTAAATCGCCTTTTAGATTTTCATAAAACTCTAATGAACTGCCTGAATCTTTTTGTATTTTTAGCAAGGAATTAAGCCAGCTTCTGGCTTTGGTTAATGATTGTGTTTGTTCAGCATTTTTGTGCTTATAGAGCCAATGGGCTGCCACACCTGCTTCTGAAAGTTGGTCCATTTCTTCGGTACGAATCTGTACTTCAAGCTTCATACCAAATGGCCCAGTAACCACTGAATGTAAAGATTGGTAGCCATTTTGTTTTGGCACCGCAATGTAATCCTTGAAGCCATTTTCATTGGGTGGGTATAAATTGTGAATCACACCCAAGGCCAAATAACATTGTGAAAGCTCTTTGACTACAATTCGCACTCCAAACAAATCATGAATTTCTTCGATTTCAACATTTTTGCTTTTAATCTTTTTGTATGTACTGTAAGGAGATTTTTGCCTGCCTGTAACCTCTGCGTGCATAGCAGAACCTAACAAAGCTTTCTCTATATTCTTACGAATTTTTTCAACAGCTTTTTTGCGATTTCCAGCAATGCTCCTTGAAGCATCATTTATGGCTTTATATTGATTCGGATGCAGGGCTTTAAAGGCATGGTCCTCTAGTTCATGTTGAATTGACTTCAAACCCATCCTTTCTGCGATTGGCGCATATACGTCCAATGTCTCACGTGAAATTCGACGCTGACCTGAGGTACTCATGGCTTCAATGGTTCGCATATTATGTAAGCGATCAGACAATTTAATCACAATGACTCTGATGTCATCAGCCATTGCAAATAACATTTTGACAAAAGTTTCTGCCTGAGCTTCTTTCAAGTTTCTGAACTTGAGCTTGTCTAACTTGGTAACAGCTTCGACCAAATTAGCAACATCTATGTTGAAATGCTGTTTGATTTCATCGAAAGTAACAGTCGTATCTTCAATCGTGTCATGTAAGACACCAGCAATTAAGGTATCAACATCAACCCGCAAATCAGCCAAAACTGTGGCCACAGTAATCGGGTGTGTAATATAGGGTTCACCTGATTTACGCAATTGTTTTTCATGCGCAAAGGCACCAAAATGAACCGCTTCACGGAGTTTTGATTTTTCTTCAGGTTTAAGGTATAGATTGGTCTTTTCTTTGAGCGCTTTAAAAGCGGCTTGAACTGCTTTGTGACTCATGGTTTTGGATGTAAATGACAATTCAGTCACATCCAAAACCTCTTTTAATTTTCAGGTTTGAAACTTTATTCAGCGTCTTCATTATCTTGAGTTTCGGCAGCTGCATTCCACGCTTCTAACTCTCTGGCGCGCTTGGCTTCTAATTCCAATTCAGCCAAAACTTCATCATTTATTTTATCTTCAGCAATTTCTCTTAAGGCCAGTACGGTTGGCTTATCATTTTCTTCTTCAACCATTGGCTCTTGACCATTGGCTATCAAGCGGGCTCTTTTGGCCGCCATCAACACCAAGTCAAATCTGTTTTGTACTTTCTCTAAGCAATCTTCTACAGTTACTCTTGCCATTACATTTCCATCAATTTTTAGCTAATCGCGCATTGTAATCAAAATACCATCAATATTCAAAGTAATTTTAACTCCAATTATCCAATCTAAAAGAGATGCTTAACGTTTGATACCACCATCAGCAGCAATCTCTTGTTGTCGCTCCCTATCGGTTATCAATGGTTCATAGGCTGCAATTAAGGCATTGATTTCTGCAGATTGGTAATAATCCAAGCCATCATCTTTTTTTAAGTTTTTCAATATTCTAACCGCCCTGTAATTACGCCCCATCAGATGTTCCTTGCGTGCCATCGATTCACCAGCTTGAACAGGTCTCAAAGCGTTGTAATTAGCAATTGAAAGTAAGTCATAAAAATGTGGGTTCTTAGGCTGCGACAATATCAACTGTCTAATTAGTTTGATAGAAAGATCCACTGTCTCAAGATTTTTTGACTGCAGCAAAAGTGATGCCGCCGTTTCCAATACCACATCATTATCTGCGTACTTCACCAACACTTCATCGATCAGTAGTTTGGCTTTGGCTGGATCCAGCTGCATCATCACTTCAATTTTCAGTGCATCGATGACATAATTCACACCTGCTGGCGCCTGATTGAGTTGCAAGGTCTGCCATGCTTTATTGAAATCATTGTTTTTAAACTGCAACAACGCTTGACCATACAACAATGCATTGCGATCACCCTCACCTGATGATAAAGCCCCTTTGTAATATGCATGCAAATCAATGAATTCATCGGCTGTTAATACCCGAACCCGCTCTTTAACAAAAGCATATAAATCAGACTCACTTACATCCTTAACATCAAATGCTTTCAAACGATTTCTGGCTTCGGTAACACGATTAACCGACAATGGGTGAGTACGTAAATATTCAGGTAATTGGTACCGAGGATCAACGCGATTCTTTTGCATCAACTTAGCAAAAAAAGTAGCCATACCTTCTGGATCTAAACCAGCTTGGTACAATGTATTGATACCCACTCGATCTGCTTCATACTCATGATAGCGGGTAAAGTTAATCGCCATTTGTTGCTGAATGGCTGTCATACTGGCTGCAATTGCTATCGGCGCATCACCACTGTTGCTAGATTGTGCTGCAGCCACTGCTGCCAACATACCTAACAATATGGGCACCGTTGATTTTTGCTGTTTTGACATCATCCTTGATATATGCCGCTGATTCACATGTGCAATCTCATGAGCTAAAACGCCTGCCACTTCACTTTCATTTTCTGTTTCTAAAAACAGCCCTGAATATAACACAATCAACCCACCTGGATAAGCTGATGCATTGATCACATTGGCTGGCACCATAAAGAAATCAAATGATTGTTCTGGCTTATCAGAATAAGACGCCAATTTATAACCCAAATGATAAATATAATTAGCCACTACTGGATCAGTCATAATGAAATTATATTGGTACATTTGTTGTTTAATGCTTTGTCGATAACGCTGCTCATCATCAGCGGATAACACTCGATCAGCTGGATTACCTAAATCAGGCAACTTATATTGAGCAACTGCAACTGGTGCCGCAGTTACAATGAAGAAAGTCAGTAGTAAAATTTTTTTCATCAACATATTGTAGACATCAGACCATAAATTACACGTTAAATTCATTAAAATAGCTCAATGAAGTTTCTTTAATGAAATCTTGATTCTTTTATGTTTCATTGCCTTGTCTAAAGCGCTTACAATCAGTGGCATTGAAAATCTATGAAAGCCAGAAAATTTGCACCAACCAAGGCTACCTTTAAAACCATTACTCATATAAAATCAAATCTCATAATACCTATATAGATAATTAATTGGCAATGATGTGGAATCATTTTAAATCATCACACATATAGATGACATGATTTCAGCTCAAAATATCACAATGAAATTTAGTTTAATGATTAATGCAACAAATCAATGGCAAAAAAGCATTCAACATGCCTTGTCCTTAGCACAATGCATAACTGAAAATGGTCATGTTATCAACACAGTATTTTTTTATGGGCACGCAAGCCAAATTATTCAAAATTCAGCTCTGGTTGAACCATGGCTAGAATGGCAAAAGCACACCCAAACCAAGTTTCAATTATGCAGCACACTGATTGAGAACCATGGTCTCAGCTCACTAGCCAACTCTACAGACGGTTTTGAAGTTGTCAGCTTAGGAAGTTGGATACAAGCGGCCGAAGAAGCTGACAAAGTAATTGAGCTAAGCTGATGAAAATAACTGTTATAATCACAGAAAACTTATCTAAACAACAAATTGAGCATAGCCATTTGTTGTGCTTAGCCTGGCTCAATTTCGAACACCAAGTAAGTGCAGTATTTGTCGGCTCAGTTTTTGAATCAATTTGTGCAAATTCAGAAACCAAAAAACAGTGGCTGGCGCTTAAACATTACGGGATAGATGCATTATACCAATTCAACGCACTCCCCAAAACCAACGAACACCATGAAGAATCATACTGTCAATTCATCGACCAAGCTCACTTTGACGCATTGAAAAACATGTCAGACTTACTAATATGAATACCTTACATTTATGTCACTGGCAAAATCGCCAACATTTCAATGAGCATTTATCGCTTATGAGCAAACTTGACACGTTGGTTATTTATGGCTCGATTGGAACTGAAGATATCAGTTGGATCAGACAAAACTCATTACTTCAGAGCCATGCTTGGCATCTTGTAAAAGACCAACAACGCCCCCAAAACAATCATTATCCTGAGATTTCAAATAAACAATGGCTCAACATGATTATTAAGCATAAAAATACATTGGCATGGAAGTAAGCAAGTTACCAACTGATCAATACGGTCACTTGATTGACCGAAAGTTTTGGAGCCGCGATGTGGCTAAACAACTAGCAGCAGATGACCAGATTGAACTGACACCTGCACATTGGTCACTGATACATGCTGTACAACTTATATTTGATGAAACAGGTGACACACCACCTATGCGTTTACTGATCAAAGTTTTGCGCAATAAAATAGATGAATCAATTGATTCCAGATACCTGTATCGATTATACCCAGATGGCCCAGTGAGGTTAGCCAGCAAACATGCCGGCTTACCTAAACCCAAACATTGTATGTGAGAGAACACCCATGAGCACGGAAACTAAAAAAAACGAAATCTTGGTTTACAGCACTTTAATTTGCCCTTATTGCATCGCTGCCAAACGACTGTTAAAGAGTAAGCACTTGGATTATCAAGAAATTCGAGTTGATAAAGATCCACAAAAAAGAAAAGACATGATTGAAAGATCAGGCCGCACCAGTGTGCCACAAATCTTTATCAACACCCAACACATCGGCGGATTTGATGACTTAAACGCTATTAACAAGTCAGGCGAACTAGACCAGATTTTAGATAACAACTCTTAGGCTAAAGTGATATTACAGTTCATATTATAGATCATTAGTCACTATTTGAAGCATTTATCAATGACAGAATGAACCTTTGACTCACAATTCATTCTATAGAAACATTAATTAAATAAAGGTGATCATGTGAGTGACTTTCATTGGGACTATGAAGTGTTTCTATTTATTGGTGTGGTTTTGACCCTGGTAGCTTGGCTGTTCAGTAAATTCAAAAAGTTACATCACAGTGAAAACAAATATATACGTATTGTTGTCAGTACTGGCAGCTTCTTTCCATTACTGTTATTGGTACTTTCTGTTCGCTCATTTGCATTTGAACCCTTCAGGATTCCATCATCATCTATGATGCCTACCCTATTAACTGGCGACTTCATTTATGTGAACAAATCTGCTTATGGGGTAAAAATGCCGGTATTCAATAACACCTTGATAGCAACTGGCTCCCCACAACAAGGCGATGTATTTGTTTTTAGATCGGTAGAAGACCCCGCTGTTGATGTCATCAAACGAGTCATTGGTGTACCTGGTGATCGTATTCGGTATGATGAGCGCAGTAAAAAGATGTATGTCAATGATGAGTTATTAGGCGAACAATTTAATGGCCCCTACTTAGGGTTCCACGATGACATTAATCCAAATGGGTTGAAGCAAAAAACCACTTCTACCGGAAAAACTGAACACACTGTTCTGTACAGCAGTGGTGTCAGACGCTCTTACCAATTCACGAATTTAGTCGTACCAGAAGGTCATTACTTTGCCATGGGTGACAATCGAGACTTCAGTTCCGACAGTCGGGTCTGGGGGTTGATACCAGAACAGAATATTGTTGGCAAAGCTGAACGCATTTGGATGCACTGGCGTCCAAGTGCTTTTTTTGAAGGGCTAAAGCGAATAGGAACAAAACTGTAAAAAAAACACTCAGTTTATTTGGCGTGTGATTGTTTGGCTAAACCTAAAAAATTGCACGCACCAACTGATTAATTTAAATGTCAGACATTTATTTCAATGATCTCGCCACACCAGTCACTACACCCCAAATAACCAGTTCTGTTTCTCCTGTAATCGGAATATCAGGGTAGCTATTGTTTTCAGCTTGCAAGCTCAGTACCCCTCGTGTACACAACCGTTTTACAGTAAATTCATTATTGACCAACGCCACCACAATATCCCTATCTGTAGCTGTATGAGAACGGTCAATCACCAATATATCGTTTTGAAAAATCCCAGCACCAACCATTGAATCACCTTGTACTCGCGCAAAGAATGTGCTTTCTGGGTTATTGATCAATAACTGATCCAAACTCAACGACTCCTCCATGTGCTCATCCACAACTCCAGGGAATCCAGCAGAAACCTTACCAGAATAAAACGGTATATCTGTATAAACACCACGCGGTTTTAGGAGGGTCACTTTACTCATGTCAATTCAATTAATTTCACTGTCAAGAAATGATATCACAGCTTAGGTTTTTAAACACATTCTGACTAACATTCAAATGAACACGATTCAATCTAACCAGCTAGAACGATCTTTCAAAGGTATTTCGATTGGCATCATCACCCGTTTTCACTGTTCACTCAGGCTATTAAAGCATATATTGCAATTCTTTAAAAACATAAGTAATTGTTTGATAACCATAATCAAAATCGAGCATACCTTGTACATTATTCTCGACTAGTGCGATAATTTTATTTTCTTATGATACCAGGATGTTAATGATGTTGATGCTTGACGTACTACTGAGATATCCCAGTATGACACTATCAATAGTACTGATTATTTTATTGATGAAAAATGCCTGGGCTTACCAAACAACCAAGCTTTGCGTTCTGCTTTTAATAACCTCAATAGCGTCTTCCATTCACACTTCACCAGAAATGCTCAAATTTCCAGACTCTATCCATATAGCAGCATTATTTATTTCTGTACCTGGTATGGGTCTAAAGTGGTGGTTTGCCCGATCGTTACTAGAAGATGATTTCAAAATCACTTGGTTTGAGTGGGTTGTGATGATCATTTGTTGCTTATTCAAATTGGGGTGGTCTTTACAGGGAATTGGTATTATGCCACCTGCACACAGCCTAAGGTATTGGGGTTCATATGGTATAAATTTTTTACTCATGGGTCACATAACCTGGTTAGCCGTTAGTGGCTTACGTCATGACATGGTAGAAAGCCGGCGAAGGTTGCGGTTTTGGTTTATTATTTTCATTGGTGTCAGCGGATGCATAAATTTAGCATTTGAAATGATTGGCTATTCTCCAAAAATAGAGACTTTATTTGGACACTTAATTTCTTTACCCATTCTTATTTTCATATTTTTTTGGATGGTCAACCTGAATCCAAAGCTTAATGATTTCTTACCACATAAAGCCCCTACAAATATAGATGAAGCGCTGCCTCCAAAATATACTTTTGCTCATCAACGCTTAATTCAGCTTTTAGAAAGAGATAAAATTTTTACAGATTATGAACTTAACATCAATTCTCTGGCACAACATGTTGGGATTCCAGAACATCAATTGAGAAACCTTGTTAATCAAGTGATGGGCTATAGAAACTTCCCCAGTTTCTTAAATCACTATCGAGTCAAACATGCAAAATCAATGTTATCAAACATAAACAACTCAAGAGTTCCTATACTAACCATAGCCATGGAATCAGGCTTTCAAACGATCTCGACATTCAATCGTGCTTTCAAAGTCATCGAACAAGAAACGCCATCTGACTATCGAGTGAGGCAAATCAATAAGTAATATTCTTAAAACCTATGCAATATCAAAAATCTATAGGCATTTTTAAAATTGCTCAGACATAAAAAAATGATCAAGATAAACTGCAGATAATTTATTAAATTTGTGGAGTTCATTTGATGCATAGTCTCATTATTCAATTTAAAACCATTACAACAATTGTTCTATTTATAGCCTGTGCTGGATGTACAAAAGCACCCACATTAGCCACTGAAATCTTTTGGACTGATGAATGCACACCAGAGCCTATTGAACAAGCTGTATTTATCCACAATCTTTTTGACCAAGCACTTCACGTAGAAAGCCTTGACACTTTTATTGATCAAAGAATAGAACATCTAAAGATAGCAGGCACCTCTATTGCAATCATCAATAATGGAAAAGTTATTTATCACAGAACCAAGGGTGTGAAAAACATAAACAGCAAAGAGAAACTCAATGGTTGCTCTATTTTTCAAGGGGCCTCCATAACAAAACCATTGTTTGCATATTTTGTCATGACATTTGTTGATGATGGCTCCTTGGATCTGGATAAACCACTGCACGAGTATCTGCCCTACCCTGATATTTCACATGACCATCGTTATAAATCAATAACTGCTCGTATGGCAATTAATCACCAAACCGGCTTTCCAAATTGGCGCAGTGACTACAAAGATCAAAAGCTATTTATTCAGTTCGAACCAGGTAGTGATTTTCATTATTCTGGTGAGGGCTATCAATACCTTTCATTGGTACTACAAAAAATTGCTGGTGTCGACCATGCAGGGCTTGAAAAACTCTTCCAAGAACGCGTATCTAAGCCTTTGAAAATGAGGCACACTCAGATTATTCCTGATTCCAATCTGCTCTCCCGAATGGCGCTTCCCCATAACGAAAACAAACAATTAGTTAAAGTTACCACAACTAATTCATTTCAAGATTTTGGTGCCGCTTATGGAGTCCACTCAGAAGCACTTGATTTTTCCAAATGGTTAATTGGATTAATGAGTCGCGATGGGTTGTCCGAGTCATCATTTCAAGAATTTTTTAGCTTGCAAAAAATAACAAAAAAACAAAGCAACAAGAATAAAAGAACCCTTGGGTTCCCTGTCTTTGACTTAGGAGAATACATCATTTATGGCCATGACGGAAACAACCCTGGTTACTCTAGTTTAATTGCGCTTAACCTGAAGAAAAAATGGGGTATTGTGGTTTTTTCAAATACCAACCAACGATCTAAGTTTGGTCAAGATATCATAGAGTTCATGCACCAATAATAGCTGTTAAATCGTTAGTCAGATTAGCCATGTGCCCAATCTCAGTTAACTATTTTAAATTTAAACAATGTTGTTTATGCAGGAAGCTCAATTAACTGAGTTTCCTTCTTAATCAGGAGTAAGTTTGCCATTGTTAATTCAATTAACCTTCTTGATTTGGACTGATGATTTTTTTTGGCCACGACTCAATGATGGCATTAACCAAAGTAGCAAGCGGTATGGCAAAGAAAACACCCCAGAACCCCCAAACTCCACCGAAAAACAATACCGCCACAATGATTGCTACAGGGTGCAAGTTATTGACTTCAGAAAACAACCAAGGCACCAAAACATTACCATCCAGCATTTGAATCACACCGTAAGAGATCATCACATAAGCAAAAGGCGCGGTCCACCCAAACTGGACAAATGCCACCAATGCAATCGGAATGGTAACAGCAACTGCACCAATAAATGGAACCAAAACAGAAAAGCCAGTTAATGTAGCCAGTAAAATGGCGTAATCTAAATCCAGAAAAACAAAAACGATGTAGCTGGTCAATCCCACCAATAATATCTCAAAGGCTTTCCCTCTGACATAATTACCTATTTGTGCATCAACTTGGTGCCATACTGATAATGTCAACTTGGAATCTTTAGGAGAAAATTGTCGTAACCAAGCCACAATCACGGCTTTATCCTTCAAAAGGAAAAACACTAAAATCGGCATCACCACCAAAAACACAGCTATTGAAAATGCACTGAATACTGAGGAAACAGTTTTACCCAAAATGTTTTGCCCCCATTTGGTCATTTCATTGGTCACACCTGCTATAACTGATTGAACCTGTGAAGGCTCTATCATTGAGGGGTACTTGTCAGGTAATGTTCTGAGGAAGTCCAATCCAGTAGATATATAGGCCGGCATCGCTTGAGCCAATTGTGAAACTTGCGAAGTTAATTTAGGGACCAACCACACAATTAAAACCATCATCAATACAACAAAACTGAGAAACACCAAACCAACCGCTAAAATCCTGGGAATTTTAAGTTTTTCCAGGCGTGTAATCACACTCTCCAACAAATAAGCAACCACAATACTGGTCAAAAATGGTGCCAATGGTTTACCAAAATAAATAATGAACACAAAGCCCAAAATTAAAGCAGAAATCAAGATAACGATTTGTGGGTCGGAGAAATTTCTTTTAAACCAGCTTGAAATGACATTCATAAATTAGAATATAGGTACGAATGTGTCAATTTAAACATCTTTTTGAAAATTAAACTTTATATATAAGCAATAAAGCTTACAGTTTAACCAAAGAGTACAGGTATGAGTGGAATACAGTAGTCAGAATGTGTACAGCCATGACAACACAGCTTCAGCATGTTTGCCATTTAATTCACTGTTGACTCGACCAAAGTCAGTGCGTCCAAAATTTAAAGGTTTGGGCGCATAACTGGCATACAGATCTAACTCACCACCGAACATAGGGGTATTAAGACCAACCCTCACACTATATGGTGCAGATATTGCCTCCAAAATGGTGGTCAAATCAGCATCAGTTGCTGGTGGTTGTTGACGGCCAGAGTATTCAATATTAATAACTGCGCCACTATCAAAACGGTGAGCAAAATTAACAGCGTACATAGTTTGATCAGCCCATTCAAAATCAGGGCTTTCTAGGTCATTAAGAAAAGTCAAAAAGATACTTGGGTAAGAGCGACTCACAAATGCATTGATGTCACTATAGTAGTTATGAGTTGCCTTGATGGTCACAGTATCTTTACTGCTGATGTCAAACCCCAATGAAACATTGATCTGCTCCGGGATATCAAAATCTGCGGGATCAGCCTGTACACCCAATAAACGGCTGAAACCATCCATATCTATTTTTGATTGGTATTGAGTATCTATGGTCAATCGGTCAAAGAACTGATGAGATAAACCTAAATTTAAACCTAAACCATTGCTGGTTTCAGTATAGCTCACTGAGTATAAATCCAGCTGATCAAAACCATTGATCTCTGATGCCAAGAAATTGATATCAGAATAGTTTTGTTGTGCAAAAACTACAGCCAAACTTAATTCTGATGCTTCACTCACCCGATAAGCGATACCTGGCGCAAATATACTGCGACTGAATGTATCATTTACATTCAATAATAACTGATCATACTTAAATAATGACTCTTGAAAACTGATCGGTTGTAATCGAGCTTGGTTATAATCAAAAGTTAAAAAATAAGCATCACCATCAATCAAATCACTTATTTCATTAAACCGATTGGCGCTAAAATATAATTTAGCACCTTGTAAACTGAGCGCATCAGCAAAACGATCAATAGACGATGACTGAAGATCTGAATAAAAATTCGGATAAATACGTTGGGCAATATTATCCCGCCAATGACCCAATTCCATGACGCCATCAACCCTAATTGGAGCAAGCGCATAATTATTGACCGCACGGCTAGAGACTAACTTGCTTTCAGAGTAAGCCAACTGTATGACTGCAAACTGGAACAAAGTTCCTAAGACTGTGATATGAATAAGTTTTCTTAACATTAAAATATTATTTCCGCCTGTGTGGCAATGATGTCAAAAAAACAACACAATGTCAATTTTTGAATAGCAAAAGGCCAAAAAAACCAGCTTTTTTTGGCCTTTTGTTGCAAAAACACAACATGGCTCACAAATTATAATCTTGAAATGACAGCATCTGTAAATTCTGCAGTGTGTGAAGAACCACCCAAATCTCCTGTCAATCGATCTTTATCGAGCAATACACCTTTGATGGCTGCTCTGATTCTCTGTGCCTTATCGGTATGTCCCAAATGCTCAATCATCAGCGCTGCGGCTAAAATCAATGCAGTCGGGTTGGCTATTTTTTTACCGGCTATATCTGGCGCTGACCCATGCACTGCTTCGAACATAGCAACCTCTTCACCGATATTTGCACCAGGTGCCATGCCCAGTCCACCAACCAAACCAGCACACAGATCCGAGATAATATCGCCAAATAAATTGGTCGTCACAATCACATCAAATTGTCCAGGGTTCATGACCAATTGCATGCATGTATTGTCAACAATCAAAGTATTGAACTCAATATCAGCATACTCTTTAGCCACTTCTTGCGCCACTTCTAAAAACAAACCCGAAGTGGTTTTCATGATATTCGCTTTGTGTACTGCAGTGACTTTTTTCCGACCGGCTTTTTGTGCAATTTCAAATGCATAACGTACTATTTTTTCTGAGGCTTCTCGTGTCACTACAATTTTTGATTCTGCCACAGTTCGATCTTCATTGATGGTTTGCCCATCACTTAAATAAGCACCTTCTGTATTCTCTCTGATGGTCAGTATATCAATGTCATCATAACGGGACTTGGTGCCTTCGAAAGTCACCACTGGACGTACATTGGCATACAATTTAAAGTGCCTGCGCATGGCAACATTAATTGAGCTAAAACCTTTGCCAACAGGTGTAGTTAATGGCCCTTTTAAACAAATTTTATTTTTGGCAATTGCATCTAAAGTTTCTTGCGGCAGCAAGTCACCAGTATCGTCTAAAGCTGCCAAGCCGGCTTGCTGGTAATCATAATTGAAATCTAGATTCAAGTGATCTAATACCCGCAGAGTGGCATCCATAATTTCTGGGCCGATGCCATCGCCTTTGATGATTGTGATTTTTTGACTCATTATTATTCCTTATTATTCCTTAAAGTTATTCAAAATTTGTTGTCTATTATAACTGATCACAACTCACAATTCTTTGACGGCAGTCAAGACATCTTGCACATGGCCTGGCACTTTAACTTTCCGCCATGATTGTATTATTTCGCCCAACTCATTCACTAAAAAAGTGCTGCGCTCTATACCCATAAATTTCTTTCCATACATATTCTTTTCTTTGATGACCTCAAACTCTTGACACAAAACCTCATCTACATCAGCCACTAACTCGAATGGCATGCTAAATTTTTTCTTAAAATTTTGTTGTTTCTTTAAGCTGTCCATGGAAACACCTAAAATACCACAGTCCAATGCTTTAAATACTTCATAATCTGTACTGAAATCCTGGCTTTCGGTCGAACATCCAGGGGTATTTGCTCTTGGGTAAAAATACAGTACCATGTATTTATTGACGAGTTTTTTCAGGGCAACACTGCGCCCATCTGTTAACTGGAGCTCTTGCTGCCAGACTTTATTGTTAATTTTAACCATTGTTTAATACACGCTACTAAAAAAAAGCATATAATTATGCGCTTTTGTTGAATATATACAAGTCTAAATGGATCAAATTCAAGCCAAAGATCTGACCGGTAGCATGGTGGCTTTAGTTACACCTATGCACAAGGATAACAGTATTAACTTTGCTCAATGGGAAAAACTGATCGACTGGCATATTAAATGCGGTACTGATGCAATTATAGTGGCTGGTACCACGGGTGAATCTGCACTCTTAAGCTCGATAGAAATCGGTCAACTGACCCAAACCGCTGTCGAATTATGTAAAAACACCCAGACCAAAGTCATCATTGGCACCGGCGCCATTGAACCGGACAAAGTCATTAAAGCCAATCAACAAGCGGCAGAATTAGCAGCAGATGCCGTTTTAGTTGTTACGCCTTATTACTTGGTTCTAACACAACAAGCCTTGATTGAACACTTTAATCACATTGCTAAGCAGTCATCACTACCGATCATTTTATACAATGTCCCAAGTAGAACAGGTATAGACCTGAATGTAAGCACTACTGCTCAATTAGCTCAATCGACAAACATCATTGGCATAAAAGAAGCCAATGCTGACATGAGTCGCATCAAAGAATTAATTAAAATTAAAGATTTCAGCGTATTGTCAGGTGATGACCACAGTTTCGTTGATGCCATGACTCTTGGTGCGCATGGAGTCATCAGCGTTGCAGCCAATGCCAAACCACAAACCATCAAACGCATATGCAATTTGATCCAGTTGGGTAATTTTACTGAAGCAGAACAGTTAAATACACAACTCAAACCATTCTGCGATTTCTTATTTCATGAGCCTAACCCTTGCCCTCTTAAAGCCATCATGATTGCAGCCGAACTCATTGACGAAGGCATCAGAAAACCATTGATTTCTACCCAACTCAAATCATCGCAAATAAACCAACATATAGAACAAATCCGACAGGAGTTTAATCCATTATGAATCCTTTGTTTAAAACAATTCTCATCACAGCTTTATGTTGTGGGCTAGCGAACTGTAAACGCATAGTTAAAGATGAACCATATTTACAAGCCAAAACGAATCAGGCATTAACTCCTGTGGATGGCAGTGATTTACCAAGAACAAGTAACAACCTAAAAATTCCTGACGTTAAGGCCACTGGTTCTGGTGTAGCACCAGATTCAAAACCACCAGAAATGGCTTTTGCCAGACGCAGAAGTGAAGATGAAAATGTAACAATCATCGAATCTGGAGGCATGCCTACCATTGAAATTTTTAATGAAAAAGATGCTTGGGATTTAATCCTTGGTGACCATGGTTATAATTGGCAGTTATTAGATGAAGATCCAGAAAATTGCCAAGCCACTTTTCGTTTTTATGACCCCATCACCGAAGAAGAAAAACAAGGATTCTTTAAAAAACTATTTACTATTAACAGTAATTATCTAGATCGTTCAGGTGAATACATATTGACCTGTCTTAAACTACCGGAAAAGCAACAAATTTGGTTACAAACGATGGATTTTGAAGCACCTTCATCATATGTAGTTGATGACTTATTCACCCACATTTATGAAGCAGCAACGGACACCAAAGTTAACCAGTGAATAAGACACAGTGACAAAACAAGCGCTTATTAGGCGCTTTTTTTGTCACTATTTTAAACATACTCAGTCACCACGATCTATTAAGTGAGACTTTTCTTTGACTTGTGCCCAATCATCAGCATCTGCTGGCGCTTCAACCATTGCTGTGATTACTGGCCACTTTTCTGCCAGTTCCTTATTAATTTCTATGAACTTTTCTTGCCCCTCAGGGAGGTCATCTTCAGGATAAATGGCTTCAATAGGACATTCAGGTTCACACAAGGTACAGTCGATACATTCCTCAGGATCAATCACCAAAAAATTAGGCCCTTCATGAAAACAGTCCACTGGACATACCTCCACACAATCAGTGTATTTACACTTGATACAAGCCTCAGTCACCACAAAAGTCATTCAATTGCTCCTCGATTTGATATAATGCGCAATTATACAACAAGCCGTTAAATCGCAGTTAAGAATCTTGCTAAACCATAACCTCGTTACATACCATCAATCCGAACATCGTTTACCAGCTGGTGAAATCAACGATGCAGCGAAAAAAATCGTACATAAACTGGTCGATCATAAGTTTCAAGCTTACCTGGTCGGCGGTGCCGTGCGAGATTTGTTGTTGGGTTTACACCCAAAAGATTTTGACATTGCCACTGATGCCACACCTGAAGACATCAAACACATTTTCAAAGGCAAGTGTCGCATTATTGGCAGGCGTTTTCGCTTGGCCCATGTTTACATGGGTAACAGTCTCTATGAAGTTGCTACTTTTAGGGGCAGTGATGAAGGTGATCGAGTGATGAAAAAAGGACAAATCATCAGAGACAATGTCTTTGGCACCATTGATCAAGATGCCATCAGAAGAGACTTCAGCTGCAATGCCTTATACTATGATTTGCAAGAACACACCATTTTAGATTTCACAGCCGGTGTGCATGATTTAAAAAAGGGAGAATTAAAGTTAATTGGCAATCCCAACAAACGCTTTGTTGAAGACCCAGTAAGGATGTTGCGCGCAGTGCGCTTTCATGCCAAATTAGGACTGAAGTTAACCGATGAAATGAAACAGATCATCATTAACAATCGCCAACACCTGAATAACGTGCCTACTGCCCGTTTATTTGACGAAGCAATTAAACTATTTCATTGTGGCAACATGGAAATCGCTTATAACACGTTGACAGAACTTAAACTTTTTCCAATTCTATTTCCACAAGCAGCCAGTATCGCAGCCAACGAGAAGACTTGGCATGACTTTTTGATTAAAGCCTTCCGAAACACCGATCACCGTTTAAAAAATGGCCAATCAGTGACACCTGTTTTCTTAACTGCATGCGTAATGTGGCTTGAGTTTTTACCCATTTATCATCAACTTTTAAACACTGGCAAAAATTCTCACGACGCCCTACATGAAGCCACCACATTAGTCATGATCAATCAACGCGAAAACTTAATGGTGCCTAAAGCCATTCAAAATGGTGTCAGGCAAATGTGGATTTTACAATTGAGATTCAAAAAAATGTTTGGCAAGGGTGTTTATACCACCCTACATCACCCACGTTTTCGTGCGGCCTATGACTTTTTGTTGCTCAGAAATGAAGTCAATGCTGAATTATCTCAGAAAGTTGAGTTTTGGACCAACATACAAAGCATGTCTCCCGAAGGGATAAAAAGTTTAATATTTGGCAAAAAAGTCAAACGACAAAAAGTCAGTTACGATTTATAAATTCATTGATTTTCTGCCTTATTCACTATGTCTCAAAACGCTAATAGCTGTTTCCTTGGTTTAGGCAGTAACCTCAACAACCCAACTAAACAATTGAAAGTTGCGATCAAACACATCAACAATTTAACAAATACTCGAATAATCAAATTGGCACCTTGGTACCAATCAAAAGCGTGGGGTGTTACCGAGCAACATGATTTTGTTAATACGGTGATTGAAATTCAAACTAAATTAACACCTTTGGCTTTATTAAAAGCCATCAAAAACATAGAGTATAGATTGATGCATCGCCAATCTAATAAAAAATGGCATGCCAGGGTAATCGATATAGATATTCTGTTGTTTGGCAATCAAAAGATTAATCGGAAACAATTAACCATCCCTCACCCCTGGATTGCAGACAGGCCTTTTGTTTGGATACCTTTATTTAAACTAACAACCCATTTACCTCTTTCATTGCGAAAAAAATTATCTATTGGTCATAAAAACCACAAAGACGAAAGCTGTTGGCAGGTTTTTCAACCCAGAATTGATCGAGTTTTAGCTGTTTATAGGGCAAAAAAATGATTTATTTGTTGTTTTTTTGCAACTTTTAGGTGATTTTTTCATTATTTGTTGTATTTTATGAACAAAAAACCAAATTGATGTTGCTTTTAAACAAATGTTGATGTAATATAGGTGTCAGTTTTGAAGTAAATCATTTAAAACTCCAAGACAAGCAGGGCACAAAAGTAAAATATCGTATTTAACCCATCCAATTTGGATGGGTTTTTTTTTGCCAATCAATTACCAAGAACCGTTACAATCAATCTTTTGTCAATTAACAATCAGCTCAATGCGCAAAAATCCATTCTGGCAACAACTCACTGAGTTAGCCCAACAAAATGATCGAAAAAATTTAGCTGCCTTGTGGCAAGATCCAAATCGGCATGAAAAATTTGTGTTTGAGTTTGGGGAACTGTACTTAGACTTGTCAAAAAACTGGCTGGATGATGAGGTTTTACACTTACTGTGTCAACTGGCAGAACATACAGGACTTAAGCCAGCCATTGATAATATGTTTCATGGGGAAATCGTCAACACCACCGATCAATTGTCAGCCACCCACACCCAATTAAGAAACCCCAACCATCCCAATTATCAACACAACACGGAAAAACTATTCACCCTGGCGGATCAAGTGACATCGGGCCAAGCAAAGACAGCTTTTGGAAAGCCCGTTAAACAGTTGGTTAATATTGGTATTGGTGGTTCTTATTTGGGCCCGCGTTTGGTGGTTGAAGCGCTGACAGAATTACAAAGTGAAAGTCTAATTCAAGTTTATTTTGCAGCCAGTGTGGATGATTCATTAATCAATCAACTCTTTAAATCAATAGACATTGAACATTGTTTATTTTGTATCAGCTCTAAAAGTTTCTCTACTGTAGAAACATTGATGAATGCGCGCGCAATTCAAGCCAAACTCAAGGAAATTCAAGGCTATCAACCTGATCAACAACAAAGCTCGCTGATGGCCATTACTGCCAATACCCCAAGGGCGTTAAAAGCCGGCATTCCTGAACATATGATCCTGCCTTTTGATGCCACTATTGGCGGGCGTTTTTCTTTGTGGTCATCAATTGGCTTTCCAATAGTAATTGCCGCTGGCAAAGGCGAGTTCCAAGAATTGCTAGCAGGTGCTCATTCAATGGACCAACATTTCCAACAACAACCATTCAAACAAAACCTGCCTGTTTTGATGGCTTTACTGTCCATATGGTACCGCAACTTCGTAGGGCTATCGGCTTATAGTTGTTTACCTTACGATGCGCGGTTACGCAGTCTACCAAAATGGCTACAGCAACTGATGATGGAAAGTACCGGCAAGATGCATAACATCGATGGTGAAGTGATTAATTACCCCACCTCTCCTTGGGTGTTTGGCGACCATGGCCAATTATCACAACATGCTTTTTTCCAAGCTTTTCATCAAGGCGTTGATGCCCTACCTTTAGACTTTATTGGTGTCATGGAGGATAAATCAAGCAGCCAAAACTTTCTGTTGTTTAATTTAATTGCGCAAGGCGCAGCGCTGATGCAAGGTAAAAAAGAAGATCACAGCATGAAAGGTTGCCCTGGCAATAAACCAAGCACCACGCTGCTGTTAAAAAGTATGTCTGCCAATTCTATTGGTCAACTCTTAGCCATGTATGAGCACATGATTTACACCCAATCGGTGATTTGGAATATCAATTGTTTTGATCAACCAGGGGTAGAGCTCGGAAAGTCAATAGCACGCGATATACAACAACATGCAGAAAACAACTCTTTAAATGACATGGGATTGGACCCATCTACTATGGCACTGATAAGAAAAGTTACGGAACTTAAGAAATGACTCAATTGACTGATCAAACTGACTCCATCACAGGACAAAAATTCAACAAATCAATAGATTTAAAAACCAACAAGCAAAGAATAGAGTTTCGATTTCCTGTAGGCCAATTTAAAACAGATTACCAACAAGCCATCCGCAAGTTAATAGGCTCAGCAGACATTGAAGTAACCCAAGTCATCAGACAACATCAAGCCAAAGAAAATATCAAACCCATTAAAGGGGTTAAGAATATCATCGCCATTGCTTCAGGCAAAGGTGGTGTCGGCAAATCAACCATGAGTGTGATGCTGGCCAAGAGTTTACAACAGCTGGGCGCAACAGTTGGCATTTTAGATGCTGATATTTATGGGCCCAGTATTCCCAAAATGCTTGGCATCAACCAAAAACCAGAGTCACCTGACCAGAAGTCATTCCTTCCTATTGACGCAGATGGCCTGCAGACCATGTCTTTGGGTTACATTCTTGGCGAAAAAGATCCTGCGATTTGGCGTGGTGCCATGGTAACCAAAGCTTTGATGCAAATGGTGGAAGACACGCGTTGGTCTAAACTTGATTACCTGATCTTGGACTTACCTCCTGGAACAGGGGACATTCAATTAACCATGATACAAAAAATCCCTGTCACGGCAGCGGTGCTTGTTACTACGCCACAAGACATCGCTTTATTGGACGCACAAAAAGCTTTGGCCATGTTTCAAAAAGTAGACATTCCAGTGCTTGGTGTGATTGAAAACATGAGTACTTTTATCTGTGAGAATTGTGGCCATGAAGCTCATATATTCGGGCAGGATGGCGGCAGAAAAATGGCAGAAGAATTCGAAGTACCTATGTTAGGTCAAATGCCACTTAATATTGATGTCCGAACTCATATGGACAATGGCGCACCATCAGTTCTTTGGCATGAATCACATGAGTTGAATACCAAAGCTTTAAAAATTGCTTTGCGTACCAGCCAAAATTTAGCCAAGCTACCGATTAAGTTTAATTTGACTGACAGCCTGAAATTACACAAAATCTAATCATATAAATTTAACCAATAACTAAATCAGATAATTATGAGCATTAAATCAGACCACTGGATTCGGCGCATGGCCGAACAACATGACATGATCAGCCCTTTCGAGCCGAATCAAGTCAGAACCACAGGACGGAACAACAAAATCATCTCTTATGGTACATCAAGTTATGGTTATGATGTACGCTGTTCAGATGAATTTAAAATCTTCCACAACATCAATTCATCAGTGGTTGATCCAAAGAAATTTGATCGCAAAAGTTTCGTCGATGTAAAATCTGATGTGTGTATCATTCCACCCAATTCTTTTTGCCTGGCACGCACTGTTGAACACATTAAAATTCCACGCAATGTATTGACTGTATGTCTGGGCAAATCAACTTATGCCCGTTGTGGCATCATAGTGAATGTAACCCCTTTAGAGCCTGAATGGGAAGGTCATGTCACCCTTGAATTTTCAAACACCACGCCATTACCTGCTAAAATTTACGCCAATGAAGGCGTGGCACAATTTCTGTTTTTTGAGTCTGATGAAGTTTGCGATGTGTCCTATAAGGATCGTGGTGGTAAATACCAAGGACAACAAGGCGTCACTTTGCCTAAAGCTTGAGATTGAATATTCTGATCATTGGTAGCGGCTGGCTGGGACAGCCGCTGACAAAAACATTGATGCAAAGTGGCCACACAGTCACCATCACCTCAACCCAACAAACAAAAGTTGATCAACTCAAAGCAGATGGTTTTAATGTCATTAAATACAATTTAGGTCAAGCAATAAATAATCACAATGCTTTTTTTAGTCGTGACTTAGTCATCATTGCCACCACTTGTAAACAGCCTCATCATTTTGTTGGCATATCAGAAAAGCTCAACAAACTTACAAAACATCTTATTTATATCAGCTCAACTTCAGTGTATCAAAACAACGGAGAAATTCACGATGAGGGCAGCAAGAACCTTGATCAAGAAAGCCCGATCCTTGAAATTGAACACACCATTCAACAACATCCATCAGCAACCATTGTTAGGTTTGCTGGATTGGTGGGACCACAAAGGCACCCAGGCAGGTTTTTTCAGCAAGGAAGAAAGGTAAAAAGTCCCGCAGCGCCTGTTAACTTGATTCACTTAGACGATTGTATTGGTATCATTCATACAATCATAGATCAACATGCATGGAATCAAATCTTTAATGGCTGTGCCGATAATCACCCAGCTAAATTCGTATATTACACGCAAATGGCAAGCCAGTTAGATTTTCAACTCCCTGAGTTTGATGAAAACACAACTGGCAGTCACAAAATCATCGACAATCAAAACTCTAAGTCAGTGCTCGGTTATTCATACAAATACCCTGATGTGATGAACATGACTTTTTAAATGCTGAATTAACTAGAATCAATAAACAACGGCCTTTATCTGTTCTTCTAGTTCCATAACCAATTCTTTGAAGTGATCACCCGTGCCAGGCCCTGCGAAGCCTGAATGTATATTTACCACTTGATGGTCTCGATCTAAAAAGATACTGGTTGGGTAAGCCACGACTTTATCAAGAAAGCCCAGCACTTTGGCTGCTTCTTTTTTATCATTCATACCTGCCCTCAGTAATGGGTATTGAATACCATAGCGTTTTTTAAATTCAGCAATTTGTTTTTTATCTCGGACAGGGTCATCTGTGTATTCGAACGCCAAACCCACTATCTCTAGACCCTCTGGATTATACTTGTCATAGAAGTCAACCAGCACAGGTGCTTCATCATTACAATTGGGACACCAAGTTCCAAAAAGATTAATCAATACCGGCTTACCTTTAAACCTCTCATCAGTGAGTTGCACCAATTGACCATTTAAATCTTCAAATGCAAACGACACTGTATTGTCATCGGTTGTCACTTGAACCATGTCCCAAGAATCAGGCAATACTGCATGCGCATCTGCGTTGGGCTCAGCAGTCCACGTGGCGTGGTATGAATCTCTGGACCAGAAGTTACCATTAACTATTTTTCCATCATCAATCTTGGCGTCGAATAAAAAGGCATGGGCGCCATCAAATGCCGATAAATACAAAGAATCACCCAAGGCATGACCTGCTAAAAATCGATAATCACCAGTTGGCGTTAAGAATGTGCCATTGACTTTTTGTCCACTTTGTTTGAACTCGCCCACTGCTACCGATTCACCATCTTCATCAACAAACATCGCTTGCCAGACCCCTGAAATTTTGGATGTCTGTTGATTATCGGCCGGTTGTTTGAATCGATATGGATAACCCCGGGTGGCTGAGAATGGTAATTTTGATATTTTACCGGGAGCCGTTTTAGACCATTCACCAGCCATCATATCTCCTGATTCAGCAACTGAGGCTTTTATGCGGGCGTCATACCAACTGAATTGAATCTCAATTTGATCTCCATTGACCAACACGGCGGAGGTGTCAACTCGCTCCGGTCCATTGAGAATTTTAGCTTCATACCCTTCTGCGCTCTTAACCATCTGAATACCGAATGGTAATTCACCACCAGGTGATTGCAACACACCACGCCACAAGCCTGCTAAACTTTCGGCAGCAGGTTTTGATACTTCTTGTTTAACAACTGGCTCAACTTGAGTTTGATTTTGTTGACCTGATTCGCAACCAATCAAGAATAAGGTTAAAACTATATATACTATTTTATTCATAAAACTACAGACCTCTTTTCAATTTTATATTCACCTGTCAAGCATACAATTAATACAGTTTTTGTACCAATTTAATTTACTTAAGCTGAGTCCATAAATGTGTATAAGCCAAAGCCAACCTTTCAGCCAATTGTTCATTGGTACTTGAGCCGCCATGACCACCTTCCGTATTTTCGTAATACCAAATGGGATAGCCATAAGACATCATTTTTGCTGCCATCTTCCTGGCATGGCCTGGATGTACGCGGTCATCCCTGGTAGAAGTATAGAAAAAAGTAGCCGGATATTCTGTGTTA
Organism: uncultured Marinicella sp.; assembly: GCA_964631055.1. Classification (GTDB taxonomy): domain Bacteria; phylum Pseudomonadota; class Gammaproteobacteria; order Xanthomonadales; family Marinicellaceae; genus Marinicella. The sequence goes on from CAZVZJ010000034.1 coordinate 23,043, forward strand.
GGCTGTAAATTTTGATATGGGCTGTACTGTTTAAGATAAGCCCATTGCTCTGGAATATCTGGGTTACCAAACTCTCCCATCCAACTGGCCCCAGCCAATAATTTATTATAGCGTTGCATATCCAACAAAGGGACACCACAAATTACAGCACCGTAAAGATCTGGTCTGCGAGTCATGGCAGCACCAACCAAGAGGCCACCATTAGAACGACCTTCTATACCTAAGTGTTTTGGTGAAGTAATCTTACGTTTAACCAAATCCATAGCGACTGCTTCAAAATCTTCATAAGATTTGGCTTTGTTTTCTAATAATGCAGCTTGATGCCATTTGGGCCCATACGCGCCGCCACCCCGGATATTGGCAGACACAAACACACCCCCTCGATCCAACCACATCTTTCCGTATGCCCCTTCCAATGCTTCATAAGAACCTGAATAAGAAGGTGTTAAAGAATTTCTAAAACCACCATATGAAAATATATGGGTAGGATTGCTGCCATCAAACTGTGTATCTTTATTCATTACCACGAAATAAGGGACAAAAGTACCATCTACTGATCGAGCAAAAAATTGCTCAACCACGTAAACAGAGGGATCAAAACTTTGCTTTTGAGACTTCACAGCTTTGAGCTTTAATGAATCACCATTCACATGATATAAGGTTGGTGGTGTTATAAAAGATTCATATTCAGCAAAAAAACTGCCACTTTCATCATCAACAGCTTGAACACCAATGGCACCATTATCTGGAAAATCTACACTTTTAACCATCCACCCGTCATCAGTGGGGGTGTATACATTCACTTGGCTGACCACATCAGCAAGCATGGTCACTATAATACTGTGGTCTGATGTACTGATGCTTTCAATATTCTCATTCGCAGCTGGTTGCAAAAATATTTGCCAATCACCCTTCTCTACCAATGACTTTTGGCCAGATAAAACATCTGGATGTATCAAAAGGACAGTACCTTGAGAGATAAACTGGCCCTGGAACTGCCAATCTTCTTTCAATGAAACAATCATTTGACCTTTAAATACACCATTGATTTCAGCTGATTCTGGCAAAGTTAATGGCAATGGCTTTCCGTTAACTAGCTGAAAATATTCACTGGTCCAGAATGATGTATTGTCTACAACAAAATCTTTCGCGTCATCTCCTTGTCCAGAACGAAAAGCGACCACAGAAACTGATTGAGAAGCCACTTCTTTGAGGGTTTTAGCTGCTGATAAATCAGTGCCTCGTTGCCACAATTTAAGAATACGTGGATAACCTGATTCCGTTAAAGTATTTGGGCCAAAGTCGGTCGCCACAAACAAATGATCCTTATCACGCCAACTAACCGCCATTTTAGATTTAGGCAAAGAAAACCCATCTTTGATGAACTTTTTCTCTTTCATGTTGAATTCTTGTAACATCACAGCATCACCACCACCTGGTGAAATAGAGACCAAGCAACGGCGATATTTAGGCGCCAAGCAATTCATCCCTTTGAACACCCAATTGCCTTCGTGGTCGGCATTATATTGATCCATGTCAAGCACAGTCTGCCATTTAGGGTTGGCTTTATTGTTGAAATCTTTAAGTTTGGCACGACGGTAAATTCCTCTGGGGTTCTTTTCATCTTTCCAGTAGTTGTATACCCACTCACCTCTTTGACTGACCCTTGGAATGCGTGACTTGTTATTTAGAGTCGACAATGCTTGAGTATATAGTTCTTGATATAAGGGCAAGGATTTATATGCATCTGCAGTATTTTTATTTTGCTGGTGAACCCAGTCCATAGACTTTTTGGCATCCACATTTTCTAACCAAATAAATGGATCTTGAATGTTTGTATCTTTGGCGTTGGTGCCAAAAGTCGTTAATAAAGACAGTAAAGCAAATAAATATAAATTAGGCATCAAATTCTCAAGGTCGAAAAGTTCTAGATATTAGCAGTTTCTAATTACGATTTCAGCTCACTGCCAAACTATTTTGAAAAATCAAATGACTTCAAAAAGAAAATGTATGTAATAAAAACAATTCTATCAGGTCAGTTTTAAGGTACTCACAACTAATATATATTATGAAATACTTAATTTTGTTCAGCTTAACCACCCTTTTCACACTGTCTACTAATGCAGAAAAAGTCTCTTTTAACAGCGGATCGGCACAAAAATCATTGATTGAGCTTTATACTTCAGAAGGTTGTAGCTCTTGTCCTCCTGCCGATGAATTTCTTGGTCAATTTGTGAAGTCTGATGAATTGTGGTCCAAATACATACCTTTGGCTTTTCATGTTGATTATTGGGATTACTTAGGCTGGAAAGATGTTTTTGCCTCAGCAGAATTTTCAAATAGACAACGAGTTCATAAGTTACAAGGCAACATAAGTTCAGTTTATACACCAGGCTTTGTGGTGAATGGGGAAGAATGGGCTGGTTTTTTCAGACCTTGGCGTTCCTTGCCTGAAACCGATCAAAACCCTGGTGAATTAGAGGTATCAATTGATCGTCATCAAGTTAATATTCAATTCCCTGCTGCAACAAAAGAACTCAACTATAACTTAGCCATCGTGGGCGTTGGTTTAAGTACAGGTGTTCAATCAGGTGAAAATGCAGGAGAAGAATTACCCCATGATTTTGTAGTTTTAGACCACCAAACAGTCGCAGGCACCAAATCAGCAAGTTTACATTTACCGATCATCACTAGACACCAGCCTGAACAATTTGCTGTTGTTGCCTGGGTCACAGAACGAAACACGCTACGTTCGATTCAAGCTGTAGGCGGGTATTTGCCCGAAGGCACCATTAAAACATTGTAGTAAAACAAGGTTAATTCTATTTGTGAGTGTATCTAATGTTATGTTGCACTTACAAATAGAGCTCACAAGTAAAGACTTCTCAATAATTAAAATATAGACTCGCCTGTAGCCGAAGTGAATTGCTCCAGAAATTTTAAACCACGGTATGAGTTCCCCTTTTCATTGAGTCTCGGGCTCCATACTGCAATACTGAAATGTTGTGGCAAAACGGCAACGATCCCTCCACCGACGCCACTTTTACCGGGTAAGCCCACCTGGTAAGCGAAGTCACCGGCTTCATCATAAAAACCGCAGGTCAACATAATGGCATTCATACGTTTGGTTTGACTGGGGTTTAAAAGTTGAGTTACACCATCAAGTGTCTGCCCATGATTAGCAAAAACCAGAAATGATCGAGCCAGCTGTTCAGCATTCATAACTATCGAACAACAATCCAAATACAAATCGAAAACCTGTTCCACATTGTTATTGATATTACCCAACGATTTCAAAAAATTAACCAGTGCAACATTGCGATAACCTGCCGTTTTTTCTGAAGCAGCAACCACTGGATCAAAATCTACAGATGAGTCACCTGAAATGGCTCTGAACATATCGATTACTGATTGTTTTGGATCATCATAAAGGTCCAACAAGACATCACAAACCACCAAAGCCCCCGCATTAGAAAAAGGGTTTCTGGGGATGCCATTGTCATGCTCTAAGGTACCTAAAGAGTTGAATGGTGTGCCTGATGGTTCAACGCCTACTCGCTGCCATAATTGCCCACCCAATTTAGTGTAAGCCATGCTCAACAACAAAACCTTGACTATACTTTGAATAGAAAAAAGACACTGCCAGTCTCCAGTATGAAAAGTTTGAGCATCTATTGTTGTGAGACAAATGCCAAATTTTTCTGCATCAACCAGAGCCAATTCTGGAATATAGGAAGCCACTTCGCCATAACTTTTATGTTTCGACAAATGACTGTGAATTTGTTCAATAATGGTTTGATAATCTGTCATATTCAACTCACTGGTACCGCCTACATGGTTACCAAAATTCGAATGGAATCCAATTGTGGTTGCGTTTGTTCAATGGCCTCTAGTGCTTGGGTCAACTGAGTTTGTAAATAGCTCAATTCTTCATCACGCACTTGACCATTATGCATGGCCAGCTGTTTAAGGCGGTCAATTTCTTGGTTGAGGTTTTGATTCAGCTGTTCTTGAGCCTGTTGTTTAATTTGGGGCAATTGTTTTTTCATCATGTCATCGGCTATTTGCAACTGAGCTTTAATGACTGGAAGCTTGGCCTTCAAGACCTCCACAGCCACATTCATGGGCACTGAAGATTTGAGTTTATTGATGAGTTTTTCTGTAAGCTTATCACCGACATCTATGCCCACATTATTAGATGACTCCGCCAACACGAAACGTTGGTTATTAGGTGGTAGGTATCGCGATAATTGCATTTTACTTTGACCCATAGCCTGAATTAAATAACGGCACTCGACAAATATCTGACCCGCATTGAGCCCCGAATTTTTGAGCACCGCAAAAGCCGTATTGCCTTGCTCTTGATTTAAGATCAATTCCATTACCTCAGTCACCATGGGGTGTTCCCAGCTGAGATAATGAAATGTTTCATTAGCCAAAGCAATTTCGCGGTCATAGGTAACGGTCATACCATCCTCTAATAAATACGGAAAGTAACCATGCATCTCATCACTGGGCCGAATGACTTCACTGCCTAAACGATGTTCTTCATAATTCACACCAAATAAGTCAAAAACTCGGTGCATAAACTTCTCTAAAAGAATTTCCTGTTCGAAATCTTCTGCCTGTTCTTTAAGCGCTGCGGCATCTTTAGGTCGACACGAATTGTATTCAAGCAAACGGTCTCGACCTCGGGTCATTTGTTGTAGTAAACGATCGCTCATGTGTTGGCTTTCGACGATCAATTTTTTTAAACTATTTTCATCTAAGGATTGTTGTAACCGTTGTTCAAACTCAGTATAAATGTGGTGAGCCGCTGGGTTAGTTTGCTGAAATAAATTCAATCCCTCGTGGTACCATTTAAACCATTTTTCTTGAGCCGTTCCCTTAAGGTATGGCAAATGAATTCGAATACGCTCGGTTTGACCAATTCGATCTAAGCGGCCAATTCTCTGTTCTAATAAATCTGGGTGAGTTGGTAAATCAAAAAACAACAAATGATGAGCAAATTGAAAATTACGCCCCTCACTGCCTATTTCAGAACACAATAATATATCTGTGCCATTGTCCATATCAGCAAACCAGGCCGCAGCCTGATCTCTTTCAATTAAACTCATGCCCTCATGAAATACCGCAACATGAACACCATGCTTATCCCTGAAATACTGTTCCAACTGCAAGACTGTTTGGGCACTGGAGGCAATGATTAAAATCTTATTGAATTTCAGTGAATTGGTTTTACCTATCAACCAATTCACTCTGGGATCTATATCAAACCATTGATCCTCGATCTGATTTTTTGATTCGTTTGAAGGCGCTTCTTCCTCATCAACTTCAATGCCACCTGATTCAATTGATTTTTTACCCTTTTGTTCATTGCTTGTGAATTCTAGTTCTGGGGTTAATGAGTTTTTAATCAAATCACTTTGAAGATACTGTTCAGGGGCTTCAATGGCTTCAACCAATAACTCACGTTCAGGAAAGCCACTGACCGACTGGCGCGTATTTCTGAATAACACCCGTCCTGTCCCATGCTGATCTAATAATTGATTAATGAGCTGTACCCCAGATTCTGAATCAGTATCCAGTTCTTGCAGCTTTGTCATTAACTCATTATCTAAATGCGCTTTGAGTTGTTGAGAAATTTTTTGGTGATCTATTTGAACCCCATCATTAACAGCTTGAATCAATAAATCGATCGCATCTGCTACCTGCTCAAACTCCTCTTCTTCCGCTAAAAACTGCTCAAAATCATGATATCGATCTGAATCCAGTAAACGCAAACGTGCAAAATGACTTTTACGCCCAAGCTGTTCAGGAGTGGCCGTTAACAATAATACACCAGGAATCTTTTGCGCGAATTGCTCTATTAATTGATAGGCCATCACCGAATCACTCACGGCTTGACCCTCAGCGATTTCGCCTTCAAACCACTCTAAATGATGGGCTTCATCCACCACCATCAAATCCCAGTCAGCCGCTGCAATTTGTTCTTCCCGTAAAGGGCTTTCTAAGATCATTTCTAATGGCAGTAACACCAACTGTGCCGAGTCGAAAGGGTTGTCAAAACCACTGGATGCCTCAATCTCTTGACACTTTTCTTCATCAAAGACACTGACTTGTAAATTAAATCGACGCAACAGTTCTACCATCCATTGATGGGTTAAACTTTCTGGCACGATGATGATAGCCCTTTGCGCACGATTGGTGAGCAATTGTTGATGTAAAATCAGACAGGCTTCGATGGTCTTACCCAAGCCCACTTCATCAGCCAGTAACACGCGTGGTGCATAACGCTTACCCACTGAATGTGCAATGTATAACTGGTGCGGTAACAGTGCGGTTCGACAACCCGTCAAACCATACAGTTCGGAGGAGAGCAATCGTTGTTGGTGTGCTTGTGCCATTTGACGTAAGTCATACCAACTTTGTTTATCAATTTGCGCATTGAGTAAACGATCAGCAGGACGTGCCAAAGAGATGTTATCTGTTATTTCAGACTCTGGTATAACATCTTCTTCACCGTTGTCTTTGATACCAAAATAGATATTTAAGCCATTGAGGTTTTTCACTTCTTTGATGGTTATTTGCCAACCTTCCTTATGTTGCAGATGGTCATTAACTTGTGGTTCGTATCGACTCAGTGGCGCAGAGTCTTTGGCATAGATGCGCTCTTCTTCAACGGCATCAAACATGACTTTCACCATCCGATGGTTTTCTCCCACAACCCTTCCCAGGCCCAGTTGTAAGTCAGCGTTATTGATGTAGCGTTGTCCAGTTATAAATGTCATAAATTAAGCGACTTTTCAGAAGGACGACTATTTTAACTAATTTTGGAACAACTTCATGGCATTAAATGCACAGAATATAACTTTGGCAGTTTTCAAATGATATGAGTCACTATAGTTATAAAACATATCAGTGATAAATCCTGGCTTAAATGTCAACCTAACCACCTAAGCAAGCGTTGTGATAACAAACAACTTTGGAGAAAAATCATGAAAACGATATTTATATTAACTGCAATATTAAGTTTGGTAATCACCAGTGGCTGCCATGCCCATAAAGCAGATCAAGTTGTGGTAGTGAAAAAACCACATAAAGCCAAAGTGATTCTGGTAGACAATGACCACAAGCGTAAAGATTATCGGATTGTGCAAGTAAAACCAAACAAAAATTCTATTTGTAAAAAACACAGGAAGCACTGGCATTGTATTTAAACTCATGAACAGAGAACCGTGGAAACATGCACTTTATTTCCACGGTTGCTTTTTTAATCAACAACTTAAAAGTTACTCGGAAGAATCGGATTTCCTTGGGTGGCTTCACCAGAAACCCATTCACCCAATGGTGTGATGGATGACCCAGAACTGTATTTTTTTGCCGTTATCCACCAAATATACCACTTGCCATCTGGATCTTTGATTGGTGTTGAAAATTTAAACTCATCCCAACGATAAGTCCATGTTGTCTCAGTCCCTGAAAACTTAAGGTCACCATTACTGGCCACATCAACTTTATCAATGTCAATTTCACTGCTTTTACTTTCTCGCGAAATGATGTCTTTGGTAGTTAATACAATGGGACCATATTCACCAAATTCATACCGTGGTTTTTCCAGGATCTCCTCTGCATATTCGAATCTCTGATAATCTTCACTTTGAGCTTTTGGTAATTTGGAAGCATTCAATGCGATTTTGGCATTGTCTTGATATTTCTGTTGAGCTTGGTTAATCAGATCCAAAGCTTTACTGGCCACACTGTGATCTTGCTTTAATGCTTGTTCTAAATAAATGGATGATTGTGCCAACGCTTTACTGCTTGAAAATAATTCTTCCGCTTGTGCCACTTGATCTTCCTTTAGAAACACCCATTTTTTATCACCCATCGGATCGTCTTGCCACCTTGATTTAACTTGATCCATTTTTTGTTGTAGCTTATTGATGGTAGTGGATGACATGGTTTGGTAATTTTCTTGAACAGCCTTTTGCATCTGCATCGCGTTCAACTGCATGGCCTTCAAATCATTGGCATCAAAAGGTGCGCCAGAATCAGGCGTCCCAGGATTGTTAGGTAAATAAGCCAGCGGTGCAATGGCATTAGCCTCTTTCAAATTATGCTCACCTACGGTTCTTGCGGCACTGGCCTTTTCCAACCAATCAGCCACTGCTTTTTCTTCAAACGGTGCTGTCATTGCTTTAGGCACAGGATATTGCTCAAAGTTTTGTTTTAACATAGACATCCTGGCCTGCACATCACCCAATTCTCTGATTTGTTCATTAGCCCTGGCAAATTCAGCTTTTAAGGCTTCTTGTAATTTAAAGTATTCCGCTCTTGCCGCTTGAACCAACGGGTCATCTAACTGCGGGTAACGATTCAAAGCATCGGTAAACTGTTGGAATCTTTTTTGATTCTTGGTAACGTTTTGTGGCGCTTGAAATGTCGAAGGACCAGTGGTCACTATGGATGCTTTGACATTGGCAATGTCTCTTGCAAGTTTCTTAACCTGCACTTTTTGACCAGACACCAAAGGAGCCACTTCCGCACCAGAAACCCCAACCATTCCTAAAATAAATAACGCACTCATAACAGTTTTTCTCATAAATCACCTCTTAAGTTTATTCAACTACAATGGGTAGCTGTTGAGGTTCATTGTGGCAAAACAGTTACTTTTTATCTTGAAATTAAATTGAAAAAAACATGAAAAAATTGTTTTTTGATAAACGCTATTTAGTTAATGACTTTTGAATACCTCCTCAAATTCATCAACTTTATGATGCATTTCGTACTTTCTGCTTTCTCCAGCGAAGCTGGCATCGATGGCATTATGCGTCACACGAATGAGCTGATCATTTGAAACGCCACAATGGGTTTGCACCTGCTGCATATTTTCTGCAAGGTAAGCGCCAAAATGAGCAGGATCATCTGAATTAATGGTGACATTTAAACCTAAATCCAACATCTGTGTAATCACATGCTGATTCATGTGCTCAAAAACATGCAAGCTGACATTAGAACATGGACATACAGTTAAAGGTATTTGGCTTTGTTGTAAATATTTAACTAATTTTGGATCTTCTAGGCACCTCACACCATGATCAATTCGGTCAACCTTGATGTCATTAATTGCTGACCAAATATATTCGGGAGCACCCTCTTCACCAGCATGAGCAACCACAGGCAAACCAGTGGCTTTAACTAGTTTGAAAACGTCTTTGAATAAACTGGCTGGATAACCCACCTCAACAGCAGCTAAGCCCACCGCTAAATAGCGTTCGGTGTGCTGCTGATAAAACTGCCAATCCTCTGCTGCTTTTTCGGCACCCAAATGACGGATAAATGTCGGAATCATGCCACCAGTGATACCAAACTCTTGCTTACATGCTTTAAACCCAGCTTCAATACCATCCAAAACCATTTCTGCAGGTAATCCACGATCAGTATAAGTTCTGATGTCACAGAATACTTCTGCATGCATGATGTTCTGGGATTGGCACTTCTTTAAATATGCAGTTGTTAATGTGTAAAAATCTTCAGCTGACTGGATCACTTCTGTACCTTGGATATAAAGATCCACAAATTCACCCAAATCTTTAAATTCGTAGGCTTTTAAAACATCTTCTAAGGTTTGATAGGGTAGTTCAACTTTATTCTTTTCGGCTAAATCCAACAACATTTCAGGCATCAACGAACCTTCAATGTGCATATGTAATTCAACCTTGGGTAGATTCTTAATGAATTTTGACACTTTTGAGCATTTCAAAATAACCTATCTTACCATTTTCTTACAGTTTTCATCTGGTACTCTGCGCGCCTAAGCCGTAAAATACCTGCTTACTCAATGAATCAATCAGGTATGAACACAGATTATTTAGACTTTGAACAACCTTTGGCAGAACTAGAAGCAAAAATCAATGAACTACAGAACGTCAGTGATGACAATGCCATGAACATTGATGAAGAAATTCAACGACTCAAAAGTAAACTCAAGTCTAAAACAGAACAAATTTTTTCCAACCTCTCTGACTGGCAAATTTCTCAATTAGCACGTCACCCCAAAAGACCTTATACCTTGGATTACATTGAATTAATCTTTGAAGACTTTCAAGAGTTGCATGGTGATCGAGCTTTTGCTGATGACTCAGCCATAGTAGGTGGGCCTGCCAAACTTGATGGCCAATCGGTAATGGTCATTGGACATCAAAAAGGACGTAACACCAAATCAAAAATCAAAAGAAATTTTGGTATGCCTCGTCCCGAAGGCTATAGAAAAGCACTGAGGCTGATGCAAATGGCCGAACAATTTGACATGCCCATTTTAACTTTCATAGACACACCTGGCGCCTATCCCGGTATTGGGGCCGAGGAAAGAGGCCAGGCTGAGGCCATTGCGAAGAACCTTGAGGTCATGTCTAACTTAACTGTACCTATTATTTGTACGGTTATTGGAGAAGGTGGCTCAGGTGGCGCACTTGCTATTGGTGTTGGAGATATCATCCTTATGTTGCAATACAGCACCTATTCAGTGATTTCTCCAGAAGGTTGTGCTTCTATTTTATGGCGCAGTGCAGATAAAGCACAAGATGCCGCAGAAGCCTTAAGTATTACATCCAGCAAACTGAAACAGTTAAAATTAATTGATCAAATCATCGAAGAGCCACTAGGTAGTGCTTACCGAGACACTCAATTTGTAGCCAACCAATTAAAAGAAACCATTAATGAGCAATTAAAGCAACTACTCAATATGGATGAACAACAACTGATTGAGAGTCGTTATCAAAAACTGATGTCTTATGGTGCATTCAGCGAATAAATCACAAGCATTAATTGATACAACACAATTTCCTGCAGCAAAACACTACTTCATTGCTTACAGTGGAGGTATGGACTCTACGGCTTTATTACACAGTTTGGCTACAGATAAATATTTTAAAGAAAAGTTATCAGCCATCCATATCAACCATCAAATCAATCCAGAATCGAACATATGGGCAGATCACTGTCAAAATACATGCCGTAAACTAGGCATCCCATTCATAAAAGAAACTGTAACCCTTGAAGACCACAGTGAGATGGCATGCCGTCAAGCTCGACAAAACGTATTCAAGAAATATTTAAAAGCAAAAGATTGTCTGTTAACTGCCCACCACAGCAATGATCAAATCGAAACCATACTGTTTCGATTATTTCGAGGAACAGGATTAAAGGGAATGACTGGCATGCAACGAAACAATGCTTTTAGTCACTATACCATCCATAGACCTTTATTATTTGTTTCAAAAAACCTCATAAAGAACCATGTAACTGCTCACAATTTATCTTATATTGAAGACCCCAGTAATCAAGATAATAAATACAGTCGCAATCACATTCGCAATGTAATTGTTCCATTGTTAGAACAATACCATCCGAGCACTCTTAATAACATTGTCTTAACAGCAAAAAATTTAAATCACAGCCAACAAATGATTTTACATCTAGTAGGCAAAAGTAATCCATTAAGCTTCGAACTGCCTTCAGATGAAAACATCTTATCAACAACGCTTTATCATTGGTTAAACAACCATGGTCTTGCAGCCCCGAGTCATAAACGCCTTCTACAATTCAGTCAAGATTGTATACTGGCCGCTGAGGATAAAAATCCAGAATTACCCCTAAATAATTGTCGCATCACAAAATGGAAGAATCAATTGTACCTTCTTAATGAGTTACCTCAAATTAATAATGATTCACCAGAATTTAAGATAAACCCTGCTGATGATGTGATTACCTTACCTGATAATGGTCAGGTGATTATCGATGAGAAATTACGCCGTAATGTAACCATAAAGATTAAATATCAACAAAGTCGAGAAACTATCAAAACCAATCAGCAAGGTCCTAGTAAAAAGATTAAAAACCTCTTTCAAGAAATGTCTATTCCACCATGGCAACGTACGAGAATGCCTTATTTGTATATCAACAATGAATTAATGGCTGTTGGTTCTGAAGTTATATCTGCTGACTTCAAGGTTTTGTTAAATAAATATAAAGCTGAATATCGATGGCTATCACCGCAGTTTCTTTTGTAAAATATACCCATGAGTAAAACACAAACATTTGAAAATAATTTACAGCAACTCACAGCAGTGATCCAAAAAATGGAACAACAGGATGTGGGATTAGAGGAATCGTTAAAGCTGTATGAACAAGGCGTACAATTGACCAGAAAATGTCAGAAAATCATTGATGATGCTGAAAAGAAAATTGAAGCATTGATGGATAAAAATAGTGAATGAATTCCCCCACTTAACTGATCGAATAAATCATTTTCTTGCCATTCAATTAGAACAAATCAGTAGCCATCAGACCGGCCAGTTACAAACTGCCATGAAATATACCTTACTTAATGGTGGTAAACGCATGCGGCCCTTAATGGTATACGCAACTGCAAATAGTATTAAACTAGATCTTAAAGTTGCTGATTACATTGCCGCTGCCATCGAAATGATTCATGCCTATTCCTTAATACATGATGACCTGCCTGCTATGGATGATGATGATTTAAGACGAGGTCAACCTACTTGCCATATCAAATTTGATGAAGCAACAGCAATTTTAGCCGCAGATGCCCTACAAACACTTGCATTTGAAACGCTAACAGACGCCCCTATTAAAAACTCATTAAAAATTAAAGTCATTAAATCATTGGCAAAAGCATCAGGCGGTAAAGGAATGATTGGTGGACAAATGCTTGATTTAGAGGCTGAAGAAAAAATAATTTCACTGCTTGAATTACAAAACATTCATGCTAAAAAAACTGGAGCTTTGCTACTTGCCTGTGTTTCTATGGTTATTGATTGCGTTCCTAGTTTAACTTCTTGCCAGGTTGATCAATATCTGAACTTTGGTAAAAACTTTGGGATGGCCTATCAAATTATCGACGATATTTTAGATGTAACTAGCGACACAGATACATTAGGGAAACCAGCTCAGTCAGACATTAAAAACCAAAAAAGTACCTACCCAAGTATACTTGGATTGGATTTAGCTAAGCAGAAAGCTTCTGAATACATAGAAAGTGCAAACAATTCTTTGTCAGGTTTACCTAACGCTCAACAATTGATTTTACTAACCAATAGAGTATCCAACAGAGCCTACTAAGCGAACATTGTCATTGTTCAATCATCGATACAGATAGTTTGCTGCCTGCTCTGCCATTAATGAGTGATTGTGTCCTACATTTGAAACGATTTTTAATTGCCAATTATTCTTTATATCATTCTTTTGAGAATACTTATTAACATGTGCTATAAAAGACTGGGCTCTTTCTAAGCGACCTTTTCCCATCAAATCTAAAGTTTTAGTATGTAACATCGTTCCTTGTGTTTCAGTCTCGTTATCTAATGATCCCACCATTAATAATAACTTTTGTGACAATGCTACTTTGGGGTTGAAGTAATGATCGACTCCTTTTAGACCAATCGGGTAGAAAATGGATTCATTGATTAAGGTATAAAAACCAGCATTCGCTGCTACCATATGGTTTACATATTTTGAGTCATAGAACATCGCCCAACGATGAATGATTTGCGCACCAGCTGAATGACCAAACACATCGTATTTTATCTGTTTAAGCCCCAAATTAATTCGGAGTTGTTTAAATATTTGGTCGAAGTCATTAATCAGCCATTTATTCTTATGGTTAATAGTTGAAAATTCTATGCTTTCTTCATCAACATGTATCTTATTTTTTTCAAACTCTTTGGATTTAAGGTTGTAACTAATATCTGTTGTCATATTAATCAAATGATAGTCATTGAATCCATACTCTTGTACTGGATACGAAGGCGACACAATCAAAACATCAAATTCCTCAGAGATTTCAATCCAATCATCTCTGTAGTCCCATGCATTCCTATCAGTACCCGTAAACACCATTAAAAATTGAGTTTCTGATGAAAATGTAGTGGGTTTATGATAGAAAATTTGAATAGGCTTTCCCCCAGTTAACCGATCTAAAAAGAAATAAAAATTACCTGAACCTTCATGTAGTTCTATTTTATTGTTAGCCAATATTGGTGGTGATTCTATTAAATTCATTTGACAAATTTCACATACACCATCGTGTTTATAAATTTTTGTTTTATATGTGTGCTCATCATGATAACAAGGTGGACAAACGTACTGCTTACTTAAAGCGAGTACAGGCATCATAAGGCTTGAAGCAAAAGCTGATATAACTATTGTGTGAATCAATTTCATATTTTACTCATTTTTGAATAAATGCTAATATAATTGACCCTGTCATTGATACACTTTGATTTTCATGAATGGTCTTAATATGTCACCAACTGTCCTCTTAAAACCTACATTTAACATAAATAACTTAATATTCCTTTTAACATTATCTCTGTTATTGAGTTTGGGAAGTGCATTCAACATGAGTCATATCAACTATGCACATAAACTTTTGATGTGGTTATCAATCTGTACAATTATTTACTTTCAATGGCACCTTTACAAATTTGCTTTTAATAAAATATTTAATAATAAGGTTTGTATCTTATGTCTGACATTCATATTAATTTGGCTTAATTCTACATGGCAGATTAATTCACTCAAACTTACAGGATTGGTGCCAAAAGTTTATGACCCATATTTCGAATTTTTATGGTTTATGTTGCCCATAATGCTCTCTGTATGTTCTATTTTTATTTTCACTGAGTTCATAGAAAATATAAATATTAAAGATAAAACCTTAAAAAAACATAAAGACATAAAAAATCAATTTTTTTATGGCATTGATACAAGTCAAATTCAAACAATTAATTCACAACAACATTATATTTTGATTTCAACATCAGAAAAAACCGAATTAATACGCAGTCCTTTAAAATCTGCAATCAAAGCATTAAATGCAGAAAATGGCCTTCAAGTACATAAAAGTTGGTGGGTACGTCGTGACTGTATAGCATTTATTAAAAGAAACAATAGAGATTTTAAAATTACACTAAAAAATGGAACAATTATTCCTGTTTCGCGCACAAGAATTGAAGAATTAAAAAGCAAGGGGTGGATGTAAATTATAAGACAATACTTGATACTTTTTACGATGATTTAAACCACAGATTTTAACAGATACACTAAGAATACCTTTTCAATAAAACGCAGACAAAAAAAAGCCCCAACTGTTGTTGAGGCTTTTTTACTTGTAAGATCCTGGCGAT
>CAZVZJ010000035.1:0-36592 GCA_964631055.1 uncultured Marinicella sp.
TGCAAAACAGAACGCGAATTATAGTCACTTCAAAACGCTTGTAAACAACTTTATTGACCTTTTGTTAAATAAGATTTCAATTCACTTCTGACAGCTTATGATCACGCGCCTGGGTGGTGAGTACCCTTCTTTGGTCAATTGCCCGTCAGCTGACAAAAACTCCTGCAGAGAATGAAATTGCATCCATTCAGTGCTGCGCTGCTCTTCAACTGTCGTCACACACTCATCAATGACTTTAATATTTTTAAAACCAACTTTCTTTAGCCAACCACAAAGCATCTTTGTACTCGGTAAAAACCACACATTTCGCATTTGTGCATAACGACCTTCTGGAACCAAACAAGTCAATTCGTCACCCTCAACAATCAGGGTTTCTAAGATCAGGATACCATCCTTGGAAACAAAGCTTTTAAGCTGCTCCAAATGTTCCATGGGTGATTTGCGATGGTACAAAATCCCCATCGAGAAGACCACATCAAAACATGACATGTTGACAGGCATATCTTGAACTTTCAGTGGTAAAACATATGATTGGGTTTTCGCATATTTTTCAATCGCCCAGAACTGAATATTCTGTAACAAACCAGGCTCTACACCAAGCAACACGCTGGGCTGGTGTTCTGCCATCCTAAACATGTAATAACCATTACCGCAACCTACATCCAATACTGTTCTGTTTTTCAGGTCTGGTAACGCTTTTGACAACCTGTTCCACTTAAAGTCCGAACGCCATTCAGCATCAATATAGGTGCTGGCCACATGAAATGGCCCTTTGCGCCAAGGGTGCAAGGCTCGCATAGATGAATCAATTAAATCTGTGTCGCACTCTGGATCTGAAATATTTAAGGTGACAGCTGGTTTTCCAACGATGGCTTGTACTGTCGTTGAATCTGGTAGCTGGCTATAAGTATAAAGCCATTTAGACAAATCACCTTGATTGATCAGTCCAATGGCAGACTCAGTTATTTTCCTGAGCTCGATAGCATATGGCTCTATAGAAGTGCCCACCAAGTTCGACCAAAGACTGGTCAGCTTTTGCTTGAACATATCACTTAAACGCCACTAAAGATACAAAGTTAAAAGCCTTGAACCAAACTTCAACTTGCTTAAAACCAACTGCCTCAAGACGTTGCTGCCAGATTTCTATGGCATCAGGCTTCAACGAATCCTCCAAGGCCTGTCTTTTCTGTGCAATTTCCATGTCAGAATAACCATTTATTTTCTTATATCCGTGATAATAATCTATCATCGTATCAGATGATTGGATTTTTTCTGACAACACAAAGACACCACCTTGCTCTAGGCCATCATAAATTGATTGACACATGGCCACCCTATTTGCAACAGGAATGAATTGCAAAGTAAAGTTACTGATTACCATGCTTGCATGCTCTATTGGCACATTTATAATATCAGCCAAGTGAGTTTTAATTTGATTATTGAGCTTGACTTCAGATAAACTTTTCTGCAAACCATTGATCATTGGCTCTGAATTATCTATTGCATGAATATCAACTGACTGAGCTCCAATCGCTTGATCTATGGTGAAAGAGACAGCGCCCAAGGATGCACCTAAATCATAAACTGAAGTATTGGGTTGAATAAATTTCATTGCTAACATGGCAATGCCTTTCAAGACAGTGTCATAACCAGGCACCGAACGCTTGATCATATCAGGAAAGACAGCCACCACTTTTTCATCAAACTCAAATGCTTTAATCTGGCTGAACGATTCAGCAAATACCTGATCCCTATCCACCTTCTACACCTTTCAACCTGGCGGCCAATCCATTTTGCGCCCTGCTAAAAAGTGCATATGGATATGAAAGACCGTTTGTTGTCCATTTTCGTTACAGTTCATAACTATTCGATAGCCATTTTCGGCTTCACCAATTTTTTTCGCATACTCATTAATGGCCATATGAATCTTATTCATATAATTAACATTTTTTTCATCAATATCATTATGAGTGGCTATCCTTATCTTAGGGATAAATAATACATGGATAGGTGCCTGAGGGTTGACATCTTTAAACCCCAAAACAAATTCATCTTCATAAACAATATCTGCAGGGATTTCTTTACTTAAAATTAAATCAAAAATAGTGGGTTCAATGACTGACTTCATAACGGGCTCCTAAAAATCAGTTCGGCTCGCAAATGCATGAGCCAATGTACTGTTATCAATATATTCCAAATCACCTCCTAAAGGTACTCCATGCGCCAAACGCGTGACTTTGATTCCACCCTGCTGCGCCATATGAGCTAAATATTGAGCTGTGGTTTCGCCTTCTAGGGTCGACCCAGTAGCTATGATCAACTCTTTACATGCCGGCTTAGCCAGCATATCAACCAACAACCCGAGTTTTAATTCATTAGGCCCCATTCCATCTATGGGTGATAATTTGCCATGTAAAACAAAATACTTACCATTGAAATCGGTTGCACTTTCAATGTGTATAATATCTGCTGGTGTTTCCACCACACAGACTTGGTCGAACATTCGATTGGGGTTGGAGCATATCTTGCAAACAGTGTTTTCTGTCAGTGTTCGACAAATTGAGCACTCATCCACTTTTTCGATCGCTGAAAGTAATGTTTCTGCTAAATTTTTTCCGCCTTCTTTATCTTTCTGTAATAAGTAAAAAGTGAGGCGTTGAGCCGATTTCGGCCCCACACCAGGCAAGATTTGGATGGCCGACATAAGATCACTGATTAACGACATCAGAAAGGCATTTTAAAACCAGGTGGTAAGTTTAAACCATCAGTTAAACCACCCATATTTTCTTTTTGGATCTCCGCTACTTTATTAAGCGCATCATTAAATGCAGCCACCAAAAGGTCTTCCATCATCTCATGGTCACCATCAATCATGTCATGATCTATGGCTATACCTTTAATTTGTTGTTGACCATTCATAGTAATCTTAACGATGTCTCCGCCTGCTGTTCCAATGACTTCTTTATTTGCCATCTCTGCTTGAGCTTCTTGCATTTGCTCTTGCATTTTTTGAACTTGTTGCATCATGTTACCCAATGTGCCTTTCATATTATCACCTGTTTTTGAACGATGCGATTAATCGCCTAATTTATTTTGGATTATGGTTGCACCAAATTGCTGTTGCAAATCTGCCACAACTGGATCTACGTTTTGAACTTTATCAGCCTTTTGTAGTGCATCTTTTTCAGCCGTTTGTCTGGCCAAAGTGTTTGCCTCATTTTTCATAATGAACTTCAATCTGTAATCGGGTGAGGACGTTAACAATTCTGCTTCAATGGCATGTTGTGCCTTGGAAGTCATGAAGTTACTGGCTGCCTCGTCTACTGCAAATGTAATGACATTTTGTTGATTTTCAAGTAACTCAAGGTTTCTGGCCAACTCTCTAGCCATACCTTTCAATTTCATTTGTTTAAAAACTTCAGGCCATGAAGTGGTAGATAAATCAGCCAAGTTGATAGAAACTGACGAGCCAACTGATGACATACTTTTACTGTCAACAGGTTTTTCTGCAATCAATCGTTGATCGGTATTATCTACGGAATCCCCAGAATCATTAGCATCTTGTTCAACAAGCTGCTTTGTATTACCATTGCCTTGAGTGGGTTTAACTTGATTATTCGAGTTGTTTACGGAGCTTTCTATTGGATTGACATCAGAACTGGCTGTATCAATCTTTTGTTGTCCCATGCCACCTTCTTGATCAAATGCCAGCATTCTGATCACCGCCATCTCGAAACTGACTTTCTTACTGGGGGTGAATTTTATTTGTTCTAAAGCCAAAACAATCAACTGATAATACCATTGTGTGGTTTCACCCGAAGTTTGAGCTGCAAATTCCTTAACAGTTGTCAGGTCAAAATAAGAACCGCCAGTTACACGTCCTAATGATTGAGTCAATGAAATTTCATGTAATAACAGACAAAAATCCTCAAGCAATTGCGTATAATCTACTGACATATCATGCAGCCACTCTAGCTTATCTATTGCAGCGCCATGATCACCTTCAACAATCAACCTAAGCAATTCTGTCACATGTGATTGTTCAATGGTACCTAACATAGACCTGATTTCTTCGTACTGAATCTTGCCGGCTCCAAAAGCCAAAGATTGATCCATTAAACTCAAACCATCACGCATGCTGCCATCAGCTACCCGTGCAATCAGATTGATGGCCTGTTCATCAAAGCTCACAGACTCTTTTTCCAACAAAGACATCAAGTGATCACCAATTTGTTTTTGTGTCAGACGTTTTAAATTGAATTGTAAGCATCGAGACAAAACAGTGACAGGCAATTTATCTGGCTCTGTCGTTGCCAGTAAAAATTTAACATGTTCTGGTGGTTCCTCTAATGTTTTCAAAAGCGCATTGAAACTACTTTTAGAAAACATATGCACTTCATCAATTAAATAAATTTTATACTGACCTTTATTCGCTGCGTATTGAACATTTTCCAATAAATTCCTGGTGTCATCAACACCTGTTCTAGAAGCCGCATCAACCTCTATTAAGTCAATAAATTCACCGCTTTTAATTTCTTCACAATGTTGGCATATTCCACACGGATTGCCTGAAACACCTTCTAAACAATTCAGCGCTTTTGCCAAAACCCTCGCTAAAGTGGTTTTACCTACGCCTCGGGTGCCCGTGAATAAAAATGCATGGTGCAGCCGGTTATTTTCCAGTCCATTAACCAAAGCTTGAACCACATGTTCTTGGCCTACTATTTCAGCGAAGTTTTGAGGGCGATATTTTCTGGCGAGTACTTGATAGGTCATGTTGAATATATTCTGCTAAATGGGACTCCTGCCAGCCGCTCCTCACACATAAAATCACAGCTGCGGTTGCTCCCTTCCGGGCCTGGCCGAGTTCACTGCTATTTATTGCAAGGTGACAAACAGGAGTCACCGGGTCGGTATTATCTATGAAGTGATGGTTTTTGTCCACCTACAAAGTTCAGTATTTTTAACGCAAGCATTCTGTCAACTTTTCGCTTGAATAATTTGCTTAACCAAAGGCACGGTCACTTTTCTTTTTAACTTCAATGACTCAATCGAAACTTTTAAAAACAAACTGTAAAGGTCTGCAAAGTCACTGCTGAAATAGGACTGAAGATAATGTGTTACCGCGCCATCAAGTGGAATTCCATTTAGCCTGAACTGATTAACAATACAGGACAGCGCACCATCACCCTGTAAGGTTTCTAATTTCTGATTTAAACCTGAATTTAATCTTGAAATTAAATCAGGCAATTTCCAATCGCTGGATTTACTGTGAATTGATGCAAAAACCACCAATGTTATACCTTGTGCTTTGCAATGATTAAATAAATTGAACAAAGCCAGCTCGGCGACTTCATCCCCCGCCAAGTCTTGCACATCATCCAGTAGCAAATACCTTAAATCATTGGGCAATATTTGAGTTAATTCAACCTGGGTCAGATAGATTGCATCAACTGCAAAAGAAACCGTCTCGAGTTCTAAGTTGTGTTTTAAGGCGTTGAACAAATGAGACTTACCACTGTAGCGACCACCGAAAACATATACAAAATCAGGCAGTTCTTGATACGATTTCAGGGCCTCAATTACAGACTCATTACCGACATATTGATCGTAATCCACTCCTGAATGGGGACTGAAAGGCAAAGTCGCCTGATTTTGGCTCATCAATTGTCCTTATTTATTCGGGTCTGCTTGAACACTGGGTTTTGCTTCAGCTTGATTTTTGTTATCTTTATTCTTATTGGTGAGGTTGATGTCATCTTCCTTTCCATACAACTTGCTTTCTAAATATCTTTCATGCCCATGCCTCAACAAAACCATAATAACAGCGGCCAATGGCAAACCTAGCAGTACTCCAACAAATCCGAATAATTGCCCACCAGCCAATACCGAAAATATAACGGCAACTGGATGCAAACCAATTCGATCACCAACCAACCACGGTGTTAAGATAAACCCTTCCAACAGTTGCCCTATACCAAAGACAATCAAGACATAAACTATATGATTAACATCACCAAATTGGACCAAAGCAGCTATAACCCCTGTTACCAAACCTACAATGGTTCCTAAATAAGGTACAAAAGACACCAGGCCTGCGCCCATCCCAATCAACAAAGAAAGTTCAATTCCAATGATCCAAAGCCCAATGGTATAGACTGTTCCTAAAGCCAACATGACACTGAGTTGACCTCGTAAAAACGAACTCAGTACAGAATTTGAATCCTGGGTTATCTGGGTTACTTTGTTGTAATAAGGCCTGGGTATCAATTGACTGACTCTTTCAGTGATGATGTCCCAATCTCTCAACAAGTAAAATGTAACCACTGGTATCAACAGAAAATTCATCAACCAACTAACAACGACCATACTACTCTTTGTGACTGAACTTAAAACTGTTTGTGCCAACCCACCAGCACTTTCCCAGTGAGACTTTAATAACTGAGTCAATTCATTGAAGTCGAATAAATTGGTTTGAATACCAAATGTGGTTTGTAACCATGGTGAAACATTATCGCTAAGCCATTGAAAATAAGAGGGTAAGTTTCTAACCAAACTTGAAACTTGCCGCTCTAATGCAGGTATTAATATCAGCGCAATAGCAAATACCAAAAGACTGATAACCAAAAAAACCAAAGTAACAGAAACAGTTCTACTGAGTTTCCACTGTTCCAGCTTGTCAGCCAGAGGATCAAACAAATATGCCAACAATGCCCCAACAGCAAAAGGAGTTAAAATTGGCGACAATAGATAAACCAAATACCCAGTTAATATCACTACTGCCAAAACATACCATTGTTTATTAATCTTATTGGTCATTACCAAACTCCTGCGTTTATAAATTCCTTATTTTATTAGCCATACTGGTACCCAGCCAGACATAATGCATACCACTTAAAGCTGTAAAAATAGCCACGGCTAACATCAAAGGTTGATGTATCAACTGTAAATTCAACAGCCCTGAAAGTGAAATCAACAACACTAAAATCAACAAAATCTGTAATGCAGTATTGACCTTACTGACCAGTGAAGGTGTCGCCTGATTTATTTTTCCTATTCGAAAATGATAATAACTGGCTCCCGCAACAATTATGATATCTCTGAGCACAACCATGACATACAACCAAACAGGAATCACTCCCTGCAAAACAAAAACAGAGTAACAGCAGAGCATCATTAACTTATCTGCAAGCGGATCCAATATACCACCCAACCATCCTTGCCAATGATATCTTTTAGCTAAAAAACCATCTAATCCATCCGAAGCGCCTGCTATAACGGCAACCCACAGTGCACCCTTATATTCTTTATGCCACATCAACCAAACCAATGGGAACAATGCCAACATCCTGGCAATAGTAATTACGTTAGGTATATACTTATAATAGCTTGTCATTGCACCCATTTAAATAACAATGAACGACCCAAATCTAAGGGTTGGTGAACCAAAAGGCCATCGTTTTCAACAAATTTGATGAACGTTTGTGGCAGCACTTTAATTCGCATCATCAGATTCAACTGTCGTGATTTAAGTTGATTAACCTGGTACTCCTCAATCAATGCATGTTGGTCCAAATAATTGAGTAACCTCAATACATGATTGGCATCACTGATATCATTTACAGTGACAGCAACCGTATTGGTGTTGAATTCATCAGCAGACAACCGCTGTTTATTAGCCATAATGGCTTGTACGTTTGCTGCCAAAGACTTCATCCCACTCGCCAAATCTAGAAACTTCAAATTCTTAATTACTGATGGCTTCTCAGGCTCTGTTAATCCAAAACGATACGAATAGCCATTGCTGTTGTGTTTAACAAAGACCATAAGCGTCATAGTAATTTCATTTTCGCTGTGAATATAATCTATTAAGTCAGGGTTAAGGTAACGAACATCCTCTGGCTTGAATGCAAGTAAGTCTTCTGTTTCTGCGTTATAAAACTGGGAAGGCAAACCCAAAATATCAAACCATTGTTGCAACCAATATACTGCCTCAGAATCTGTATTGGCATGTGCCAAAGGTTGATCTAAATTTTCTTCAACCATCCAAACATAAACGGTCCCCCGTCGATCTGGCCAGACTGGAATGCTTTGAGACAGCATCAGCTGCTGGATTTTGTCGTTATCAACTACCACATTAAACCACTGTTTATCTGGTGCAAATTGACCAGGTATTTGTTCATGATAACTGCGAATTATGGCAGATTTAAAACTTTCATCAATGGAGTACTTGGCAGAAATATTGGTATCTGACAGGCCGCTTTTTTTGCTCAACACTGCGGTCAAAGCTTGTTGTGCTTGTTGCCAATCTGATTGTTCGTTGGGATTAACCAATGCAGCTGATTGATTGCTATCCATAGCAACAGTTGAGAAGCATATACTTAAACTACAAAAAATTATTAATACAGTTTTCATGGATGTCAATTATAAAGTATTAATTTCAAGTAATCTTCGCTTAATGATAAATAATTTTTTGCTATTTTTCACCCTATCAGCCAGCCAATGACATAAAATCAGCGGCAACTTTTATCACCTTTAGCAACAAGTTAAACAATGACTGAATCAAAATCATACACTTACAAAGAAGCTGGCGTTGATATAGACGCAGGAAACCAACTCATTGAAAATATAAAACCTTTAGTCAAAGCCACCCATCGAACTGGGGTAATGGGTTCACTGGGCGGGTTTGGCGGCCTGTTTGACTTATCGCAGGTCAATTGCAACAACCCTGTATTGGTTTCTGGGACTGATGGTGTGGGCACTAAATTAAAACTCGCACACCAACTTAATGATCACAGTACAATCGGCATTGATTTAGTGGCCATGTGTGTGAATGACATCATTGTGCTAGGCGCAGAACCACTGTTTTTCTTAGATTATTATGCATGTGGTCAATTAGACCAACATCAAGCCACTCAGGTCATCTCAGGCATAGCACATGGATGCAAACAATCAGGCTGTGCTTTAATTGGTGGTGAAACAGCAGAAATGCCAGGCATGTATGAAGGAGATGACTATGACTTAGCAGGTTTTGTGGTTGGTGTAGTCGATAAAAATCAAATCATTGATGGCAGTAAAATACAAGCTAACCAAGCATTACTTGGCATCCAATCATCAGGCCCCCACTCCAACGGCTATTCTTTAATCAGAAAAATTGTAGATGAAACTCAAGCAGACTTAAACCAACCATTTGATGGCTCTACTTTGGGTCAAAAGTTATTGGCCCCTACCCAGCTTTACGTCCAACCCATATTAGATATCATCAAACAAGGTTCAGTCATACAAGGCATCGCCCATATAACGGGTGGCGGTCTCATGGAAAACATCAGCCGAGTTATTCCAGCAGGCTTGGCCATTGAAATCGATCAGAACAGTTGGCAACGTCCAGCAATATTTGACTGGTTACAAGCGCAAGGTCAAGTTGATGAGATTGAAATGTTGAGAACTTTCAACTGTGGTATTGGACTATGTCTTGTTGTCGACAATGACCAAGTAGAGCACATAACTGAGCAGCTTAAAATGCACCAGTTGGAATCATGGGTAATAGGCCGAACAATCACTCACAAGGGTCAAGAGGTGGTAATCAAATAATGCAAGTGGTGGTATTAATTTCTGGCAGAGGCAGTAACCTCGAAGCCTTGCTAAAAGATCAAAAAAATTACACCATAGCGCACGTTGTCTCTAATAATTTTAACGCCCCCGGAATGGAGTTGGCAAAAAGATTTGGAGTCACCAACACATGTATCAATTGGTCTGACATTGGCACTGCTGAAAATAGTCTGATAGATGTTATCAATGAGTGCCAAGCTGACTTAATAGTTTTGGCTGGTTTTATGCGCATTTTGTCGCAAAATGTAGTGTCTCTTTTTCACAACAAAATTATTAACATACACCCCTCTTTGTTACCTAAATATCGTGGCTTAAATACCCACCAACAAGTTATTGACAACAATGATGCTTTGCATGGCGCTACTGTTCATTTGGTGGACAAAAAATTGGATCATGGCAGAATACTGGCACAAATAAAAATTTCTGTTAACAACGAAAAAAATGCCCAAACTCTTGCTGAAAAACTCATATCAAAAGAACATAAACTTTTGACCACTGTTATGGGTCTAATTGGCTCTAAAGACTTGGTATGGGATGATTGTCATCTTCATGCCTATGGAAAAACAATGACAGAGCCACTGATAATCGAGTATCAAGAATGACTATCCACAACAGTGTTTTAAAAACCTTTTTGTTAATCGGATGCTTTTTGGGATTTTCCCAAACACTTGCATTTAATTTACCAGCCAGCTATGAAGCCACTTATTCAGTCAGCAGAGGCGGCAAAGCCATGGCCAAGCAAACCACCACTTACCTGTCATCAGCAAAACAACATAAATTAAGTGACTCCACTGAAGGCACTCATGGCCTGGCTTCATTCACTGGGTTTAAAAGAACTGAAACCACCCTCTTTGAAACTGCACAAGGCAAAGTAACCTCAATAGATCACAACATGCGACAAAAAGTGGCTTTTAAAAAGAAATCCTATCAATTTAAATTATCAGCCACAGAAAATACCATTAACGGAAAAAACAAAAAGCCATTTAAGATAGAAACCCACATCAAACCAATCAGCTCTCATATGCTTCCCTTGTGGCTAAGTGCTCAAGTATGCAAAAAAGCCTCATCCCAAGTAAAAAAAATCAGCATACCTGTATTGAAATCAAAAAACATTAAAACCTATGATTTTAATATATATGCCGAAGCTGAACATCTAATAAGGGTTGAACGTGTTTACCCCACCGACTCCCAAAAGAGCAGTATGATTTGGCTAAACAAAAACACAAATTGTTTACCTGTTAAAACCTTACACAAAGAAACTGATGAACCAGTCATAGAAACAACACTTTTAACTCACAATCTGTTGTAAAACCATATAAAACATTTCAAAATAAATACTAAATAACCACCAAAAACAACTACTTTGCAATACTACACTTGTATTCGTAAAATAAAATGGGCTATGATATACGAGGAACTTCGTTAAATCACCAGAAAACAGCTTATGAATAACTTACCAAAACCAACTAAAACCGAACTAGCCATATTGAATATCATGTGGGTCATTTCACCAGCAACGGTGCGACAAATTCATGAAGAAATCATTAAAAATGGTAAAACCAGTTACACAACCACCTTGAAAATGCTTCAAGTGATGCATCAAAAAGGCTTGGTCATTCGAAACAGTGAGCACAAAGCTCACATTTACGAACCTACCCTCACTAAAAAAGCCACACAAAGACAAATGCTTGAAGACCTTAAACACCGTCTATTCGGGGGGTCAATCAGTTCTTTGGTACTACAAGCGTTGGGAACCAACGATACAACCAAACAGTCAGAACTTGACGAAATTAAAGCATTGTTAGATAAAGTAGAAGAAAAAAGCTAAAAAATAAATGTTTGCTTCAGAAACACAAATGCTGATTTCATCTTTGGGTTGGGCTTTAGTACATTTTTTGTGGCAAGGCACATTAATTACCTTTGCCTATTGGGCGATCTCAAGAAGTATTAACTCAATCCACGTCAAGTATTGGACTGGAATGGGGATGGTGATATTAAGCCTGATTGTTCCCGTGATCAACATCAACTCAGGGACTGTAGTTGCTTCGACGGAAGAAATATTGGTTCCGCTATCTAATACTGTTATATCTTACCAACAACTTGATTATATAGAATTACTCTTATATTTCATTAATGAAAGCTTGCCATATATTGTAAGCTTTTGGGCTGTAATTGTGTTGTTTTTGAGCGCCCGTTTAATCAGGTCATGGATGCAATTAGCGGCAATAAAACATGAATGTGACCCAAAGATTTCCTGTGAGCTGAAACAATACGTCAAAAATGTTGCAATCAAGTTAGACCTTTCCATCATTCCATTTTTAAAAGTATCTCAGCGAGTTCTTGTACCTGCAGCTTACGGCATTTTCAAACCAACTGTACTCCTGCCCTTAAGCTTACTGAGTCAGATTCCCAGAAATCAACTTGAAGCCATTATCAAGCATGAGCTTTGCCATTTAAAGCGCAATGATTTCATCCACAACATCATTCAATTATTTGCTGACATTGTACTGTTTTTCCATCCTGGCATTCGCTGGATGAACAATGACATCAGGCACGTTCGCGAACAGTGTTGTGATCAACTGGTATTATCACAAGACACTGAGACCATAACTTATGCGAAGGCTTTAGCTAATATTGCTGCATTCACCAATGACATGAGTATGAAACACAGTGTTCATATAGGAATCAATGATGGCTTACTGTTAAACCGTGTTAAATTTTTATTACAAAACAAATCCAGCCAATCATCACTGATGGTGTTTATTCCTTTTATTATCCTTATTGCCTTTGCGTTCATTCTTTTACAACCTAACAATAGTTTGAATGAAAACTCCGCACTTAACCCTACCGGTTCAGAAAAAGTATTTATATCGGACCCAAACCAGTTTGATAAATACCAACAAAAACGCATAACCAGTCAAAACTTTTACCCCAAACTCAATCAGATTGACAAGACTTCCAATCAAGATCTTACAAATTATGCTTCGATCAATGATAGAGTTAATGAACCTGTGCAAATCGATCGTTACAAACCCAGTACAACAAAAGCTCAACTACAAGCAGAGCTAGCTCAGTCTATGAAGTTACAAATTATAGACACCAATTTATTTAAGAATGAAATTACCACATTCACTCCAAACATTGAGACAACTGATTTAGTCAGTCAACCAGTTACAACCAGCTCATCAAGTATAATCAAGTCTGCAGAAGATCCGACTAAACCACTGCTATTAGAGCAAGTTACCAATTTACAATCCGAAACAGCGTTAGAATCATTCGAAAACACAGACTCTATTAGCCTTTCATTCAAACAATTTATAGCGCCCAAATACCCACAAAACTTTTGGTTAAAACAATATGAACAAGATGTTATAACCACTTTTAGAATATTGCCCAATGGCCGTGTTTACGACATCAAATTTAATTCACAAAGAAATAACTTCGTGGCTTTTGAACAAGCTGTTGAAAAAGCCATGAAAAATTGGCGATTTGAAGTTGATTCATTGAATGACACCACATTACAGAGAACCTATCAACAGATTTTTAGTTTCAATATATCAAAAGAAGCAGAACGAAATTGCAACCTGAAAAGCACTGGAACTCGAATCGGCAGAGACATGCCCTGTAATAAATAACCAAAACAGCATAAATATATATGTCCGAGATAAATATTACCTACCCATTAGACTGTCATGTAAAGCATTCAAAAGATACTGTTCTAGCCATGCTTACAGCTCTAGAAGAGAAATATTCAATCAAACATCATTTTTTGAACGAGCATGAATGCAAGTTAACTGGCACTGGAATATCTGGAGAGTTATTGTTGGATGAAGCTGGAATTGAAATTTTCGTCAAACTGGGTTTTCTGATGACACCTTTCAAAGGAACTATAGAAACTGAAATTGTTAATAAACTTGATGAGTATTTCAGCGCACACACATAATATTTATTTAAACCAATAAAAAACCCACATTCAATGTGGGTTTTTTTAACTTTCAATTTAGAAAAATTAAACTTT
Source organism: uncultured Marinicella sp. (assembly GCA_964631055.1). Lineage (GTDB taxonomy): Bacteria > Pseudomonadota > Gammaproteobacteria > Xanthomonadales > Marinicellaceae > Marinicella. The sequence goes on from CAZVZJ010000035.1 coordinate 13,628, forward strand.
ACGCTTTATCATTTCAGTTAATTCCTCAACTGATCGACTATAAATAGATACAGATTCGATGTGCTTGTATTTAATTTCAAAATTTTTGTCAACCAAGTAAACAGATCTTTTGACACCAAACCAGCCAAAAGAATCATACATTTTCGAAACTTCCCCGTCACCATCACTTAACAAAGTAAAGGGTAAGTCATGGTCCTTCTTAAATGACTTTATAGTACTTGCATCATCTGAGCTGATTGCTATTACATCCACATTTAGATCATTGAATTCAGAATAACTGTCTCGATAATCACTCAGTTGTTGTTTACATACTGGTAAATCATCTCCTGGATAAAAAACCAAAAGCGCATTGTTTTTTAATTTTGAAGAAAGTTTAAAAGGTTTTCCATTATCGGCGATCAATGAAAAATCAGGTGCTTTATCACCAGTTTCTAGTGTCATATGTATTCTCAATACCAGCTAAAAGCGCGTATTTTAGCTGTTTTAAGCTAAAATAAAAAGGTGTCAAATAATACACTTTGAAAAAAATAGATTTTTTACAGAAAAATTCTGGATTTGACCTAATTTTTAGGATAAAGTACGCAGCCTCATTCGGAGCTGATAATTATAAAAAACTATCAAGTGTGAGGAGAGATGGCTGAGCGGTTGAATGCCTGCTTATCCGGTTTTTTTTAAAAGCGTTTTTGACACAGTCAAAGTCGCCATTAATCAAAACCCAAACTGGTATTGACCAGTGTTCAAAGTTGATTCAGAGATGATAACTCTATAAACTATCAAGTATACGGAGAGATGGCAGAGCGGTTGAATGCACTGGTCTTGAAAACCAGCATACGTTAATAGCGTATCCAGGGTTCGAATCCCTGTCTCTCCGCCATTACTCAATTCTGTTTTATTTTTAATTCTCAAGCAGTTGAATGCACGGCCGGACGAAAACGTCTCAAAGACTTCTTTGGCTTATCCCTAAAATGATTGTCATCGAATTCATACAATCAACCTTTGTAAATAAACAGACATGCTTAACTCTTCAGCCAAAACCGTCATTGGACTTATTTCTGGCCTGGTCTTGAAAACCAGCATACGTTAATAGCGTATCCAGGGTTCGAATCCCTGTCTCTCCGCCATTTTATGATTCAAGAACTATCAACCATTTGAGCCCATTCTTTAATGGTGCCATGATGTTCTTCCCAAGCCTTCCAAACAGAACGAGCCCATAGTTCGACCTGTTTATTATGCTCTTCCGCATTTTTTGATGCCCATACAGTAGTGGCATTTATTTCCCCTAAATCAACTGGTGGCTGTAGCCAATGAAATTTCTGCTTTGTGGCTTTTTTTATTAGTTGTGTTGCAACATCATGAAGCCTACCCTCTTCTATCACAAAATATAAACTCAATAAATGAACTGCAACAGATTGAATGCTTTGTGCTGATTCAATACCTGGGTGTTGAACAGCATAAGCGTCAACTGTTAATCTATGATTTTTCCAATAAGTCGAGTCAGAATACTCTCTTGCCAATATTTCTCCATACAGTTGCCAACACCCTGGAGTAGAACTCATATAACGATGTGTCGGTCCATCAGATTTAGGAAACAAACCTTTGCAGAAAAAACATTCAACCATAGATAAAATTCATTTAAGTGTTGGATTAGAAAGTATACATTCGATCAGTTAAATCTGCACCAATCATAGTTCTCAGGACACTTTTTTATTGTAATTTCAGTGTTTTCCTAGGCTCCGTCAATTATCCCTAACAGAAAGTATTGGCTTGAATCTAAATGTCATCAAATTCTTTTATTGCTCTTGATTGTAATTAGAATTCAAATGGTCGGTTTTTTTACCAATCAGTGATTTGTTAATTGAACTTTTATATAGGCCATTAGTCATACTTTGTACGCATTCAACATAATCGGAGAAGCTTATATGAACATTTCATCAAAATTCGCAATATTGCTGAGTCTATCAGTTATATCAACACTCGTGTCTGCAAAAGTACACACATTAAGCAAAGCCTTAACTACTCCCAATAACAGTCAACAACTCAATGAAGGTAATCAGCCCATTAATAAGATAAACCAAGCTGGTGGTGTGCTGAAGTCATTTCCACCCTTCTACCCATCCAAGGCGCAACTGGACGGGGTAGAGGGTTATGTTGATGTCGTCATCAATGTAAACACAAATGGAGAAGCGGCCTCAATAACAATTACCAATGCCAAACCAAAAAGACATTTTGAAAAAAACACCATAAGAAGTATTGAAAAGTGGCGATTTCACAAAAAAATGATCAATGGAACTGTTGTACCTTATCAGTTAACACAAAGAATAGAATTTAAATTGAAAAACTTCACCATGGGTGAAATAGCTCACACAGTTCAACAATAAGCTATAATTGAGCTGGTATCGCATACCAGCTCTTAATTGTTTAAATCCTCATGTTAAATTCAATGCATCAAGTAAAACTGAGCTGACATTCTAAATATTTAAATACCTTTTGATCATTTTCCTTATTCAGAATAACTTAAACATGGGGTGAATAAATGACCTTTTAGTTATAATAACAATATCAATTTGTACTCAAAACATATTAAGCAATACTCAAAACGATACTAAGTTAAGCTTACAAAGTAGATTTGAATATTGCACGAATTCAGTGCTTTTCGATTCAAATAAATCCTGCGTAGCATATAATTAGCTCATATCTATCTACATCAATGAAATTCTTTATTAACTAAGCACTTCATAATGCTAAAATAAGCGCTTTTTGTTGATGAGACAATGCCTTGAGCCTACAAGAATTACTGACTGACCAACCACATAAGACCATCATTTATGAAGGCGTAGAGTTTTTACTTTTAGGCACTGCGCACGTCTCTCAAAAAAGTGCTGATGTTGTTAAAGGTTTAATTGAAACCAACGAATTTGACACTGTGGCCATTGAATTAGACGAGCTAAGGTACCAGGCCATAACCGATGTCAATCGCTACAAGAACATGGATTTGATCAGCATCATTAAAAACAAACAAACTGGACTGATTGCCACCAATTTAGCGATGAGCGCTTATCAAAATAGATTGGCTGAACAATTAGGCGTGGAGCCAGGTGCTGAAATGAAACAAGCGATTCAGTCAACCCAAGCGGCAGGTCTGGATTTGTGGAAAATAGACCGCAGCGTTGGGATCACCATGAAAAGGACATGGCGGTCTTTAAAGTTTTTAGAAAAAGTTAATTTGCTCTTTGGCTTTGGTGGCTTCTTTGATAAAGAAGAAATCAGCGAAAAAGAAATCGAAAAACTCAAATCTGGCGACATGTTAGAAAGTACTTTTAATGAGTTTTCTGAGAATTCGGAATCACTTTTCAAATCATTAATCGATGAAAGAGATCAGTTTATGGCAGCCAGGTTACAACATGCCATCGAAAACCCAACTCAATCAAATAAACATACAACAAAAAAAGTACTGGTAATCATTGGCGCTGGACACTTAAAAGGTTTGTCGAGCTATTTACAAAAACCCATCGACACTCAAAAGAAAATCAATGAACTCAATACCCTGCCCCCAAAATCAACTTGGGTAAAGTTTTTACCATGGTTAATTACTTTGGTTATCATTTCGGGTTTTGCATGGGGCTTTGCTACCAACAAAGAATTAGGCTTTGACTTAATTAAAACATGGTTTATATACAATGGTGTGTTATCAGGTATTGGTGCCGCTATTGCAGGTGGACATCCCTTAACTATTCTAGCTGCCATAGTTGCGGCCCCTTTCACCTCTCTTAATCCCGCGATAGGTGCAGGCATGGTTGCTGCCTTGGTTGAAACCATGCTTCGAAAACCTAAAGTTCACGACTTTGAGGCCTTGCAACAAGATGCCATGCAAATGAAAGGTTGGTGGAAAAACCCTGTTACTCGTGTGCTGTTGGTATTTATACTCACCAACTTAGGTTCTGCCATCGCTACTTGGGTTTCAGGTTTTAAAATATTTAATCAATTGATATAAACTAAGCGCAATGTACATCGGGCCATATCACATAGAACACCCAGTTATGCTGGCACCAATGGCTGGTGTAACTGACAGGCCTTTTCGTCAACTATGTCGAAGCCTAGGCGCATCATATGCCGTATCTGAAATGCTTAGTTGTGATTTGTCATTACTAAAAACCGCCAAAACTCAATACCGCATGAATCATGAGGGAGAGCCCGGGCCCATAGCTGTACAGATTGCGGGTTCTGACCCCAAAAAAATGGCAGCAGCAGCCCAATTCAATGTTGATAATGGTGCTCAAATCATAGACATAAATATGGGCTGTCCACAAAAAAAAGTGGCGAAAAAAAAATGTGGCTCTGCCTTGATGAGCGATCCAAACTTAGTGGCTGATATTTGTCATGCTGTGGTCAATGCAATCCAAGCTCCGGTTACTCTTAAAACCAGACTGGGCATTGACAGTGATCACAAAAACATCATAGAAATAGCACAAATAGCTGAACAAACAGGAATCACAGCACTATTTATCCATGGACGTACCAAGGAACAAAAGTACCAAGGCAACAGTGAATATGATTTAATCGCAGCAGTTAAAAAACAAATTTCAATTCCGGTAATAGCCAATGGAGACATTGACTCACCGGAGAAAGCCTTGTCAGTTATACAACAGACTCAATGTGATGCAATCATGATTGGTCGAGCTGCGCAAGGCAACCCCTGGATATTTGAACAAGTGAGCAGTTATCTTGCCACTGGTCAAATATCTAAAAAACCCAGCCAATCTGAAATTATAAAAGTCATGTATGAACACATTCAAAACTTACATGATTTTTATGGGCCGATGACCGGATGTCGTATCGCGAGAAAACACATCAAATGGTTCCTCAAAGGCTTAGATTTGGACCCCATAACCTGCAAATTAATGAAAATTAACAGTGCAGAGGAACAATTATTGTTCATTAATCAAAACTTACTACACAAGGTGGCATGATGAGTATTCTTAATTGGTTTAATAAACCAAAATGGCAAAATCCTAACGAACAAGTTCGAATGACTGCAATTCAAAACAGCGTTGATGTTGAGTTAATAAAATCTTTACCCGATATTGTAAATAACGACCTCAGCGAAAAAGTTCAAAAAACTGCACTCAATCGAATTGAGGAACCCCAAACATTATTAAAAATAAGCCAAAACCATCACAATAAAACCATACGACTATTGGCCAATAAAAAACTGGTCAGTTATTTCAAATCTGATGATCAAGAAAAACAACTAGAAATATTTCAAAACATCACTGACCCAGAGACTATTAAAAACATTGCCCAATATGCCCAGCATACAAAAGTCAGAGAATTGGCTTTAAAACAGATTAAACAACAAGGTTTATTAGGAGATCTTTTACTCAGCGAAACCGAAATTGATTTACAACAATTAATAATCAGCCAAATTGAACAACCCAGCACCTTAACTAAGTTACTTAAAAAAACTGAGAAAAAACACACGAATCTTAAGCAATTAATTCAAGATAAATTGAGTTCAGAAAAGCCAGAAGACTATAACAATCAAGCCACTGACTTATGCATTGCATTAGAGGAAGTGGTTCATGGCAGAAATAAACAGGTTGATTTAACTGCGATTAAAAACAATTGGCAAAGTCTAGAGGATAAAGTTTCCGAGTCAATCAAGATGAGATACAACGGCGCTCTGGCAGCTGCAAAAATGATTCTTGATCCAGAACACCGCAATCAATTTCTAAAAAAACAAAAAGAACAACGTGCTGTTGCACAACTGAATGAATTAGAACAGTTACTCAACAAACAAAAAAACTGGTCAATGAAACTGGTTCAAACTAACCTCACTAAGTTTCAAGGCACAAACGCAGCTGACTTAAATCAAGATCAACAAGAACGTTTTATGCATGCTTTAGAACAATTGACCAGCATCAGAGATGACATACAAAAAGAACAACAAATACCTGTTGCGGCCACAGACACTTTGGATCAAATTAATCAAGTACTGTCGCAAACTATTGTTCAACCCAATCAACTAAAAAAATATAAAAGCCAATGGCATAAGGCCACTAAAAACGTAAAAGCAAGTGAAGCTCTGAATTTAATTAACGAACAATTCAATCAAGCTTGTCTCAATCTGGCAGAAAAGATTGAACACTCTGCCAAACTGAGAGACAAAGCAGCTGAAGAAGCTGTAGCTATGATAGAACCGACAATTAATCAAATCAAAGAAGGCCATTTACTCAAAGCTAAAAACATGAGTAACCAGATAGCTGAACATAAAAAAACAGCTGGATTTCAGCACCCAGTCATTAAAAAACATAAATATCAATTAGACAGTGTTTGGCAACAATTAAAAGACCTCAGAAATTGGCAAAAATGGAGCAACGATAAAGCCAGGCAAGATATCATTAACGAATTACATGGAATGATAGGTAAAGGCCAACACCCTGATGCCGTATTGAAAAAACTTAAAGACTCAAATGAACGATGGTATGCATTGGAAGATATGGAAAAATTACCAGGTGATAAGTTCTCAAGCCGTAATCAAAAAATGTGGCAAGAATTCAGGGTGGTGTCAAAGGCACTCTTCGAACCCACTCAGCCTTTCTTTGAAAAACGCAGTGAACAACAAGGCACCTATTTGGAGTCCATTCAGGCGCACATTCAAACCATGGATGCCACAGATCTGAACGAAACCTCAGAAAAAGACTTGGCACACTTAAACAGAGAAGCCATCAAACACCTTAAATCACTTGATAAGTTACCACCTAAACAACGCGGTACGACAGCCAAAAAACTACGTGCTGCCATCAATAGAATTGAAAAACAACTCAATGAATTCTATAGCTCAGGTGAAAGTAAAAAACTAAAGCTCATAGCACAAGCTCAACAACTGGTAGATATAGAAGATAATCAAGAAGCCATTGATACTGCAAAAAACCTCCAACAACAATGGAAATCAGCAGGTGTAGTAAAACAACATACCGAACGAAAACTCTGGAAAAAGTTTCGCAAAGCCAACGACGCTGTTTTTAATCGCCGAGATGCCGAAAAACAACAACAACAAGATGAATATCAAGCACAAAGAAAAATGGCTCAAAATATGCTCAATGAATTCAACAAAGAATTAAAACAAACCAAAAGCATTGATGCGCTGCTAGACTTAAAAGCTGATATCAATAAAAGATGGCATGATTCAGACAAACCTGAAAAACTTTTACAAGTGGAATTCCAACACTTACAACAAAACATAGAACAAGAAATCAAGTCAATTCAACTAAAAGCTGCACTTAAGCAATATAAAGACAAACAAAAACTGGATGAAATTTTCAGCCAATTCGAACAAGGTAAAATTGATGTTGAGCAGAAAGTGGAACAATCCAAGAAATTTATCAATGATGAGTTAAGTGCCTATTTCTCTGAGCGTGATACCAATCAAGTTGATTCAGACTACCTGGCAGGTCAGTTAATACAAGCTGAGTTCATCACCGGACTAGAAACACCCCAAGCATTTATTGAAGACCGCATGGCTTATCAAGTCAAAGTGCTGTCAGAAAGAATGTCTGGAGAACAGGCTGTTTCTGATCACCAACAAGCAACCACATGGTTAAACCATTGGTTCTTATTACAAAAATCTGACACAGCCTTTATCAAGAACAACAATAAACGAATTAAAAATGCCATCAAAGCAATGATTGAGTTGATGATTGAATAAACGCTTTGGGTTAAGTCACTCAAAATACAAGATTGATTTGTGACCATAGACACATTCCTGGGTTGCATACAGTCTTTATAATAAATCGGTTAAATTAAGAACAGCGAGGACACATGAAAAAGACCTTATTACTCACAGGATTGTCATTATCATTAATGGCTTGTAACCAAAAAATGGTGAAAGAAAAACCCATTGCTATGGCTGAAAAAGTCAGCTCTGGTATTACCTTAGACAACATGGATAAAAATACCAGGGCCCAAGATGATTTTTATCGACATGTTAATGGCAAATGGTTGAATGAATTTGAATTACCAGCTGACAAATCAAATTATGGTGCATTCACAAAATTAGCCGAGCTCAGTCGCGAACGAGTTAAAGACATCATCAACGATGTGTCCAAGATGAACAATGCTCCAGGCAGTTCAGAACAAAAAATTGCTGATCTTTATCGTGGTTTTATGGACACTGATGCCATTAACGCCAAAGGCATCACACCGTTAAAAGCTGAGTTGGCTAAAATAGACGCCATCAATGATCGCAACAGTTTAAGTGAATATTTGGGTTATGCTGGTATCTATAATTCATCTCCTATAGGGATGTTTGTTTCAATTGACCAAAAAAAATCTGATGAACACATTGTATATTTCGGTCAAAGCGGTTTAGGCTTACCCAATCGTGATTATTACTTCAAAGATGATGAAAAATCACAAAACATTCAGCAAAAATATCGTGAACACATAACCAATATGTTTGCATTGGCTGGCGTGAGTAATCCCAAAGCAGCGATGATGAAAGTTTATAACATAGAAAAAGATTTGGCTGAAGGACAATGGACCCCAACACAAAATCGAAACCGTGATAAAACCTACAACAAATACAGCTTTGCTGATTTCACTGACAAGGTTCCTAATGTTAATTGGGACGCTTGGTTAACACACACCATGATTGACAAGCCGGAACAAGTGGTCGTCAGACAACCTTCTTACCTCGACACAGTTAATGAAGTGATTGGCAATTATTCTGTTGAAGACTGGAAATATTACTACAAGTGGCACCTGATATCTAATGCGGCAACTTTCTTAAGCGCTGATTTTGATGCTGAAAACTTTGCTTTTTATGGCACCGTTTTATCGGGTACCACAGAACAAGAGCCACGTTGGAAGCGAGGTGTTGATTTAGTGAATGGCTCCACCGGTGAATTAGTCGGTAAAGTATACGTCAAATCTCATTTCCCACCTGAAGCCAAAAGACGGATGGTTGATATGATCGAAAATCTACGTGATGCATATGGCCAAAGTATTAAAGATTTGGATTGGATGGGTGAAGGAACAAAAGTCAAGGCATTAGAAAAACTGGCTAAATTTGACCCTAAAATTGGATACCCAGATGTTTGGCGCGATTACAGTAATTTAAATATATCAGGTGAGGACTTGATCGCTGATATGAAAGAATCAAGACGTTTTTTCACTCACAGAAACCGCAGCAAATTAGGCCAACCAATTGATCGCAATGAATGGGGTATGAACCCCCAACGGGTTAATGCCTATTATAACCCCACTAAAAATGAAATTGTTTTTCCGGCAGCTATACTGCAACCACCTTTCTTTAACTTGGTTGCTGATGAAGCAGTCAATTATGGTGGTATTGGCGCAGTCATAGGACATGAAATGGGGCATGGATTTGATGATCAAGGCTCTAAATATGATGGTGATGGTAATTTAAAAAATTGGTGGACTGATGAAGACCGAGCTAACTTTGAGGTACTGGCTAATAAACTTGTTAAACAATACGATGGTTACACCGTTGTTGATGGAACGCCAGTTAAAGGCCAATTTACTTTGGGCGAAAACATTGGTGATTTGAGTGGTCTTTCTATAGCCTATAAAGCATTTAAAGCCAACTACACTGAAAATCGCATCATTGATGGCTATACCCCTGAACAACGATTCTTTATGGGCTGGGCGCAAGTTTGGATGCGTAAATACCGTGATGAAGAATTATTAAGGCGTATTGACACAGATACACATTCACCTTCTGAATTTCGTGCCAACGGGATCTTGCGAAACCTGCCTGAGTTTTACGAAGCCTTTAACGTGAAACCAGGTGATGGCATGTATCTATCACCAGAAGACAGGGTTAAAATATGGTGAATCATGTCCTGCATAAGGGGTTCCAATAGGAACTACTTAATAACCACTTTAAAAAAGGCGAGCAACTCTCGCCTTTTTTTGTGGTCTGAAATATTTATCAAAATAAATAACCCTTTTTCCTGCAACCAACGTATATAGCTTTGAATCCAACAATAATAGGTTACATGATGAAAAAAATTATTTTACTGAGTATCACCACATTACTGGCTGCATGTGCGGGTCAACAACCAGATCAAAAAATCACAGCACAGAATGAGCCCAAAGAAGAATCAACAAGTTCCATTAAACCCAATAAACCACAAGTGGGCATATCCCAGATAGGTGATGTTATCCTGACAGATGCAGAAAGTGACGCCTTATATCAAATTCAAGCAACCAGTGGCAAAGCCAATAGAAAAATGAAGGCCGAAAGCAAAATCGCATACCACCCTCCTATGCCAATGCCTCAGTCTGTTCAACCACAAGACAATGAAAACTATAAACACTTTGAGAACCAAAGTGTTCAATCAGTTTTTAACAACCCCATTTCTACTTTCAGTATTGATGTAGATACGGGCTCATATGCCAACGTTCGCAGAATGTTAAACCAAGGGCAAATTCCACGACAAGACGCCGTCAGGGTTGAAGAAATGATCAATTATTTTTCCTATGATTATGAAACACCCGAAGGCATGGATCAACCATTCTTGGCCAACACTGAGATAGCTCCTTCACCATGGAATGCTGAAGCCCACTTATTGCATATTGGTATCAAAGGTTATGACAAACCAGTTGCAGAAAGACCAGCAGCGAACCTGGTGTTTTTAGTTGATGTTTCAGGTTCAATGAATAGCCCAGATAAAATCGGTTTATTAAAGTCCTCTTTAAAACTATTGACCAAACAAATGACTGCCGAAGACCGTGTCTCAATGGTGGTTTACGCAGGTGCAGCAGGTGTGGTTCTTGAGCCCACAGCTGGTAACAATCAAGCCAAAATCGCAATTGCTTTAGATAAGTTGAGTGCTGGTGGTTCTACCAACGGCGCAGCAGGTATTCACCTTGCTTACCAATTGGCAGAACAAAATTTAATTAAGGATGGTATCAATCGTATCCTGATTGCTACTGATGGCGATTTTAATGTGGGCACAACCAATTTTGAAGCTTTGCAAGAGTTGGTTGAAGAAAAGCGTAAAAAAGGTGTCTCTTTAACGACACTTGGCTTTGGTACCGGAAATTACAATGATCATTTAATGGAGCAATTGGCTGATGTGGGTAATGGCAACTATGCTTATATAGATACGATCAAAGAAGCCAACAAAGTCTTGGTTAATCAAATCAATTCAACTTTGTTTACCATAGCCAAAGACGTCAAAATCCAAGTTGAATTCAATCCAGAAGTGGTCACTGAATATCGGTTGGTTGGTTATGAGAACAGACAGTTAAATACCGAAGACTTTGCTAATGATAAGGTAGATGCAGGCGAAATTGGTTCAGGGCATACAGTGACCGCTATATATGAAATCGTCTTACAAGGAAATAAAGGATGGCTGAGTGAGTCCAGATATCAAAAAAACGTGGTGCCAAAAGCCAATACTGATGAGATTGCATTTCTTAAAATCAGATACAAACAACCTGATGCTGATACCAGCCAATTATTAGAGTGGCCAATTATGAAAAATAATATCAAAAATTTAAATGAAGTATCTGATGAGTTTAAGTTTGCTGCGTCTGTAGCAGCATTTGGGCAAATATTACGAGAAGGAACTTATTTAAAATCATTTGGTTATGATGATATTTTAACACTGGCAAGTAACTCTAAGGGACAAGATAAATTTGGCTATAGAGGAGAATTCTTACAATTGGTTTCTCTGGCCAAAGGGTTGGCTAATTAATTCTATTAACATAGAATAACTGAATGACTGATCATGCCAATTATGAACAATCAACAGATGAACAGCTGATGACTATTTTCAGTACCCCTGATAATGGTCATCAGCAACGGGCCTTTGAGACTTTGTACCAAAGACACAAAGGCCCCCTCTTTCGCTTTATTAAAAAATCGATTAATAATGATCAAGATGCGAAAGAGGTGTTTCAAGAATTGTGGTACAAGGTTATTAACAGCAAACAACAGTATGACCCCAAACAAAAATTCACCACTTGGGTATACACCATCGCTCGAAGATTGATGATTGATCAATTAAGAAAAACCGGTCGAATGGCAGAGTTGACCCGCATAGACACTGACACAGACATACAAGTTATTGATACAAAAACCAAACAGCCAGAAAATGAATTTGAAGCCAAACAAATGGCCAAGGAACTTAATCATTCGATTTCATTACTGCCAGCCAATCAACGACAAACTTTTGTTTTAAAACAGGAGAGTGGCCTGAGCATCAAAGAAATAGCTCAGATGACCTCACAACCCCATGAACAAATTAAAAGCCAATACCGTTACGCAGTACAAAAAATCAAAATGACTTTGGAGCGCTTCAAATGAACCATGCAGATGAAGATAAAATACTGAATGATTTGTACCAACAAGCCAATCAAGAACAGCCACCAAAAGCCTTGGATGATGTGATTCTGCAACATGCTGAACAATCCCTATCGAATGAAGGCAGACAGGTATCAACGCCTATCACAAAAAACTGGCAACCTTGGCTAGCTGCAGCTTCGGTTGTATTAGTAATACCCATGATTTGGCTGTTAACTCAAAATCAAGAATTAACCTCTGGCTTAGAACATACACAATCATTTGAATCTAAACCGAGCCCAACTATTGATGCAAAACTCAAGTCTGAGTCAGTTGCAGATGATGTCGGTATTGAAGCAGATACGGAGGAAATGGAAGCCTTCGAACCCAATGAGAGTCCGGTTGTAAATCATGCTGTATCAAAACCACCAGCTCCAAAAGCTGTTTCAGTAAACGACTTACAAGCCATCATTGAACAGCAAGGGCAGCGTTCAATAACAGGCAAGCCCATTGATCGCGAATCTCTTCAAGCTAATAAAGAATTACTTTTAGGTGAATTGAAAGCAAAAAAACGAACCATTAAACCCAGTAACATGGATCCTCTGATGACTCTAGAATATGAACAATTCGGTCGTTATTTAGAGCAAGGTAAAATCGAAGCTGCAGACCAATTACTGACTGAGATGCAAGAAAATTGGCCAGAGTTTGATTATGAAGACATGATTTACCGCTTAGCAACGGCCGAAATTAAAAATCAATAAAGATACTTAAGTCAATAAAACTACACTTACTGCACAATATAGCCACTGAAGCAATCTGCTTTGCCTTTAGAGGTATTTTCAACTATGAATTAACCAGAATTGAGTGAACCTATAGATCAAAAGTTAATTACAAAACAAAAAATACGTTAAAACAAAAAAACCTGCATGAATAAATATCTGAACATATGCAGGCTTTAACATTGCAATCATATTTATAAGCAATTGTTTTATTCGAATTATCTATTGATTTCTAATTCGGAAATTTCAACCTGATATTTCCAGCTGAGACAATTTATTCGAAACCATTAATAAAAATAATTAAATTAATCATTTCATGAGCGCCTTTATCACAAAATGCTAAACCATCATTGTCACCATCTAATGGACGATTAGTACCAATTTGGTCAGTTTTAATGCAGTCTATAGGATCAGCAGTATCTATGGCAGGGCTTGGGTAAGCTAAAGGATAGAATTGAATATATTCATTCATTTGTAAGAGCGGTTCTAAACTGATAGCTAAACCTGAAACATCACCGACTGAATCAAAAACACATGTATCGTCATCAGAATGGTTGTAACCTTCACTATTTACAGTAGTAAATTTTCTACAGTTTCCATCAGTATTGTTGCTTATTATTGAGTTCTTAACTTCAATGTTGCCTACTAAACCTATTGGCGAGTTATTAACAACAGTAGAATATGTTAGTTCGATTCGACCAGGTGAGGAAAATGGTAAAGCATCTCTTCTGGCAAATAAGCCTCCATACCTATTTGCATGATTACCAGCAATTGTCGAATTAGATATCAAAGCAAGCCCCGATTCGACATACACTGAACCCACATCCACTGCACCGTTACTTATGGTCGCTTGATTATTCAAAATCGCAGATTTCTCTAGTGTCAAAGTAGAGTTATTGTTTACTATTATGGCACCTGCATAATCTGCAGAATTCTCTATTAAAGTAGATGACACAATATTACATTCAGAATTAGAGCCAGAACAACTTAAGGCACCACCCTCAAAGCTGGCATGGTTTGCCTCCATCCTAACATGGCTTAGGTTCAATATCCCACGATTTGAAATAGCGCCTCCAGAACCATCAATATCTCCACCTTTCAAGGTCATGTTATTTAATGTTAAATGCCCCGATTCATTGGTTGACGCATTAAAACCAACACTAAAGAAACGCATCATTGCTGATGAACTTGACTTAGTTAACGTTGAATCAATACCTTCTATGGTTATTCTTGAAAAAACTGATGGAAGTGCGTTATCTCCAATACTGTTATTATCAACTTGGTTAAAAACGAAGTTTCCTTCATTGGGCAAAATAATTACATCATCTCCAGATCCAGCATTGCAAGCACTGAATGGTGCGTCCATTTCAGCGGCTCTTATAGCTGCCCTTAGAGAACAAAGTTCACTGGTTCCTAAACCACCACCTGTTGAATTTACTTCGATAACTGCTGAATGGATATGACCGACAACTAAAACGATCAGTACAATACTAACTATTGATTTTATTCGCATAACTTATATCTCCTTGTCAGTTCAATATGCTGACTATTTCCTTGTTAATTTTTTTTCATTCTAACAGATATGCAATAAAACCACATTCAGATTTAAATCAAATTGGCTGCACCCCTGCCCCATAGTCAAACACCACTGCCAAAACTAAAATCAAGGCAGCTGCCCCCATCAGTTTTAATATCAGTGGTAAACAAAACCTAAACCATGCATTATATGGTACGCCTGCCATACCAATGATGCCCATCAAAACCGCGTTGGTCGGTATGATCATATTAGAAAAACCATCACCAAATTGATACGCTAAGACTGAAATCTGGCGGTTAACACCAATGATGTCACCAACCGGTGCCATCAATGGCATGGTTACATAAGCTTGGCCGCTGCCAGAGGGGATAAATAAATTCAATACGGATTGCATGATAAACATACCCACTGATGCCAACTCAGCGCCCAGGTATGATAATGGCATTGACATAACATGTACCAAGGTATGCAAAATTTGTCCATCTTCCATAATTAGAGCAATTCCTCGGGCCACACCGATTAAAATAGCGGTGGTGGCTAATTCTTGTACACCTTCAATGAATTTATTGGCCGCCATATCAGCACTGAGCTTGCCTACCACTGCAGCAAACACACCCCAAATGATAAACATCGCACCCAATTCATACAAATACCAGCCTTTTTCAGAAATACCCCACACCGCCACTACAATCGTTGCCACCAAGCCAAATAAAATCAAGCGGTGTCTGGTATTGAGCTGAGGATAATCATGCTGTTCTTTATCATCTAGTGGACACGCCATGCCATGCACATAAGACTTAGATGGATCAGCTTGAACCATTTTTGCGTATTTCCATACATGGTGAAAACCGATGAGAACAAAAGGTAAAAAGATCGCCAAACGCAGCCATAAGCCAGAATACAAAGGCACATCAGCGATTTGTTGAGCAATCATCACAGTAAAGGGGTTAAAGGCTGATACACCGTAACCGATACCATAACCCGTCACCACCATCCCTACTGCTGTCATGGCATCCAGTCGCATCGCTTTACACAGCCCCACCAGTATCAATACAAAGGGAATATACTCGCCAGCAGTACCAATCGCACCAGAGGCCATACCAAAGACGAATATCACCATGAATATTAACCAATGTGGTTTATCACCAAATCGTTCTAGCATCCGACCAATCAAAGCATCAATGGTGCCCGTTGCTCGAGCAATCGCTAGCACGCCACCAATGATGAAAACGAAAAAGATGATGTCTTGTGCTGCGGCCAGGGCTCGCGGTATAGCAACTAAAAAGTCAAAAAATGAAAGGCGTTTTTGTGTTTCTGCCACTTCATAAGTTCCAGCAACAACCGCCTCACGTCCATTCTCAAGTGTGACGGTTTCAAAGAATCCTTGTGGCACCAGCCAAGTGGCTATGTATGCCACTAACATCATGCCGAGTAATAGAATCAGTGTGTGTGGAACTTTGAACTCTTTTTTCATTTAATTTCTCTTTTGTGCGCTGAATGTTGTAATGACGTTTTAATTTAACAACGAACAGTTTAGTTTTTTAAATGACTCATTTCAAGTCAACTTTTAGCTCTTAATGAACAATGATAAGTTATTCATATAGAGCCATTCAAAGGTACAATATGCCCATTCAATTTTAAAATTTGATATGAGTTGTTACGAAATCGATGGAGTTAAACCGGTAATTGACCCATCTAGCTTTATTCACCCAAGTGCATCAATCATTGGCTGCGTACATATTGGCAAGAATTGTTATATAGGCCCTCATGCCAGTCTGCGTGGTGATTTTGGTAAAATAGTTTTAGAAGATGGGGTTAATTTTCAAGATGGTTGTATCGCGCATTGTTTTCCAGGCGGTGAAACCCGAGTACGTAAAAATGGTCATATCAGCCATGGTGCCGTTTTACACGGGTGTGACATTGGTGAAAACTCGATGGTCGGAATTCAAACTGTAGTAATGGACAACGCCAAAATCGGTAAAGAATGTATGATAGCTGCGCTGAGTTACATCAAACCCAACTTCGAAGCCCCTGCTCGATCCATCATCGCTGGCTCCCCAGCCACCATAAAAAAAGAAGTTACTGACCAACAAATCAAATGGAAAACCGAAGGCACTGCCGTTTATCACCATTTGGCTCAGCGATGTTTAGCAACACTTCATGAATGTGAAGCATCAGAGCCTGAAAATGAGCAAAACAACAAGAATAAATTGAATATAAAAAAATTTAAACCTTTAAAGTAAAAAAGGCGCAAATTAAGCGCCTTTTTTAGGATTAAATGATAAGTACTTTACAATTTTGACTTTTTCATACCTAATGCAACCCTAACAAAGTTATTCATCTTTTCAGCAAAATCCCTTTTCCCTTTATTTTCACTACCACCTACCAGACCTCCAATCTTACGATCCACTACACGATCTTTTTTAATTAAATCACCTGTAGACTTATCAAAAAGCTCGGCTTCAATTTGAATTTTTTGTTTACCAGCACCAAATCCAACCATATACCGCATAACTCGACTTCCTTTCTTGTAGTCTGTTATTGTGCCTTTTAATTTTAAAGCAGACTCAGAGTTTTTACATGAATGGTCTATTCCTCCTTTTTTTGCTTCCAGACCGTTGTCATCAATATTGAGCTCAGTCCTAACGTATGTTTGTAAAGCTTGTAAAGTTTGTTCAGGAATTTCTGCTGCCCTGGCAAGTGCGCGGGTAGAAATATTTTCTCGATCAACATCAAATATAGAAACTTCTATACAATCATATGATTTAGAATAAATTGAGGTTGAAATGAGCACAAGAGCAATCGTTAGTATTTTGTTCATAAAGTATTTTCCTTTAGGGTCTAATCCTTTGAATCAGTCCGTTAATATAGATAAGTTGATTGAGCAATTTGAAACCCAACCATCTAGTGATTTTAATCTGGTTAACTAAAATTTTCTAGAAATTTTTCATTGATATATGACAGGTCAGTTAATGTATTCAAAAAGTAAATTCACTCATTTCTATTTAATAGTAAAACAAATAATTTTATTGCCACAATAATAAATCAATTCTAGAATTACATTAAGTTTTTTCTTTAAAATCATGAATTTTAAATACAATCTCATAGTAGAAAGGCACATAAAGATCAATAACGCCGAGAGAGTGTCAAAATAGAGTAAAGCTTGTCCAATAAGAGAACTTTGAAGTTTGTAAAGTATGGTTCAAGCAACCTTATGAGTGAAAAATATACGGCAGTTTCCTAAAACTCAGCGGTTATTAATGAACCAAACTCATGACAAAACCATGCATAAACTTAGATTTCTGGTTATATTCTTTTTTTCAGTATGAGTATTAATTTTGTTTGATTGGATTTGCACAAGTTTAAAAACTATCTAAATGCAATCATCCACTTTTTTAGCGCAAATATAATCATTCACTGTCAACCCGCCTGCTTCATGTGTGGTGAATTTAACATCACAATAATTGTACCCAAATGAAACATCTGGGTGATGACCTTGTTGATCAGCAATATGGGCTACGGCATTAACAAAAAACATGGTTTTAGCGAAATTTTTAAATTTGAAAGACCTGATAATCAAATTTTCTTCTTCCAGGCGCTGCCAAGCAGGGTCGATTGAAGACATGTATTCTTTTGCTTGATTATTATCCATGGCTTCCATTCCACCTTGGCAGGGCTCACATTGGGTTTCATTGAGCAAGATTCGATTATTCTCAGTATTTTTCATTACATCTAAGATTTAAAATTGATAAATTTTAACAGGCTTCTGCCAACAAATGATGTGGCGCTTGTAAACCCATTGATTTGGCTTGTTCAATATCAGCCAATAAGTCTCTTTGTGTTATATCTGTCAATTGGTCAAATGACTCCAACACATAATAAATCGGCTGTTTGATATCAATTCTGTAAGGAGTAGTTAAAACATCCATGACATCGAACAGCTTGCGCTGAGGTGTAGCACTGTTCGATGCATAGATTAACTCTGTAGGTGAAGATGCCAATCCAGATCCCATAGGAACGATTTCATTGCTGTTATTTTTAATTAAACCGAATTCGATGGTAAACCAGTATAAACGAGCTAACCAAGAATGGCTTTCTGATGGCATGTTTTGTCCAAGCTTACCAATATGTTGGGAAAAATTGGCAACACAATTGTGGGTAAGAAGAGGTGCATGTCCAAATATTTCATGGAAAATGTCAGGTTCTTTAACATAATCAAAATCAGCCCTTGACCTGATGAATGATGCTGCTGGAAACCGTTTATTCGCCAACATATTAAAAAAGCGACCATAACCAATCAGTGCTGGAACCGGCTCAACTTGCCAGCCATTTATATTTTTTAGTTTTTCAGAGATTTCAGAACATTGAGGTATTCTGTGGCTTGGCATATTGATATGCGTCAATCCCTCTATATACTCTTTGACCATGTGCCGATTAACCAGACTGATTTGTGCTTGGTAAAGCTCACTCCATATCAGATGCTCATCTTCTGAATAATTAATCCAACCATTGGCATTCGCTTGTTTGGCTTGATATTGATCAGATGTGTATCTTGACATAGGTGCTTTATTGGTTATGAACAGCTGTCTATTTTATGGATAATCCGCGAAATAAAATTCTTTTAATTCTTTATGTTTGTCTTTTAATGGAATATAGTTTCAATTATTAACGCTATGAAGGAATTTTATCCCATGAAAGAATTGGACAATCATGATTTGTTGATTTTACAAGCTTTACAAAAAAACTCAAACCTCAACACCCAAGAATTAGCCGACCAAGTCAATTTATCCAAAACCCCTTGTTGGAGGCGAGTCAGAAAACTTGAAGAATCAGGATACATCAAAAAATATGTGGCATTATTAGACCAACAAAAGCTAAATTTATCCGTAATGGCTTATGTGCAAGTTTCTATGTTGGATCATGATTTAAACACCTTGCGAAAATTTGATGAATTTGTTGAACTCAGTCCATATATTCTAGACTGTAACTCAACCGCAGGAAATTTCGACTATGTAATGAAAGTTATTGCCAAGGATATCGTAGAGCTAGAAAACTTCTTAATGAGAGAATTACTTAATCTCGGCGTGGTGCAATCAACCAATACCAATTTGATCCTACGGCAAAAGAAAAGCACCACACAGTTGCCTTTGTGAAATCAATGTTAACTCATCAAGCATCAATTGGACTGAGCATATCCTGCCACTGATGCTCACTTAAAATCTCACTGATTTCAGCCCGCTGATTCAACAAGCCACTGGCCAGTTGTTTTTTCTTGAGTTGTAATTGATAAATTTTTTCCTCAACTGTGCCTCGTGTGATCAGCTTATAAACAAAGACCTGCTTGTCCTGACCAATTCTGTGTGCTCTGTCACTGGCTTGTTGTTCTGCAGCAGGATTCCACCATGGATCAAAATGTATCACTGTATCGGCAGCCGTTAAATTGATACCTGCACCACCCGCTTTTAGACTGATCAGAAACACTGGCTTATGCAGGCTTTGATAACCATCTATGTATGCTGTCCGTTTTGATGGAGGGGTTTGGCCAGTGAGTTGAAAAAAATCAATTCCTGCGGCTTCCAGTTCATCTGCGATAATTTTCAGCATGCTGGTGAATGATGAAAATATCAACACCCTTCTGCCCTCTTCAATTAAATTGGGCAAGGCGGCGATTAACCAGCTTAACTTAGCTGATTCAGCCGATGATTTAATCGATTCAAGATTAACTAGTTGTGGATGACAACAAACTTGGCGTAATCGCAACAAAGCATTACCAATCAAAATTTGATTGTTCTTTTGATTTTTCACAGCTTGTCTGATTTCTTCTGCCATGGTCAAACGAATACTTTCATAAACAGTGGCTTGAGACTCTTCCAAGTCAACATATTTAATGATCTCACTTTTATCTGGCAAATCTTTAGCCACTTCAACTTTCGTTCTTCGTAATACGAACGGCGCCACACGTGTTTGTAACGCTACCAGACGTTGTGTATCATCCTCTTTTTCAATTGGCCATTGAAACCGTTGTTGAAATTGTTTTTCATTACCCAAAAAACCCGGCATCAAGAAATCAAAAATTGACCACAACTCTCCCAGATGATTTTCTATTGGGGTACCACTGAGGCACAAACGGTGTTTGGCTGTTAATCTTTTTATGACTTGAGCCACTTGGGTTTTGCGATTTTTAATTGCCTGAGCTTCGTCCAACACCAAAAGATGTATTTTCTTTTGATTCAAATCAACAAAGTCCCTGCTGATGATGCCATAACTGGAGATGATTAAATCATACGAATCGAAACTGCCATATAAGTTCTGTCGTTTAGGCCCTGTCATGATGCCTACTTTCAAATCCGGTGCAAATTTCATGGCCTCTGCTGCCCAATTACCTAACAAACTGGTAGGAGCAACAACTAAACTGGTGGCTAATTGTTCATAATTGGTTTTTTGCGCTTGAATGAATGCCAGGGTTTGCAAAGTTTTACCTAAGCCCATATCATCAGCCAACAAACCATGAAATTGATTAGCCGCTAAAAACATTAACCATGAATACCCTTCTTGCTGATAAGGCCTTAATTGTGCATGCAAACCCTTGGGTGCTTGAATGAGTTCTAACTGTTTAATTTCATCCAACGCTTTGGCTTTCTTTTGAATTTCGTCCACACCCAACCATTGCACCGGTGTTTCATTCATTACCAATACTTCATTGAGTTCATTCTTGCTTTGCGCAATTTGTAACAGCTGATATTTATTTAACAACAATGTCTCATGGCTTTGATCCTCGATAGCTTGCTTATTACTGTTATAAAGCTCTCCAATGGTATTTAAAATCTGATTTAATTGATCTCTGGCCACACCCACATTTAAACCGTTATCTAACTGGATCATCAGCTCTTGCTTGACAGCATCGAACCCACCCGTTTTAATCGCTCTAATCAAATATGGTAACAAATTGATTTTTTGTTGATTAACCTCTATACCAATTTTTAAATCAAACCAACCAGAGTCCTCAGCAAAATTACCTTCAGGTGTTGTCTTGACATCAACATACCATTGATCAGCCATTATGCGATTCAAGCGATATTCGGGCTCAATCACTACATGCCAGTTCATTTCATTCAGTGCCACTAACAAAGGAGCAATGGCAGTAAAACCATCACCGGTTAATTGATCCCTAAGGTGACGATCATTAATTTGGAAGTATTGACTGATTGGCGGTTCAAATTCTGCCATTATTGATGGTAATTTTTGAATTTGATAACAAGCAGCTGCCAGGGCTTCTAATTGCTCACCACCGATAACCACTGTTCCACTTATCAGGTCCTGTAGATCAAACAATGTATCACCAAGCATAAACTGAGGTTGAGCCACATCTATATGTTGTATAGGCAAGGCACTCCAGTCCAAATCAACAGCAATTGTGGTTATATGCAAACTGACATTTAAGTCAGTATATTGGCTTAAATCTTTGGTTTCTCCAAGGCTTGAAACTCTTAAATTGGCTGCATTTTCTGTCAAAAGAAACTGAAGCTTATTTGTTAAATTAATGACAGATGAAGGGGATTTTTCATTGACTTCATAAAAGCTGATGGGCGGTCGATAACATGCTTTCCAGAAACAACGGTGAGTTTTTAACATCATCACCAAAATAGATTCATCTCGGCCTGCAACCACTGTGAATTGATGAACTTTCGCCAAACCACTTTGGTTCATCTGATGCAGTACAAATTGATCAGCCAAGCTAACAAATTTCGGCAACTGTTTCTTGAACAACAAACTGCTGTCAATTTTAGCTTTGACCTGGTAACGGTCATCTTGGCTCAAGTAAGCTTTAAACAAGCTGACTGTAATTTTGCCTTTTTCTCCCTGATCTAAAACATAAATCACACGATGCCTCGCCATACTTGGAAAAGGATCATGTTGTTGTTGGCTGAGCCATGCCATAAAAGTACTGTTGATGTCTCTTAAAGCTTTTACTTGTTCCGTAAAAGGTGCCAATTGATCAAGCTTATATTTGTTATAGACGGTTAAGGCTGCTAAATGTATACAAGCTTTTTTTGATTGACAGAGACAGGTTCCTAACGACTCTGCATTTGATGGATTTTTTTTGCCAACTGGCCATGTCATGCTGACTTGATATGTTTCACCCGTATCATCTTTAACCTGCGCCCTTGATATTTGAGACACGTCATTATAGGACCAATGATTCAGTTGACCATTTAACAACAATACTGTTGCTTGATAAATCATTTTCTCAGTAAAAAACTGCTGGATCTGACCGGCAGGACCTTTGAAACTGATGGGCGTTTTTAGCATTTATTCAAGCAACATAAAATAACAAC
>CAZVZJ010000036.1:0-35546 GCA_964631055.1 uncultured Marinicella sp.
ACACAATATTATAGATATTCCTGATTTTAGTATTACTAAAGGTAATCAGGTTTTATTAGTAGGAAATTCAGGGTCAGGTAAGTCGACATTTATAAATTTATTGGCGGGTTTATTAACTCCTTTGGAAGGAAAGGTAAAAATCAATGATGTAAACATGGGGCAATTAAAACTAAAGCAAAAAAATGAATTTCGAGCCAAGCACATCGGTTTAATCAGTCAACAATTCAATTTAATCCCTTACCTGAGTGTGCTTGATAATATTCTATTGGCTCATTCTTTTTCTGATCAAAAGGATAAAGTAACCAAAGCAGAAATAATGACACTTATGGCTCAATTAAAACTCAGTTCCCATTTGATTAAATGCAAAGCCAGTGAGTTAAGTGTTGGCCAACAACAAAGGGTGGCGATCATCAGAGCAATTATTAATAAACCTCTGGTTATACTCGCTGATGAACCCACATCTGCACTTGATCACCAAGCAAGGGATAGCTTTATTAACGTATTAAGTAAGATGGTTAAGCAACATAACATGACACTTATATTTATCAGTCATGATCTAAATATAAAACAATATTTTCCTGATAGCGTCAATATGGCAGATATCAATGTTAATTAAACTGGCTTACAAGAGTTTACTGGACAGAAAATCAGCTGTCATTTTAAGTGTTATTTCAATCACCATAGGTATTATGTTGTTGATATCATTTAATTACATAAAAGATCAGGTCAAGACTAGTTTTTCTAAAACCATCAGTGGTATTGATTTAATTGTTGGTGCAAAAACAAGTGATGTAAATTTATTATTAAATTCAGTTTTTCATATTGGAAATGCAACTGATAATATCAGCTGGAAAGAATTCCAGTCGATCAAAACAAACGATAAAGTTAAATGGGCCATACCAATTTCTTTGGGAGATTCACACCGAAGGTATCGTGTTATTGGCACTGAAAAATCTTATTTTAGTAATTATCAATATGGGAATAAGAAATCATTACAAACAAGTCAAGGTCATTGGTTTGATCACCCATTTGATGTGGTTATTGGACATGAAGTGGCCAAAACTTTGAACTATGCGATCGATGATAAAATCAGTTTGTCACATGGAGTAGGTAAAACCAGTTTCAAAAACCATGATCAAATTCAATTTAAAATTAAGGGCATTCTCAGTCAAACGGGAACGCCCATTGACCAATCTTTATTCATTTCTTTGTTTGGTTTAGAAGCAGTGCATTTAAATTGGCCAAAATCCATTGAAGAACAAAAGCTACTTACTGAACATATCGTTAATAATGGGCTGCCCCTCAAGTCTGTTACTGCTGCATTCATCACACTGAAAAATAAATCGGCTACTTTTGTTATGCAACGTCAGATCAATCAAATTAAAACCGAACCGTTACAAGCCATTTTACCTGGTGTGGCATTGGCTCAATTATGGAAACTTTCTAAAACTTTTGAAACAGTTTTGTGGTTAGTAGGTAGTTTAGTTTTTATATCAACCATAATAGGCCTGGTTAATATGTTGATAACATCGCTGCAATTTCGTAAAAAAGAATTGGCCTTATTGCGTATCATTGGGGCTAGCCCATTGTTTTGTTTCCTGTTGATTCAAATCGAATCACTTCTGGTTGTATTGACTGCAATTGTATTAGCGACATTATCAATTTATGCTGTTTTTTTCATATTAGGAAGTTGGTTAAGTACTGAATTTGGTTTTTTTATTGATTTAAGCGCATATTGGAATACTGAATTACTCTTAATATTATTAATACTGATTCTGCTTTCAATCAGCTTGGTTTGTATACCAGCTATTATGTTCTATCGTCAATCTTCTTTAAAAAATATCAATCAATAATACATTTTCACCAAACATAAGATATAATATATCATTTGTTTTGAGGCAGATTGTGACTTTTAATAAAGATTATGCTGGCGTTTTATTTTCATCGCTGTGTTTATTACATTGTATAGCAGGGCCAGTTATCCTGGCTTTAGGCTTTACTTCTTTAACTTTTTCATTTTTTTTAGATGAAAAAGTTCACTTGGCTTTGGTATTTCCAATTATCTTTTTTGCATTTTGGAGTATGCCCATTGGTTTGAAAAAACATCAAAGTAAACTGCCTCTGACTTTAGCAATTACAGGGGTTTTGATGCTGTTGTCTGGATTAATGATAGAAAGGTTTGAAATGGCTTTGACATTTCTGGCTTCAAGTATGCTGATTGTTGCACATCTGTCTAATGTTAAGCTTCTCAATAAGAAATAAAATTGTAATGCACAGTAAGTCTTTAAGAACAGGACTGTATATTGGTTTAATAATTAGTCTTGTTCAAATCAACGTGACGAATGCTCAAGGCGGACATACTCATGGCCAAGCCCATATTTATATTATTTTAGATGATAAAAAACTGGTTGTTGATGCCACATTATCAGCTTCAGATATAGTTGGGTTTGAATACCAACCAAAAAATGAAGCTGAACTTCAAAGTGTTGATACCGCTCTTAAAACAATAGCAAATACGGAACAATGGTTACTAATTGTGAACGGAGCGTGTACCCACCAAAGTACAGTTATAGACAATCCTTTTGGTACAAAGTCACCTGAAGCGGCACATGCTGATCATAATGATTTTGCAATTTCCGTTAAGTATAATTGTGAAAAGCCTGATGAACTTACTGAGTTAGAAGTAAAACTCACAAAAATTTATTCACAAATACATGATATAGAGATACAGTGGTTAGTTCATGGCAAGCAAGGTTTAGCATATTTGCACGGTAATACACAAAAAGTGAGGTTTGAATGACAACAGATACCATCAGTAAAGTCTTGAATAAAGCTGAAGATAAATGCAGAGAGTCCGGTTCAAAACTGACCACCAAAAGAAAATTAATCTTACAGCAACTGATTGAATCAAGAAGGTTGTTGTCAGCTTATGAAATTGTCGATCGCATGAAAGAAAAAACTAATAATAGTATGCCTGCTATGTCAGTGTATCGGATATTAGATTTTTTAGAATCATCAAATTTAGTCCATAAAATAGAGTCCCAAAATAAATACGTGGCATGTAGCCACATTCAATGTAACCACAGCCATCAAACGGCCCAATTTTTAATTTGTGATAATTGCGATTTTGTGAAAGAAATAAACTTAGATAACGCCGTTACAGACAAAGTTGATGAGTTGGCTGAGCGTGAAAACTTTAATTTGCGTTTTTCAGTTATGGAATTCAAAGGCATTTGTCAAACATGTCAATCAACTTAAGCCTGATGTGGTATTAACATATAAGGAAATCTAAAGTGCAAGCCAAGATAGCGCATGTTCCTACCAACATCTTAACTGGGTTTTTAGGGACAGGAAAAACATCTGCCATTCAACATTTACTGTCGTTTAAGCCTGAAAATGAACGTTGGGCTATATTGGTCAATGAATTCGGTACAGTAGGTATCGATGGTGCGATCTATCAAAATGCCCATAAAGATGATGGTGGCGTTTTTATCAGAGAAGTGCCTGGTGGCTGCATGTGTTGTGTTTCTGGTCTACCCATGCAAATCGCTTTGAATGTATTACTCAAAAGGTCAAACCCACATCGTCTTTTGATTGAACCCAGCGGTCTAGGCCATCCACTTGAGGTTGTTTCTCTGCTTAAATCCAAGTATTACAAAGACGTGCTGGACATACAAAAAATCATCACCTTGATTGATCCACAACAGTTTATTCAAAATAGATATTTTGATCACCCAACATATCAACAACAACTCGAAATAGCTGATATTTGTATGGTGAATAAAACTGATAAATGCTCAGATCAAGAACTACATGAGTTCAAATGTAAATACAAAGCGGCATCAGGTTTGCCTATAGAATTACTTTTTACTGTTTATGGTCGTGCTCACAAAAATTTATTATCTGGTAACACTGACTTTCCAGAAGAACAAGCTGTTGCTGTCAGAGAAACGGTAAATTTTGAATCCAATGCTGATATTGATTTGTCCATCATCCCTGTTAACACAGGCTATTTAATGAGTAGTCGATCAGATGAAGGATTTCATGCCATCAGTTGGCGATACCTTAAAAACATGTTGTTCCATAAAGCGCAAATATTAAATTGGCTCAAAACCATTAAAGCTGAAAGAATAAAAGCTACCTTAAACACCCATGAAGGAGCTCTGGGTATTAATTCGTTACAAGGAGATATGCAAGTTTTTGATATTGAAACGTGTGATGAATCCAGGTTAGAAATTATAACCACTGATGTTAATCCAGATTGGGATTCAAACCTCAATGACTGCTTAGTTGCTAAGGCAGGTTTAGGCAAAATTAAAGCCATGAATATCATTCAATGAAAAGCATCGCTCCAACAATTAAAAGTAAATTATTCTAACAAATGAGTTTTAAAACTTGTTCGAACATGAATAATAAGAAACTTTCGTTGTTGCCCATTTTATTATGTGCAGTGACGACATTAAGTGTTTTATTAACAGAACTTGGGCATGATCATTCAGAACACAATGATTGTGAGGTATGTGTATGTTTAAATCACTTAACTGACCAAATCTCAAACGACTCTCTTACTCTAACGGAATTTTTAAATCCATTTTTTATACATTCCTTTTACATTGCTCCAAAAGTTCTTGATACGGGTAAAAAGCAAGCCATTATCAGAGGTCCTCCCTCAAAATTAAGTTAATCAATCAATTACTGAACAGAAACATAGATTATTAATTTACGGACAACTGTGGTTGTCTGAATAACGAGGAATACCATGAAAAATATATCCTATTTATGGATTTTGCTGAGCACGTTTGCTCATGCTGAAATAAATGATTTAACCGGTCGAATTGTCAACGATAAAAATCAAGGAATGGCAGAAGTTACCATTAGAATAAAAAACACCACTGTCAAAACAACAACCAAAGAAGATGGGACCTTCATTTTTAAAGACGTATCAAATGGCGATGTTGAATTAGATGTTGAAGTTTCAAATACCCAACATTTTAATACCATTATTAACTTCCAAGGCGATCCCATTATAATTAACGTTGATGCCATTGACTTGGATGAAATGGTTGTTTCAGCGTTGCCATTAGAGCATAACCTATTAAACATGACTGTACCTGTGACCATCATCAATGAAGAAGAATTGATTGTTAATCGAGGCACTTCAATTGACCAAACTTTAAACCAAGTGACGGGTGTTAATTCAGGTGGTTTCGGTCAGGGAGCAGGGCAGATAGTTATCAGGGGACAACAAGGCCCCAGAGTAGCCGTGTTAAATAACAATCAAACTTTACAAGATGCATCACGTGTTTCTCCTGATCATTGGATCAGCACTGAACCATTGCTCATCACCCAAGTAGAAGTTCTCAAAGGTCCTGCAACATTATTATATGGTGGTGGAGCAATAGGTGGAGTGGTGAATGTTATTGATGACGTTATTCCTGTAACCAAGGTTGACGGTATTGAAGGCGCCATAGAAGGCAGGCTCTCAGATTCGGCCTTAGATGAAAAGGCAGCTGTCATATCACTTAATGCTGGACTGTCAGATAATGTTGTTGGGCACTTCAGTTATTTTGATAGCAGTACTGATAATTATGAGATACCTGGTGATGCGGAATCAGACATATTGCGTGAATTCGAGGGCGAGCATGATGAAGATGAAGAAGGAACTACTGGTTTTCTTGAGAACTCTTCGGTTGAATCCGATGGTGCTAATTTAGGGCTGTCTTGGTTTAACGAAAACGGTTATTGGGGAATTTCATATTCGGACTTTGATAGAGACTATGGTTTGCCAGGTCATGGGCATGATGAAGATGAGCATGGACATGACGAAGATGAAGAGGAGGATCATAGAGATGAAGAAGATGAACATGGAGGTGAAGAAGAGGAAGTTCGTTTAATTCTAGACAAATCTGTATTGGTACTGAAAGGCAATCAATCATTCAATGAAACTGAGTTTTTAGACTCAATTAAAACTCATTATACAGATACAGATTATCGTCATGTTGAGTTTGAGGGTGGTTCGACTGGTACAGTTTTTGATAATCAAGCCAATGAATTCAGGTTTGAGTTGACTCATCATGAACTGGCAGGAATGCGTGGAATTGCAGGTTTCCAATACAGTTCGCGTGATTTTTCTGCGATCGGTGATGAAGCGTTTATTTTACCTTCAACCACCAATACCTGGAGTTTGTTTTTAATCGAAGAGAAAGAATTTGATGGATGGCATGGAGAATTGGGATTTCGATTTGAGGATCAAAATGTAGAAACAGCTTTATTCAATGACATTTCTGATCAGGCTGTAAGTTTATCATTGGGTGCGGTTTTTAAAATTAATGAGAATTGGACTCTGCCAGTTCATATGACCTCTTCACAAAGGTTACCAACAGCTGAAGAGTATTTTTCTAATCAAGGTGGAGCAGATGAATTAATCACCCATTTGGCTACGTCACTGATTGAAGTGGGAGACATTGATTTAACGCATGAAACAGCCAATAACTTAGACATTGGCTTAAAGTATAGGTCTGAAAAAATTCGATTTGACTTAGCTGTGTTCTACAACCAAATTGATGATTATATATTTTTAAGAAACACGGGTATGTTTGATGAAGAAACACCCATTTTTCAATACTCGCAACAAAATTCAACATTTTCAGGTTATGAGTTGGAATTAGAATATTTAATCAATTCAAATAATGCACAACAATGGCGTTTTAAACTATTTGCCGATGGCACCAACGCAGAACTTAACACCGGTGAACCCATACCAAGAATACCAGCTGATCGCCTAGGTTTTGGTATTAACTGGAGTATGCGTGGTTGGTCAGCTGGTCTTAACTATACCCATATCATGAAACAAAACGATGTGGCTGATCTAGAATTACCTACCAATGGTTATGATTTATTAGACCTTAATATCAGTTGGTTACATCAAGGACCAAATGTTGAGACATTGTTTTTTATCAAAGGTAATAATATGTTGGACGAAGAAATTAGAGAACATGCGTCTTTCATCAAAGATTTAGCGCCAAGGCCAGGTAGGTCTATCACCGCAGGTGTTAGGTTGATGTTTTAATAACTTTATAGTTTTGCCAAATAAAAGCGTACATGATTTGATTATTTTTTATTCTTTGAGATTGCATCTGGAAATGAGTTGATTATTTTCATGTACGACTTTTATTAATAGTTTTTATATATAAACAGTTAGCTGGTAAATTATCCATTAAAAGATATAATGTATCATTTATTCAGTTCGAGTTTTACATGGTTGTTGATAAAGATATGGTGGGAGCCTTTATATCTGGTATTTGTTTAATTCATTGTTTAACAGGTCCCTTCCTGATTTTATTAGGCATAACCTCACTAGGTCATGCGCATTCAATAGAACAAGCTTTTCATTATATGATATTGGCACCTATATTGATTTTAGCCGCTTGGAGCATACCCAAAGGATTAAAAAAGCACCATCGTAAACTGCCTGCTATGTTATCAGTTATTGGTATGGTTTTTCTTATGTTAGGTTTAATCGTAATTAAATTAAGTTTACTATTAACGATCATGGGATCAGTTTCATTATTTGTTGCTCATTTATATAATCGTAAACTGTTAAATGGTTTAAACCGATGATAACAAACAATAATTTTTGGAGTCTAAAATGAAAAATAATACCTTATTCATTGGATTGTTTTTATTGATTTTAAATGGATGTGCTAATTACAAACAATCTAAAGATATTAATATTAATACTCAAACTCAAGTGCCGATTAAAGAACACACTGTATTGGCTGTGCTGTGGCAACAAAATGCAGCTGAGTATCGTGCATTGTGTCATCAGGCATTTAATATAGCTCGATATAGACTGAATGAAATTGTTGCAAACAACAAATCTGTTAAACCTTTAGCGATTATTACTGATATTGATGAAACTATTTTAGATAACAGTCCGTATTCATCACATTTAATTTTAAATGACCAAAATTTTAATAAGGAAAGTTGGATAACATGGGGTAAAAAAGAATCAGCTCATTTGGTACCCGGTGCAGCAGAATTTATCAATCATGCAGCGAATCTAGGTGTTGAGATCTTCTATGTATCTAATCGTTATGATGTGCAATTGAATGAAACCATTAACAACTTAAATAGATTTCAATTGGCCAATGCAGATAAAGATCATGTTTTACTCAGATCAGAAACCTCTGGAAAAGAAGATCGCAGACAAAAAATCAAGGACTTATACGAAGTGGTGTTATTACTTGGTGATAATCTATCTGATTTCGATGACGTTTATGATGAACAAAATAGTGAACAAAGAAACCAGCATGTAAAAAACATGAAAGATTCATTTGGCAGTAAATTCATAGTTTTTCCAAATCCAATGTATGGAGACTGGGAAACTAAAGGGGTTTACGAAGGTAAGTCCATTTCTGAAAAAAATAAAAATGAATTAAGAATTAAAAAACTTAAACAATAATTTTTATATCAAACATGATTTAAATTACCCTGTAATATATTGCACAAAATATACATAAAATTTAATAGATACTGATCATAAAAAAACATAGGTTCAGAATTTATAACTATCTTTGTAAAAGGCTTTCTTGTGGTTAATGTTATGATGTATCATATCGTTTTTTTTCAAAACAGTCAAAATAATGAATAAAATTTCAAGTTTAGCATTACTCACACTCTTTGCTCACCCCGTTTATTCTCAGGAACAAACCAATAAAGATGGTGAAAATGAATTAGGAACTGTCGTCGTAATTGGCAAGCCAACAACTATTAATGAAAGTGACTTAGTGGGTTCTGTTGATGTTTTAACCCAAGATGAAATTGCTTATGAACATGTTAATGACACTCTGGAGCTATTCAACAAAGTTCCTGGTGTGTACTTAGCCAGGTATAACCAAGGCATCATTAATACCGATATTGCAATCAGAGGATTCGCTGGAGATGGTGTGACACCACATGGCAAGTTATTGATCGATGGAATTCCATCCAACTTGCACAATGGTTATAACGAACTTGATCAGCTTTTCCCACTTGGAATTTCTTCTATAGATGTTTTTAAAGGCACGAGTGATCCAAGGTATGGCTTATTCAACATTGCAGGAAATTACAATGTATATACGCGACAGGACACGGCCAAAGAGATTGAACTGACAGTGGGTAGTTTCAATACCCAAGAGATTCAAGGTTATGCCGGTTTTGAAGACGAAGGATTCAGGCAAAATTACACCTTTGGTTATAGAACTGGAGAGGGTTATAGAGACCATACTGATTTAGACAAACTGTCTTTATCAGGCAGTTGGAATTGGCAAATTGGAAATGACAAAGACTTAAGAATTGTGGCCAGACATGCATCATATGAGGGTGACTCACCTGGTTATTTCAACAGCCCTGAGGACGCTCGTGCAAATCCTCGAAGATCTGAATCCTTTGCGGCACTTGATGGTGGCGATAAAACAACCAATCATTTAAGTGCGCATTGGTCTCAATCAATTGGTAACAGTGTGGATTGGAGTTTAAAAGCCTACACCCAAACATTTGAAAGAGAAAGGTGGGTAAGGTTCAGTGAAGGTGGGTCGTTGTCTAATCGTTATGATGACCAAGAACAATTTGGTTTCATATCAACATTAAACTGGCTATTGGCGGATGACTGGCAATTGAACTGGGGAGTGGATTACGCCAATGAAGATGTATTAGAGCAACGCTTTTCAACCATCAGTAATGACAGCAGAACGCGTGGTGATGCATTCAGAGATCGTGCTTACGATTTTATTAATTATGGTACTTACCTCCAAATATCGCATGAATTCAGTGACAAGTTTCATTGGAATATAGCTGTGCGTGCAGATAAGCTGAGTGGTGATTTTGTAGACCAACTCAGTGGTGACCCAAGGGATATGTATGATTTTGGTACCATCGTTCAGCCTAAATTTAATGCGGTATACGCAGCAACAGATAATGTGAATTTGTTTCTGAATGCAGGAAGAAGTTTTCAACACCCATTTGGTGCATCAGCATATACCAGTGGCGATCGAAACGCCCGTGATGTATCTGTCAATGATGGCTGGGAATTGGGTACACAAATCACTCCAAGCTCAGCGATGACACTCAGGCTTTCATATTGGCAACAAAATGCCAGTGATGAGTTCATCAGCCTTGATGGCACAGCACAAAACATTGGAGAAACTGATAGAAATGGTTTCGATATTGCTTTCAGTGGTCAAATTAATGAAGATTGGTCATATTGGGGTAGCTACACCACCATTGATACAGAAATTGTCACAGCAGCAGATTCAATCATTGATGACCAAGGCAATGAATTGAGAAGTATTCCTGATTTTACGGCCTCTATAGGTTTTAATTATCAAGTCACTGATAATTTCATTGCCAGAATACACCTGGATGCTCAGGGTGATTATTACATCAATGAAGCCAATGTGGGTGGTAAGTTCGGCGATTTCACATTACTAAGTGCAAGCGCAGATTACGATGCTGGGTGGGGCGTTATCAAGTTCCAGCTGAACAACATCACCGACGAATACTATGAGTATGCTTTTGATTTCGCTAATGATGCTGCTTTTACCATTCATTCACCAGGTGCTGGCATAAATGGCAGTGTCTCCGTCAATTGGGAGTTTTAATAATTAATATTGGAGCCTATGCATGACTCAAGCATCTTTGGTTGCAGAAAATTTATCTGTAATAAGAGGTAACTCATTGGTTTTAGACCAGGTTAGTTTTACTGTAAAACAAGGCAATATATTTGCCTTGTTAGGCGGTAATGGCGCTGGTAAGTCAACCACCTTACTGACCTTCTTGGGCTTTCTTTCCCCTGATTCTGGCCTAGTGAAAGTCAATGGTTATGACGTTAAGGAACACCATTCAACAATTCGTCAATCCATTGCTTATCTACCTGAAGCGGCAGCACTTTATCAACATTTAAGTGCCTATGAAAATTTGTCGTATTTCTTACAACTTGCTGGCTTGAAAATCAAGCCTGAAGAACTTGATGTAGTATTGGATCGAGTTTCATTGGTCCCAAAATTCAGAGCAAAAAAATTACAGAGTTATTCTAAAGGCATGCGACAAAAAGTAGCCATCGCTTTAGCCATACTTCGTGACAGTGACATACTTTTACTAGATGAGCCGACATCCGGTTTGGATCCGATTGCCATTGATGAATTTCATCAGTTAATTGTTGATTTATCTGAACAAGGTAAAACTGTATTGATGGTCACACATGATGTTTATGGCGCCTGCCAAGTTGCAAACAAGGTCGCTTTACTCCGACAAGGTTCTTTGGTTGGTGAGTTTAAAGCATCTGAAAAAGGCATTATTGAAACTGAACGTGTTCATCAGGCATTTTCTGAGGCTCATAAGTGAAGAAAATAACCTTGATTGCTTTGGATGAGTGGCGCTTGTGGTTTCGCTCTAAATTGGCGATTGGCTCGATGGTGTTTTTTTTCTTTATGCTTCTTGCAGTTGGGTCATCAAATTTCATAAAAATCACCTCTGCAGAACACCTGCGTACAGAACATCAAAATACCGCAGATGAAACATTCATGGCACAGCCAGATAGGCACCCCCACAGAATGGTGCATTATGGGCATTATGCTTTCAGAACCCCCAGCCCATTGGGAGTTATCGATCCAGGTCTTGATGCAGTAACCGGACAATCCATTTTTTTAGAAGGGCATCGACAAAATTCTGCATTATTTAATGAGTCAGAATCAGCAGCTGACCTTGGTGGGCTGTCTTGGTTGTCTCCAGCATTGATTTATCAATGGTTCGCACCCTTGTTATTAATTTTATTAGGCTATGGTACTGTGATTCGCGAGCGAGAATCATCCACCATAGCAACGATATTGCTACAAAACATAACTGCCCTTCAGCTGCTGTCAGGAAAGTTATTGGCATTGATTATCATGGCAGTTTTGCTACTATTGCCGATGTTCATCACTGTGATAATGATAGAGGGGGCTTTTGCCGCGGTATTGATATCCGTTGTTTATTTCATCTATTTAAGTATCTGGTCCGCCATAACTGTCATAACTTCATCAGTGCTTAAGCAACGAGGTAGTGTTTTAATTTCCATGACATCTCTGTGGCTATTTATTTGCCTCTTAGTACCCTCATTGGCGGTCGACTTGGAAAACCATCATTTAGCTCACAAGGGTAAAATTGAATCCGATTTACAAATGTTGACAGATCTTCGTAAACTGGGTGATGGACATAACAGCAACGATCCTGCTTTTGCCAATATTCGTG
This sequence comes from uncultured Marinicella sp., assembly GCA_964631055.1. GTDB lineage: Bacteria > Pseudomonadota > Gammaproteobacteria > Xanthomonadales > Marinicellaceae > Marinicella. Next base: position 12,268 of record CAZVZJ010000036.1, read on the forward strand.
CAAATTTATTGAGGGAGTATGATGTGGAGAAAGTTGAAGACTTGCCGGTAAACATACGTGGGATTGTGGCTCAATATGCAGAAGAAAAGCTCACTAAAGTTCTTAATGAGTATGCCGATGAACGATTGAATATAGAGCGTGAACAAGCCCGACGATTGGAAAAGTTTGGTTGGTTATCACCATCTTTCGCAATGGCCAAAGTATCTAGGTCACTGGCTGGAACTGATTTATACCACTACCATCAGTTTTTAAGGGATACCGAAACGTTGAGGTATGAATTTGTGCAAGGTTTAAATGAAGTGCACGCCAAAGAGTTAGCTTATCAGGACGATATAAAACGCAGCATAGATTACGAAGCAGAAAAACGCACCAGAATGAGTGCAGATAATTGGCAGGTTTTAAATAAATACCAGTTTAAGCCAGCCCCGTTTAAGGCAAGAGTGAGTAATGCACAATCATCTCTGATAATCATATTTGTTTGGTTTATTTCACTCTTTATTGGTGTGGTGATAGCTGCCAGGGTATTAAAACCATGAAGTCATTAAGTTCATTCGTCAGAGAAGTTAATTTCATGCGGCACAATCGAGCTGTGATCATGACGCTTAGTTGTGCTTTTATTCTATCTGGCCTAGCTGTGATAGGCGGTTTATATGAACTTCAACGCCAACAAGAAACCATAGCTAACATCAAAGCTGCTGATTACGAAGATCGCACAGCCGTATTAGCTGAACAAGACACCTGGGGCGGGGCGGCGTATTACAGTTTTCATTTGACCTACAACCCACCAGATGATTTTGCCTTTGCTGCCATGGGTCAAAGAGATACTCATCCATGGAAACACCGAATAAGAATGTTGGCTATAGAAGGGCAGATTTATGAACGAGATACCAATAATCCAATCATTGCATTGATTGGTCGCTTCGACTTTTCGTTTTTCGCAGCATTCGTACTGCCATTTCTCATTATCATATTACTTCATGATATACGTGCAAGCGAGAAAAGAGCAGGCAGGTTTTATTTGTTGCTTGCTTCCGCTGAAAAAACAACAAATTTGTGGTTAATTCGCACGCTGGTATTATCTTTGTCGCTTTACATGTGTGTACTGATACCATTGATCATCGGTGGTATTATCAATCACGTTTCGATCTCAGTCATAATGACTGCAGCTTTCTATTTATTTTTATACGTCACATTTTGGACATTAATCAGTTATTGGTTTGCTTCTTGGAATAAGTCCACTTCATTTATATTAGCATCGTTGATTGGCTTCTGGATAATGGTGGCAGTACTGATTCCGACCGGAACCAGAATGGTTATTGATGGTGCAGTACCTGTTCCATCTGGTGCTGAAATTTTGATGAAACAAAGAGAAACAGTTAATGGTGCATGGGACATTCCAAAAGAAGAAACCATGCAAGTGTTTCTTGAACGTTATCCAGAATGGTCAGCATATGCTGCAATCGATCGTCCATTTGAGTGGAAATGGTATTTTGCATTTCAAGAAGTGGGTGATCTTAAAACAGAAAACTTATCGCAAGCTTTTAGGGAAGGGCGTTTAAAACGTGATCGCTTGGCTGGTTATGGTTCATTGATTGCACCGCCTGTTTTATTTGAACGAGCATTACAAAGTTTAGCTAAAACAGACACCCGATCCAATCTGGCATTCGAAGAAAAAGTACGAGAGTTCCATGCGCAGCTTCGTCAGTTTTATTATCCTCAGTTATTTAAAAATGAACCTTTTGATGGTGATTTATTAGAAGAACTACCAAGTTTTTAAGGTGATTCACTGCTGCATTACAAGTTCTATACTTGAGTTTTTGATACATCAAAACAATGTGATAAAATGTACGACAAATTCTTTGACCGCTAAAACTCCATCGAAAAATATCTATTAAAAAAAATAGCCCAAGGCGATAGGAACGCATTTAAAAAGCTATACGCCCTTTATAGTGCCAATGTATTTAATACAGCACTGGGCTATTTAAAAAACAATGAAATGGCTGAAGAAGTCACACAGGATGTTTTTTTATCTATTTTTCAAAAAGCAGATGGGTTCAAAGGTGCTGCGAAAGTCAGCACTTGGATTTATCGTATAGTAGTCAATCAATCTTTGAATTATTTGGATAAACAGTCTCGCAGACCAACTTCTGATGAAACCATAGAAGCACATCATCGAATTGAATTCATTCACCCTGGTGTTCAATTAAAAAACCAAGAGGCATCAAAATATTTATTTGCTGCTTTAGATACGCTGCCAAATTCACAAAAAACCGCATTTATCCTAAGCTATGTTGAAGGTTTGCCGCAAAGTCAAGTCGCTGATGTCATGCAAAAAAGCTTAAAATCAATTGAAAGCTTATTACAGCGTGCTAAAGCGAATCTGCGATTAAAATTAAATTCATATTATACCGAAGGAAAACGTTAAAAAATCGTTCTAACATTGGGGAGAATAAAAATGACACAACAAGAAAATTGGACTAACGATGCTTTAAATAGCTTAGAAAGCATCCAAAAAGCCGTTCCGAGTGATGATCTTCTGGGTCGAGTAATGGCCAAGTTACCAAGTACAAACGTATTGCCTAAGTGGCAATTACGTATTGCAGCTGTGGCTGTTATTTTGCTGATTGCGTTAAATATATATGTCTTTGAAAATGCACCCATAGAAACTATTGGCCAACCAGCTAATGAACACGTGACATTGATTAAAGATTTTACGCTTTATCAATAGGTATTATTAATATGAAAAAAAATCAATTTTATATGCTGTTGATTGTGTTGCTTATCATTATTAATGTGGCACAATTAGGCGCAAAGTACATCTATCATAAACACCCACATAATCCCAGAGATAAAAATTTAAAGATAAGGGCGCCAAAGCTTTTAGGGTTGGATGAGTCTCAAAAACATACCTTCTTTGGCTTGGCAGGCAATCACAGAGAAAAAATACTGAAATTACAAGAACAACAGCATGAGTTAACCTTAAGCTATATCAACAACCCATCAACACCAGTATTGGATGAAATCGCCAATATTCACAAACAAAAAATTATACTGACTGAAAATCACTTCAGTGATGTTTATAATATTTTAAATGAAGCACAAAAAAGTAATTTTTCAAGATTTAAACAAGCTGCTCTCAAAGTTATTATTCATTAAATTAGATAAACTAGTTAAGTGATTCAAACACTCAATTATCGATCAAATTAGTGTTGCTCCACTCTAATTAAACATTATTTTTTAAATTTCTAATCATTGAAATTTCCAGTTAATTCATTTTATTCCGAAGGATTCTTTAAAGACGTCAGTCTAAATTACTGTTACAAGGTTTTAGAACGAGAAAAAAGCAGGATTTAAACCATAAAAATACATCCTTTAATTTGCTGGTTATTTACTGTCTGAAATTTTAGTACAAAGCACTTTAGGCACGGTGACATAACAATCAGTAAGTGGGAAAGCTTTTTACTCAAATGAAATTACTTCTAATGTAATAACAATAAACAATCTAATTAAAACAATTGGAGATTAACAATGAAAAAGAAAATATTACTGATAACGATCATATTCTTCATAAGCATGCAAGGCTTGAAAGCACAAACCAGCTTATCAAACACCAGCGGCTTTTGGTATGACCCAGCTTTCGATGGTAGTGGCTTTAATATGGCTGAGTTGCCTAGTGGCTTATTCATTTACTTTTATGGTTATAAAGGCACTTCAACAAATAATGATTCAGGTGAAGCACAATGGTTGCTAACTGCTGAGGGTATTCCTACTCCAGTTGTTGTTGGCCAAACTTATGAAATTGATATGCGGACTGGTTTTATTGGTAATGGCGGGAGTTTTACCATGCCACCATCTACTGATAACTCAGGTACAGAGATTTGGGGTATATTAAGCCTCACATTCGACAGCTGTGAATCAGGTGTTGCAACTTTAACTGGTAATGATGGACAAGTTACCCACGAGCTGGTCAAATTAGCTCAATTAAGTGGTTTGAGTTGTCAGGAAAACAACACCGGCACTACATCTACTGAAGATGTTTTATGCTCATACAGTCAAACAACACCCAATAATCAACCATCGCTAACCATTACAAGTGAATCGACTTGGACCTGTTCTGACGGTAATCGTCAATTAACAGCAAATGGTATACCTGATCACGAAGTCGGTGAGTTTCCTAATCAAGGGAACCCAAACACCATTGGAGAAATTGACGTTACAGCGTCATTTAGCTTAACGCCAGTAGAGACATCTACAGCAACTGTACTTGGAGGTCCCAGAGGTGTTACTGGTTATGTTTTGAATGGTGTAAAAATTGATGCAGGGACGGCTGGGTCATGTGATGATTCAGGCTCAAATTGTAGTTTGGTTGATAACTCAGGGAATTGGAGTATAGAAGCATTGGGTCAAAACAGTTTTAATTTTGGCACTGATGATAACAATGCGCATGTTCAGCCGACAGGAGACTATCACTATCATGGTATGCCAGAAAATTACTTAACTGAACAAGGTGCCGATAACACAAGTATGACCTTGATAGGGTGGGCGGCAGATGGTTTTCCTATTTATGCTCGTTATGGTCACAGCATTCCTAATGATGCCACCTCAGAACTTGTTGAAGTAGTTGGTAGTTATCAGTTAATTGAACCAATCAGCGATTCCAGGCCTTCTGTAGAAACATATGCATTAGGCACATTTGCCCAGGATTGGGAATATGTTGCTGGTTCCGGTGATTTAGATGAGTGTAATGGCCGAGTTGGAGTGACTCCAGAATTTCCACAAGGAATTTATCATTATTTCGCCACTGATTCTTACCCATACTTTCAAAGATGCGTGAAAGGTGAAGTAGAAGCAGGTGGACCTCGAAGCCCTTAAGTTATTACAGGACTGAATCTAATGAAATTATTTAGAAGTATTTGTTCAACAATATTGGTATTAAGCTCAGCCTTATTGTCTATACAAAATTCGAATGCGCATTTGATGGTGGCTCAACAAGGCACCATCAATATTGAAGGTGAAAATGCATATGTTGTGGTTTCAGTGCCAATTTCTGCCTTTAAAGAAATAGATACAAATCAAGATCATCAAGTGACTATGATTGAGTTTAATAACAGCAGAAATTTGGTGACACAAAAAATAAAACAAAATTTTATGTTGGTGGATGAAGACAAATCTGCTCATTTAATCGATATATTGTTGTCACCGGTACAAGACCATCACTCTAAAGTTGATTACTTTGAACAATTAACAGTGATGGGTAAATTTGATGTGTCAAACTTTTCGAATAAATTTAAATTAACTACTGATTTATTTGGTTTTAAGTCGAGTGAAAAAACACTGAAAATTACTTTGTTACGAAAAAAAGATCAATTTAAACAAGTCGTTCTTTTAACTTCAGACTCACCTACAGCTGAATTTGTATTAACTGCTCAAATTGTTGAAGACAAGAATTAAATACAATTGGTGTTAATCGGCTAACAAATACCGTATTGAAATAAAATAAATAATGAATCAATTTAAATAAGCGGCCCATGCTTACAGAGAATCATGTTATGAGAAAGCATCCATATTCATATCAGACACTGAACCAAAGATGTCGAACAATGGCGAAAATAATGATGTCGATGGCATTTTTGGTGGTGCTTACTGCCTGTGATCAAACGGTCGAGCCAAAATTTAAAGAAGCAAGAGCTGTAGAAGTTACAGCATATATTGTGCAAAGTAGACAGGTGCCTGTTTCAAGTGAATTAAGCGGACGAGTGGCAGCAGCTGTAACGGCTGATATTCGTCCCCAAATAGGTGGTATTGTGCGCAAGCTTTTGTTCGAAGAAGGCAGTGAAGTAAAAGCTGGCCAAGTGTTGTACGAGATCGATCCGACATCGGCACAAACCGCTGTCAGTGATGCTCAAGCTGCACTTGCAAGTGCTGAGGTTGCTCAAGCCAGTGCTAAGGCAAAAGCAGCTCGTTATCGTGAGTTAGTAGCAATTGAGGCAGTCAGTCAGGAGAGCTCAGAAGAAGCTGAAGCAGCTTACAAACAAGCGGTTTTAGCGGTAGTTTCTGCCCAGGCTAGTTTAACGGCCGCAAGAACCACTTTGTCATATGCCAATGTCACTTCACCCATAGATGGTCGCATTGGACGCTCTAGCGTGAACGAGGGTACTTTGGTTACCGCAAACCAAACGAATGCGCTTGCAAAAGTACAACAACTTGATAATGTTTACCTTGATGCAACACAATCGGCTACCGAATTTCTGCGGATTAGACAACAATTTGTCCAAGGAGAGGTCAAGCTTGAAAGTGAAACCCCTATAGTGAAATTGATCAAGGATGACGGCAGTATATACAACCAGGTCGGAACACTTGAGTTAGATGATGCGATCGTGGATCAAACTACCGGTTCTGTAACCGTCCGAACTTTATTTCCCAATCCAAATGACGAATTGATCCCAGGGATGTATGGCAAGATAAGGCTTGAGGGTGCGATCATGCTTGATGCCTTGGTGGTGCCTCAAGCGGCTGTTAGTCGAGACATCAAAGGCAATGCTTTGGTTTATGTGATTGGCGAAAACAATGTAATTGAACAACGAACCTTAACCACGGGCCAAACTTTGGGTGACCAATGGGTGGTGGAAAGTGGTTTGCAAGTTGGCGAACGAATTGTGGTTGAAGGTCAACAAAAAGTTCGTATCGGTTCGGTGGTCAATGTTATTCAAGAAGCTGATGTAGTTCTGCCAATACAGGAGTGATTAAACATCATGTCTCAATTTTTTATTAATCGACCCATTTTTGCCTGGGTTTTAGCCATAGGTGCTATGCTTGCTGGTGTGATGGCAATGCGTTCAATGGCAGTATCACGTTATCCTACCATCTCACCCCCAACAGTTTCTGTTGGTACTACATACACAGGCGCTTCGGCAAGTGCTGTTGAAGAGGCGGTTACTCAAGTGATTGAGGAAAACCTTACTGGCTTGGATGGGCTGCGTTATATATCCTCATCATCCACTTCAAACGGTTCATCTAACGTGCAGTTGACCTTCGAAATTGGTACCGACCCTGATACAGCGCAGGTACAAGTCCAAAATAAGGTGCAGCAAATCACGCCAAGCTTACCATCGTCAGTACAGACACAAGGAGTGACCGTTACTAAGTCGGGTGATGAAGTGTTAATGGTGCTTAGTTTGGTATCCAGTGATGATCAAGTAAGCTCAGCAGACCTTGGGGATTATATAAGTTCCAACTTGAAGACACCGTTGAGTCGGGTTCCAGGTGTAGGTAGTGTAGATGTATTGGGTTCTCAATACGCCATGCGTATTTGGCTCGACCCAGTTAAGTTAACTGAATATAAACTCACGCCAGATGACGTTGTTAATGCAGTGTCAGCACAAAATGCTCAAGTTTCAGCTGGCCAACTTGGTTCCCTGCCTGCCGTTGATGGCCAACAACTGAACGCAACGATTACGGCACAAAGCCGTCTGCAAACCGCAGAACAATTTCGTAATATTATACTGATAACAAGTACGAGTGCAGCCACAGTTCGTTTATCTGATGTAGCAGATGTAGAAATAGGCAGTGCCAGTTATAGCGTTGCAGCAACTTATAATGGCCAGCCATCTGCGGGTGTCAGAATTCTGTTATCAACTGGTGCCAATGCGACAGAAACAGCGGTACAAATCAATACTGAAGTTGAAAAATTGTCAGCCTCATTACCAGGGAACATGAGAATAGAAACCAGTTACGACACCACGCCTTTCATTGAAGCGTCGATTGAAAGCGTGATTCAGACCATGATAGAGGCGGTAATATTGGTATTTCTGGTCATGTTTTTGTTTTTACAGAACTGGCGTGCAACACTCATTCCTACGCTTGCAGTGCCTGTGGTTTTGCTGGGTACTTTTGCTGTGCTTTCGGCATTCGGGTACAGTATCAACACCTTAACTATGTTCGGTATGGTGCTGGCGATTGGGTTATTGGTGGATGATGCCATTGTTGTTGTGGAAAATGTTGAGCGATTGATGACTGAAAAAAATCTTTCGCCATTGGAGGCAACGCGGGAATCCATGCAGCAAATTTCTGGTGCCCTGGTAGGTGTTGGTTTGGTCTTATCGGCGGTGTTTTTACCGATGGCATTTTTCGGTGGTACCACAGGAGTTATTTATCGCCAGTTCTCCATCACCATTGTGTCGGCAATGGTGCTTTCGGTTTTGGTCGCATTAATCTTTACTCCAGCACTTTGCGCTACCTTACTGAAACCAACTCCGAAGGAAGGGCATATATCGAATAAGTTTTTTAGTGGCTTCAACCGCCTGGTACAGCGTGTCACAAGTCGCTATGAATCAGGCGTTGCTTATATACTTAACCGCGCAGGACGTTTTGTCTTCTTATATGCTTTGTTAGCTGTGGTATTGGTGTTTTTGTTCATGCGTCTACCCACATCATTTGTACCTGATGAAGATCAAGGTTTATTGATTGTAAGCTTGCAGCTACCGGCTGGCGCCACTCAAGAACGTACTAAAAAAGTCATCGACCAAGTCGAGCAGTACTTTCGTGAGAATGAAAAAGACACCGTTGAGTCAACTTTTATAGTGGCGGGTTTTGGGTTAGGTAGTAGTGGCCAAAATGTAGGCTTGGGTTTCATACGACTTAAAGACTGGTCTGAACGCCCTGCAGGTTCACAGAGTGTTAATGCAGTTCAAGGACGTGCGATGGCAGCACTTGGTCGAATAAGGGATGCGCGAATTTTTGCTCTGGCGCCACCTTCTATCCCTGGTTTGGGCTCTACCGGTGGCTTTTCGATGGAATTACTTGATTCAAGCGGCCAAGGAAATAAAAAACTAACGGCGGCAGCAAATGCCTTGATGTTCAGTGCCAATCAGAATCCACAATTACAAGGTATTCGCATCAGTACACCTGATCCAACAGCACAATACGTATTGGACATCGATAATGCCAAAGCTGGCGCACTTGGTGTATCGATCAGCGACCTCAACAGTGTGTTGTCTACTGCGTGGGGAGGGCGTTATATCAACGACTTTATTGATCGAGGTAAAGTCAAGAAGGTATATATTCAGGCTCGATCAGATGCACGTATGTTACCTGAAGATCTGAATAAATGGAGCGTTCGCAATAACAATGGTGAAATGGTGCCATTTGCTGCGTTTTCTACCGGGAGATGGACAACAGGTTCGCCATCGCTAACAAGGTTCGATGGTGACTCATCTATTCAGTTGCAAGGAGACGCCGCAGCTGGTGTGAGTTCAGGTGCCGCTATTACCATAATGGAACAATTGGCAAAAGAAGCGGCCGAAGGTTTCAGTGTGGCGTGGAGTGGCTTATCTTATGAAGAACAGCAAGCCGGTTCAAATGCCAGTACTTTATATTTATTTTCTTTGTTGGTAGTTTTTCTGTGTTTGGCGGCATTGTATGAAAGCTGGTCAGTCCCGTTGTCGGTTTTGTTGGTGCTACCAATTGGCGTGCTAGGTACAGTAATGGCCACGCAGATACGGGGTTTAGAAAATGATGTCTACTTTCAGGTTGGCTTATTAACGATACTTGGATTAACGGCTAAAAATGCGATTCTAATCGTAGAGTTTGTTAAGGCTGCTGTGGACGATGGACAGGAAGTTGTGGCTGCTACTTTGCAAGCTTGTCGTCAGCGTTTACGTCCCATTGTTATGACATCAATGGCGTTTGGCTTGGGTGTGTTGCCATTGGTGATCAGTTCAGGTGCAGGTTCAGGTAGCCAGCATGCTGTCGGCACAGGTGTTATTGGTGGTGTGGTTTCGGCTACTTTAATTGGGGTTTTTCTGATTCCATTGCTCTATGTGCTGGTGCATAAATTGTTCAAGCGTAAAATCGTTGTTGACTCGACAAATAATCCATTGACACATCAGGGGACATTATGAAAATGATTCGCTTCATATTGGTAACTGTTGCTTTTAGTATGTTCTTAACCGGCTGCGTTAATTTTGCGCCTAAGTACAACCAACCATCTGCACCTATTGCTGAAAAGTGGTTAACAACACAAGTGGGTGAACAAGGAGCAACGCCAGTTGATGAACTTGGTTGGACGGAGTTTTATGATGACAAACGCCTGCTCCAACTGATCGAACTTGCGCTTAATAACAATCGCAGTCTGAGGCAAACCGCTCTTGCGGTTGAGTCAGCCCGAGCTCAATTTCAAATTACACGCGCAGATACCCTGCCGAATGTTGATGTAACTGGTAGTCATTCTATACTGCGTTCTGGAGGAGAAACCTCTCGTAATTATAGTGTCTCTTTGGGCATCAGTGCTTTCGAACTGGACTTCTTTGGACGCCTTAATAATTTACGCGATCAAGCTTTGGAGCTTTACTTATCGAACGAAGAAACATTGCGGTCTATGCGTATCACACTAGTGGCAGAGGTGGCTTCAGCCTATTTTACCTTGGCAGCAGATCAACAAAAACTGCGTTTAGCTCAACGTACGCTTGATAGTCAGCAGAAGTCATTAAACCTAACCCTTAAAACATTCAAAATTGGCACTGCATCGGGCCTGGATGTGGCCACTGCTCAAACCAGTGTCGATACTGCGCGTGCTGATATTGCTATTTCTAGAACACAAGTTGCACAAGACATTAATGCACTGACTTTGCTGGTTGGTCAAACTATTGATCCGGTCTTAATAGCCGATACTGGTACTGATGCCATAGACTCGCTTGAGCCATTGATTGGTTCAATTGGCCCGGTAGTGGAAGCACCCTCAGAATTGCTTCAACGCCGTCCTGATGTGCTGGCAGCAGAACGTGCTTTGCGGGCAGCAAATGCACATATAGGTGCTGCTCGTGCAGCAAGGTTTCCTAGTATAAAATTGACCACAAGTGCTGGAACTTCCAGTAATCAATTATCTGAACTGTTTGGTAATGGCTCTGGTTTGTGGAGTTTCATTCCCTCGGTATCGGTGCCTATTTTTGATGCTGGCTCCAGAAAAGCCAATGTACGTGTTGCTGAAGTGGCTTACGATATTGCCTTGGCAGAGTATGAGCGTACTATTCAAACAGCTTTCCGGGAGGTATCAGATGCCTTGAGTGAGCAGAGTAACATACAAGAATTGGTGGCAGCACGTAAATCTTTATTAGCGGCCAATGAGAAAGTGTACCGCTTGACTGAAGCAAGCTTCAGGAGCGGCCTTGAAAGCTCGCTGTCGGTCTTAACGGCACAGCGTTCTCATAACATTGCGGAGCAAGAAATGATTGCAGCGCGATTAACTGAAGCGCTTAATTGGGTCACTCTTTATCGTGTGCTGGGAGGTGGTTGGCAGCCTTGATTTCTAGAGGTAAACTTTTACAGATATTGATATTACTTTATTGCAGATGAATTGTTACAACCTCACTGTTGTAAGAAACCTAGATCGTCTACAATTAACTTATTTATTATTTATGCTTAATTAACAATTACGGAGTTAACAATGAGAATATTTTTAATTTTATTTGCCAGCTTGCTGATAAGTAATTCAGCTGTTTCTGATTCGTCTAGTGCATTAGGAGGCACATCAAATGTGCCATCGGATCCGCCTTACATCGTATTAAGTAAGAATCTTGATGAACCGAATGGCTATGGATTTTGTATGGATACTTATGGTCGTGGTCAAACAGATTTGATGCAGACGCATACTTGTAAACCATCTAAAGAAGGCACTTCTCGTGACTACAGCGGTAATGACACTCGATTTGAATACAACGAATCGACTCAACAGATTATGTCATATGCATTTGAAGGGTATTGCATGCAGGCATTGATCGCAAGTGACGTGACTGTTTTTGCACTATTGGAGTGCAGCGATCACTCTCGACAAAAATTCGTTTACAATTCTAAAGACGAATCTATAAGACTCGCTGAAGATAAAAATCGTTGCATAACAGTTTCTTCAACAACAGTTCCTGCTGGACCATGGGTTAAACGACCTTTAAAGCTTGAAACGTGTGATGAGATTGACGCCTCACTTAAACAATGGAAAGTCGTTAATAAATAAAATTTTATAAACAGTTGATAAAACAGCTTTACAACATTTAATTATCTTATTTCGCTTGTTTGGGCCGGAACATTAACGGCCCAATCTCGTTATCAATGATCGCTTCTTAATCATCTTTACTTGTAAGTATTAAATTTCTTTTCTCACAATGGTTTTACATCACGAAAAATCTGCCATCTTTGACAATTTATAAAGACACTTTCCTTTCCACACTACTGCTTATATTTTATTTTTCTCTATACGAAACAATTTATCTACAGAATAAATGTTATTAATTTTGATGAATCAATAGGTTAAAAAGAGGAGGGTGACTATTGAAATATTATTTCTTATTTTTAAATAAAAAAACCATAAGAGAATTTTAAATAATTTTGCTATATTTATGAGGGTGCTAACATCTCTAAAGTAGTCTAATTTAATAACTAAAAAAACAAAGTCATGGCTTGAAATTTAATTACAGGCCTCATTACAAGTAAAATAAATACTCAAGTAAAGTTACTTTGAATTTAATTTCCAATCATATTTAAGGTAACCTTCTACAACTGAATCAAATTTAATTTCTTGACTGTATTTTTGTAAAAACAAAATAAGCATTTGTTTGTTGCCAAAATCTTCGGCGAACCAATCAAATATCTTGGAAAGCTTTAGATTTCGTCCTTGAATTTGCATACCTTTTGTTGAGTCTTGCAGGAACAATAAAGTTTGCTTCTCAAGTTGTGACTCTATTTGATTTGCTGTGTAAGCCTCTGTAAGTAAGTCTGGACAAGACAATGAAGCACAATTAATAGCCATATGAATACGAGGCTCATTCATTTTTCGTAAGATTTTATGCTCAATTTGGTCTAGTGTGTAAGATTTATCATGGAGAATCCATTTGTGTTTTTTCCAGGGGCTACTAAAGAAACCGCCTAAGTTTTTAATACTATCAGTTTCTTTTTCACGGATAATCAGGTCTACTGTTAAAAAATTATAAACATTAATCCAGTAAGCCAATCTTTGATCATGAGACTCTGGAACTGGAAGTTCTTTAAGTAATTTGAACGCTTTTATATGGCGCTCATCATCGGCCCATGAAGAGTAATCTACAAGATTTGCATGAATGCCTTGTTTTTGTCCCGGACTAACATGTGAATGTAACAACGTATTGTAAATAGAGATGAAATCATCTTCGGAATCAGCAGAAAATGGTAAAAAAAGAAATAAAAGAAAATAAGTTTTCATTGAGCCTCAATAATTACTTCATGGTTAATCACTGTATAATAAACCTTGCTTCCTCTGTATTCATCACAAGAAAATAACATATGAATCAAAATATCTTAAAAATCAGCTTGGTGCTTATAGTTTTGGTTGCTATTGGCGCTTTTTTCTTCTTTGATCTCCATCATCATTTATCGCTAAAAAACATTAAATTACAACAGGAAGCATGGATCGAATATTATTCTGAAAATAAACTGATTACCTTATCGGTCTTTTTTCTGGTTTATGTTTTAGTCACAGCATTGTCATTACCAGCTGCTGCTATTCTCACCTTGCTTGCTGGTATGCTTTTTGGTTTTATAAATGGCCTGATAGTAGTCAGTTTTGCGAGCACAATTGGTGCCACATTGGCATTTTGGATGGCCAGATTTATACTTAAAGATTCAGTCCAAGAGAAATTTGGCAATTACCTAAAAAAAATCAATGATGGTTTTGAGAAAGAAGGTGCGTTTTATTTATTTGCGCTTCGTTTAGTACCTATATTACCTTTCTTTGCCGTTAATCTGATGATGGGGTTATTACCCATTAAGACCATTACTTACTATTGGGTCAGTCAGCTCGGCATGTTGGCAGGCACTGCTGTATATGTTTATGCTGGTACTGAACTTGGAAAAATATCCAGTCTTTCTGACATTGCATCACCCACTTTAATTGCTGCTTTTATTGCTTTAGGTTTACTTCCTTTGGCTTCTAAAACAGCACTCAAATTATTAAGAAAAGGAAACGTAGATGGCTAAATATGACTATAACTTGATTGCAATTGGAGGCGGGTCGGCTGGACTGGTTTCATCATATATTGCTGCTGCTGTTAAAGCCAAAGTTGCATTGATTGAACGTCATAAAATGGGCGGTGACTGTTTAAACACTGGATGTGTTCCCAGCAAAGCTTTACTGCGTTCAGCTAAAATGTTGTCGTATGCCAAACGAGCTAAAGAATTTGGTTTTCAAAAGACAGAGGTGAGTTTCGACTTTAAAGATGTGATGCAACGTGTTAAAGATGTGGTCAAAGCCATAGAGCCGCATGATTCAATTGAACGTTATGAAAGCCTTGGGGTGAACTGTTATACGGGGGAAGCTAAAATTATTGACCCACATACAGTTGAGATTAATAACGAAAAAATAACCGCTCGAGCCATTATAGTTGCCACTGGAGCACGCCCTTTAATTCCACCTATACCCGGATTAAAAGATATTAATTACCTCACCAGTGACAATATATGGGATCTACAAGAACTACCAAAAAAACTGGTTGTTTTGGGCGGTGGGCCAATTGGCGCTGAGATGGCTCAGGCCTTTGCTCGATTGGGCTCTGAAGTTACAGTCATAGAAATGGCACCACAAATTCTTGCAAGAGAAGATGAGGAAGTGATTGACTTAATCGAAAATAAGTTCACCCAAGATGGCATTAAAATTTTAACAGGACATAAGGCGAAAGCTTTTGAAGCTGGTCAAGTTACCTGTGAACACAAAGGCAATGATGTAACCATAGAATTTGATCAAATCATGGTGGCTTTAGGTCGTGCAGCCAATTCCATCGGCTTTGGCCTTGAAGAGTTAGGGGTAAACTTGCGTCGCAACAAAACCATTGAAGCCAATCCGTATCTACAAACAAACATTCCCAGCATCTATGTATGTGGGGATGTAACAGGGCCTTACCAGTTTACCCATACTGCTGCCCATCAAGCATGGTTTGCCAGTGTTAATGCCTTGTTCAGGCCATTTAAAAAATTCAAGGTAGATTATTCTGTGATTCCATGGGCTACTTTTACTGACCCGGAAGTCGCGCGTGTTGGCTTGAATGAAAAAGAAGCGACAGAAAAAAACATTCCTTTTGAAATAACAACCTATGGAATTGATGATTTAGATCGAGCTATAGCAGATTCTGAAGCACATGGTTTCGTGAAAGTTTTAACTGTACCAGGTAAAGACAAGATATTAGGTGCAACAATAGTAGGCACCCACGCTGGTGATTTAATCGCTGAATATGTGATGGCCATGAAACATGGTATTGGTATGAATAAAATTTTAGGCACCATACACATCTACCCAACTTTAGCCGAAGCCAATAAATTCGCAGCTGGCGAATGGAAAAAAGCCCATGCACCACAATGGGCGCTAAATTTGGTACAAAAATTCCATAACTGGAGACGTTAATGCAATCATTTCAAGCAGCACTTGAAGAACACAACATTGAATTAAAGCGAGAGACAATAAAGATATTACAAGTCAATATTGGTAAGCGTTGTAACCAGGCCTGTCATCATTGTCACGTCGAGTCAGGACCTAATCGCACTGAAAACATGGAGCTTGAAACGGTTAATAGAATATTGCATCTACTGAAACAAGAACCCCAGATACATACTGTGGATATCACCGGCGGTGCACCAGAACTCAATCCTCATTTTCGTTACTTTGTCAGTGAGATAAGAAAAATGGATAAAACCGTGATCGATCGCTGTAATTTAACCGTTTTATTCGAACCTGGCCAAGAAGACACAGCAGAGTTTTTGGCTGCGCAAAAAGTTCAAGTCGTTGCCTCTCTACCTTGTTATAAAGAAGACAATGTAGATGCACAAAGAGGTAAGGGCGTATTTGATAAAAGTATTGCAGGCTTAAATAAACTGAACGCTTTAGGCTATGGTCGACCAGGAAGTGGTCTTGAGCTGAATTTGGTTTATAACCCAGTTGGAGAGCATTTACCGCCAGATCAAAAAGATCTAGAAGCTGACTATCATGTTCATTTGGAAAAAACATTTGGTATTACGTTTAACCACCTTTTTACCATCACAAATATGCCCATAAAACGCTATGCGCATGCGTTACAAAGAGATGGGAAAATCCAAGATTACATGCAGTTATTGATCGACAACTTTAACACCCAGGCAGCTGAAGGTGTGATGTGCAAAGAATTAGTCTCTATTGGCTGGGATGGCCGAGTTTACGATTGTGACTTTAACCAAATGTTAGAGATTCCTGTGAACTGGAATTCATTCAATTTATGGGACATTGAACGGTTTCAGGACATTGAACCCAATATTGCTGTTGCCAGTCATTGTTTCGGCTGTACAGCGGGTGCTGGAAGCTCTTGTGGTGGTGCGCTGACTTAATGGATTCTGAAATAAAATTGCGATTACTCAGCTTTTTTTTAATTTTGGTCTTGGTATCAATCATTGAATATATCAGACCGAAACGTCAACTGAAAGCCAATAAAAGTAGACGTTGGATGAACAATTTTTCGTTGGTTGTTGTCAGTAGTTTTGCGGCTAAGATCATTGTTCCTTTTACTGCTGCAAGCACAGCTGTTTATGCGCAAGAACAAGGTTTAGGTCTGTTTAACACAATGCTTTTACCCAATTACTTGGTTTTTGTTTTAGCCTTGGTGTTGTTAGATTTAATCATTTATATACAACATGTTGCTTTTCACCACATACCATGGCTATGGAGACTGCATAAAGTGCACCATATTGACCAAGATATAGACGTCTCTACAGGGGTTCGCTTTCATCCAATAGAAATAATTTTATCAGTTTTAATTAAATGCAGTGCTGTACTACTTTTAGGCATACCCGTCCTGGCTGTCATTGTATTTGAAATTTTATTGAATGCCACAGCCATGTTCAACCATGGCAATATTCGACTTCCATATAAAGTGGATAAATATTTGAGGTGGGTCTTAGTTACTCCCGATATGCATCGAGTTCATCACTCTGTAATTGTTAAAGAAACCAACAGCAATTTTGGCTTTAACCTACCTTGGTGGGATAGAGTTTTTAAAACCTACAAACCCCAGCCAGAAAATGGCCATCTGCATATGCAAATTGGCTTAAAAGCTTATCAAGACGAGCTTAAAATGAATCCTGGGAAATTATTGTTGATTCCATTACAGGGCAATAAAAAATAATTAAAACGTGTTCTAGTCTTCATTTCAACATACTTTAAACCGGAAACAAGACATGAACAAAGAAATCAACGAGGAAATCAAACATGACGAACAGCAGTACCGTAAGTAAAAATGTAAAAGAGTATTATGGTGAGATTTTAAAAACCAAAGAAGACCTTAAGACCAGTGCATGTTGTCCAATAGATGCCATGCCTGAATGGGTACGTCCATTGGTGGCTAATGTCCACGATGAAGTTCAAGCTAAATTTTACGGCTGCGGTTCGCCAATTCCTCATGCAATGGAAGGATTAACGGCACTGGATTTAGGGTGCGGTACCGGTCGTGACGTCTATACCTTATCTCAAGTTGTAGGTGAAAAAGGGCATGTCATTGGTGTTGACATGACAGAAAACCAACTGGCCGTAGCCAATAAAACCATTAATTATCACATGGATAAATTTGGCTTTTCTCAACCCAATGTTAAATTTCATAAAGGTTATATAGAAGATTTAAAATCGTTGGGCATTGAAGACAACTCAATTGATGTGGTTACATCTAATTGTGTGATTAACTTGTCACCCAATAAAGAAGATGTGTTTCGTGAAATTTTTCGAGTTTTGAAGCCAGGAGGGGAGTTGTATTTCTCAGATGTGTTCACCGATAGACGCGTGCCTAAAGAGCTGGTTAATGATCCGGTATTACATGGTGAATGCTTAAGTGGAGCCATGTACATTGAGGATTTTCGTCGCATGTTGCGCCAAGTCGGGTGTTTAGATTACCGCATTGTCAGCAGTGGAATCATCGAACTCAACGACCCTGAAGTTGAACGCCAAGCAGGCATGATTAAATTTTACTCAATGACTGTTCGAGTTTTTAAATGTGAATTTGAAGACATTTGTGAAGATTACGGACAAGTGGCTTATTATTTAGGAACCATTGATAATTCACCACATAGTTTTGTACTGGACAATCACCACGAATTCAAAACAGGCCAACCCATGCTGGTGTGTAGCAATACGGCAGCCATGCTATCAGAAACACATTATGCGCCACATTTTAAGGTGTTGGGTGATACCTCAACCCATTACGGTGCATTTGATTGTGGTCCTGATGGGCCTGCTCAAGATACAGAGTTTGGAGCTTGTTGCTGATGTTGGCATTGATTGGTGGCACTGGTATATATCAAATCGAAGGTTTAAAAATCATTGATAAGGTTGAACTTGAAACGCCATTTGGCAAACCATCTTCAGCGGTGGTTAAAGCCACTTATAAAAATAAAGAATTGCTGTTTTTGCCACGCCATGGTGAACAGCACCAGCTTCTACCCCATGAAATCAATTATCGAGCCAATATATATGCATTAAAAGAACTCGGAGCCAAGCAAGTACTGGGTTTTTCAGCAACTGGCAGTTTAAGAGCAGACATTCATCCAGGTGAATTTGTTATTCCCAGTCAATATTTTGATTTCATCAAAGGTAATCGAGAAAAAACTTTCTTTGGAAACGGTATCGCAGCCCATGTCTCAACAGCAGAGCCGACCTGTCAAAACCTCACAAATTGGGTACAAGAAAAAGCTGTTGCTATGGGTTTTCCATTACATACCGAAAAAACTTATGCTTGTGTAGATGGTCCACGTTTAGGAACAAAGGCAGAAAGTCATTTTTTAAGACATGTTGGTTGCGACTTAGTTGGCATGACCAATGTTCCTGAAGTCTTTTTGGCCCGGGAGGCACAGTTATGTTATGCAGTCATTGGTATTGTGACAGATTACGATTGTTGGATGGAAGACCCCCAACACCATGTCAGTGTTGCTGATGTAATCAGTCGTTATGGCGATTCATTAGAGAAAGCACAACAACTCTTATTAGCACTTTTGGACACCAAACTTCCTGAGATTGATGAAACATACAGAAAGTCATTAACTGGAGCCTTGTTGACACCTGATGAGGCCATCAGCAAAGCGAAGCATGAGATGCTTGATGTTTTGAAGCTATGAATGAAATCAGTATTTCTGTCATCATTCCACTGGCTCCAAACGAAATTCAACCTAAATCTTTGCTTGCTTCATTGCCTGAAAACACAGACATCATTTTATCTCAAAAAGAAGGGCGCGCTGCCAGCCTTAATCACGGTGCAGCTCAAGCCAAAGGTGAATACCTGTGGTTTTTACACGCCGATTCAGAATTATCTACTCAGGCCTGGCGTAAACTCATAACAGCCATCAAACAAAAACCCAATGCGCTGCATTATTTTCGATTGGCATTTTTCTCAGGTTCAGACAAAATGAAAATCAACGCTTGGGGTGCTAATTTTCGTTCCTCGGTATTCGGTTGCCCATTCGGAGACCAAGGTTTATGTATCAGCTCAGCTTTATTTGACCAATTACAAGGGTTTCCAGAAGATTTGGAATACGGCGAAGACCATGTCTTTGTTTGGAAAGCCAGGCAACAAGACATTTCATTAAACGAAATTGATGCCACAATAACCACCAGCGCCAGAAAGTATAACAATAATGGTTGGTTGAAAACCACCTTAAGCCATATATGCCTATGGATCAAACAAGCTTGGCCTGAATGGAAACAATTGCGAAAGATCAAGAATGAGAAAAACAAACCATGAAAGGTGCGCTGGCAGTATTTGCAAAAACCCAAGGTCTTTCACCACTTAAAACCAGGCTGGCCAAAGGTATTGGCACCTCAAATGCACAAACTTTTTATTCCTACAGTGTTAATGCAGTAACCGCTGTCATGCATGAGGTTCAAAAGCAATCTGAACACGACCTTACGCCGCATTGGGCCCTTGCTGAAGAAGCCGCTACTAACCTTCAACAGTGGCAATCATTCAATACCCTGTGGACAGGTGAGGGTGGCTTAGGTGAGCGCATGCATCATGTTTACCAGTCCTTACGTAATGAATTTGACTATGTCATTTTGATTGGAACCGACAGCCCCCAAATTAACCTCTCTCTGATCAATACTGCCATCGAAAAATTAAACCAAAATCCAGAGTCTTGTATTTTTGGACCATGCAAAGACGGCGGTTTTTACCTGTTAGCAGCTCAAATAAAAATACCTCAACAAGTTTGGACTCAAGTAACTTATAGTAATGAAAACACTTTGTCAGAATTCGTCAATAAGTTAGCAGTTCACAACATAAAAACTGAATTACTGAAACCCATGCAAGATGTTGATACCCTTGACGACATGAGGGCCCTGTTTAAAACATTAGGAAGACAGCACAAATCTCTTTTACCTGCTCAAAAAATGTTAATAACTTGGCTTAAAGAATATTTTAAATCGAAAGTCTGAACATTTTATTGAACCATAAAACACTTCAAAATTTACACCGATTGGCCTTAAATCTAAACTTTACTTTAAGACGACACATTACTACGATTGTAGAGGTACAGTGAAATTGGCCACCAACTTAGAAGTGATATATGGTATTACATTCGGACAAGAAGAAGATCAATGAACAAACAAGTCATATATTTTATTGAGCAAGATTATACAAGTTAGACCAACCATGAACGTTGATAATTCAACCATTAAAAACCAGAACAGGTTTTCTGGTAAACTAATTAACAAGCATAACAATGGTGGAAAATGTTGGCCACATATTTCTTTGGTAAAGGGGTGGAATGAGACAAAAAAACAATTCAGAGGTAAAACCAGAATTGAGCAATCGCGATGAATTGTCTACTGACGATTTGATCAGTGCCGCCTATCCTGAACTTAAGCGCATGGCACGACGCCAATTGCGCAAAGAGTCTGGTGGATTGACAACCAAACTATTAAATTTTATAAAATTGTAAGTAATTGATTCTATTGCATTAGATGAATATATGTCGCAACCAAAGTCTTTAACTTTTGAAGGTTTTAAATAAGCAATATCCGAAATAGATGTTTACAACTAAAGTGTTTAATTTTTTGTCCATTATTATGGAATATATCTCAAATTTAAAAGGATATAAAACCTTATGTTTTTGCTTGAATTTCGAAATGATTGCCATTTAACCATACATGAAGATAATTGACATCTTGACGTGTTTTTAAGGATGCTTCCTTATATGACTTTATAGTTTTCCATGTCGGACCAGGTGCACCAATTATTTTAATTTGCTGATAACCCCCATTTGCTATTCGAATATGATTGCCATGGTCACAATGACCACATGCATACCAAATAACAGACATATCAGGCCAAGAGAATGGAGATGTAGTAAGTGCTTCAAACAACTCTGTGTTTTTATTACAGTGAAGACAATTCATGAGAATTTATTTCTTACCCATAATGGCTGATCAGCATCTAACAAGCCATTAAAGCACTCATAAATATATTCACCTTCCCATTCGTCGCTTAATGCTTCTGCTATCGCCTCAGATGACTTCACTAATGGATTACTGCGCCAGGTATCTTCTGGTAAAACCTTTATTTCATCTATCAAAACAAAGAATTCAGGCCATCTTGTCCAATGAGCCATGAACAAAATAAAATCAAAATCAATATAAGTCTTTGGCCTTCGACTTTTATCAGTGATCTGTGTTTTCTGATTGAGAATTGATGCTTTAGAAATTTTTATAAACCAATCTTTTAAATCGTGCTTTTCTATTTCGACAGCCGTTTTAACAAACAAAAATTCTACGTGATTATTTCCCCACGGATGAATGAAAAACAAATCAAATTGATAGTCTAAAAGTAGGTGAATGTATTCTTTTGCCGATTGTTTATCCATTGGGTGTCTCTTCTATCATGCTAATTAATCCAAGTTTTCGCATAAATAGTATACTTCTCCAACATTCTCTATTTGTTGTATTTCAAACCCACGTTTCAAAAGAACCCTTCTAAGCTTTAAATTGGGGTTTTTACAATGAACTGCATGAACAACCCATTCAATTTCGACAAGGTTTCTGTCTTTAGCCAGCCTCTTTGCCAGTCTGGAAATTAGTGGGAGTGCTCCTTCACCACCTCCATCAATCTGTGCAAGCTCAAGTGTTAACTTAAAATCAGTTACTGAAAACTTCCCTAATATTTCGGCTGAACCAACAGAAAACACAAGTGAATCATCATTAAATATTAAAGCGTCAAAATCATCTTGAGGCACTGTCAATAATTCATCAATTGTATAGCCTTCAATTTTAATTTTTCTTGTCATTTTTTCAGTTTGCTTGTTCTCTAAAAACTTTATGAATGAGTCGTCATCTAGATTAAATAGGTCATATCCAACTCTAGAAAAATTATTATCAATTACTTCCTCAACTTTCCCTAAACAATCATTTTCCAATGAGTATTGAGATGTAGTGGTTCACTGAAATTGTCCACTAGCTTAGAACTATTAAAGTGTCTAGAAAAATCAGACTATACCACCATGCGCAAAATCATTATATACTCAGAAGTATAGATTACTTTAATAGTTAGCGAATAGGAATATATATGAATACAGGCGTCGAATTAGAAAAAAATGTTTTAAAAGTTTACTCTTTTCTATTGAACATGAAAAATGAAGGAATAGTTGTGGCGCGTAATGTGCAATTAACTGACAAAATAAGTTCAAAGTAATCACAATCTATAAATTTAAATGAATCAATATCCAGAATTAAGTTTTATTAGCCAATTTAGTGATCCTAGCACCATAATCACCGAATCTGAAGTTCATCAAGAAATTTGTAAATCTCTTAAAAGTGAAGAAGGTGATAAACATAAATGTCTACTTAAAGAAGAAATAGCTTTTGGGTTAAAAGGTGAATTCGGCTTAAGCAACAATTGGGGTACGTTTTTTAGTCCTGCACATTCAACACAAGATGAAAGTGGGTCTATTGTTGACTATCCATCAATAGAAGGTATCGACGCTGAGGTAATTGAATATTGGACTCACAGAGCTCTCAATGAATGTCATCCATTGTTAAAAGCCAGGTACATTGATTTGGTTATTGATTTTAAATGGAAAGCTACTCAAACAAAGCCAGCGCCAAGCTTAATAGATGATTTTATCGATTGCGTTATCACTCTTTCTAAAAACAATCTTTTTGCACATTTGCATTATGCAAGAGATAAATTTAAAAGGGGGCTTACTTTAGCACTGCAATACAACAAAACTGAAAAGTTCGCAGTATTGATAAGTGCTATAGATATATATGC
>CAZVZJ010000037.1:0-35432 GCA_964631055.1 uncultured Marinicella sp.
TTTTTCATATCTCTTCTCCCAAGATAAATTAATTGATTAATATTCTATATACTGTAACAATCTACTCCAATTGTTTCTGACAATCAATCATGGATACCAAAAAACTTGACCATTTACGCAGAAAATTAGATGAAATCGATGAGGACATTATAAAGCTGATAGCTGAACGTCAGTTTAATGTCGAACAAATTGGAAATGTGAAGTTGGACACAAATTCTCCCACCAGAGATTATCAAAGAGAAAAACAAGTGTTTGATAAGGTCAAGGCACACGCTAAAAACCATAACTTAGACCCTAATATAGCACAACAAATTTTCGAGCTTGTGATTGAGACTTCCTTAAGTAAACAAGAAATCCAAAAAGTCAAAGAGTCAAGATACGGCGCCAACAAATCTGCTTTGATCATTGGTGGCAACGGTAAAATGGGACAGTGGTTTGCGCATTTCTTATCATCGCAAAATTTTGATGTTCATATCAATGATCTTGAACCATTGAACGATCAACATAACTTTGTTGCTGATTACAAACAAACAGAGCTTAATTATGACTATGTGATTGTTGCCACGCCGATTCAAAAAAGTGCAGAAATATTGCTGGAATTAAGTCAACTGAAACCTTCAGGCATTGTTTTAGACATCAGTTCCATCAAAAGTCCGCTGCGTTTACCTTTACGTCAATTGGCTGACAGTGGCTGTAAAGTGGTTTCTATTCACCCCATGTTTGGTCCTGACATACAGTTGATGTCTGGTAAACATGTTATATTCATAGAAATGGGTAATGAGGAAGCGGTCAATCAAGTCAAACAATTGTTTAAACCGACCATGGCAGAACGGATAGACATGAAGTTTGAAGATCATGACCGCCTCATTGCTTATGTGCTTGGCTTATCTCATGTGGTTAACATCGCTTTTATGACCGTTTTATCTGAGTCCGGTGAAGCCGCAGACTTACTATCCAAGCTTTCCAGTACTACATTTGATGCCCAACTGAGCATTGCGAATAATGTCTCAGGTGAAAACCCAAACCTCTATTTCGAGATACAAAAACTTAATCACTACAGCCCCACAACACTCAATGCATTATCAGATGCTGTACAAAGAATCATTCAAATGATTCATCAAGACAACCAAGCTGCTTTTGTTAATATCATGAATCAAGCTAAAAAATATATGTCTCAAAGGAGCTGATTCAGATTCATCTCAAGCATTTATGATATAAACGCAGAGCGAATCAAACAGTTACAATTTATTATGGTTTTTTAATTCAACAACCCAGAGAGCCGTTGAATTATTGAGTACGATATGTTTATTGGTTGAGGTTGTATTGATAAGACTCTAGTTTCAGCTGATCTTTTGCAGACCACAGCTGATTGGCTTTCAGTTTGTTTTCTTGCATCAGTGTTACTGCAGCCAGAAAATCTCCTTCCTGGGCTTTGAATTGCGCTTTGAGTTTATAAAGCAAATAATCATAGCTGGTGTGTTGGTCGATGCGGTTAATGACTGCTTGATGACCTGGTTGCGAATGTGCCAACATGATTTCAAGCACCTCAAAAGCCACATAATTGGCCACATGTTGCTCACCTAAACCTCTGTACTCTTCCTCTACTTGTAAAAGTAATTCTATTCCAGAAGCCACTTGTCCCGAACGCACTTGAATATGTGCTTTTGCTCGCTGCATATCATTGCCATGACTGGTAAACAACGCTGGAAAACGCGCTTCCATTTCATTCATTTTTTTTATGGCCAATTGCGGCGACTCGACTCGACTGACAACTAACATCATCCAGCTGTAATATATAGCGGTTTCTTCCAACAAGAAATCACGCTCGATGACACCGCGGATTGCTTCGGCATAATTCAATGCTTCTGCCAATTTGTTTTGAACATAAAGTGCATGGAGTTTCAACATTTGTGCGCCCAAATAAAAAAACTTATCACCCGACTCATTGGCGTATTCAGTCATTGCAGTGATGTAAATATTGGACTCATCAAACAAGCCGCGTAAATTGAATATCATCGAGGTACTGAAATAGAAATTAAATTTAATTTGTTCATTCTGGCTTTGTTTGAGAAAAGGTGCTGCTTCACTGGCCACTTGGATTCCTTGGGTATACTTGGATTCTGCCAAATTAACTTTGTTCAGTGTGCCATAGTTTATGACCATATTTTCTGGATTAGGATTTTTAGACCAGTGATGAATAGACTGGTTTAATGACTCTCTGGCTTGCAGAAAATTATATTGTGCCAAATTTATTTCGGCTTTCAATGAAAACAAATGCCCAAGTTGTGCATCTAAAGGGAAATGATCCTCGGTCAATTTAATTTGTTCTTCTGTGTACTGCTCCGCCAAGTCGTAATCCTGTGAGACATAGGCCAAAAAGACCAAAGACCTGAATGCTTTGATTTGCTCCATTGGGCTGTTGTTTTCTTTGACCAAAGACAAAGCTTTTTGTAAGTTATGCTTACTTTTTTCCAACCTTTGCATTTTATAGTTCGCGAATGCTTCTAAATAATAAAAGCCAAACTGCATGTCTTTGTCGTTCTTAGCAACTGCAATAGGAAGTTGGGTATTGATGATTCCAATCGCACCATCAAAGTCACTCATATTAACTTTCAAGTTAGCCAACTCATACCAAGCTTGAATAAATGAAGGGTCTTTCAACACTGCTGCTTCAAAATATTCCTTGGCTTTGTCTTGGTTGATGCCTAAATTTAACTCTGTCTTTCCTAGCAAATAGCTTTGTAAGGCATAACTGTCATTCGAAAAACCAATGTCAAGGGTTGGATTTTTTGCTTGGATTCCACCATTGGGTAACAACACATCATTGATCCAAGTGGCGGACTGCTTTAAAAGTTCCACCATTTCATCAGCCTCAATTGATATCGATGCGATTTTTGAGTTTTTATTTCTTACGGAGATATCTGCTTGTAATTTGTTTTCCATTGTAAAAACATGAATTAAACTGGCATATTGAGCCTGTCCTTGACTGAGCAATTCAATAGCCAACTCTTCGGGGTTACTACTTTTCAACCAATTTTTTTCGGGGTATTCTGCTATGACTGAACTTTTATTCTCAAGTAAAGCCACCAAATATTTCAAATGACCTTCTGTCATGGTAGATGAATTAATTTCACCCGGAAACACCATCAAATGAACGCCCATATTTTGCATTGAAGACTCTGGTTTTTCAGAGTTTAGATAAAAAGCTGCGAGTAAAGTGAACAATAGGCCAAAAACCAGAAGTATTTTTTTCTTTTGTCCTGCTTTGGGTTTCTCTTCAGCAAGGTGGTTAAATTGTTCATTAACTTTTACAGGCACACTGAATCGATAGCCTGTACCTCGGTGAGTTTCAATGATGGGATTTTGAGTGTCTTCATCATCGATTAACTTTCTTAAGCGTAAAATTTGTTTCGAAAGTGCAGCATCGGTAACAATTTGATTAGGCCATACTGCCTCAATCAGTTCATCCTTGGACAAAATTTCGCCATGACTCTTAACCAATGTCAACAAAAGGTAGTATGCTTTGGTGTTAATCACCTGTTGTTCTTGTTGATGATACAACACTTGCCGTGCTGTGGATATTCGATAATCTAAGAATTGATACTCAATCACCTTACCCATGTGATAAAGCACCTAAATTGAAATTGAATAAAATGTTTAGGCTAATTGGAATATGGTAAAGTCTGATCAAAAGAAGTATCCATTTGCTGCTATTGCGCCATAAATTCATGTAAATTCTTGATGCCTGAAAATATAAGCTGGTAAATCCATTCATTATAAGTGAAATTATTTTTAGACTTCAATTTAATTCAAACATAATTAAAATTTGCTTTGGGAGACCTAGAAGGAATTAATTAACCTTCATCTACACACATTAAAAAAGGCCTGTGTTTCATACACAGGCCTTTTGAGCTCTTTACCAATAGAGGCTTATTGCAAATTTATTTCTTCATTACAATGACCGTTACTCAAAACCATTACTAAAAATTACATCTGTGTTATCCACACAAACTCTGCCATGGCTGGTGCCAAACATCCCATCATCATCTTGTCCTGTGGTAAAACCTCTTGTTGTGGCGTGTTTATTGTATACCCAAAAACAATCATTAACTGGATCCAAGGTCGTGGCCGAATAATCTCCCCACCTATTAGTCGAACCACCAAATGTTCGGTTATAAAAATCCTCACCTTGCCTGATTAACTGCGGCGCCCTCATGGTATTGACAGCATCTCCTGGCATCCTATACGAAAAGTAAGATCCTGCGAATATGTTGGATGCCGAAGCGGAATAACCTAAACCAACGACACCCGCTGAATTAACCGCTATTGATGGAAAAAAAGTAAACGTATTATTAGCTATTTGTTCTCCAAAAATAACTCCAAATTGACCTGGTGATGTGGCATTGACACCATCGGCATTAATCATTACCCAACTGGCGGATGTTTGACCCAGTTCCTGATTACTCTGTACCATCGCTGTAGAATAAAGTTTATTGTTCATCCATACTGCATTCAAAGCGCGACTGTCATTGGTGGCCAAGGTTAAGTTAGATCCAGTGTTTGTTGATGACCCAGCTTGTGGCGCTTCTGGCAAACTAGAAGCACTTGACTCAACATCACCTATGTTCGTAAATTCCAAGGTGAACAATGGACTGGTTAAGGGGTTATCAATACGAATGGTTTGCCAAAACTCATTGGTACCATCAGTTAAGGTTGAATACCCAGTTAAATAAGTACCAAAGTTGTTAGGTGTACTGCCAAATACATGAGCTGGTTGA
The DNA here is from genome assembly GCA_964631055.1 of uncultured Marinicella sp. Lineage (GTDB taxonomy): Bacteria > Pseudomonadota > Gammaproteobacteria > Xanthomonadales > Marinicellaceae > Marinicella. The sequence continues at coordinate 4,779 of CAZVZJ010000037.1, forward strand.
CTTGTGACATTGATACCATTGGTCACAACAAAAGGATCCAGCGGACCGAACCCAAATAAACCACCACCTGCATAAAAACTACTTTTCTCAAAAATCCATAGCCGGCTACCCACGCCACCACCTTGCCCAAACTCAAACATATTACCAGTTAAATATATGGCTTCTTCATCTACAGCAATGCCTGGATAATCAAACCAATAATCAATGCCCGCTATATTCAATTTAGTATCAATACCTACCATATTCCAAAGCCCGTTTGGATCAGAGTTTTCTGATACTGCCAATAATACACGTGAGGTGTTACTTGGATCCCCTTGGCTGGTATCAGTTCTTTCTAGCGTCACCACTAGCCAACGTTGTGAGAATTGATCATAGATGATTTTAGGGTCAAAAGTGGCATTAACCGGAAACAAAGGACTGAAAAAACTTTGTAAACTGGTACTGACTCCGCCGCCGCCATTTTTATTGTAAGCTTCAATAGAAGCATTGATGGCATTCATCACATGATTTGGGCCTGCTGCACCATGTGAATCTGCTGGTACAAACAAACCACCATCAGTATTATTCATATTCTCTAATTGCCCCCCCGCATCAAAAACAACAGTGGAACCATTTTTAGAACTGGCTGTTGTTTTGGTTCTTTCGGTAACAAGTTTGGTTCTGTCATGGCCATATAATTCAATTTTTTTATTGCGATAGCCTCCTAATCTGATTTTAGGTGACCTGTCCTCAGTGGCCGTTAATTGATTTGATAGCTCAGGATTTGAGTTGTAACCATTCAGTTGTGGTACACGTATATCTGCATTAACTACCCTACCTTTCACCAACCATAAATCGGCATCATTCTTCTCAGATATCACATGGGGTACAGTCATACTGAGAGCATTAAGAGCGGTTGTGGGGTTGTCAGCCTTCTTAACAAAAAAAGAAAAAGAATAAATAAACAAACATAATATGCCTGTAATGATGACTTTTTTCATGTCGGTACCTTTGAAATTTAAAAAACCAAATTATCCCAAGTAGTTATGGACAATGCAGGACAACTGTCAGACATCGCTTTCCATTAATGGACATGGTGTATAGGCCCTTTGCTTCACATATAATTAACAACTCATACATCTGCTTGAAATTTAACCTCAATGGACACACTTATACCTTGAGATTAATAACATGAAATTGTTATAATAATTACATTAATATAAACTTACTGAGGTATACCCCATGAATTTAAAAGGCATGAAAACATCTAACCCAGCCATGGCGCAAATGGATCAACAAGCCATGAGCTTAGGACCGGTTGATGAATTTATTGTTGATGACTCACAACGCATGACTGTTGAAGGGACAATCAACAAAACTGGCATATTGTTATTGATTGTTGTGGCTGTTGGTGCTTGGGCCTGGCAGACCATGCTGAGCAACCCAAGCTTAGGCAGAACTTTGATGTATACCGGCATGTTTGGCGGTATTATTGTTGGTTTAGTAGTGGCATTCAAACCTAAATTTGCCCCAGCTGGTTCAATGGTTTATGCAGGTTTACAGGGCTTATTTGTTGGTGGGCTGTCAGCAGTTTTTGAAGCGAGGTACCCAGGCTTGGTGATGCAAGCAGTTGGGTTAACAGTTGCAGTGATGTTCTCAATGCTCTTCAGTTACCGCACAGGTTTAATTAAAGTGACCGAAACTTTCAAAAAAGTGATCGTTTTTGCCACCATGGGTATTGCTTTATTTTATCTGGTCAGCATCATCGCTTCTTTTGGCTTTGGCGCACAAATCAGCTATTTCCAAACTGAAAACGCGAGCTTGTTCAGTATCGGCATGAGTGTGGTTATATGTGCTGTTGCAGCTTTGAACCTGGTGTTAGATTTTGATTTCATTGAGCGTGGTTCAGAGAGCAATATGCCCAAACATTTTGAATGGTATGGTGCATTTGGACTCATGGTTACCATCGTTTGGTTGTATATTGAATTGTTGAGATTACTGGCAAAATTAAGAGATTAATCAGGGCTTAGTATTTATGTCAGTAGAAATCATTCAAGTCGACTACAAAAACCCTCAGCATGCACACCACATGATTGAGTTGTTAGATTGCTACGCCACCGACCCCATGGGCGGTGGTGTGGCTTTGAGTGATTACACAGCGCAGAATTTAGTACCAGAATTGGCCAAAAGAAACGACGCCTTCAGTTTGATTGCTTATGTTGACGGTCAACCTGCAGGCCTGACCAACTGTTTTGAAGGTTTCTCAACATTCGCATGCAAACCATTGGTGAACATCCACGATGTGGTGGTTGCCAGTGAATATCGACGCTTAGGTATCAGCAGAAAAATGTTTGATCATGTTGAGCAGATTGCTCAGGACAAGGGCTGTTGCAAGTTAACACTTGAGGTGCTCGAAGGTAATTCTATCGCTCAATCCGCCTATGAAAAATATGGCTTTAATCAATATAAGCTGGATAACGAAAATGGCGCTGCCATGTTTTGGGAAAAAAAGTTATGACATCAATTTTTAAATTGATTAATGTGCTATTCATGACGACTCTCTTACTTGGGTGCCAACAAACCACCAGTGAATCACCAAACAAAAAAGCCGACACCAATGAAGTCAATGGATGTCACAAAGATTTAAAAGTATGTCCCGATGGTCAGTCTGTGGGCCGCGATATGAATAATCAATGTGAATTTTTTGATTGTCCTCCCTCAACTAAAACCAGTGCCTGCCCTGAAGATGTTAAACAATGTCCTGATGGTAGCTTTGCCCCAAGAGACCCCAATAACAATTGTGAATTCACTCCATGCCCTGCAAGCAGCGCTTATGTTGATAAGTCCTTACACCCAGTAGATAAAGCATGTACAAAGGATTTAAAAATGTGCCCAGATGGTCGTGGTGTAGGTCGCAATCCACTGAATAACTGTGATTTCCACAGTTGTGAATCATTGGCCGCAAAGAAAGGCGATCAAATAATGTGCACTCAAGACGTCAAACAATGCGCTGATGGCAGCTTCGTCGGACGTGATGCTAAAAACAATTGTGCCTTTAAGCCGTGTAAGAATGGTGATAAGAGCAGCACACATTAAATCTGAATTGTTTTAATATAAAGCTGATTTATGTTTACCAGTTCGCTTGCTGGAATGAAGTTTTCAATACAAACTTTGCCAAGTAGCCAAATCCGTTAATTCACCGCCTTCAAATGCCAGTTTTTTCAAGCCTTGGGTGTTAATAATTATGGATGGTTCAATTTGAAATTTAGTGGCCATTTCTTTTAAACTCGCTTTCATCTCGCTTAATTTTTTACCGTGCTGACTGTTGAGTTTAATTTGTGCGGGCAAACTGGCTAAATCAGGGTGTTGGTTATCATGGATAGTCTTAATCAACCCCTCACCATTATATTTTACAAAATTAGAGTGCAGGCCTAAATGAAATAGATCAGGATAAGACTTAACCTTCCTGATCACTTGAATTATTTGCTTGGGGTTAAGAATCCAATTTCGAGGTTTATTGCGTTTTTTTGCTAATTTATCTCGCCAAATTAAAATCAACCATAATTTTTTGGCATCAACTGCATTCAAACGTTCCGACTTAACCAATTTCTGAAATAATTTTTCTGCATGGCCGTCATGGTTTAACTGGTCGATCATTTGTTGCATCAATACAGCAAACAAACCGTCCAACCCTCTGGCTGTAAATTTAGGTGTTAAAACCTGCTTAAAATCACTTAAATATGCAATGTCTTCAACCGCATACTCCAGTTGCTCTTGACTCAATGGTCTGGCCAACCAATCGGAACGACTCATGCCTTTGTCCAGCTCAACCCCCATCAAATCCTGGACTAAATTTAAATAAGAAGTGTGTAAATCATAACCTGACAATGCAGCTGCCACTTGGGTATCAAAAACATGCTCAGGTTTAAGTCCAGTTACTTGGTAATACAACTCCAAGTCTTCAGAACCTGAATGTAGAATCAATCTTTTGATTGGTTGTAAAACTGTTTTTGCTATTTCGTTAATAGCTATATCCACCAAATAAACTTGTTCTTCACAACTGATTTGTAACAATGCTGGGTTTAAATAGAAAGTCCGGCTGCGTTCAAATTCGGTATCAACGGCATAATTTTCATCCTTGCTTAATTGTGCTGCCAAATTTAATGCACCATCAATGTCATCAACCCATTTAAAATTTGATAAAATCTCCGTCATGAATTCTCGTTTTATATTAATTATACTGATCTCCATTGTAAGTTTTGGTTGTCAACATGCAACTAAAATTCCTCAAACTGAAAATAGCACAGTCAAACTGTCATCTACCCAATTAGCCATTATTTCGATCAATGATGTTTATCGAATTGCTGGTATTGATAACGGCGATACTGGCGGGTTAGCCAGAGTGAGGGCTTTAAGAAAACAAATTGAAGCCAAATATGATCATGTCTTATTTTTACATGCAGGTGATTTTTTACATCCTTCCTTCATCAGTAAACAAGACAACGGCTTAGCCATGATTAAAACCTTGAATCAATTAGATGGAGCTGCCGATCAGTTCGATGCCAATATGCTGGTTACATGGGGCAATCATGAATTTGATAAAGGTCGTTTAAGACATGTGCCTTTAATGAACGACTTATTAACACAATCCGAGTTCATCTGGTTAGACAGCAATATAACCTGGGCTAAAAACCCTGAACAAAGCATACAAGCGCCTAATATGAAGCGCCAAATCATGCTTGATTATAATGGTTTCAAGGTTGGTGTCTTTTCTTTCACAACAGATATTGTACATCCCGAATACATTGCCTCATTTGACAACTATGAAGACACTGCGAAAAAGTTCGTTCCCATGTTGCGCGATCAAGGGGCTGATTTCGTCATTGGGCTGACCCATCATTGGTTACAAGATGATTTGGCCATGATGGGCTTACCTAAGTCTTACCGCCCTGATATTATTTTGGGCGGACACGAACATTATGTCCAAACTGAACAAGTTAATGGTAACTGGATTCTCAAGGCAGATGCCGATGCCGCATCGGCCATCGTTGCTGAAGTGACTTTTTCTGAAGGCGAAACTCATGTAATTCCTCAGGTTATACAATTAGACAAGTCATTCCCTGAAGATCAACACATGTTGGCTTTGATTGATCAGTTGAGCCAAGATAATGATCAAAAGTATTGTCAAAACCTGGGTTTAAATAATGACTGTTTAAAACAGGTTTTAGGGACTACCAATCATCGTTTAATTGCTGAAGAAACTGAAATCAGGCGATTTGAAACCAATATAGGCAATGTCTTGGCAGACACTGTTTTGTCAGCTTTTAAGAGCTGTGAGGCCGATATTGTTCTACTCAATTCAGGCTCCATTCGCCTGAACCAAAACATACCTGCCAATTCAAATATCACAGTCAAACATTTAGAGGAAATGTTCCCCTATCCAAGTGACTTGCGGTTAATTGAATTTGACTCAAGCCTCTTAAACGACATTCTGACCCACACCATATCTGGCTGGACTGCCAATGGTCACTGGTTACAAATTGCAGGCTTTGCATACATACACAACCCAGAGCAACAAACAGTTGAGCATATTCACCTCAAAGGACACCAAGAGTTAACTGACATGAAAAATCAAAAGATTCGTGCAGTTGTGCCGCATTACTTGATTTCTGAAGACACCGATCACGACGGGTATAGTATGATCAATGAAACTATGCAGGTCCCGTGTGAAATCTCAGGTGCTGAGGTAAAGACATTGTTCACAGAGTTATTGCAGTCACTGCCTGATGGTTTAAATGCCCACCGAGATTACCGCATTTGTAATACCAGCAAAGATGCATGTTTGGAATAAACTTCTCAACAGTTAGCATCAAAGAAATCAGCATGCTGATATTAGGTGGTGCTTTGATTTACAGTTTATATTACTTACGAACTCACGATAATATATTTGCGTTACCTGCTGTTACAGAGCAGCCTTCATCAATTCAATCAATTGAGCCTTTGGTTATTGAAACTGCTCAAGCATCAAAAGTTTTACCACCAGCGGTATTAGAAACCGTTGAAATACCTGATTGGCTGGCCAGCAAGGACGATTATGACTTAAGTAATTTAACGGCTGATGATCTTTTAGATTTAGCCAGAGTTTCACATGAGCAAAACCACGATTTCTTTCCGGATAATCAAAACACCTTGGTTTATTTACTCAAAGCCAAAGAATTGGGAGTTGAATCTACTGAAATAGAGCAATTGCTGACCACCTTGCATGCTTCTTTATATGACCAAGCAGAACAAGCCATAGAAACCTATGATGCAAAGAAATTAACTGCACTCACAGCTAGGTTAAAATCCATTGACAGCGATGATAAAAAAATTGCCACCTATACCGACCAAATTGGTGTCATTTATACTTTGGAGCGACTGAGCCAAGAAATCACTGATCACATCACATACAACCGCATGTATGAAACTGACCAAAATGACGCCGTACATGGACTCATCAGTGCTTTGGCCATTGATTCCAATTATCAACCTTTGCTTGACCTCAAAACACGTACCTTAGCTCTGATACAAACCCAAGCACTGAGAGCCGCGCGTGAATTGGATTTCAGCATAGCTGATGAACAAATGAATATCATGAACGAATTGGATGACAGTCACGCCATCACAACATCCACCATTACCGACATAGCTGCGCAAAAACAAAGTCGCTTTGCCTATCTAGATCAACAATTTTATAGCGCCATCAATGACCTCAACCTAACTCGAGCCAGTAACATGATTGAAGAGTTAACAGAACTGGAGGTCGCATCGAGTCAACTCAGTGGCTATCAGGCATTACTGACCAAAACTAAAACCTATGGTGCATATGAAATCGGCGATGAATTCAATGACATCTTAAATGTTGGAGGTAATGGACCTGCCATGGTGGTGATGCCTTCAGGTGAATTTTATATGGGCAATGAAACGGGCGCAAAACACCAAAGGCCTCGACATTTAGTGGCACTCAATTATGGCTTTGCCATTGCTAAACATGAAATCACAGTCAATGAATTTAAAAGGTTCGTTGAAGTTACTAGCTACAAAACCACGGCTGAAAAGAACAATAAAACCAAGATTTATGACAGCGGAACGGGGCGGTTTAAAGATAAGTACAACATCAATTGGCGACATGATTATTTAGGTAAAGCAGCCAATGGTCGTTTACCAGTGATTCATGTTTCTTGGTCAGATGCTCAAGCGTATACACAGTGGCTCAGTGATGAAACGGGTGAAGACTATCGCCTGCCATCAGAAAGCGAATTTGAGTATTTGTTGAATGCCAGCAACACCCAAATCTACCCATGGGGTAATGATGAGCCCATTCAAGTTTGGGGTAATTTTTCTGGTGCCAAAGATAAATTCAAGAGAAGTCGCATCCGTTGGCGAGAAGGGTTCAGTGATTATCAAGATGGTTATTGGGGACCTGCCCCAGTCGGTTCATTTATACAATCACTATCAGGACTTTATGATCTCAGCGGTAATGTCATGGAATGGGTAGAGGACTGCTGGCATGATTCATATACCCGCGCTCCCAAAGATGGCTCTGCCTGGATTAACCGTGGTTGCAATAACCGTGTTATTCGTGGCGGCAACTGGGGCAGCGCCATCGAATCCTATCGCATCCACCACAGAATCAGCGCTGCAACTGAGCTCACTGATCCTCGTATCGGTTTCAGAGTAGCCAAAACATTTAATTATTAATTTTATTAATACCCCACGGTAATTTCTGCGGGGCTGGTTATCAATGTTCAGGTACTTCTTGTTTGATTGCACTCGATTTTAGATGACATTAAAAGGCGTTTAGATCGATTAAAATTTCACCCTTATTTGGTTTTAATTGAATTTTTAAAAAGGATGCAATCAAGTAAACCCCCTCTCATAAAGGCCAATGTCAGCCTATGTCGCACTTTGTCGGAAGACAGCAACCACATACATAAGGCAAAATTTCAGGATCGAAATACAATGAGAATACAACCATGAAATTAATACTTAACAGAAACACCAACAAACCAGCATTAGTAATGGTGTTATTATTTTTATACACTTTCAGCTGGGCCAATCAAGTCACTGATATAAAGGCTCTGCTGTCTAAATCTAATCAATTCCAAGGGTCAAATACGGCCACCCTTGGAACAGACAACAATTGTGACTTTATAATCGGCACAGATACTATTAATGACATCATTTCTACAGGCGTGACAAGACTTAATATCACTTCTCAAGTGCCCATGAATGAATCTGTAGACTTAACACTGTCAAACAGTAGTATTGATATTTCAGGTGGTTATGATAATTGTAATGATGCTGAAATAGGTATGGTAGGTAATCAGTTAACAATTTTTTCAGGAGTTGGTTTAACTTCACCCATTTTTACACTAGAAAACCCAAATAACGAAATTTTTGTTGGCTTATCAAATCTAAAAATTTCACAAGCAAACAACAATGCAATTTACGTAGATAATGCACAAATCGAGTTGCTCCTTAATAAAGTAGTCATCACACAAAACGGGCCCACTAGTATATTCAACGCTGGAAATATGGGTGCAGGATTATGGATCAATGGCCACTACAATGGAGTGATTGAAGACCGATCCGTCGTTGTGATGAGAGATACACTAATCACTGAAAATACTGCCAACACAGGTGGAGGTGTCTATTGTAAAAACTCCCAAATTTATGTATTTGGACAATCTGGAATTTCAAAAAACAGTGCCCTCTCCGGAGGCGGAATAGCAGTTTCAGAAGGTTGTGAAATGAACTTTTTATCTGGGACTAATGATATTAACGAGGACACTGTCATTGGGTTAGCAAACAATTCAGCTGAACGATTTGGAGGTGGTGCATATGTTGTTGGCATTCCGGGTGATCACTATGGCCGTCCCTCGTTAAATTTATTCTCTCATACTGTCTTGTTATTTGATGTCTTAACGCTAGGAAACAATCAATATCCTGTAAATGTTTCCAACAATGAAGCACGCTCAACAACATTTGAGTCATCAGGTGGTGGAATTTATATAAAAGGTGGGGAAATCCAAGCCAGCGGTTTACAACTATTAAATAATTCAGCCAATTATGGTGCTGGAATTACTTTGGCAAACATTAATGGTCACCACTTTTATCCAACGGATGTAGAAATTTCAAGAATGCAACCTGAATGTTGGGATCACAAATATTGTAATAAGATTGCTAACAATCAAACAGATATATTTAATGGCACAGGAGGAGCCGTTGAAATTATTGGCAATGTCGATGCAGATATGCAAAACCTGACAATCAATCAAACCTGGATCAGCAATAATAGAGCCGATAAAGGTTTGGTATTAAGTTTAAGAGGAAATGGCCACGCTACATTTAGCAATAATATAATCGTAAATAATGGCAGTAATGGTAATAATTTTTTTGCAGATGATGGTTTATTTAGTTTTGGGTTTCTTACTTCCAGTGACACCCAAATATTTTCAGCTTCTCATAACACAGTTTCAAATAACAACAACTTAGGATATGTATTTGACCTGAGAAATATCACTCAAAGTACTATCACATCCAGCATATTTAATACCACGTCCCAATTATCCAGAAATACTGTCAATACCATTTTTGACTGTGTGCTTAGCAATACAGATGAAGGTGTAACCTCATCAAACAGTCAATTATTTGTAAGCAGTGATCAAGCCGGTTTTGTTGATGCTAATAACAATGATTTTTCATTGGATGTGAACTCAATTGCTATTGATCAATGCGATAACGCATTGATAGATGTTGGCAACCTGGATTATTTTAACAATGACAGAAATGTAGATTTAAGCAATCACATCAATAACTCAGGCAGTTACGATATGGGTGCCATAGAGTACATAGATGTTATTTTCACTGATGGCTTCGAAACGCTTTAGTTTCCAATAGTTGGTTTTATTTTATCCACAAAAACCAACCATTCCATTCGATATACAACACCCGGTAATCCGGGTGTTTCCATTTATTATTAAGTAAAAATATTATGAAAAATATACTGATTATTACGCTGTTGATATTAGGTGTTAATCACTTTTTTATCAATGACCCTCTAAAAAGCAATTTCTATTTTAATGGCAAAAAATTCGATCATGTTGACAAAATTTCAGGAGGAGAAATAACCAACCATTTTTATACACCCAATGGAAATGAATTAAATGAATCTTATTCATTTATTCAAATCATTGAGTTTAAAAAAGAAACCGAAAAAAGCAATTGGCCATTGTTACTCAATCCCTTATTTCAACGATATAAACTAACCCCTTTAACACAAGATGAATTGAGCTTGATTGGCAACACTGAGAAGTCAGGGCTCTTTTTTAACTCTTATGGCACGCCAATTTCTATTAATAATAAAGATCACATGGCTTTCTATCTGCTTGCTTCAGAAAATAAACTCACAACAGAAACTAAATCAGAAAAGCATGCTGTTATTGAAAATTTGAGAAACATTGTCTTCAATTAAAACTTCATTGTGAAAGCCCATCTTACGGTTAAAGCAACCTTTTATTACTTGTTATCAAAATTGGTGTTATTTTCATGATATTGTCGTGCTTTGTCACACTATGTCTAACCAGTAAACCCCTTGCTATAGCTATGATGAAGGTCCTTTTAAATCATGAGAAAAATAAAATGAATTTATCAATTAAATTAGCTCTTTGTAGTGTCCTGATGGTCACGGGTTTTACCAGTAAAGCAAAACTGCATCTGTTAGAATCAGTTGAAGATGGAGATTTACCTTTGTTGAATGAGCAGCTGAATAACCAACATGGGATCATACCCATTTTTAAGAGTGATGCTGATATCAAACGCACCTGTTTAGATGGAGAGGAAGATATATGGGACTGGTGTGAATCAATAGGTCCTTTTCAAGTTTTACCTCCTGTTACGCCCTACAATCCCCTTGATCCCAGAATTGGATTAGCTGTTATAGACTATCAGTTGGTTTATTTTCCAAAAGACTATTTAAGCATCAGTAATGGCTTCAGCCCCGTAGTGGATTTTGATACTGGCACTGGATACTTAATGGGCTGTCCAAACGAAAGTATCTCACAACCATATAAAAATACAGCAAATAAATTTTTAATGGGGTGTTGGAATGAAGGCTTTGCTTTTTTAAATGATGGCGAAAAAAGCGGATATTTAAAATTACATGGTTACATCACTGCATCTGATGCCATGACTTTATTGCAGTATTCAGATCCGGTTGCACTTGATGAAATGAGCAAAAGATCTGTGGTTTTTGAAAGTACAAAATCTCAACAACAAAGCCCTAAAGATGAGATCAGAAACCAACGAATCGTCTCTAAAATAATGGACCGTTATGAATTGACAGATTTTGTATATGTCTTATTAGATGGTGTCTTGGTTGAAATGAATGTAGGCACATTGATTAATGGCATCAATAGTCATGTTTACATTGTCATACATGTAGGCATTTTAGACTCAGATTTAGTGTCGAATCCATTTGGTCCAGTATACACCCCCACATTTGGCGAGGATGATGAAGGGGACGACTAAGCATCTAAGCATAGATTTTGTTAGCTAGGAAGTTTACATGAACCACCCAACCATTGAACTCAGTTTTTTTGGTTGGGTACTGTGGGTTTGACTGGCAAAAAAACTGAAAATAATACGCCGCAAACATTGAGTCAATTAATGATAAATATCGAAAAAACCATATCTCATAAAAGTGGTTATTTTTTCATTCAATAATTCATGTGTATAATCGTCGACAATTGATTGCTTTTACTTAAACCATTTTCTTGAGCAGATTGAAGCAGGTTTTCCTGTTGTTTGTTTTCAAGTGAACTGACAGATGCTTTAGCCAAACAAAGATTTAGCCTTAAGTCATCTGCGCTTTTTTGATTGGCTTTTAACTCGTTATAGTAAGTTTGAACTAAATCTGTTTTACCCTGAAGATCGTTAATTAACATATTCATACATAAACTGGAGTTTTGTTCAAAGTAATTTTGTCGAATTTCAGCTTCAGCTAAATTTTTATCAATAAATCGTTGTGCTAATTGCAAATTTCCGTCATGAATTGCCATCATCGCTTGTGCTTTATATAGCTGATGTATAAGTGTATTATAATTATTTTCATGAATTGATGATTCTAATTGGTCTAAATACGATCGAGCCATTTCGAATTGTTCTTCAAACATCGCAACTTGAAATAATACAAAATAAGCGTGACTTGCCCTTTCAAGATTACTGTATTTAATATAATTATCTAGCGAAAGATTCGCATAAAACTTTGCTTGTGCTAGATCAGATTGATCTAAATATAGACTGGAAATCAAGGCCTCTATTCTTGCCATGCTGGAATAATTTTTTTGTTCCTCAAGGTTTTTAACAGTAGACAAACAAACTTCTAAAGCCTCATTAATTCGAGCTTGATAGTACAATAACAAACATTGGCTACTCTTGGCTCTGGTTAATAAAATAGCATTTTTCTGCTCTGATGCCAACTCAACAGCTTGACTTAGATATTTGCTTGCCAATGAATATGACCCTATAAAAACATTTAAATACCCTAAGCCATTATTAACTTTGAATAAATTTTCTTTATCTTTGCTGTTAATGGCCAATTGCTCAGCCAAATAAAAATGTTCCTTTGCGTTATCTAATTGAAATAAGCTAATGTACGTAAAACCAAGTATTCTATTTAATGTTAAATTATAGTGATCAGATGTGTTTGATTGAGCAAGCAATTCAAGTGCTGCTATTGCCGACTCTTTATTCGTCAGGATTCGATTAACTACTGCATGGTATAACTTGGCCCAAAGAAAATTCTCATCAAGCTTTAATGCATGATTAAAATGATTTAATGCTTGGTTATATTGTTGTAATTGCCAAAAACCAATGCCCTGAATCCACTGAGACATGGCTTGATTTGAGGGGGTAAACTCATTAACTAAAAGTTCCTGACTGACTAGACTCTTAAAAACTGAAATTTCATTTAACCAATGGAAATATTGAGTTAGTATGTTCTCTACATCCCCTCCTGTAAATTCATTAAGACTTAAAGTAACTTCATCTATTTTAAATTCAACAATTAATTTGTATTGGTTATTAACTTTTTCTAAACCTTGAATGACAACCAAAGTTTTTTTATTTTTAACATCTGGTACAGCCTGCTTTTTATATTCTGAAAAATGAGACAGCAGATAATCTTTCAAACCAAGTTGAATGCCTTGACCCAAAACTGTACTGCCATTTAAATTTCTAAACTGTATGTCAATGTCATATATTTCATCCGGCTTACTATTATTAACCCAAATTATATATATGCCAATAAATACAGCGGCTAAAAATATAATGCCTAAGACTTTATTGGAATAGCTTGAGCCATCTTGAGCAGTTACGTCTTTAGATATTAAGAATTGATAACCTTCACCATGTATTGTCTTTATAAATAGTTGTTTATCATCATTTTCACCAAGTACAGATCTGAGCCTTTCTATTAATTTATAAAAAGTTGTGTCAGATATAATTCGATCTTTCCATACAGCTTCCAACAGCTGTTGTTTAGTAATTATCTGACCTTGATTTTCTACAAAATATGCCAACATGGCATACATTTTGGGAGAAATAGGAACCTCTTTACTACCTTGTTTTAGAGACCTGTGCTCAGTATCAAGTGTAAAATGTGAAAATTTATGCTCCATCTCTCAATAAATCAACGTTGATAAAATTCCTTAATTGAAAATGCCAACTCTAAGGCTTGTTCATAATTTAAACGAGGATCAACTTGTGTGGTATAGGCTTTGCTCAAATCTGCTTCCTGAAGTGCTCTGGCACCACCTAAACATTCTGTCACGTTTTCACCTGTCAGTTCTAAATGCACACCACCTAAATGTGAACCGTTGTCTTTATGAATCTTGAATGCTGATTCAACTTCTTGACTGATGTTCTCAAAACGACGCGTTTTATAACCATTAGACGTGGCTTCAGTATTACCGTGCATTGGATCCGCACACCACACCACATCCAAATCAGCTTTTTTAGCAGTTTGAATTAAACGAGGTAAATTACTGGCTATGTTCTTTGCACCAAAACGATGTATTAAAGTTAACTTCCCTGCTTCGTTATCTGGATTCAAAGTACGACATAAATCGATCAAATGATCATCATCAGTTTCAGTACCAATTTTTACGCCTATTGGGTTTTCAATGCCACGCATCAATTCTACATGAGCGCTGTCAAGCTGGTTAGTTCTGAGGCCAATCCATGGAAAATGTGCACTGAGATTAAAGTAACCATCTTGTCGAGGGACTGTTCTTGTTAAAGCTTGCTCATAGTGTAAATGTAATGCCTCATGAGCAGAGAAGAATTCCACACTGGATAAATTATGAACTTTCGTCCCAACCAACACCTCTGCAAAGTTAACAGACTCTTTTATTTGTGAAACAAGATTACTGAATTTTTCAGCACTCTTGGAATGTTTGACCCAGTCTATATTCCAATATTCAGGATGACGAATATCAGCGAAACCTCCTGCAACCAAAGCTCTGATGAAGTTCATCGTCATGGCAGAATAATGATAAGCCTCTAGCAATTTATCAGGGTCAGGGATCCGAGCGATTTCAGTGAATTCATTCTGATTTACTATATCACCACGAAAAGAAGGTAAACTTATTCCATCACGAGTTTCTAAGTCAGCTGATCTAGGTTTGGCATACTGCCCGGCAAAACGACCTACCCTAACCACTGGTATTTGGCAGCCATGAATAAGAACTAAACTCATTTGAATCAATACCTTCAGCCTATTCGATATGATCGAAGAATTACAATCGGCAAAACTTTCAGCACAATCTCCTCCTTGTACTAAAAAACGTTCACCTCTTGAAACTTCAGCCAAATATTTTTTTAATCTTCTTACTTCCCAAGATGTAACCAAGGGCGGTAAAGAAGATAAAGTCGACAAAGCTTTGTTTAGGTGATCCTGATCCGGATATGTAGCTTGTTGTCTGATCGCTTTTCTTTTCCAGCTTTCAAGTTCCCACTTGCCTGCATGAGTATTAATTTTTTTATTTTTTTCTAAAGTTTTCATGTGAGTATATTTTTTCTTTTAAGTTTTATTTTTTGATTTTAAAAAACATCCATATTAATGTATAAATGAAAAGTCCTATAAAACAGATCAATGTCCAAGTTGGCATACTTAAACCCCAATATTCCCATTGTATATCAGCGCAACTACCTGATGCAGATAACACAGAAGAAACAGAACTCCATATAGAAGAGTTTTCCATCATCATCTGTAAACTTGGGCCACAATCTGGGACCAGTTCTGTTGGCAGACCTTGCATCCAAACATGACGCCCAGCAATGCCAATACCGACACCAGAGGCTATTAAAATGAGTATTCCAAATATTTTACGCCCCCACCCTAGGACTGGTTTAAAACTGGCTAATAAATACAACATGCCAATAGCAACAAAAGCAACACGTTGTAATATACACAGATTGCAAGGCGCTAAAAATAATTCATATTCAACATACAAGGCATAAACCAATAAAGAACCACAAACAACCGTTGGTAATAAAGTAAATAACCTGAATAAATTATCTAAGCCAATTAATAGTAACAGTACAACATAAACAACACTGATTATGATCAACCAGGTCATATCATAGGGTGGCATGTATATCGATAAAGAGGATGCCAAAGATGCTGGAAATACATTCGAAATTAAAGGCACCAGTAATAATGCCAAAAATACAATATATGCAATAAATCCTTTATTTTTTAACGTATTCATTAATGTAATCATTCTTTCTGTTATTGGGTAGAGATTAACAAATTATGTGTTTTATTCAACCTTTAATTCGTTGCTATTTATGCTATTTTGAAATATTCACCCAATATTTGACACCATTCTCATTTTTTGATTCAATTTCAGATAATTTAAGCAAAAAAAAACCCAACCTGATAGTTGGGTTTTAACAACTTGAGTTAAATCAGTTTATTCACTGTCATCAGCCACTTCTACAGCAGCGGATTTAATGGGTCGATCAACTAACTCAACATAAGCCATGGGTGCATTATCACCTGCACGGAAACCACATTTCAAAATCCTTAAGTAACCGCCTGGACGTTCTACATATCTAGGACCTAATTCAGTAAATAACTTATTTACTATTTCTTTATTTCTTAAACGTGAAAATGCCAATCTACGGTTAGCAACTGAATCAACTTTAGCTAAAGTAATCAGTTTTTCGGCAACTCTTCTCAGCTCTTTGGCTTTAGGAACAGTGGTTTTAATCAACTCATGCTCAAACAAAGAAGTTGACATGTTTTTGAACATGGCTTTTTTGTGTGATGAAGTTCTGTTTAATTTTCTACCTGATTTTCTATGACGCATGATGTTGCCCTTTATCCAATAAGACGTTCAGCAGTTCTGATAGCTGCTGGAGGCCAGTTTTCTAAACGCACACCCAGAGTCAATCCCATCTCTGAAAGTACACCTTTGATTTCATTCAATGATTTTTTACCTAAGTTTGGAGTCTTCAATAACTCAACCTCAGTTCTTTGAATCAAATCACCTATGTATTGAATATTTTCTGCTTTGAGGCAGTTAGCTGAACGAACAGTTAATTCTAGTTCGTCAATCGGTTTCAATAAGATAGGGTTTAACTTTTCAACTTCTTCAGTTTCTTCAACAGTTGTTTCAATTTTGAAATCAATGAAGATAGCCATTTGTTCTACCAAAATTCTGGCAGCAGTTCTCACAGCATCTTCAGCTGAAATCGATCCATCTGTGTCTATATCTAGGATTAGTTTATCCAAGTTAGTTTTTTGATGAAGACGCGCGTTATCAACTTCATAAGAAACACGTTTAACAGGACAAAAACTGGCATCAAGTACCAATTGACCAATAGGACGTGACTCCTCTGTAACAGCACGATTGGTAGAAGGTTCATAACCCACACCTTTCTCGACTGTCATGCGCATATTGATTGAAGCTTTTTTATCTAAATTACAAATCACTTGTTCAGGGTTAGCCACTTCAACACCGTCAGGTAATTGAATATCAGCAGCAGTAACCGTACCACCGGTTGCTTTGATACTTAATTCAGCTTCATCACGATCTGGCATGATGAATGACAATGTTTTTAAATTCAACATGATTTCAACAATGTCTTCTCTGACACCTTCCAAAGTAGAAAACTCATGTTGTACACCATCTATATTGACTTCAGTTATGGCACAACCTGGAATTGAGGACAACAAAATTCGGCGAAATGCATTGCCTAAAGTGTGACCAAATCCCCTTTCTAAAGGTTCTATGATTATTTTAGCGCTGTAATCAGAGCGTTCATTTACTTCTACCACACGTGGGCGAAGTAATTTAGCTAATATATCAGACATATTATATCTCTCTAGTCAGGGTTATTATTTAGAATAAAGCTCAACAATCAAATTTTCATTGATGTCTGCTGGCAAGTCATCGCGGTTAGGTACAGATTTAAACTGACCCACCATTTTACCTGCATCTACAGTAACCCAATCGGCGAACAAATTCATCTCGCCCCATAACTCCAATGCTTGTTTAATACGTAACTGTTTCTTCGATTTTTCACGAACTTCAACTTCATCACCAGCTTTAACCTGGTAAGAAGGAATGTTGCATACTTGGCCATTAACTAGAATTGATTTGTGACTCACCAATTGACGTGCTTCGTTTCTGGTTACAGCGAAACCCATACGGTAGGCTACATTATCTAAACGCGACTCCAGAAGTTTCAATAAGTTTTCACCAGTAGCACCTTTTTGTTTGGCGGCTTTTTTATAATAATTGACAAATTGCTTTTCTAATACGCCATATGTTCTACGTACTTTTTGTTTTTCACGCAACTGCAATGCGTAATCGGAAGGTTTATTCCTTTTACCAGCCAAACCGTGTTGTCCTGGAGCTACATCAAGCTTACACTTGGTCTCCATAGCACGAGCCGGGCTTTTAGTCATCAGATCAACACCTTCACGACGTGCTAATTTACATTTTGGACCTAAATATCTTGCCATTTTATATCTCCTTACACCCTACGTCTTTTCGGTGGTCTACAACCATTATGAGGAATCGGTGTAATATCAATGATGTTAGTTACACGAAAACCTAAGGCGTTTAATGCTCTTACAGATGATTCTCTGCCTGGACCTGGACCTTTAATTCGAACTTCAATGTTTTTCATACCATATTCCTTAGCTACTTGGCCTGCTCTGTCAGCAGCTACCTGTGCAGCAAATGGGGTACTTTTTCTTGAACCTCTAAATCCAGACCCACCAGCCGTTGCCCACGACAAACCATTACCTTGTCTGTCAGTGATCGTGATGATGGTATTGTTGAAAGACGCGTGTACATGCGCGATGCCGTCAACAACAGTTCTTTTAATTTTCTTTTTAGTAGTTTTTTGTGGTCTTGCCATTACAATTCTCTAATCTGATATCGCTAATGATATTCAATGGATCTTTTTAGCGTCTAATAGGTTTTTTCGGACCTTTACGGGTACGCGCATTATTTTTGGTTTTTTGACCACGAACAGGTAAACCTCTTCTGTGTCTTAAACCTCTATAACAACCTAAATCCATTAATCGTTTGATATCCATAGCAACTTCACGACGGAGGTCACCTTCAACATCAAATTTTGCCACTTCTGCACGAAGTTTATCTAAAGCGTCTTCTTCCAACTGCCCAACTTTATGGGCTGGATCAACACCTGCACTGTCGCATATCGCATATGCTCTGGTTCGACCTATACCATAAATACTGGTTAAGCCTATCCAAGCATGCTTATGCACTGGTATATTTACACCCGCAATACGAGCCATTTTTTACTCCTGAATCCTCAAAAAAATAATTGCATGATTAATCAATCATTCCATTATTTCTTCTATTACACAAATTAAGGCATTTAACCTTAGTTCTTTCACCCTTCGGGAAAGGGCGCAAATTATATATCAACCCATAAAGCAATGCCATCATTTTTTCAAACAATGGCAAAGCTGTTACTGATAGGTTTTTTACCTGCGGATCTTATTAGAACGGCGGTAATTTTTTATGTTGGTTTTCTTTAACACAGAATCATACTGTTGAGAAACCAAATGGTTTTGTAATTGAGCCATGAAATCCATTGCAACAACCACAACAATCAATAAACCAGTGCCACCCAAAGCGAACGGTATGGTAACAAATTGACTGATAAAATCAGGTAACAAACTTACACCTAACAGGTATAAGGCACCCCAGAATGTAACTCGAGTCAAAACACCATCTAAATAAGCTGATGTTTGTTTTCCTGGCCTGATACCTGGAATGACAGCACTTTGACGTTTTAAATTATCTGCAGTTTCATCCGCATTGAAAGTCAATGCCGTGTAGAAGAATGCAAAACCTACGATTAAGACACCAAAGAAGATCATATACAACGTGTTACCAGGTGACAATTGTTGAGCTAAATCTGTCAGCCATTCAAATCCTTTACTCTGTCCAACAATACTGGCTATAGAACCTGGGAATAAAACC
This sequence comes from uncultured Marinicella sp., assembly GCA_964631055.1. Taxonomy (GTDB): domain Bacteria; phylum Pseudomonadota; class Gammaproteobacteria; order Xanthomonadales; family Marinicellaceae; genus Marinicella. The sequence goes on from CAZVZJ010000037.1 coordinate 24,335, forward strand.
AAAGACGAGGCAAATATGACTGGAATAACACCAGACATATTAACTTTCATTGGTAAATATGAAGTTTGTGCCTGTGTGGCTTGTCTACCACCTCTTCTTGCAAACTGCATGGTGATGCGTCTTTGGCCACGCTCAACAAAAACAATAAACGCTGTCAATGCCAGCGCCAAGACCATCAATAACAATGCCCAAAGTGCATTAAGTTGACCTTCGCTAACCAATTGGAACACAGAATATACTGCACCAGGTAAGCCTACGACAATGCCCGCAAAAATGATCAATGAAATACCATTACCAATACCACGATCAGTGATTTGCTCACCTAACCACATCAAAAACATGGTACCACCAGTAAGTGAAACGGTTGCCGTAAATAAGAAACCAAATCCTGGTTGTGGAACGATGGTCACACCACCTTGTGCTTCAAAAGTCTGTAGCGCAGACGTGATACCAAATGATTGTACAACCGCTAAGATGATAGTGAAATAACGGGTGTACTGAGTTGTCTTACGACGCCCTGTTTCACCTTCTTTTTTCAACTCTCTTAACGCTGGTACTGTGTGACTCAAAATTTGCATGATGATCGATGCAGTAATATACGGCATCACACCCAACGCAAATATCGAGTATCGACCCAAAGCGCCACCAGAGAACATGTTAAACATGTCCATTAGACCGCCTGAATTTTGTTTTAACAATTCAGCCATGGCAGCAGGATTAACACCTGGTACAGGCAAGAACGTACCCATGCGATAGATAATTAACGCACCAATAACAAATAAAATTCGACTTTTCAGTTCGCTTAAACCTTTCTTGTTACCGAGTAATTTTTCAACTTGATCTTGTCTGCTTGACATATTATTCTACTTTCCCACCGGCTTTTTCAATCGCTGCCTGAGCACCTTTTGTTACATGTAAGCCTTTCAAATTAATTGCTTTCTCGATGTCACCAGTGTTGATTACTTTCACTTTAGTAACGCCTCTTTTGACATAGCCATTTTCAATCAAAAACGCCACATCAATGTCTTTAGCATCGATTGTATTCAGATGGTATAAGCACAATTCAGCACGACTATCAGCTATTTTTGATGTAAAACCAAACTTAGGTAATCTTTTATGAATAGGTAACTGCCCACCTTCAAAACCAACTTTGTGAAACCCGCCTGAACGAGATTTTTGACCTTTGTGACCACGGCCACATGTTTTACCTGAACCAGAACCAATACCACGGCCGACACGCTTGCCGACTTTAGTAGCACCTTCTGCAGGTTTAATTGAATTTAATTTCATAGTATTCACCTATGCTTATTTAACTTCTTCCACTTTTAACAAGTGAATAGCTGCATTTATCATTCCCAAGTTTTCAGGTGTTGCGTCAACCACTTTTGATTGGTGCATTTTTCTGATACCGAGTCCTCTGACACAGGCTTTGTGGTTAGCCAATGATTTGTTGGTACTTTTTATTTGTGTCACTTTTACTTGACCAACTTTTTTTGCTTTAGCCATGATTTTCCATTACCTCTTCAGGAGTTTTGCCACGTTTTGCAGCAATACTTTCAGGTGAAGTCATTTGTTGCAAACCTTTGATGGTTGCTCTGACCAAATTAATTGGGTTGTTTGAACCTTGTGATTTTGCTAATACATTTTCCACGCCAACCACATCAAATACTGCACGCATCGCACCACCAGCAATTACACCGGTACCTTCTGATGCAGGTTGCATGTATACACGTGAACCTGAATGCTTAGCTTTGGTTGCATGCCACAGGGTATTGCCTTTCAAATCCACATCTGTGGTATTTCTACGCGCTTGATCCATTGCTTTTTGAATTGCAACAGGTACTTCTTTGGCTTTACCATATCCGAAGCCAATTTTCCCTTTACCATCACCAACTACAGTCAGTGCAGCAAAACCAAATTGTCTACCACCTTTAACTACTTTAGCCACACGATTAACTGCAACTAATCTTTCTAATAAGTTATCGCCTTGATCTCTTTCTGCCATAATGTTTCTCTAATCCGCTATCAGAATTTCAAGCCAGCTTCACGCGCAGCGTCAGCCAAAGCTTTAATTTTTCCATGATAGATGTAACCTGATCTATCAAACCCAACAGATTCAACACCAGCTTTCTTGGCTTTCTCTGCTATTGCTTTCCCAACTGCTTTTGCTGCTTCGATGTTGGTACAAGACCCACCGTCAGCAATCAAACCTTTTTCTTTGGTTGAAGCTGCAGCTAGAGTAGACAGGCCATCTCCTGAGAAAATTTGCGCATACAGGTGTTGACCTGTTTTATGTACCGAAAGTGAAGGTACACCTAACTCACGTAATTTAACTCTGGTTTTGGTTGCTTTTTTAATTCTTTGTAAATTTTTCTTATGCATAGTTTTAACAAAAAAGCATTACGCTTTCTTGGCCTCTTTTCTGTACAGTCTTTCATCAGCATATTTGACACCCTTACCTTTATATGGCTCAGGAGGTCTGATGGCTCTGATTTCAGCAGCGACTTGACCCACTTGTTGTTTGTCAGCACCGTTCACAACGATTTCAGTTTGTGTAGGAACTTCAAAAGTGATGCCATCACGAGCTGGATATATAACTGGATGTGAAAATCCTAAATTCAAATCCAAGTCTTTACCTTTCATAGCCACACGATAACCAACACCGACTAATTGAAGTTTTTTACTGAAACCATTGGTCACACCTTCAACCATGTTGTTGATTAATGAACGCATGGTACCAGCCATGTAAATCATGTCTTCACTGTTGGCTTTGACATTCAATTCAGCATCATTTTGTTCAACAGTAACAGACTCATGTAAATTCATAGTCATCTCTCCTTTCGGGCCTTTGACTTTGACTACATTGTCTTTAACTTCAAAATTGACCTTTGAATCTAGAGCAATGGGTTTATTTGCAATTCTTGACATGCTATTCTCCCTATTTACTTAACGACGCAGAGGACTTCACCACCGATTTGAGCAGCTCTGGCTGACTTATCGGTCATGATTCCTTTTGATGTGGAGACAATTGCAGTACCGAATCCGGCATCAACACGAGGCAAATCATCTTTACCACGATATTGTCTTAAACCAGGCTTACTGACTCTTTTGATCATTTCTATCACAGGTTGATTTCTGTAATATTTGATGTTGATTTTAATAAAAGGATGACTGTCCTTCTCAACTGTTTCAAAAGATCTGATGTAACCTTCCTGTTGAAGTACTGACAAAATCCCTTTCTTCACTTTAGAAGCGGGTGTCACAGTACTTTCTTTGTTGACAGCTTGCGCATTTTTAATGCTACAAATCATGTCTGAAATTGGATCACTTAAACTCATAATTCTTCTCTCTTTACCAACTGGCTTTTTTCAAACCAGGAATGTCACCACGCATAGCAGCTTCACGGAATTTTGTTTTGCTCAAACCAAATTTATTGTAGTAGCCACGTGGTCTACCAGAAATTTGACAACGGTTACGCATTCTAGAAGGTGATGCATTTCTTGGTAATTTTTGCAATGCTTCTTGAGCTTCCATCATTTCATCAAATGTAGTATTTGGGTCGGCAATGGTTTTTTTCAATGCTGCACGCTTATCAGCGTATTTTGCAACAATTCTTTTTCTTTTCAGGTCACGTTGGACCATTGATTCTTTAGCCATGTTAATTACCTACCTTTAAATGGAAAGTCAAAATGATCTAGTAACATACGAGCTTCCTCATTGTTCCTAGCCGTAGTGGTGATACAAATATCTAAGCCACGCAATTCATCAATTTTGTCATATTCAATTTCAGGGAAAATGATTTGTTCTTTCACGCCCATTGAATAATTGCCACGACCATCAAATGATTTTGGATTCAAACCACGAAAATCTCTTACCCGAGGTAATGAAACATTCACTAAACGATCTAAAAATTCATACATTTTTTGACGTCTGAGTGTGACTTTACAACCGATAGGCCAACCTTCACGAACTTTGAAGCCTGCCACAGATTTTTTGGCATGAGTAATCACTGGCTTTTGACCTGCAATAGTCGCCATATCACCTGTTGCATGGGTTAATATTTTTTTATTTCCCAATGCCTCACCAACGCCCATGTTCAATGTAATTTTAGTGATTTTAGGCACCTGCATGACATTATCAAACTTGCCAGTTTCCATCAGCTTAGGAACCACTTCATCTTTATAGTATTTTTCTAATCTAGCCATAATAATTCTCTTAAGCGTCTACTGCCTCGCCGTTTGATTTAAAAACACGGACTTTTTTGCCGTTTTCTAAAACTTTAAATCCAACTCTTTCACCTTTACCGGATGCGGGATTATACAGCATAACGTTAGAAGCATCGATAGGAGCTTCTTGTGTTTTAATACCACCTTTCTCTTCAATTTGAGGATTAGGTTTAACGTGTTTCTTAACTGTATTAACATTATTAACCAATAATCGGCCATCCTGCATAACTCTAAGCACATTGCCACGTTGGCCTTTACTGCGACCGGCAATTACGATAACTTCGTCACCTTGTTTAATTCTTTGCATAATCGTTTCCTTATAATACTTCTGGTGCCAATGAAATAATTTTCATGAATTTACCAGCTCTCAGTTCACGAGTAACAGGGCCAAAAATTCGGGTACCGATAGGTTCTAATTTAGCATTCAGCATAACCACTGCATTACCATCAAATCGAATCAAAGATCCATCAGATCTTCTTACGCCTTTTCTGGTTCTTACAATAACTGCGTTATATACTTCACCTTTTTTAACCTTGCCGCGAGGTATGGCTTGCTTAACGGAAACTTTTATAATGTCTCCGATACCAGCATAACGACGCTTAGAACCACCCAACACTTTAATACATTGGACTTCTTTGGCTCCAGAGTTGTCAGCTGCTGATAATCTACTTTGCATTTGTATCATTGTCAGTACCTCTTACTTGCTTGATTCAACAATCTCAACCACTTTCCAAGACTTGGTCTTAGAAATAGGTCGACATTCAGCAATTTTTACCAAATCGCCTTGTTGACATTTGTTATCAGGATCATGTGCATGAATCTTGGTCGATTTTTTGATGTATTTTTTATACAACGGATGTTTGATTTTACGTTCAATCATCACTGTTACGGTTTGATTCATTTTGTCACTGGTGACCACACCGCTTTTGGTTCTTTGTACTTTAGTTTCTGTAGTCATGACATTTATCCTTTAGCTTGGTTCATAACAGTTCTGACTCGAGCAATGTCTCTTCGGACTTCACGCATCAGATGTAGTTTTGTTAATTGACCATTACCGCGAGCCATTCGTAAATCGAATTGCTTTTGTAATAACTTATTTAATTCTTCCTGCAACTCTGCAAGATCTTTAGTTTTTAATTCTTTCGCTTGCATCACATCACCACACGTTTAACGAATGTTGTTTGTACAGGAAATTTAGCACCTGCTTTATCAAAAGCTGCTCTTGCCATATCTTCAGAAACCCCTTGGATTTCATAAATTACACGACCTGGTTTGATGGCAGCTGCCCAATATTCGATGTTACCTTTACCTTTACCCATCCTTACCTCAATTGGCTTGGCTGTAACAGGTTTGTCTGGAAACACACGAATCCATAATTTACCACCACGTTTAACGTGTCTAGTTATCGCACGTCGACCGGCTTCAATTTGGCGAGCGGTTAATAAACCACGGGTAGTTGCTTTCAAGCCAAAATCCCCAAAGCTCACTTTGTTACCACCATGAGCTAGACCGCGATTTCGACCTTTCTGTTGTTTTCTGTATTTAGTTCTTTTCGGTTGTAACATTATTTTTTACCCCGACCTTTCTTATTCGATTTTTTATCTGATTCACTGATGTGGTTTTCTAAATCGAATACCTCACCTTTATAAATCCAAACCTTGATGCCAATCACACCATAAGTGGTGTAAGCTTTTGCCATAGAATAATCAATATCAGCACGTAAAGTATGCAAAGGCACTTGACCTTCACGGTACCATTCAGTCCGTGCAATTTCCGCACCGTTTAGTCGACCAGCAACAGCAACTCGAATACCTAATGCACCTAATCTCATGGCGCTTGAAACTGCTCGTTTCATGGCACGCCTGAACATGATTCGACGTTCTAATTGAGAAGCTATACCTTCAGCCACTAAACGCGCGTCTAATTCAGGTTTTCTGATTTCATTCACATTGACATGTGTCGGCAAACCCATCATCTTTGACAAAGCTTTCTTTAATTGCTCGATGTCTTCACCTTTTTTACCAATAACGATACCAGGTCTGGCCGTATGGATGGTGATGCGGGCATTTTTTGCCGGTCTTTCAATTTCAATTTTACTGATTGAAGCATGCTTCAATTTTTTATACAGGTAGTCCCTGACTTTAATGTCTTTAACTAACTGATCAGCAAATTGATCTTTCTCTGCGTACCATTTTGAATTATGCTGTTTTGAAATGCCTAATCTGATACCTATTGGATGTACTTTTTGACCCATAATATTGCCTTTACGATGCTTCAGCCACTTTTACAGTGATGTGGCTGGTTCTTTTTAAAATCTGTGTACCTCTGCCTTTTGCTCTGGCACGTCCTCTCTTTAGAGTCGGGCCTTCATCAACGTATATAGAACTGACAAATAATTCGTCAACATCCATACCATTGTTGTGCTCAGCATTGGCCACAGCAGACATCAACGCTTTCTTTACGATGTGCGCGGCTTTTTTCGGGCTAAAAGTTAACAACTGTTCAGCTTGTTCAACATTCATGCCTCTGATTTGATTGGCAACCAATCTAACCTTTTGTGCAGAGATGTTAGCTCTTTTTAGTTTCGCAATGATTTCCATAACTATCTCCCTTTCACTTTTTTATCAGCGACGTGAGATCTGAATGTACGGGTGGGTGAAAACTCACCTAGCTTATGCCCCACCATTTCTTCAGAAACCAATACTGGAATATGTTGTTTACCATTATGAACGGCCAAAGTTAATCCGACCATATCAGGAAGAATCATAGATCTTCTTGACCATGTTTTGATCGGTCTTTTGCTGTTCTCTTTTACGGCCTTGTCAACAGCTTTTAATAAGCTCAGGTCAACAAAAGGGCCTTTTTTAAGCGATCTTGGCATAAATAACTACCTTATTTTTTATCTCTGCGTCGAACAATGAACTTATCAGTTCGTTTGTTTTTACGCGTTTTATGTCCTTTGGTAGGCATACCCCATGGAGACACGGGATGACGACCACCAGAGGTCCTTCCTTCACCACCGCCATGCGGATGGTCAACTGGATTCATGGCAACACCTCGAACGGTTGGCCTAACACCTCTCCAACGAGTGGCGCCAGCTTTACCGATTTTCTCAAGGTTATGCTCACTTTTTGATACCGTACCTAATGTCGCACGACATTTGGCTGGTATTTTTCTCATCTCACCCGAACGTAAACGCAAAGTGGCATAAACACCATCTTTAGCTACCAATCGAGCTGATGTACCTGCTGCACGGGCAATTTGTCCGCCTTTACCAGGTTTCATTTCAACATTGTGAACGACAGTACCTACTGGAATGTTATCCAGAGGCAGTGTATTCCCAACTTTGATACTGACAGAAGTACCTGACATGACTTCCATGCCAGCTTCTAAATCTTTAGGGGCGATGATATAACGCTTTTCACCATCAACATAGTGAAGCAATGCAATGTACGCGCTTCTATTAGGGTCGTATTCTATACGTTCCACTTTAGCTGCGATGTCATCTTTGTTGCGCTTAAAATCTATGATTCTGTATTTTTGTTTATGACCACCACCAATGTGACGTGTGGTTATACGACCATAATTATTTCTACCACCAGTTTTTGACTTCTTTTCTGTCAAGCTGGCTTCAGGTCTGCCTTTATATAGACCAGTTCTCTTAACTTTAACTGTGCCACGACGACCTGGAGAAGTTGGTTTAAATACGATTAATGCCATGATATTTCTCCTAATTACTCAGCTTTGGTTCCAAAGTCAATCATTTGATCAGCTTGGATACGCACATAGGCTTTTTTCCAGTCTGGTCGCTTACCTGGCTTCATTCTGAAACTTTTGGTTTTACCTTTTACATTCAAAACTGTGACATCTTCAACCGACACTTTGAACAACTTTTCAACAGCTGTTTTGATCTCTGTTTTATTAGCAGACTTGGCCACTTTGAACACATATTGGTTAGCCAACTCACCCACACGGTTAGATTTCTCAGAAATCACTGGTGCAAGTATAGTTGTGTATAGATTATTTAAACTCATGATAACCACTCCTCAACTTCTTTCACTGCATCCACAGTCATAACTACTTTATCAGCATAAACCAAAGATACTGGGTCTAAGCCATGTGTATTAGTCACAAACACATACGGTAAGTTACCTGTTGAACGCAATAAATTTTCTGAAGGCTCATTAGTCACCAAACAGCCAGTTGTTACACCGTGCTTGTTCAACATTTCTATGCCTTCTTTGGTTTTACCATTTTTGGTATCTAAATCAGCCACTACAACCAAACGTTCTGTGCGATTCAATTCAGACAGAATTGTTTTCATCGCCGCGCGATACATTTTGGTGTTAACTTTTTTAGTAAAGTCTCTAGGTTGTGCTGCGAATGCCCTACCACCACCAACCCATATAGGGCTTCTAGAGGTACCTGCTCTGGCACGACCTGTTCCTTTTTGTTTCCAAGGTTTCGCACCACCACCACTCACTGCTGACCGGTTTTTTTGTGCTTTAGTACCTGCACGTCCTGTTGCCATGTAAGATGTCACCACTTGGTGAACCAATGCTTCAGAGTATTCACGATCAAACACAGCTTCTGAAACTTCGACTTTTTGTTTTTTTCCTGATACTGTCAATTCCACAATATTTCTCCGCTATCTGCTTAAACCAAAGGCCTAACAATGACTGTACTGGTTTTTGCACCAGGTACCGCACCTTTGATCAACAACAAACTATTTTCTTGATCAACCCTTACCACTTCCAAGTTCTTAGTGGTAACACGTTCAGCACCCATGTGGCCTGACATTTTTTTGCCTTTAAATACACGACCTGGCGTTTGACATTGACCGATAGAACCAGGCGCTCTGTGAGACAATGAGTTACCATGTGTGGCGTCTTGCATTTGAAAGTTATAACGCTTGATCACACCTTGAAAACCTTTACCTTTAGAGGTGCCAGTTACTCGGACTTTTTGTCCGTCTTCAAACATGGTTAGCTCTAGCGTGTCACCTGCGTTAAACTCTTGATCTGTTCTGAATTCTCGTGTGACTGAACCAGCTTCAACACCTGCTTTCTTATAATGACCAGCTGTTGGCGCATTGACTTTTGAAGCCTTACGACCACCTGTGGTTACTTGGACAGCATTGTAACCATCTGTATCTGTGGTTTTGACTTGAGCCACTACATTGGGCTCAACATTGATAACAGTGACTGGTACTGACTCGCCTTTGTCGTTAAAGACGCGGGTCATGCCTACTTTTTTTCCAATAATTCCTAATGACATTTTTCAGCTCCTAGTTCAATTGAATTTGAACATCAACACCAGCTGATAAATCCAGTTTCATCAATGCATCAACTGTTTTATCATTTGGATCTACAATATCTACCAATCTTTTATGAGTACGAATCTCATATTGATCCCTAGCATCCTTGTTTACATGCGGAGAAATCAATACAGTATAACGTTCCTTTTTAGTCGGTAAAGGAATCGGGCCACGAACTTGTGCTCCGGTTCTTTTCGCTGTATCTACGATTCTTCCTGCAGATTGATCAATCAATTTATGATCAAACGCCTTAAGTCTTATTCTGATTTTTTGACCAGCCATGTTAATTTGCCTCTAAGTTAAAAGCAGTGGCTTTTCGCCACTGCCCATCTCTATTTAACTAATACCTAAAATGATATCTAATTATTCAATAATTTTTGCTACTACACCCGCACCTACTGTACGGCCACCTTCACGGATGGCAAAGCGTAAACCTTCATCCATCGCAATCGGTGCAATCAATTCAACAACCATCTTGACGTTGTCACCAGGCATAACCATCTCTACACCTTCTGGTAACTCACATGCGCCAGTCACGTCTGTTGTTCTGAAGTAAAACTGTGGACGGTAACCTTTGAAGAATGGTGTATGACGACCACCTTCATCTTTACTCAACACATAAACTTCAGCTTCGAATTTTGTGTGGGGCGTGATTGTACCCGGTTTTGCCAGTACTTGTCCACGCTCAACTTCATCTCTTTTCGTTCCACGCAATAAAACACCTACATTATCGCCCGCTTCACCCGAATCAAGTAACTTACGGAACATCTCAACACCAGTACAAGTTGTTACACTGGTATCACGTATACCAACAATCTCGATCTCTTCACCAACATTAACAACACCAGTTTCAATTCGGCCTGTAACAACAGTACCACGACCTGAAATTGAGAAGATGTCTTCAATAGGCATCAAGAATGGCTTAGCTGTATCACGCTCAGGAGTTGGGAAATAAGCATCCATCTCATCCAACAACTTCAATACCGCAGGTGCACCAATGTCAGATGTATCACCTTCCAAAGCTTTAAGCGCTGAACCCATAACCAATGGCGTGTCATCACCAGGGAACTCGTAATCACTTAGCAATTCACGAACTTCCATCTCAACCAACTCCAACAACTCTTCGTCATCAACTTGGTCACATTTGTTTAAGAACACAACAATATAAGGCACACCAACCTGACGAGCCAACAAAATGTGCTCACGGGTTTGAGGCATAGGGCCATCAGCTGCTGATACAACCAAAATAGCACCATCCATTTGAGCCGCACCGGTGATCATGTTCTTAACATAGTCAGCATGGCCTGGACAATCTACATGAGCGTAATGACGACCATCTGTCTCATACTCAACATGCGCAGTAGAAATCGTGATACCACGCTCTCTTTCTTCTGGCGCATTATCGATTTGATCGTATGCTTTAAATTCTCCGCCTTGTTTCTCAGCAGCAACTTTTGTGATCGCTGCAGTCAAGGTTGTTTTACCATGGTCAACGTGACCAATCGTGCCCACGTTCACATGGGGCTTATTGCGTTCAAATTTTTCTTTTGACAT
>CAZVZJ010000038.1:0-34725 GCA_964631055.1 uncultured Marinicella sp.
GTTTTATATGCAATTAAAACTTGAATTAAAATATGGAAAAATCTATGTCAAAATCATATAAAGCAACCAATCTAATTATTTTATTATTGCTGTGCTTAGTTTTTAGTGTAAATGCTGATTTACCCTATCAACAACTGTTGCCTGATAGCATTGGTTTGGCTACGGAAAGAGGGCAATTTGGAGAGTTTGTTTTGATAGAAGACGGTGTCGCTTATATAGGTGGTACTGGTTTAGTTAGAAGTGGAGCGGTTTATATATACGAGTTTAATGATGATGCCTGGCAAATAAAACAAATCATTAAATCTCCCGATGGACATCCAGGTAGTTCTTTTGGGCATAGTATTGCTGTATCGGGCGATTTAATGTTAATTTCTGCTATAGGATATGCTCGCAGTGGCATATCCGATGCAGGAGCCGTTTTTGCTTACAAATTTGATGGAGTGCAATGGCAGTATGAACAACTAATCGAAGATACTAACTCATCGATTTTTCGTCATAGATTTGGTTATAGTGTTAGTGTCTATAATGATTTAGCTGTGATAGGAACACCTGGTGACTCAAGTTTTGAGAGCTCACAAGGAGCAGTATCAATTTATCAATATGAACAAGGAAAGTGGGAATTTAAACAAAGGCTTTTTTCCTCTGATGGCGCACAAGGTGACCATTTTGGGTTGGCAGTCAAAATAAATGAATCGGAACTTATTATCGGAGCTCCAGATCATGAGTTTGTTGGTGCTGTTTACATTTTTAAGCATATTGATTTTAAATGGTATGAAGATCTAAAAATACAAGCTCCTATTGACTCCTATGCATTGTATTTTGGAGGCCGACTAGATGTTCATGATGGAAATCTTGTAATATCTGCTATGTATACATTTTCAGATTCGGGTGCAGTATACGTCTATAAGTTAATTAATAATTCATGGGTTTACCAACAAGAACTAATTTCATCTGACGTAGAAAATTTTGACACATTTGGTACCAGTGTCAAGTTATCAGGAAATAAAATGATTATAGGGGCTTGGGGAGATGATGATATGGCAGGTAATGCTGGAGCTGCTTATATATTTGAATATGATGGAAGTATTTGGAATGAGTCAACAAAAGTTATAGCTTCTGACGGAGCTATATTGGATCGTTTTGGTTGGGCTTCAGATATAGATGACGAGAAAGTTATTGTAGGGTCATTTAAAGATAACAATGCATATACTGATGCTGGGTCAATCTATGCTTTTAATCGTATAGATACCGAATTTGTAGAAACACAAAAAATTATTCCAGGTATAGGGCCTTCATTTCAAGGTATGGGCTCTGCTGTGCTTCTAAAGGATGACTTTGCTTTTGTTGGCGCTGTTGGGGATAATGGCTTGGTAGTTGGTAGTGGTTCAGTTTATGTGTATAAAAAAACATCTTTAAATTGGGTTTTTCAATATAAATTGATGGCTTCAGATGGTGCAGATGGTGATTATTTCGGTCGCCATATTATTGATGCAGGAAATCAAATTTTAATATCTGCCAGAGGTGATGATGATAATACAGGCGCGGTATATGCTTATGAATGGAGTGATGATAAATGGGTAGAACTTCAAAAGATTACGGCGTCAGATGGAGCTACAGATTCATATTTTGGATTTGGAATAGATTATGATCTAGGACGGTTAATAATTGCTGGTGGAGGTTCTGGGTATTTATTTGAGTTTCACGGTCAAAGTTGGATTGAAACATTAAAACTAACGCCATCTGAAGTTGTTGGTTCTTCAGCTGCAATTAATATTGATGGCGATTTAATTATATTCGGAGATGCTTATAATAATACTGCTGCAAGTTTTGGTGGTGCTGTTTACACATTCGAATACAACAATAATCTATGGCAAGAAACTAACATCTTGTACGCTGAGGATACATTTGGATTTGGTTTTTATGCTTATTTGGACGATGAAGAATTGATGGTTGCAGATTTAAGTGGAAAATTTTTTAACTACAGTAGAGTTAATGGAAAATGGGATTTTAATCAAATTATTAGTCCGCCCGATCGTAATGAGTTTAGTATAGGTGATAGATTTGGAAGTGCTATTGTTTTTAATGACAATCGACTAGTTGTTGGATCAAGATTTGTTAATGATAGCAGGATAGGTTCAGTATATATATTTGATAAAATAGGTGGTGATTGGATATTTACTAACAAACTTAAGCCGACTAGTAGTAACTCTGATGATTTTTTTGGTTTTTCTGTATCTATGCAAAACCAAGATGTGATGGTTGGTGCAATAAACGATGATGATAACGGCATTGATTCGGGCTCAGCATTTATTTATCAAAATGTCGATGACACCATATTCAATAATGGTTTTGAATAAATAGATTGTCTACTTATTTGCCGTCGAGCAAATGATAAACAATAAAGGGTATTCAGCTATGTTGATGAGGTTTCGATCACTTAAATCAGGATGTGGTGGCTGGTTACACCTGTGGTCATTCGCCTTTCTGGTTAAGCCATTAACCAGAAAGGCTTGTCGATTTATTTAAATTTTCTTCTGTCTTCTATTGAAGCCCGTTCATTGCATTGGCCGTTGAAATAAAATTTACCTGCATCTGTGTAATGATCAATTTCAGCAAAACCTTCACGACAGTATCCTGTCTCATTCAATTTATCCTCAACCTGTCTTTTCATTCGTTCAACATTGTTTTTATTGCCGCCACCTTTGCGTTTTGCTTGAGAGCCACGAGCGTCTCTCCCTTTACCACCTGATCCGCCGCTGCGATTTCCTTTACCGCCGCCTTTGCTGCCTTTTTCGCCACGTTTTTTATTGCCTTTGCTTCCTTGAGTTTGGCTGTACTGGAATTTTTTGACTCCGTCAGCGGTGATGTGGGTGGTGAATGTAGCTTTGTTCGCTGGTTTTTTAGGTTGTTGCGAACATCCTGCAATAAAACAAAGTGTGAGTGTTAAAAATAAAGACTTGTTCATATACTGCCTATCTAAGTTTGAATAAGGCCAGGATATAGAAACATTACGTAAACAATATGGAGTTTTGGTTAAGCATTTGTAAAAATACTTAAGCCGCTACTCCTTATTCATTTGTGTTTTGTCTTGAGTGGTTAACGTAATTTGCCTGAGTGTGCTACGCTCCTGAAAAGAGAGTTAGTTAACATCACATGCAGTCCGTCAAGAAACGCCCTTAATGTGGGTTCTTGGGTGTAAGCTATGACCATGCCTTTGCCTCTGGGTTGATGGATAAGAAATGGTTTATACGCCAATTGTTGGCGATTTTCTTCCCACAAATAACCACTGGCAAGTAATTCATCAGCGCCTTTGAACCAGGCCACATTTTTGCCTTTGTCTAGTTGTATAGGAGTCATGATTTGGTTGCCTGTTACCATACCTATGACCTCAGGTTTAACACCCGCGGTGAGCCAATGGTCTTGATCAACGGCTATACGGGTTAACACCCCTGAGACGTTGTCCGGTGCAGTTTGATTGGCTTGAATGGCTTGCATTAAATCTTCTTGTTCTGTGAGTAGTTGCCCAGCAACGGTCTTTTTATCAGTAGGTTGTTGACTGTTTTGTGCATCAGAGTAAGCCAATTCTTTTTTAACTGCCAACCAGCCAGGTTTTTGGTTTAATGCGTAGTTAGTTGCTGAGCCGAAAGTGATTAATACACCACCGGCATCAATCCATTTACTGATGTTGTTTATGGTGGCTTGGTTGAATGACAGTTGATAGTTACCTGATGGTAAAATTAAGACATCGTATTGATTTAAATCAGCGAAACTGAAGTGTTGACTTCTGATGGCAGTGACAGGGTAGCCCAACTGTCGTTCTATCACAAACCGGCTGTTGCCAGCGCTTAAACTGGAGGTGGGTTCATCCCATGCCATGGCAATCTTTGGTGCCTTCATCAGAGGCACATTGAAGCTACCAAAATTGGGCCCATCTGTGACCCAGCTGCTGTCAACCCCATTGACTATGGCACCAGTTTCTTCAGCTATGGATCTTACTTTTTCAGCCAAATCGCTGCTGTTCTGTTTGACTTCAATGATTAATGTGCCAGCGGGATATTTATTGTCGTTGTGAGTGAAAGG
Source organism: uncultured Marinicella sp. (assembly GCA_964631055.1). Classification (GTDB taxonomy): domain Bacteria; phylum Pseudomonadota; class Gammaproteobacteria; order Xanthomonadales; family Marinicellaceae; genus Marinicella. The sequence continues at coordinate 4,081 of CAZVZJ010000038.1, forward strand.
CAAATCAGTGGACTTTATGGTTAACCCTTGGCGTAAACCCATGGTCAGAAATCTGCCTGCGGCCATGTCTCCCCAAGGCACCAGATAAGCCACTTTAGGGTTCGGGTTACTGATTTGTGCAGGCATCCAACCGCTTGAATCAAAAGTTTTTAAGTCGTTGGCTTTAATGGCGCATTGCACCACTTCTAAATTAAACATCAGAGGTAATGACCATGCGGTGAGGTCATAGATTTGGTCGGCTAAGTTGCGACTGCGTCTTTTCTCTTGAGCTTCAATGAAATCAGTATCCATATCAATCTGTTCACGTAACAAAGCCTCAACCATACGACCTTTGGGTTGTGCTGGATTTATAACGAAACTGCCTGTTTTGAAAGTTTGGCCACAACTTTTGATGTCTTGGGTGGTTTGGTTGACTTCGATGCCATGGGCATCTAACAGCTGTGCTAATTTATATGCACCTGCCCGATCTGCCTGAACTGGAATCACGAAAGCTTTGCTTTTCTTTCCAGCAGCTATCGCTGTTACTTGGTATTGGCGAAAATCATTGAGTAATTTCTGCCGGTTATTGGCGGTGGCTTCAATGGTTGATACCGATGCAATGAAATGTTTTTGGACTGAATCTGCATAGGTGTATTTTGTGCCATCTTTTTTGGTGAATACTTCTCCTCGTGCAGAACCTACCTCATAAGTGGACGCAGATGCACCATAAAAAGTGGGCCAACTGTCACCATAGCCAGGATAAAATGCATCGAAAACTTCACGTGTGAAGTAGTCATACCCCAAGGCATCAAAATGTTTGGCATGGTTTTTGCCGATTAAATTCATGTTGCTGATTTGATCTTGGGTCATTAAGGGGTTAAAAGGCTCAGCAGCAGGGGCAAAATAATAAGAAGCATCACCACCCATTTCATGCAGGTCAATCACCACCAAAGGTAAATAGCGATTCATATCAAAGATGCGGCCTTGGGTTTCTGGCTGAGTCATCGCCAACCAATCACGATTCATGTCAAATAAATAATGATTGCTGCGCCCATTAGGCCACGGTTCGTTGTGTTCCGCACTGTAGCGATCACCGCTGGCTTCCATACCAACAGTGGCATAATAACGGCTGGTGAATCGTTCTCGCCCATCAGGGTTTTGTAACGGGTCGATAAAGACCAAAGTGTTGGCCAAGATGTTTTGCGTCATTGGATGATTTTTGGATGCCAATAAATGATAAGCCGTCATCATCGCTGCATCGGTGCTACTGATCTCATTGCCATGCACCCCATAACCCAACCAGACCGATGCTGGCATGGTATCAATCAAACGACTTGCTTCATTCTTATCTGTGATTCTTGGGTCTGCCAATTTTTGAATGTTTTGCTCAAACTCATCCAGTTTGGCGATGTTTTCAGCCGAGCCAATGACCAAATAAATCAACTTACGCCCTTCCCAGCTGTGTGCATAGGTGACTTTCTTGATGTGTTGTGGATCAGCTTTTACTAAGGCATCAAAATACCTCATCATATCCGCATAGTTGGTTATTCTTTCCCCGGCAGCGTGACCCAATACATCCTCATGCTTTGGTGTCGATGCGTCATAAGACACCTCAGGCCAGTACATTTCAGTGGCCATGGTTTGTGAAAACAACGATAAAGTAGCAACCAGGGTTAAGCAAATATTTTTTACAACTGACATCAGTGATTCATGGTTTTTAAAGTGCAAACAGTATAACTGATTATAGCCATTTGACATGTGTCTAAAGGCAGAGAATTGAGGTCAGTTTTAATTGTTAATACTAAACCGCTCATTTTCTAGTTCCCAAGCTCTAGCTAGGTAATTCATAGATACGGTAAGTTAAAGAAAGGTTCTTTGGGGTAAGTAATATTTTTGTTCAGTTTGATTTGGAATATAGGATTTAAGCCCGTTTTCTATGGCGCCCTCTGCGTTACCAAGCTGGAGCTTGGGAACGAGGGATAATTTTGAAACTGAACCGTTCACATAATTACATCAAGTTACCCGCATCAGGCCAACAACCAAATTTTTCATTTCTACATTTAAAAATATAAAGCTATTCTGGATTTAAAATTACGTACACACTAGAATGTACAATAACAATCAATATGATTGTTATTTCAGGCATCCACATAAAATCTATTTCATTTGTGCATGTCATTAATTTTTTTTAGGGGAAGAGGATGTATTTAAAACTTTTAATAATTTCATTTTTTATTTTTTTATTATCGGCATGTGTTAATAAACCAACCGGTACTAAACCAACCGTCAAAGATTTTCGAAAATCACAAAAGCAATCATTCAATATTTGCCGTAAACAAAATTATAGCGCACTCGGGTGGAACTTAAATATCAAAGGTAAATTAAAAACTGAATTAAGTGATGTATTTACAGATCCACAGAACATAGATTTAGATGCTGGGGTAGGGTTAGTCAAGAAAATTGGTGAGGTAATTGGTGATGGATCTGAAGATCTTGTTAAAACATTCCTTGGTAGTTTCGAATCCTGTATGCAAAAAAGACACGCTGAGTACATGCAAATAGCCTATCCAGACTATATACCTGTAGAAATAGAGACTTGCACCAGTGAAGCTAAATCAACAACAACTGCTAATAGACACTGTTCAAGTGGTTGTGATAGACATGCAGATGATCAACCGATATTGCCAATCTCACTTAAGCTCACTGAAGAAGGCATTAGTGATGGAAAGTATTTTAAAGACCCATTGATCTCATGCTCCGGTGGTAATGGTTGTGGTTTTATTACAACCAGTTCACCAGTTTTGGCAGAAAACAATACATTAGTTTATGCAACATTCAAAACATGGAGTATTCCTGCCACAATAACTTTATCAGCACAATCATGTAAAACAACTATCAGGTATGAATATTTAGACCAATAAGATATATTTAGATAATTTAGAAATGAAAGGGCCTTCTGTTTGATGGCCCTAGTTTATACAGCAACAAAACCACTCAATATGTTTAGCTAGATTAAACGATTATAAGAAGGCTTATATAGTAATTAAGAAAGCGCTTGAACTTAAGCCAAATGATTCAGGAGCTCTTCTCACTAAAAGTTCTGTATGCATGTATTTAAATTTAATTGATGAAGGTAGGAAAGCTATAAACCTAGCAATCAAATTTAAGCCAAATGATTCAGATATATGGAATTCGGCTGGGTTTTATTGGATGGCCTATAATAACTTTGAAAAATCGGTTGATGCATTCAATAAATCAATTCAATTAAACCCTCAAAACGCGAAAGCTTGGGATAATAAAGGTAATGCTCTTTTAAAGCTTGGACTGATCGATGAGTCAGCTGTATGCAAAACTGAAGCAGTTAAACTTGATCCAAGGTATGCAAACAATAAAATCAAATAATTTATGAAACAAAAAACCGCCACGTTTGGTCGTTAAGTTTCAAACAAATAGGCCAATTAAAACATGAAAAAATTCACCATTAGTTACACCGCTGTAAACATAATTGTGTTTTTAGTTATTATGGTTTATTTTATTGCCATGGTGGCTTATCCTTTTTGGAACTATGACTGGAAGCATGTCCAAAACGTGTGGGACAGGTGGCAAGGTTTCAATGTTGGTATGATTGCCTTTTTATCTAGTGTTGTTGCATTTAACATCTCAAAATATAATTCTGAACAACAACGAATAAGAGAGTTTGAGTCTGTTCGACCATTTTTGCCACAATCTTTATCTAAATTAATTGATTACCTAGAATTATGTTCAGAGTATTTAAAAACCAAGCGCAGTTCTGACGATTTAGATCCTACTGGAAAATATATTTCTCCACCAACTCTTCCAGATGGATATAAGAATGTTTTTGAAAATTGTATTCGTCATGCTACGGCAGATGTAGGTAACTATTTAGCTTTAATATTGAACAAGTTACAGGTGCTTGACTCTAGGTTAAATCCAAATGATCGATTAATTCATATAGCTCCTACGAATAATATGATTTATACATATAATGTTGCTGAAATCTATTTTTTGGTAAACCGATCCTTTGCGATTGGCAGAGGTGAAAAAGATTTTGAATTAAAAGAACCAAGTTTTGAAGATTTTAAATCAACGTATTCTATGCTTCGTGTCAATTTTTCAGATGATAATTTAGAGTTATTGAATAAGACAAAAAGGTTTCTTAAAAATAAGTAACAGGAACAGTGACAAAAATGAAACAAAACACCCCTAAATACATGGAATTAATATGAAACCAATTAAAATATTATTTTTACTTCTTCTTATAATATCTGGTAATCTTTATTCTCAAAACAATGGATTTATACCAGAATTTAATTTGATAGACATTAATGGAATAAATGGGTTTGAAATCTATGGAACAAATCAGTTTGATTCTATTGGGCATTCAAACGCTTCAGCAGGGGATCTAAATGGAGATGGTTTGGATGATATGATAATTGCAAATACCTTTGTGATCTTTGGAGATGCTGCTGGTTTTCCAAACCCCTTAGAAACATCATCTCTTAATGGAAGCAATGGTTTTAAAATCATTTCAACAGGAGGTTCAACTGATGTAAACACTATAAGTGATATTAACGGGGATGGTCTTGATGACATCATTATTGGTTCAGCTTTTTCTTCCCCTAATGGTATTACCCAAGCTGGTGTAACTTATATAGTATTTGGAAATAATACTGGTTTTACGGCCAGTTTAGATTTATCAAATCTTAATAATGAGAATGGATTTATCATTCAAGGTAATCATTTATTCGGTAGTTCAGGGATTTCAGTTAGTTCAGCTGGTGATCTTAATGCAGATGGTATAAATGATATACTTATTGGAGCTCCTGGAGCATCTAGATCAGGTTTTCTTTCAGAAGGTTCTAGTTATGTTATCTTTGGTAGTGACTCAGGTTATCCTAACCCATTAGATTTAGCAACGCTTAACGGCCAAAATGGTTTTACAATTCATGGCAACCTCAATTTTAGTAGATCAGGTCGTTCCGTAAGTTCAGCTGGTGATGTGAATGGAGATGGCATTGATGATGTAATTATTGGTGCGCACGCTACCCCATCAAATGGTTTTTCAGAAGTGGGAAAAAGTTATATTATCTTTGGCAGTAAAAATGATTTTCCAAACCCTTTACTGTTAACTAATCTCAATGGTGACAACGGTTTCATAATTAATGGAGATGAGGAAAGGGGGATGTTTGGTTGGTCGGTAGATGGAGCTGGCGATATAAATGCTGATGGCGTTGATGATTTAATTATTGGAGCCTATCTTGCTACTGCAGAATCAGTTGATGAGAGTGGTCTAAGTTATGTTTTGTTTGGCAACAAAATAGGTTTTCCTAATGAGTTTAATGTTTCAGACCTAGATGGCGATAATGGTTTTGTCATTCATGGTATAACACGTTTTCAAGGAGTTGGATATTCTGTTAGTTCCGCAGGCGATGTAAATGTAGATGGTATAGATGACATTATTATAGGTACCAACGAAAGATTTATAAATAACGAATTAATTGGCAGCAGTTTTATTATATTTGGATCTAAAGATAATTTTGCAAACCCATTTGAGCTATCAAATCTTGACGGTCAAAATGGTATTATTATCAATGGAATAAGTGATAGTCAAAGAACTGGTAGAGATGTAAACTCGGTTGGAGATATAAATGGGGATGGAGTAGGTGACGTCATTATAGGTTCAGAGTTTGCTTCTCCAAATGGTAATTTTCCCGCTGGAATTAGTTATGTCATATTCGGAAGCAATACAATTGGTACCGGTTTAATTCAGTCAATTCCTGTACAAGTTAGAAGTCCTTGGATGCTATTTCTTCTTTTTATATCAATACTTACAATTTTTAAATTCTATAGTCTCAGCAAAAATAATTGAATTGTTTTTTTATGATAACAAGGCCGAATCAATAGCCTGCGAAATAATAGAGAAAAAAGTGAAGCAAAACATCCTTTTTCTAGTTCCCAAGCTCCAGCTTGGTAATTCATAGAGATGATAAGTTAAAGAAAGGTTCTTTGGGGTAAGTAATATGATCGTTCAGTTTAATTTGGAATATAAGATTTAAACAAGTTTGCTATGAAATTTCTCTGTATTACCAAGCAAGAGCTTGGGAACGAGTTTGAAAGGCTGGGAGTATTTGTGGTGGCTTTATTTGATTAAATTGAACTTATTTCTAAGTTTCAAAAAAATGGAAATCTGTCATTTAATCAGCGATTATCTTGAATAACTTAAATTAAACGATATATTAATATTTAATATAATTGTGGTGATTAAGGTATGCATAAAAATACCAGTGTGACTTTGGGTGATCATTTAAGTGGCTTTGTTGATGAAAAAATAAAGCAGGGCAGGTACAGTTCTACCAGTGAAGCTGTCAGAGCAGGGCTTAGGTTACTTGAAGAGCAAGAAATAAAGCTTGAATTAATCAGAAAGAAGCTGGCTATTGGAGCAGGCCAATTGGATCAAGGTCAGGGGCTTGATGGTGAGCTGTTTATGAAACAACTTATTGACTGATGTCAAAATTTGTTTTACCACCAGAGGCTCAATTAAGCCTCAAACAAATTAAAACCTATTCAAGCAAGCAATTTGGAACAGCCAGAACCAACCGCTATCTCAACGAAATTCTATTGGCTTTTAGGGCGTTGGTGGAAAACCCTGACATGGGAAGAAACAGTGATGAATTGATGTCAGGTTATTGCAGTTATTTCGTTGGACCTCACACGATTTATTACAGAATTAAACCTGATTTGATTGAGGTAATTGATGTATTGCATCAATCTATGGAGCCAACAATTGTTTTACCTGAATCTTAAAAAACACCTTTGAAAATGTTATCCAATTGTAAGGTCTTTGCGTTAGTTCTTTTACTTTCAAGTTGCTCTTTGTTTGAAACGGAAATAAACCTTAAAGCCTCGGATGTGGTTTATATTTATGATGGTGATTCCATCACCTTTAATTGTATTCCCGAATATCATTGTGAGAAAAACAAAACCAAGGTTCGGGTTAAAGGCGTCGATACGCCAGAAATTAAAGCCCGGTGTAAACAAGAGCGGGTGTTGGCAAGGGAGGCCAAACAACATAGTGTTGCTTTGCTCAGAGGTGCCAAGAAGATTACTTTGGTGATCAGTGACTCTGATCCCTATGACAGGTACAACCGTTTATTGGCTTATGTTTATGTGGATGGCATTGGATTACATCAGAGTTTAATCAGGCATGGTTTAGGACGTAGTTATTATGGTGGTAAGCGGGAAAGTTGGTGTTGATGATGCTTTGGCTTTGCACTTCGGCTCCGCTCAGTGAACGTATGGCGCTGGCTGAGCGGAGGCGAAGCCTTTAGTGAGTAAAAAATAGACACCCGCCATGTCTAAAGCGCCTGTTTTAGGTTGCGGGAATGATTATTTGGCTAATAGCAATAAAGGTTTTATTGACCTTGTTTTGAATTGTTCCTCTGCATTACCGAGTAGAAGACTGGGAACGAGATTAGATTATTTCCAGCTGCTTATTAAGGTAGTGTGTACTTTGGGGGATTGCCACAGTCGTTCCTCCTTCGCAATGACAACGGTATTTTACCAATCTAATCAAAAGTAAGAACTTGAGCCAAAAGAAGTGAACACAAAATTCAACTAATAATGGGGAGGAATTTCATCTTGTGGTTTGAATTCTTGGATATCACTTTGAACTTGTTTCATGTGTTTCGACATGGTTTTCAAGGCATCTTGGTACTCAGCAATTTCTTTGGTTTGTTGATAGACCAGTTTATTTAAGGTGTCTACAGTATCTTCGAGGAACGCGATACGCGTTTCGAGGTCTATGATTTTGGTGGTGAAATTTTTATCTGTCACTATGGGCTTACCAATGATTGGGTCAGCATAGTATAATACATAACTAAGCGTATTGATGAATCACAAATGACTGAAAAAAAGAGCCTGCTGGCTGAATTAATAGAAAGAAGAATTCCACAAATCTTGGGTGTTTATATCGCCACTGTTTGGTTGGCTGTCGAAGTGTCTGAATGGATGAGTGAGCGCTTTGATGTGCCCGTGCAAACGTCATCGTATGTGTTTGTAATCATGATTGCTTTTGTACCATTAGTGGCTTTGCTGGCTTGGGGACATGGCCGCCCAGGGAAAGACAAATGGACGCAAAAACAATTACTATTCATCCCATTTAACATCGCTTTGGCTTGGTTCGCAGTGACTAATTTTATCAGCCCAACAGAAGACCTGCCGGAATCTCAAGTCATTGAAGCCACAGAAATGATGGCTTTAACTGATGTACAAACTGGAGAGGTGGTTGAGTACGAGGTGGCAAAATCGGGTATGAGTCAAAATGTCACTGGATTTTTCTGGGCCAATAAAACTGGTGATGAATCCTTAGACTGGCTCAGTTATGGTTCAATGTGGATGGTCGCAAAAGACTTGATGCGTAACCCCATTATCGCTATCAAAACTCCATATGAAGCGCCTTCAGTCATGCGCAGATTAATCAGTAAAAAAGGTTCAGAACGAGCGGTGAATGATTCGCTGTCTCTGAATTTAGACATAGCTGGAGACAGAGATTCACAATGGATGATCAAGGGGGAAATTACCCGAGAAGCTGAACAATTAACTTTTGTGGCCTCTTTGTATGATGTGGTAACTGGCGCTTTGGTAACTACCATTACATCGTCATATGATGACTGGTTATTTGCATTAGATGATGTGGCTGAACAATTGGGTAAAATAATCTTAGATAAGGCCAATATCACGCCTAGCATCATTCCTGAACGACCTTTGTCCGAACACATATCTAATAACTTATCAGCCATAGAATCGGTAGTTGGGTCATTGAATGCAGTGCTGATTGACAATGATTTTGCTACAGGGGTGAAACTCCTAGAGTCGGCTTTAAGTGAAGATGAAGAATTGGCTGAAGCTTATGTTTTAATGTTAGATTATTATCGCGGTTTAGGTGATTTCGAAGCTGCTAAGAAAGCGGCAGAATCGGCTCTACAACTCGAATACAAACTTTCTCAAGAATCTGTGATGAAGGTTAAAGCTAATTATTACGCCATCAATGGAGAACAAAGTAAAACCATTAAAGTCTTGGAAAACTGGGTTAAGCTCTCACCTGAAAGTGCTGACGCATTACAAGCCCTTGGTAGTAATTATATTTTAGTGGGTAATCGTTTAGATGATGCATTAGAAGTTTATAAAAAGCTCAGTGAATTACAGGATTCTGATGCAGAGGCCTTATATAACCAAGCCAGGATCTATCGGTTAAAGGATAATAAAAAAATGGCGTTAGAAGCATTACAAATCTATGCCCAGCGTGATCCTGATAAAGCCAAACCGCTTTTGGAGATGGCTGCCACATACATGCAGTTTGGTGATTTAAATGCTGCCAAGGAAAAATATGAAGAAGCCAGTTTAATCAGTATTAATGGCATCAGTGCAGATTTGGGTTTAGCCAAAATTATGGCTTTCGAGGGCGATATCGACCTGAGCCTGCAATCATTAGATCGTTTATATAATAAAGCCGATACCGATACAGCTAAAGTTGAAGTGTTGACTGAAAAAGAAGTCATACTTTCAGGAGCAGGTAGGCTTAGAGAGGCCTTGGATGTGGTTAGACAAGCGAAGGTGGTCAGTCAATCCTTTTTACCTCCAATGGCTCAGAATTTGATGTATGGCAGTAAAGAAACAGCTTATTTGGCTTATTTAGGCGATTTTGATGGGTCTTGGGATCTATTGAAAGAAATGAAAGCAGAAACAAAACCACCTTTTGATCAAATCTTATTGATGTTAGATAAAACCATTTACGAATTGACAGAAAACGATGCAAAATTAGCAGAAACCCTCGATCAGTTTGAATCTTTTGTTGAAAACGATTTTGAAACAGATATTTATGATCAGTTTATCCTAGATGGCAAAGCAGTTTTGGCTCGAAACAAGGGCGACTTTGACTTGGCAATTTCTTTACATAATCGAGCCATCAAAGAATCCAGGCAATCATTTCTAACACTCAACTCCTTACAAGTACTTGATGATTTGATGTTACATAAAGCTGAGACATTATTCGATATGGAACAATTTAATGAGGCCATGAAGACACTTGAATCTGTATTAAAGCGAGACCCATTAAATGGAGCGGCTCAAATATTGCAAGCCAGAATTCTTCAGGGGTTAAATAAGTTACCTGAAGCTAAAGAAGTGATTGCGCAATTGAAAATCACATGGGTGAATGCCGACAGTGAACATAAACATCTAGCTGAGTTGAGAGAAATTGAGGCACAGTTGGCTGAAGCTTAATTCTGAAAACTATGTGGTGTTATTTATATTTTAATTACAGCTGAACTTGATGAAAAAAACCGCCATCATTTATGGTTTATTACTAGCAGCATTTGTTGTTGTATTAAAAACCCTTGAATATAAATGGTTGGTCAAAGAAATCAGTCAACAAATCTATATATTAATGATTGCGTTGTTTTTTATGGCTTTGGGTGTATGGCTTTCCTATCAGCTGATAACAAAGAAACAACATACTGAATCAAAAGATAAAAATCTGGTTGCGATTAAACAGTTGGGTTTGTCTCCCAAAGAATTACAGGTATTGGAAAAAGTCGCTGCTGGATTAAGTAACCAAGCCATTGCAAATGAACTATTTGTTTCCATCAATACAATTAAAACACACCTGAAGAATAGTTATGCTAAATTGTCTGTCAGCAGTCGAATCAACGCCATCAATAAGTTAAAAGAACTCAATATCGTAGAATAATGCATAAATCACCTGATAGGGTGATGATATTCTGCATTTAATTGCTTAGTATTTAGGTCAATCAAAATAGGTTGTAAAGTATGTTAAGAGTAGTTTTAGTGAATGGTTTATTGGCGGCTGCAATCATCGCAGGGGTTTCAACTGTATTGTTATGGACAGCCGGAGGAGATGCTGCACATAGTCAGTCACCTTGGTTAGGTTATTTGGTGATGGTGGTTGGTTTCTCGTTTATATTTGTCGCGATCAAACAACACCGCGATAAAAACTTGGGAGGAATCATTTATTTTGGCCAGGCTTTTAAAGTGGGTTTGTTGGTAAGCATGATTGCTTCATTGGCTTATGTAATTTCTTGGGAAGTTTATTACCATAACGGTGGTGAAGACTTTATTGAAAAATACCAAGCTAACTATTTGGCTGATTTAAAAACAAAGGGTGCTACAGAGGTGGAGTTGGCTCAAACCAGTCAAGAAATGAATGACTTTGCAGTTTCATATGCCAAGTTCCATTTTCGCGCCTTGATTACTTTGGCAGAAATATTCCCAGTTGGATTGATCATTACTTTACTGTCAGCTTGGCTGCTTAAATCGCAAAGAAAAAGATAATTTATTGGGTAAAATGTTACAGTAGACTTTTGGTTGATAAGAATGTCATGAGTGAAACAGAAAAACCTTTTGCGCCTGCTTGTGAGCGCAACCAAGCCATTATTTTAGAGGTGTTACAGCGAGTATTACGCCCAACCGATAAAAATATATTGGAAATTGGTTCAGGCACGGGTCAGCATGCTGTTTATATAGGTGAAAAATTGCCTGACATCATTTGGCAAACCAGTGATGTCAAAAACAATCATACAGGCATTCGTATGTGGCTTGAAGAAAAGAAATTAGACAATGTAAGGCCGCCAGTTGAATATGAAATTGGGCGGAGTAAATGGCCAGTAAAAAATATTGACCTGGTTTTCAGTGCCAATACAATTCACATCATCAGTGAAACTTTGGTCAAACAAATGATCCAAGATTTAGGTCAACACCTACTGCTTGGAAACCGGGTCTTATTTTATGGACCATTTAAGTATCAAGGTGATTTTACATCAGAATCCAATGCGGAATTTGATGTGTGGTTAAAAGAGCAAGACCCACTCAGTGGCATTCGTGATTTTGAGTTAATTGATGACACATTAAATACCTATGGCTTTGAGTTGGTTGAAGACATTCAGATGCCTGCTCATAATCAGTTTTTAGTGTTTGAAAAACTTTCATAAATTGGGGTAAATGATAAAGCATATGATGATAAAAATAAGTGATATTCAAAATGCTCACGAGCGAATTAAACCGTATATCAACGAAACACCCATATTCAGCTCAGATTTATTGAACCAATGGTTAGGTCATGAAATATATTTCAAAGTTGAATGCCTACAAAAAATTGGTGCATTTAAAGCCAGAGGCGGCTGTAATGCGGTTCAACTACTGCAAGAGCAGCACAATGAAATCAAACGCGTGGTGGCTAATTCATCTGGAAATCATGCCCAAGCAGTGGCATGGGCCGCCAAACAATTTGGTGTGCCTGCCACCATTTACATGCCTGCTTTTGCTTCTAAGGTCAAAGCTCAAGCAACACGATCCTATGGTGCAGAAGTTGTTTTATTAGATTCCAGACAAGAAGTGGATGCTGCTGTAGAAGAAGCTGCCAATGAAGAGGGCGTGTTTTGCATTTCACCATTCAATGATTACACGGTGATTGCAGGACAAGGCACTGCCGCCTATGAGGCTTTGCAGCAAGTTAAAGAGCCTGTGGATGCCATTTTCACACCTTGTGGTGGAGGTGGTTTGATTTCTGGGACATTAATTGCTGCACGATATTTACAACCAGAAGCCAAAGTCATTGCAGCCGAACCATTGGCTGCTGACGATGCCATGAGGTCCTATCTGTCTGGGAAAATTCAAGTTTTAGATGATGCACCCAAAACGTTGGCAGATGGTGCCATGACACTATCAATCGGAGCAAAGACATTTGAGCATATTCAAAATATAGATGGCTTTTTTGCTGTTGAAGAAGAGCCCATGGCTTATTGGACGCAATGGCTGCAACACTTATTAAAGATTCATGTAGAGCCCACTTGTGCCATGACCATGGATGCCGTATGTCAATGGTTACGCCAATCTAACAAGCAAAAGCCACAACGCATTATGGTGATTTTGTCTGGTGGCAATATAGATGCAGGAATGATGCAAAAATTATGGGCTCATGACTATTTAAATATGCAGCCTAATTTAAACTTATTTGCCACAGACCAGTCAGCATAAAAGTTTCTGCGGCTTAGAATTTATGTGATACCATAACATTTTTTTCGGGAAGGACTCCATATGACTATCCATAAACTCACTGTTTTGTTTTCGCTGTTGTTACTGACAGCATGTGCGCCTAAATTCGGTTATCTTAATCCACAAACTACCGAGACAAAGTTTGATCATATTATCGTTGTTTATGATTATCTTCATGTGGTTGATGATGTGGGAAAGTTGGTCGATTATCCAGCAGATAAAAACATGGAACAAATCAATGAACTCAGAACTGTCATTGAATCAGTTCTGCAAGATAAAGGTTATAAGGGGTCTATAGATTTTGCTTTGGTGAGCAGTGGATTGGGCTTAAATCCAGAAAATGGTTTTGAGCATTACCTAGAAGGCCAATTACAAGAACAGTTGATTTACCCACCTTTTTATTTGGAATCTGAGTTTACAGAGTCATTTCAATATGAGTTGATGTCATCCTTCGCTGATGCACAAAGTGTTGCCTTCGTCCCTGTGTCAAAAAAGACTCAAGAGTTCTATGATGATTTAAGGATGAACGCTTTACAATTTACTGAATCAGAGTCTGCTATATCTCCCAAATTAATCGCTGATTCAAATATAGGTGTTCTTCATATCAGAGCTGTTATGCCCAGGGTTTCTTTTATGAAAGCCATGGGTGTGAGTTTATTGTCAATTGGCTTAACAGCTGGTGCCACAGGCGGTGCTTACATTGGCATAGCTACACCTACTGGCGTTGCACACTCAACTGGATTGTTGTTTGATAATCGAAGTGGAGAAGTGATTTGGAAGAACCAAGCCAATGGTGATCTCAGTCGTTTTGGCCCTCAAGCCAATGCACGTTTTTTTAAGGGATTGCCTGATCTGAATTGATTGTCTTTATCAGTTTCATACTGATTCAGAGCTCCCTAACCAAACGAAATCCAACATGAGAGTGGGTTTCGTTTGGTGCTGAGGGCAGTGTTTTTGTGTTGTTACTGTCATAACCGGATCGCCATGAGTTACCAATGGCACAATGGGCTTGTCCTGGACATCCAGTTACCCATTCGCTGACATTCCCGTTGAAATTACTGATTTGGTTCTGGGCAACATAACTGTTAATAGGGGCAGTAAAAATTTGCTTGTCATTACAACTATATTTATTCGATGTGGCTTTTTTCTCGCTGGTTACTTCAGTTCCGGCTAAATTGGCATTTTGACAATTAACCTTTGGTTGTAATTGTTGGTTCAGGTACTGAAACTCTTGGGCAGTAGCTAATCGATAATTCTGACCTGTTTGACTACTGAGCCATTGACCATAGTCTTGAGCTTGTTTTGCTGTGATGCAAACCACTGGGTGTTGCTTGGTTTGATTAAAAGGTGTTTTGAGCCAAGTTTTTTTGAAAAATACTTTTTTATCATAATGGTGACACTTTTGCTCAGTGAATTTATCGCCTGCAAATCGAGCAAATTGTTCGACGGTTACTTCATTGCTTCCAAACATAAAATCTTGCATACCAGGATTGTTATCAACCGCAAAGTATATAAATTCATGTCCCAACTGATCCGATACTTTCAAACCAGTCTGAGGAATGTTGTTATAGGCTGATGTCAACTCCTGGACTGATTTATAATTAGGTAAAAGTAAGGACGTAATCTGTAGGTATTGTTCAGCCAGTCCATTTTTACGTCGTTTGTTGACTGCTTTTGTAACCAGGTCACTGGCAATGGATTTGATTCTACTGGTTTGAGGTTCAAATAGATCGCGCTCAATCTGGTAATTGTCGATGTAATCATTGAGAGAATTGATATATTTCACGGCATCAGCGATTTCATTATTAGATAATTTTTCGTCAATCAATTCAAAATAGTGATTACCGACTTGATTCAAGCCATCTTTAGCCGCTTTGTTATTGGGTTGTTCCAACAAAATAGCTTGAAATTTGTCGGCGGCATTTTCACCTTTGGGTTTAGTCAGTCGTTTACGTTGCAATAAATTTTTGGCTTCATTGAGTCGCATTTCGATAGACATTTTATTGATGTCTTCATTGTCTAAATTACCTGTTAAATCAACAATCTCCTCTTCGGCATTTTCATTTTTTTCTACCACTGCAATTTTTAATTCCAAGGCTGCCAACTGATCTTGTTTGGCTTTTAAGGCTTCAGCATTTTTATGAGCGAGTAATTGAGTGGCTTCTAACTGTTTGGCATCAGCGGCCTTGTTTTTCGCATTTCTATCTATAAAGAAGGCGGCCAGTAAAGCACACATCAGAACACCGCCTCCAATAGCAAAATAGAAAGGTTTAATTTGTTTTTTGACTTTGGGTAATGATTTGCTCTGCTCTGTATGCTCCTGTTTACTGTATTTGATAGCCAGCAGCGCATCTTTCAATGCTTCAACATTTTTAAAACGATCTTTAGGATCTTTGGCTAAACATTGATCAATAATGGTTTGCCACTCTTTTAATGTATCGGGTAATTCAGGTATGGGTTTATTGATGTGTGACATCAGTATCGAAAAATCATTACCCGCTTCAAAAACATGATCGCCAGTTAACTTTTCATAAATAATGCACCCTAAGCTGTAGATATCACTTTGGTAGCTTATATTTCTAGATTGTATTTGTTCAGGACTCATATAATGAGCACTGCCTAATAGTTGTGTTTCTTTGGTTTGTCGTTTTGCATTTTGTGAAATGGCGATGCCAAAGTCAGCAATTTTAATTCGACCAAACTGGTCAAAAAGGATATTGTCTGGTTTAAGGTCTCGATGAATAACTCCATGTTTATGGGCATGAGCAAGACCGTCACAAATTTGGCACAAAAGCTCGATTAAATGATCAGAATTAGTACAAATGATTTCGCCAAAATCGCCATGAGTCAAATAAGGCATGGTGAAATAAGCCAAGCCTGAAGGTAATTTTTTGGCTTCGTAAATACTGATGATGTGTGGGTGATCCAATGAAGCCACAGTCTTGGCTTCATCAACGAAGCGTTCGGCTAAAGATTTGTCGTCGGTGACCAGTTTTTTTAATATTTTAATGGCGACTTTTCGCTGTAATGAAATTTGCCTGCCTAAATAAACAGTTGACATACCACCATCGCCAATTTTATCTAGTATGGTGTGATCTGGTATGTTCAAGTTGAGTTTAGGTACAGCTTTCAAAGTCTTTTTCTCTCAGAATGAATATATTATTGTAATTGTGTGTTGCAATAAATGGATCATTACGAAGCTTTAGTATAAGCAAAAGTGTGAAGGCCGTCACTTTAGTTGTTAAGAAAATTTATATTATTTTTTACAATATTACAATGTGTCAATTTTGGTCAGCAGAATCAATAAAAATTGTGATTAATTTATTTGCGGCTTGTGGTTCCGGATAATCTGAATACAATGACCAGCAGTTTTAAATGAATGTTAATCATGTCCTTACTCAGTTTTGATCAAGTCAGTATAGATTTTGGTGCGCACCCTATTTTAGATGCGGTTAATCTCACCATCAGAAAAGGTCAAAAACTGGCTTTAATTGGCCGTAATGGCGAAGGTAAGTCAACCTTACTTAAAATCATGGCAGGTGAAATTCCCATTGATGATGGCCAAGTTATTAAGCAAGATGGTATGCGAGTGGCTATGATGAAACAATCAGCTGTTAATGAGTCTAACGCCACAGTCAGGCAATTTCTATTACATGCTCTTGGTAAAGTAGGTGAGGCACTGGAGCAATATGAAACTGCTTCGGATCCTGATTTAATGGCAGAATACCAACAGGTTATAGATGAAAATAATGGTTGGGAGTTGTTACAACAAATAGATGTGGTCAGTACCAAACTTAAACTGAACGCTGATGATGAGATCAAATCTTTATCTGGTGGCGTGAGAAGACGCATTAACTTAGCCGCTGCTCTGGTGCAAATGCCGGATGTATTGTTATTAGATGAGCCAACCAACCACCTGGATATAGAGAGTATCTTGTGGCTCCAAGATATGGTCAATAAATTACACTGTGCTGTGGTGTTTGTTACCCATGACAGGACCTTTTTGAAAAGTATTGCAAACGGCATCTTAGAATTAGATCGCGGTAAAATTTACCAATACGATTGCAATTACGACACCTATTTGGTCAGGCGCGAAGACAGGTTAGATGCTGAGGTCAAAGAATGGGAACGTCTGGATAAAAAGCTCAGTCAAGAAGAGGTCTGGGTTCGCCAAGGGATTAAAGCCAGAAGGACTCGCAGTGAAAGTCGGGTTAAAGATTTATTGGCCTTACGTGAAGAGCGTAAAAATCGCCGCACCCAATCTGGCTCAACCAAAGCCGCGATTAATGTGGCTGATGCCAGCGGTAAAAAAGTCATCGTGACGCATAATTTAGGTTTTAAATATGGAGAGCAAACGATTGTTGAAGGACTAACCACAAAAATCATGCGTGGCGATAAAGTGGGTATTATTGGCCCCAACGGGGTGGGTAAAACCACTTTGGTGCAATTGTTATTGGGCGAATTAGAACCTCAAACTGGTTCCGTTAAATTAGGTACAGGCATAGAAGTGGCCTATTTTGACCAATTGAAAGCCAGTATCAATGATGATGACACCGTTGAAAACAACCTTGAACTGGGTACAGATTTTGTTGAAATCAATGGTAAACCCAAGCATGTGATTTCTTACCTGCAAGACTTCCTTTTCAGCGCCGAGAAAATACGTGGACCAGCCAGTGTATTGTCTGGTGGTGAGCGTTCACGTTTGTTGTTGGCTCGACTGTTTGCACGCCCAGCTAATGTGATCGTGATGGATGAGCCCACCAATGATTTGGACATGGAAACCTTAGACCTCATTCAAGACCTGCTATTTGAATTCAAGGGCACCCTGATTTTAATCAGTCATGACCGAGATTTTATTGATAACGTGTGTACCCAAACCATCGTGTTCGAAAACCCTGTTGATGGGGTTTATGATGTGAATGAATACATTGGTGGTTATGAGGACTATTTACGTCAGCGACGTGTGCCAGAAATTAAAAAACCTGAATCTGTTAAAGTTGTAGAAAAAGAAGCAGTTAAAGCCCCAGTTAAAAACAACAACAAACTCAGCTTCAAGGAAAAACATGAGTTGGAAAAACTGCCAGGTGAAATTGATCAGTTAGAAGCTCAAATGGCTGAATTATCAGAGCAAATGTGCGACCCAGAGTTCTATAGCCAAGATGAAGCAGTGGTTAAAAAAATCAGCAGCGAATTGGCTGAAATAGAAAAACAGTTACAATCAGCTTATGACAGGTGGGACGAGTTGGAAGCTAAGGATTGAAGGGAAGGCTTCGGCTCCGCTCAGCCAGCGAGTAAATCACCGCTCACTGAGCGAAGCCAAAGTGAAATTCATGGATTGAATAATACAACGTTATTCTGGAGGTCTTAGTTAAACCCAGTGTTGAGGGGTACTTTGATTCCACAGTGGCTAGACTTAGAGTCACAAATGCACCACAGACCGTCTTTCCAAGAGGGGTTCTGCAATGTTTACTCATTCTTTTATTTGTTCATGATAAAATGATCTTTTGTTATTAAATTCAGTTATCAACATGGTCAAATATTCTTTCATCATTACGCTCTTTTTGTTTCTTCAAAGTGTTGCTATTGGAGAGAATGATCAGGATTTTGGTACGGTTCCCCTAGTGGCAGATGACCGCGAAGTTGATGATGTTTTTGGTGAATCTGTCTCCATCGATGGTGACATTGCGGCTGTCGGATCTCCAGGTAATGGTGAGTTCGGAGCAGTTTATATCTATGAATTATCTGAAGGTAACTGGATTCAATCGCAAAAATTAACGGTGAATAATGAAGTTGAATTGGATGGTTTTGGTACAACTTTGGCAATGTCTTCTGGTCGTTTAATCGTTGGCGCGCATAAATCCGATGCTCAAAAAGGTTTTGTTTTTGTCTTTGAACAAAGCGATGAAGGTTGGCTACAGACAGCTAAGTTAACCGCAGATGACGCACAAGCTCTTGATCAATTTGGGCGTTCGATCGCGCTTTCAGGAGACAGAATTATAGTAGGGGCGCCATGGACCGATGATTTAGCCAGTCGTTCTGGCTCTGTTTATGTTTTTGATTTAGTAAATGGTGAATGGTCGCAAACTATTAAAGTACAAGCTTCCGACGGATCTGAAGATGACTTTTTTGGCATTGATGTTAGTATAGATAATGATAGATTTGTGGTTGGTGCAGCAGAGAGTGATGATAGAACAGGCTCGGCATATGTTTTTGAACTTGATCAAGGGGCTTGGATAGAACAACAAAAATTGACTTTAAACAATGGTGAAAATTTTGATGCATTTGGATTGTCAGTAAGCATATCTGGAGACAAAATACTGGTTGGTGTTCCAGGTAGAGATCTTGAGTTTAATAATGCAGGTGCTGCTTATATTTATACTTTGAATGATTCAACATGGGTTCAAGGGCAAGAGTTTTTTGATGTCAACGGCCAAGTCGGAGAAGCATTTGGCGCTGATGTCAGTGTAAATGCTGATCGGTTGTTGATAGGTTCTAGAGGTAGTGAGGTATTAGATGTGTCTAACCAACTTTCTTGGGTGTATGAATTAAAGTCAGACTTGTGGGTTAAAATAGCTGGATTCACTGTTGACGATGATGATAATGGCATTGAAGACAAGTTTTATGGGACGCAGATTGATATGTCTGCTGATCGCATTATTGTTGGTTCAATAGGTTTTGATGATTTTATTGGTGGGGCATTTATTTATCACGTTGATAACATCTTTAAAAGTGGTTTTTAAGCAAGTGAATAACAATTAAATATTATTGTCTAGTTTAAAATTTGTTCAAACTTTTTGATCAAGTGGTTAAGTTGCTCTCGCTCTTTTTGAGATAATTGGCTCAACAAACTTTCTTCATAGCGCAATGCATCTGGAATCACCGCTCGCATCAAATACCGTCCGCGTTGATTCAATTCATAATTCTTGGCACGTGCATCTAAGGGGTGTTGGCTTTGGGTTAAATATTCTTTTTTTTCCAAAGATTTCAATGTGCGACTGATGCGTACTTTGTCCATTTGTGATAGTTGCGAAATTTTCTTGGCTGTGATGTCTGGGTTTTTATAAAGAATGACCAATACCCGCCATTCTGAAATATTGATGCCAAACTGGTCCTGATAATGCTCAGCAATACCGTTTGAAATCTTTAAGCTCAGTATTGAAAGCTGATAGGGTAGAAATTGATTTAAGTCCATATAAAGTAGTTTAAACAATTTTTGTTAGAAAAGAAAAAAATAATAGTTTCAAATGAAACTAAATGCAGATAAAATGCATAATTCAAAATTTCAGAGGCAACAACATGTCAGCAACCATCAACGGTTTTGGCTTTATAGAGTATTCGGCTAAAGATGCCGCTCCATTGCATAAATTATTTCGCCAGATGGGTTTTACAGCCATAAAAACACATAAAAAGTTACCCATTACATTGTATCGACAAGGTCAGACTGACTTTTATGTCAATGAATGTGAAACAGGTTTTGCCGCTGATTTTAGATCAGCTCATGGTCCATGTGCCAGTGGCTTTTCTATTGTGTTTGACAACAAAGAGGATGCTTTGACCCACAGCTTAAAAGGTGGTTCAGAACAGATCGAGGTGCCTAATGGTTTGAACTTTCCAGCCATTAAAGGTATTGGTGATGCTGCTTTGTATGTATTGGATAAAGCCAGTTATGCGGATATGTTGAAAGAAGATTTTGACGACATCGTGGGTATGAATCAAACGCCAACTGGGTTTGGACTGACATTTATTGATCATCTGACACACAATCTTCATTTTGGAAATATGGAAAAATGGAGTAATTATTATGAGAGTTTATTTGATTTCAGAGAAATCAGATACTTCGATATCAAGGGTCAGAAAACTGGTTTGGTTTCTAAAGCGATGACCAGTCCTAATGGATCAGTCAAGATTCCGCTCAATGAATCAGAAGATCCTAAATCACAGATCAATGAATATTTGGACGAATACAAAGGTGAAGGCATTCAGCACATTGCTTTGTTCACAGATAATATTTATGAGTCGGTTGAATCAATGCGTGCCGCAGGTGTGGAGTTTATGCAAACACCGGAAACTTATTTCAGCATCATAGATCGACGCGTTCCAGAGCATGAAGAAGATGTGCCGCGTATGCAGCGCAATCATATTTTAATCGATGCTGATGAAGCCACTCAAAAACAAATTTTATTACAAATTTTTACCAACACGGCTATTGGTCCGATTTTCTTTGAAATCATACAGCGAAAAGGCAACGAAGGTTTTGGCGAAGGTAACTTTCAGGCCTTATTCGATTCGATTGAATTAGAACAACAACGCCGTGGGTATTTATAATAAAACGGAGGTGATTTATGAACGGTAAGTGGTTTAATTTTTATAAGAAACAAGGCAAGGTTGCCAAGCAAGCACACATTGGTTTCCCCAAAGACAGTTATGAACGTGAAATGGGTAAAGAAGGATTCTTTGGTCCAGTCACACACTTTTATCACCAAAATAAGCACACTGGCTGGACAGATTTTCAAGGTGATAACCGTCCGCGTGCGTTTGATACTAATTTATTTGGTTCAAATCAAGAAACACCTTGGGATGCGCATGTTCTTTTAAAGAATAACAGTGTAAAAATTCGTATGTGGACGTTGGACAGCTCAATGAAACAGTTGGTCAGGAATGCCGATGGTGATGACTTGCTGTTCTTCCATCAGGGCACAGCTGATTTGTATTGTGACTTTGGTCATTTGGTGATCAAAGAAGGGGATTATTTAATGTTGCCCAAAGGTACGATGTGGCGTTTAGAAACCAATAATCCTTGCGAAATACTGATGATTGAATCAAGTAACGGTCATTATCAATTACCTGATAAAGGTTTGTTGGGGCCCAATGCGATCGTAGATGCGGCGGTATATCGCACGCCAGAAATCAATGATACCTTCCAAAAGCAATACAGTGATGATGACTGGACTGTACAAGTTAAGAGGCTGCAAAAGTTATCAACTATTAATTATCCATTCAATCCATTAGATGCGATTGGATGGCAAGGTGATTTGATGCCTGTGGTATTGAACTGGCGTGACATTTCGCCGGTCATGAGTCACCGTTTTCATGTGCCGCCTTCAGCGCATTCCACTTTTTTAGGTAATCGCTTTGTGGTGTGTACTTTTGTACCTCGATTATTTGAGACCAATCCTGAGTCTCTGAAAGTACCTTTTTATCACAACAATGATGACTATGATGAAGTGCTGTTTTATCATTCTGGTAATTTTTTCTCCAGAGATAACATTCATCCCGGTATGATTACCTTACACCCAACAGGTTTCACTCATGGTCCACATCCCAAAGCAATGAAGCATGCCTTCTCGCAGAAAAACACCATGACTGAAGAAGTGGCTGTGATGATTGATGCGCGTGACCCATTAGAAGTATGTGATGCCGCAGAACAAGTGGAGTGGCCAGATTATGTGAATTCCTGGCAAGAATACAAATAAACATCGGTTTGTTGTGATACATGAATTTAAGACATTCACGCTACATAAAAATTGAGCGACTGAGGTTTTTTAGAAATGTTAGTAAAAATAAAGTCTGAAATAGGTTTCGACTAGCTCAACCACTGGATACTCAGGTCATTGAGCTTGTCAAAATGTTTTAGGTGATAGAAATTTTAAAGCGACCGTATTATGCGTGTCAGCCCCAGTTGATACGAGAGATAATCTAATTTAATGAAATTAGAAATATAATTTAAATAAGAGACAACAATGAAATTAACCAGTATAAATAACCAAACCCGTGATGGCCAATTGGTCGTTGTCAACCGAGCAGGAACTCGAGCAGTTAAAGTGCCACAAATAGCCATGACCATGCAACAAGCATTGGATGACTGGGATAGCGTTGCGCCACAGTTGAATACTGTGTATCAACATTTAAATGATGAAGGCTTACATGATGCTTTTGAGCTTGATATGGAAGAAGTCTTGGCGCCGTTACCAAGGGGGTTACAGTTTTTAGATGGCAGTGCTTATTTAGCACATGTAGAACGAGTCAGACGCGCGCGTGGTGCAGATATGCCGCCGAGTTTTTTGGAAGACCCTTTGATGTATCAAGGCACCAGTGATGGTTTTCTAACCCATAACCAAGACATAGAAGTAGTCAGTGAAGCATACGGCATAGATTTTGAAGCAGAAGCAGCTGTGATCACTTCTGATGTGCCTATGCACGTATCAGCTGAGGATGCAGGTCAGTATATCCAATTAATTTGTATTTTGAATGATGTGTCATTGCGTAATTTAATCCCCGCTGAATTGGCCAAAGGCTTTGGGTTTTTACAGTCAAAACCACGCACAGCTTTATCGCCATTTTTTGTGACGCCTGATGAGTTGGGTGAGGCATGGCAGAATAACAAAATCCATTTGCCGATGCGAACTTGGTTGAATGGTGAATGGTTTGGTGAACCAGAGTGTGGTGTAGATATGCAGTTTGATTTTGCTGAACTCATTGCTCATGCAGCGAAAACCAGACCCTTGTGTGCTGGTACCCTTATTGGGTCTGGTACCATTGCCAATCATGATATGGCCAAAGGTTCTACTTGTTTGGCAGAAAAAAGAGTTTTGGAAGTGATTGAACATGGTAAGCCATCAACATCATTTATGAGTTTCGGAGATGTGGTTAAGATCGAGGTTACAGATAAGTCTGGTCACAATGTTTTTGGTACAATTCATCAGAAAGTGGTCAAGCTTTGATTCTTTAACTCTTAAGCTCATAAAAACCCAGCCAATGTCATGATTTTTTTATGAGCTTTAACTGTGCCTGTTTTTATGTCAATTACGTGCGTTGATTTGGGTTATTAACTTGCGTGCTTCAATGTTTTTAGGGTCTAGTTCTAGAGCGCTTTTTAAATAAGAAGTAGCCTGTTTGATTTCTTTTTCATAGAAATGGCTTCTGCCTATCAAGAAACTTAAGTGGCTTGATTCAATGTGATTTTTTTTGAGTTCATGAGCTATGTTTATCACATCAACTTCTCTGCCAAGCTGGCTGAGCATTTGTATCGCGCTTTCCCAATCTTTGACTGTAAATGTTTCGGGATTAATCAATGATTTTAATTCAGCTTGATTCTTGAGAAAGAAAAATGCGGGCAGGTTGACATGCCAATTTTCATTTTCCTTGAGCCCTTTATTAATCCAAGGGATGGCAGCAGTTTCGTCATCATGAATGAGAACATGGGCAACAGCAATTCTTGAATATATCCCAGTCCACCCATCTAACATAATTTCAGCTTTGGAAAGCTTGTGTTTGGCAATTTTCGCGTTGCCTTGTCGATGAGCATACAAAGATTGGCTCAATTGGATTCTTCCATAGTGGTAATTCATTAACCTTTGTAAATCTAAGAATGGTGTTTTTGAATGATCAACCCGAAGGTCTATCTGGTTATACCATTCATTGTTTAACCCCTTAACTACGATAGCAGCAGATTGTTTGCCAGAGATTTGCCCTCCGACTTGTTGGCCGGCTAACAAGCTTGCCAGTAATCGTTGTGCTAAAGTTCCTGTGGCATCTATGAATGTTTGGGACATTTGGGTGAGTACTTGGGGTGATAATTGATTGCCAATTACAACATGATTTTCACCCAGAACTTTTCCAGCATGTCCTTGCCAATACTTTAAAGACTGGCCAGTGAATGCAAACACTTCGCCTTTTGCATCTATACCTGAAACTTGTCGATAATTTGAGTTGTTATCTTGGTTTTTAATCTCAATTATGGACTGTTCTATGGATCTTCCTGCTTCAAGCATGGCCAGTCCTTTAACGCCATAATTGGGTTCTGTTTCAGCAATTACTGAGAAGGCCCCAATTCCTGGTTGGATATATATTGTTGAATTACCGACATAAATATTATCTGTGGCAACAGCGATGCCCCATTCTTTGGTTTTTTCATCATAGGCAACAATGGAGAAGGTGGCATTGATGTTTTTATCGAGCAAAAGGCTGGGCAAATTTTGGGCGTAACTTGTGAAAACAGTGCATGTAATCACAGCCATCAAAATGACTTTAAAATTTTTCATGATCTATTTAACTAAATTCAAAACATTGTTGTTAACGAATGCCATCAGAAAAGGTAACGAATTTGAGTAATTATAAAAAGTATTGAATACCAGTACCAAAGTCTATTAATGTAATTAGCACATGAATAGAATTGGTTAATGAGTCATTATTGATTACAATTAATTGACATTATTAACTGTGGGTTATCAACATGCGCTTCAGCAGTAAGGATTATCAATACAAAGAACGGGTTACACCGGATCTGTCAGAAAAGGCTTTTCGTGTTGGTGAGGGTAGGATCAGCGGTTACATCTCTATGTTTTTGGGCATATTGAGTTTTTTGGCCGTTTTGTGTTATCAGTTCCCCAGTTACTTAACCACCACTGATTTACGCGCGGTTTATGATGCCGCATCATTACAAACCATTTTGATGGTCACTATGTGGGCATCCTTGGCTTTTGGCTTACTGACTTTTATCCTTAATAAACGCAAAAGAATGGGTTCGGTTGGTATCTTGTTTACAGTTTTGGGTTTTGCATTAGGTGGTTATCATGTTCCAACGGGGCCTGTAGAACCAAGTGTTGTGTCATTGGGTGTAGATTGGTTGATATTGGCATTCATCGCATCGGCCATACTGTTTATCTTTATTGAAAAAGTATTTCCTAAATACAAAGAACAAATCATAACTCGGCCAGAGTGGCGTTTAGATTTGTGGTACTTTATTTTCAATCATTTATTGATTACAGTTTTACTGTTAACAGCCAATTACTTTTTTAACTCGGTATTTTCATGGGCAGTGAGCAGTGAATTACAATCTTTTGTGCTGTCTTTACCCATATGGGCTCAAGTCATTATCTTGATGGTGACTGCTGATTTTGTTTTGTATTGGTCACATCGGGCTTATCATGAAGTGCCCGGTTTATGGCCTTTTCATGCAGTCCATCATTCGGTTGAATACATGGATTGGTTGGCCAGTTCAAGGAATCATGTGGTGCAGACTTTTTCTGATCGCATCATGGCCATCATTCCCTTGTATTTGATTGGAGCAGATAAAACGGCTTTGGATATTTATGTGGCCTTTGCGGCCTTTCAAGCGGTTTATGTACATGCCAATGTGAATTTACCCACGGGATTCTTAAAATATATATTCGTGACACCACAGTTCCACCATTGGCACCATTCTTCACAGAAACCAGCGATTGATACCAATTATTCAGTTCACTTGATTTTGTTCGATGTGATATTCAGAACTTATCACATGCCGAAAAAACTGTGGCCATCTCATTATGGAACCGTACCTAGGATACCCAGAACATTTTTGGCGCAACTATTGCACCCATTCAAAGCTAAAAAGTAGTTATTAAGAGTTTTCAAGCTCTTACTAAATATTATTGATGGTGGCATAATACTTTACATTATATCAATTCGAGCTTTGACTAATGACCGAAACTTTTTCCAGCCAATCCACAGACTCATTTCGTGAATTGCTTACTTTAGGTAAATGTAATATTTTGGTGACCACTTACCAAGCAGGTCAAGTGGTGATGCTCAGGCCACAAGGTCAGGGTATCAATACGCACTTCATGGCTTTTGATCGGCCGATGGGCATTGCTAAACGAAGTAATGAAATCAGCATTGGTGGTGCGGCTTCTGTAACCACATTCCGAAACTTAGCAGCGGTAGGACCCAAAGTTGGACAGGGTGACCAAGTGGATGCTTGTTATATCCCACGTAAACAACATGTCACTGGTCAAATTGATATCCATGAAATGGGCTATGATAAATTCGATAAATTGTGGTTTATCAATACCAAAATGTCATGTTTGTGTACCTTAGACAGTGACCACAGTTTTAAACCGGAATGGCGCCCACCTTTCATCACTGAATACGATTTAACAGATCGCTGTCACTTGAATGGGCTGGGTTTTCGTGATGGTGTACCACGCTATGTCAGTATGTTGGGTGCATACGATGAGCCGGGTGGCTGGCGAAAAAATAAAATATCTGGTGGTCAAATCATGGACATCACCACCAATGAAGTGATGGTTGATGGTTTGTGCATGCCGCATTCACCACGCTGGTACAAAAATGCGTTGTGGTTTTTATCATCAGGTTCAGGTCAGTTGATGAAAATGGAGCTAGGCAAGGCGCCAGAAGTGGTGGCAGAATTACCGGGGTTCGCTCGCGGTTTGGATTTTATAGACCGCTATGCCATCATCGGTTTATCACAAATCAGGGAAAGTTCTACTTTTGCTGGATTACCTTTGACCAAGCGGGTAGAGGAACGACAAAGTGGCGTATGGGTGGTAGATACTTCTAATGGGCAGATTGTGGCATTTTTGGTCTTTACCGGTAATGTGCAAGAAGTTTTTGAGGTTAAAGTATTGCCCCATCAGTTTGCCGCTATTTTGGATATGCAAAGTCCTTTCTTACCCAGTTCCTATGAGCTGCCTGATTTTGTGCTGAGAAACCTGGCACCAGCTGATCCGGTGCAAGGGCCTTTGGAAGTGGCATCACGCGCTCATGTGAATGGTGAGTTAGATGATGCGCTTAAACAATACGAAGAATTACTGAAGCATTTTCCTGATCATCAAGTTGCTAATCATCAATACGGTGTTTGTTTGGTCGACTCAAAGCGTTGGGATAAAGCCATTGAACAACTTTTGAAAGTACTCAAAAACAGTCCTGATAATGCGGAAGCCATGAATTCGCTGGGTTGTGCCTATTTAGAAAAAATTGACCATGACCAAGCCAAGCAGTGGTTTGAAAAATCCATAGCCACCGACCAACAGTTTGCCCAAGCACATTTTAACCGTGGTATGTTGTTATTGAAGCAGCGCGATTACGAAGCAGGTTGGAAAGATTATGACTGGCGCTGGCAGACACCGCAGTTCGTGCCATTTAAGTGTGATAAACCTCAATGGGAAGGTGAAGACATCAGTGACAAGGTGATTTTAGTGCATTCAGAACAAGGCAATGGCGATCACATCATGTTTTGGCGATTCCTGACTTTATTGGCTGATCGCTGTAAAGAAGTGATTTATTTTGGCCCAGAAAATTTAGCGCCTTTGGTTGCTGAAGTAGAGGGTGTCAGCCAAAGCAGAATACCAGGTGCATTAAGCAAAGACCTGTTTGACGTGTACTGTCCATTGATGAGTTTACCGAGGTATTTGGACATCACTTTAGATAATTTACCAGCACCAAAGCGTTATGTGAATATTCCTAAGCAAGTGGTGGTCAGTGAGCTGCAAGGCAAACGTAAAATTGGCCTGTCATGGACCGGTTCACCCACACATATCAATAACCAAAATCGCTCAATAAAACTTGAGGAGCTTCTGAAATTAACTGATGGTCTCAAAGATACGCAGTTTTACTCCTTGCAAATGCCCATAACTACAGAAGAAAGGGAGTTGTTGAAAAAGCATAATGTGATTGATTTAGAGCCAGAATTACCTGGCTATGCAAGAACGGCTGCTTTGGTAGATCAGTTGGATTTGGTGATCTCAGTGGATACTGCGATTGTACATTTAGCTGCGGCGTTGGGTAAAGAAACGTGGGTGCTGTTGTGTCAGAATTCGGATTGGCGTTGGCATCTTGAAGGAGAGCGAAGTGAATGGTATCCGACCATCAAGCTATTCAGGCAGAATCAGTTTAATCAATGGAAAAATGTCATAAATGATGTTAATAACTTAATTGGTTAATTTGAACAGTCACGTGTTTCATTCTTTATAACAATAAACATTCGCAACTTCCTTTTTAGAGTTGTTTCATAAACGGATACCTTGGCGTAAAGAATTAATAAAAAAACCAATAACTTCAATTTAAGGACCAAGATTTGCGTTTTAAGGACATTGGATTGCAATGATAAAACTGCTGTGAACAATGGCTCTACATAGGGCTAATCAAATGTGTGTGAATAACCATTTTTTATATCCGAACATAAAATGAATTGAAATTTTTTAATTAATTTCAATTTTTTTGACAAGGTTTTGGTTTGTTTTACGATTTAAATAATAACAACTTATATTTATTGTGAGTTGTACTAGTTTTCTTAACTGGAATTAAAATCTAAATTTTTTAAATAGATTGAAATGCTTTAAATTTTGAAACAAAAATTCGTCTTTTAAGTTCATGAAACAATATTAATAAAAAAATAACAACTATCATTAGGAATAAAATTATGAAAAAAATAAAATTATCAATGCTTTTTATACTTGTAATGTATGTAAATTTTGCTTCGGCTAATGAAATATCGTCAACATCGGTATTCGAGTTAATTGTGAAGTCAGAGTATGTGTTAGTTATCACGAAAGGTGGGTCCGGGTCTACAGGTCGTCCTATTTGTATTATTGAAGATGGAGGCTTTACTTTACAAAATGACCATTTAATGTTTGATGAGATATTTTCAATTTTGTTATCGGCTAAGATTTCTTCATCATTAGTTGATATTGTTTACGAAGGAGAATTGGGTGAGACTTGTAAGTTAACTGAAATTAGTATTTAAGGCCTGCAAAATTAATTTAATTTAAATATTGACTTCAAGACATCCCTTCAAATTGTTAGCACAAAAGGAAATTTCATTATGCGTTTACCTTCACTATTAATTTTTTTATTACTTGTAACATTTGGTGCCCAAGCTGCAGATGAATGTGAAACAGGTCAAGAAAGCCTCAACCATAACATCATAAAAACTGCCCATACGGTGGTTTATTCAGAAGCTGGGGTTTGTAAACCACAGTTGGTTGATGGTTTCAGCGTGGTTAAGGATTTTGAAACATGGAATTACCAGCTTAACTGGTCAAAACAAGATCATGAGTTATGGCATGTGGGCAAGTATGAAGTCAGGGTTAATCAAGGAGAGCCCGATGTATATGCATCTGATATTAGCTTTCCATTACAGATATCACTTAATGATCCTCGAGGGGGGGAAGGTTTACCCGTATTTGAAGTGAGGGCCTGTTCAGTTGTTGATAATGAAGCGGTTTGTGGTGATTGGCAAAATACGGACACTCAGTGTGAGAATTACTGTACTGATAATTCATATGCAACCCCACAAATTTCAAACTTAGTGAGTCCAAATGACAGTGGCGACTTCCAAGTCAATTGGTTCGGTGGCGGGTATCCAGATTATGAATTACAAAGATCGGTTGCTGGTGGTGAGTTTGAAACCATTTATGAAGGTGCAAATATAAATCAAGTATTTGACAATCAAAGCAATGGTATCTATGAATTTCAAGTGAGGGCACGCAACGGCAATATTTACAGTAACTTCAGCCCAGTAAAAGCAGTAGTGGTTGCACTGGAAGTACCGGTATTTAATTTTACACCGCCTGAAAGTATCAATGGAGATTACACCATTTCCTGGCCGCCAGTTAATTATGACAGTGAAGCCAGTAAGTATAAGCTTCAAGGTAGGGTTGTGGGTACCAGCGATTGGGAAAATATCAGTAATGCTGGAGTTATACACTCCTATGATTTTATCAACCAACCCAACAACACAACATATGAATATCAAGTCAGGGCCTGTTTGGCTAACAGTAACTGTAGTGATTACAG